>JAJYXQ010000081.1 GCA_021796385.1 Thermoplasmata archaeon | reverse complement strand
AGCGGTTGCCAGGGGCCGAGGCGCTCCGGGAGGCGGGGATCTCACCGATCGTGTATCGGGAACGGGACGGCCTTGCCACGATCAATGGTTCGAACGTCATCACGGGCATGGGGTGTCTTGAGGTCTTCGACGCCGACCGGTGGCTCAAGACGCAGGAGGTGGCCCTTGGCATGACGTTGGAAGCGCTCAACGCGAACATGAAAGCCTATGACCCACGGATCCACGCCGTCCGGGGCTATCCTGGGGCCATGGCGAGCGCTGAGAACCTACGTCGGATCACGAAGGGTTCTCGGCTGCTCGAGCGTCCGGGGAAGAAGGTGCAGGATGCCTATTCGCTCCGGTCCAGCCCACAGGTCGTCGGGTCCGCCAAAGATGCGCTTGCCTGGGCCCGTTACATGCTCGAGATCGAACTCAACCATGCGGCAGACAACCCGACCTTTTTCCCTGACGAGGGGGAAGCCATCGCCGGAGCCAACTTCCAAGGAACGCCGATGGCCTTCGCCCTGGAGCTGCTCGGCATCGCCGTAACGACCGTGGGCGTCCTTTCGGAGCGCCGGGTGAACCGCCTGATGAATCCCCATCTTTCGGCAGGGCTTCCCGCGTTCCTGACATCGGGGGCCGGGATGTTCTCGGGGCTCATGCTCATCCAGTACACTGCCGGTTCCCTGGTGGCCGAGAACCGGGTGCTGGCCCATCCGGCGGCCACGGGATCCATACCGGCAGCGGCCGACCAGGAGGATTTTGTCTCCATGGGGATGACGACGGCGGTTAAGACCCGCCGGATCCTGGAGAACTCCTGGTCCATCCTCGCCGTAGAGCTCCTCTCGGCGGCGCAAGCCCTGGAATTCCGCGATCCGGGCGACGCCTCTCCGGGGACCCGGGCTGCTTTCGAGGTCATCCGGCAACACGTACGCAAGGTGGAGGAAGACCGCCCGCTCTATCCGGACCTCAACAAGCTGACCGCGCTGGGCAAGTCCGGGGAGATCCTCGCCGCCGTGGAGAAGGTGGTGGGGCCGCTGAAGTGACCCCCGTGGTGTCCGAGGGAAGTAGCTCGCGACTTTCGGTCAAGGAGCCCGGGCCACCGTAAGGGTATGCCCCCCTTGCATCAGCAATTCCTTTCGCCGACCGGCAAACAATTCCCATTCGACCAATCGCTCCAACGCATCTTGGCGACCGTGCGTGACGTCTGCCACAAGCTCAGGTGATCCTCCGGTCATGGGGGCGGCCACCATCTGATCTTCTATAGAGAGACCGGCATCGGATATCCAGTCCCTTATCTCCTGGGGATCGAGGAACTGGAAGGTGTCTTCCTCGCGATATCGTGAAGCGGGTGGGATCACCTTGGAGAATCCTTGGCGAAGCAGGGACGGGAGGAGCGACGCCGGTGGTTGGGAGATCATCCTTCGCCAATCCCTTAGGGTACAGCCCCTCGTGAAACTGGGCATCTCCAGGATCGGACTTGCCGTCTCCACAACAAGAACTCCACGACGCCTTAGCGACCGTACAAGTTCATCGAACACCTGCGGGGCGCGACTCCCAGCGAATCCCAGGACATTGCCGAGGGCCACGGTACAGGCCGAGATCTCGGTGGTCAGGGGGAGCATTCCCGCATCTGCCACCACTTCTCCGACCCGGCAACGAGGATCGAACGGCCTCTTCGCCCGTCGCTGGCGGCCCTCGCGCAACATGGCGATGGAAGCATCGAGGAGGATCAATCGGTCCGACCGCTGGGACAGGATCGGGGTGAAACGCCCCGGGCCCGGGCCCACTTCAAGTGTGAGCGGAGATCGGCGACCGGACCTCCGGAGTGTGGTGGACAAAAAGGATTCCCGTACACGCCGGAGGAGATCGCGCTGGGGGGTGCCTTCGTAGCGGGACCACTCCCGGCGGGCCCTGTACCGGTCCGCGGAAAGGAAGCGCTCCGGGACGGTGGTTCGGGAAGGCAAAGGAGGTGTAGACATCGTGGGTTCGACAATGGATACGGAAAAACGTGCGCTTATAGGCTGTGAGCGGGAAGTCCCTCCCCTTCAATGGGCGAGGCATTGTAGGCCCACCGCGGTCGAGGATGAATGAGCGGCATTCCTTAGAAGCAGGTCCCGGTTGTCTCGTCCCGGTCGATGAAGCGACCACCTTGACTAAAAGGCTTTCCCGCCGCAAGTATGCGTGGAGTGCACTTGGGCCCAACCCGAGGGAGGATGTCACTCTCAAATACCCGTCCCTCCTAGGCCCCAGCTTGCGGGAGGCATACTGATTTGCTGGTCGTCGGAGGAAGCGCATCGACCTCACTCGCGGAGAGCATCTCGCGTGAACTGGGGAACTCGCCGTTCACCCTCCCCTTCAAGAAGCGGTTCCCGGACGGTGAGCTTTACGTTCGCATCGGTGGGCGGTTCGAAGGGGAGGATGTGATACTCGTCCAGTCCACCCGCCGCGACGAAGACATCCTCGAGCTCTTCCTCTTGGAGGACGCGATCCGGGAGGGGGGGGCGCGGAGCCTGACCTTGGTCATACCCTACTTCGGGTACTCCCGGCAAGACCGCCGCTTCTTTCCCGGGGAGGCCGTGTCTGCCCGGGCCATGGCCCGCCGGCTCGAGGTCGATGCCGACGCGGTCATCACGGTAGATCTCCACAGCCCCTTCAACCGGGAGATCTTTTCCAAGCCCATGCGGGAGGTGAGCGGTGTCCCGGCGATCGCCCGGCTCCTCCGGCGCCGCCCGGTCGACCTCCTAGTATCTCCTGACAAAGGCGCGGTAGAGCGCGGCCAGAAGATGGCGGACCTCCTGCACAAGCCGTGCATCTCCCTCCAGAAGAAGCGCATCGACAGCGAGCATGTCGAGATAACTCTCCCTGAAGACGCCCCCGACCTCCACGGCAAGCACGTGGCGATCCTGGATGACGTGATATCGACGGGCGGTACGATAGTGGAGAGCGCCCAAGTGCTTCGCCGAATGGGCGCCGAGAAGGTGATCGCCGCCTGCACCCATGGCCTGTTCCTCAAAGATGCCTTTGAGCGCATCAAAGGAGTGGCCACCGAGATCCTGTCGACGGACACCCTGGATAATGCCGCGGAGCGCGGGTCGGTGGCTCCGGACATCTCCGCGATCCTGAGGGAAAGGCTTGCGAGCGAGCATGGCGGCACCGGACGCAAATAACTTAGAGCTCGAGCTGCACCAGCTCATTCTTCGCCATGCGCAATTGAGGGAAGACCTCGAACGCCAGCTTGTCCACGTGAAGGAGGTGGAGGAGCGTTTCCTCGCCTTGCGTCCCGACCCAGTGACAGATGAGCTTACCCGGGGAGAGCTTCGTCGGCGAATGGTCCTGGCGAAACCTTGGCGCGATGAACTCAACGTGACCTACCGGGCGATCCTAGCTACAGCTGCCGAGCTGGACCGGATCACCAACCGGGTGCACCAGATCCAAGGTCTCATCGCCAGCCGGTACGCACGCCGCTAACGGGGAGGGGGGGAATTGTCAGAGCGGAGGCGGGAGGCCGCCCGGGGGTACGCCGGAGACCTTCGGGAACCGCTGACCCTGCTCTCTCATGCCCTACGACGCAAGGGAGAAGCCGTGCCCCCGGATTGGGCGGAAGACTCCGAAGTGAGCCTCCGGGCAGGGCACATGGAAGCGCGGCTTTCAACTTTGGACGGGAAGGTGACTGCCATGCTCATCAACACGGTGCGAGGTCACCGGTGCTTTTCCCACTTGTTCCTTGCAACGTCGGGGTCTGCGGAGGAGGACGGCGAGCCGCTGCTGCGAGAATTGGTCAGCTCGCCTCCCTCGGGCATCCGTCGATTTGACGTCACCTTTTCCGCCGTCGACCGGGATGCCGAAGTACGACTGCAAGCATTGTTCCCGACCTGGGGTCTACCGTTCCGGTCCTTCGAACGAGAGCGCATGGTACTCCGTTTGGACTCCAGTTCCCCCCCCGAGCAACCTCCTCTCCCTCCCGGCCTCCGGTTCGTCCATGCCTCCCGTTTCCCTGCGGGGATCCTGGCCTCGGTGGATTTCCGCGCCTTTGAAGCGAGCCCGGACCGCGGGCTCGTAGCGGAGAACATTACCGAAGACGAACGGATCCTTTCTGAACTGGTAGGTGGATCCCTCGGCGTCTTCGTACCGGATGGCTCTCCGGGTGTGATCAGAGAGACCGGAGGAGGGGAGGAACTCATCGGGTTCGTGCTCTCCGTCGAACTGGCCCCTGGCCGGGCATTGATCGCCGATGTGGCGCTCCTGCCGGAGTTCCGGGGCCAGCGGGTGAGCATCGCCCTGCTACATCGAGCACTTCGGGGGCTGCTTGCCCGGGGCATCCGGGAGGTGACACTCTGGGTGACCACGGCCAACCTTCCCGCACGGGCATTGTACTCCCGGGCCGGCTTCGTTTCGACCCTGCACGAGCCCATTTACATATGGGAGGTCTCGCCCGGGGTGGACTCCAGTCGATGACCTCCCGTCGGGGTCGGCGGCCCTTGGTCATCGTCGGGACGGGGATCGCTGGGCTTTTTGTGGCCCTGCGGGCTCAAGAATCAGGGATCACCCCGCTCCTCATTACAAAGTCATCGCTCAAGGAGTCGAACACCCTCTATGCCCAGGGAGGGATCGCTGCGGCGATCGGTCCTAAGGACTCCATCCAGCTTCACTTCCGGGATACCGTCCATGCCGGAGCGGGGCTCGTGGACCGCCGAGCGGCTTGGGTGCTCGCACGGGAGGCCCCGTACCGAATCGCAGACCTCGTCCGCCTCGGGGTCCCCTTTGACACAGTGGAAGGAGAGATCACACTGGGCCGGGAAGCGGCGCATTCCCTCCCTCGTGTGCTCCACGCCGGTGGCGATGCGACCGGACGTCAGATCGAGGAAACTTTGCAACGGAAGGTCCGCGAACGGTCCATCGAGGTGTGGGAAGGCTTCACGCTGCGCGCTCTGCTGACGACGAGGGGGCGGGTCTGTGGGATCCAGGGATGGGGTCCCCGGGGGGAGCTATCGCTCGAGGCGGACCAAGTGGTGCTCGCCACCGGCGGAGGCGGACGACTTTTCCAGGAATCCTCCAACCCATCCGTCGCCACCGGTGAGGGGGTCGCCATCGCCCTGACCGCCGGTGCGTCCGTGCGGGACATGGAGTTCATGCAGTTCCACCCTACGGTCTACTATGGGCAGGGTAAGCCCCGTTTCCTACTGACCGAGGCTCTGCGAGGTGAGGGGGCGCTCCTGCGCGACTCCCGGGGGGAAGCGTTCCTCAAGTCCTATCACCCCCTGGCAGAACTCGCACCGCGCGACATCGTTGCCCGGGCCATTGTGACGCACATGGCAAAACTTGGAGACCCTGTGGTGTACCTCGATGCCACGGCCATCCCCGCCGAAAAACTGCGCGTCCGGTTCCCCACGGTCTTCAAGTTCCTCGATAGCGTTGGTCTGCGGCTCGACCGCGATCTCATCCCAGTGACGCCCGTGGCCCACTACATGGTAGGCGGGATCGCCACTGATCTGGACGGACGGACCTCGCTTCCCGGATTGTACGCATGCGGCGAAGTGGCGTCAACCGGGATCCATGGCGCCAACCGGCTGGCGAGCAACTCTCTGATGGAAGGGTTGGTATTCGGTGAGCGTCTGGTCCGTGCCCTTTCTCGACCGGATCCTTGGAAACGAGTGGATGGGTCCATTCCGACCTATCCTGTCCGCCTTAGAGCGCAATCTTCGAGACACACGGCCGTTGACCGGAACCCCTTGTCCCCGGAAAAGATTGGTGCGTTGCTTTGGAAGAACGTCGGGATCGTCCGGGACCGCAAGCCCCTCGAGGAAGCGGTCCGACTGTTCCGAAGCGAATGGGAGCGGTTGCGGAGAGAGCGAAACGCTGGGATGGCCACCCCGGCAGAGAACCAGGCGCTGACGGCGCTCCTGATGGCCTTGGGGGCCTTGACCCGGGAAGAGAGCCGGGGTGGTCATTTCCGAAAGGACTTCCCGTTCCGACGCGGAGACTGGCGGGTCCACATCGAGTTCCGCCCACAAAGTTGATTATATCGCCTCGCCTTTCGCCATCAGGACCGTACCATGGAAGTCAAGGAGTCTCAGGTCCCTACCTCCTTCGAGGAGGTGCGGGAAGAACTTCGCCGCCTCGCCGAAAAGGTCGAAACCCTCTCAGCCCGCGTCCGCAAGATCGAGGAGGCTCTGGTCGCCATGAACGACGATCGGTCCCAACCGGTGCGTCGGGAGAACCCCCACGACCGTCGGGCGGTCACGGAGAGGGTCCGGTTTGATTGGCAGGACTAAGCCGTCCCTGCCCCTCTCGCCGCGGAAGCCTTCCGGGATGGGCAAGCCCTCTTATTCTCCGCAATGCTTGGCTTGGGTGTGAGACTCCAGCACACGGGTATCCTAGTCTTACTCCTGCTCGGATCCCTCGCCGGAGCCGGGTACTGGGGCCACTGGACTCCATCCCCTCTTCCGGCATCTCACCTTGAAAGCAGCCGGTTCAGCTCGCGGGCCGTTGCTCCCATCGTAACGTCGCACGCGGCTCCTTCCCTTCCGTTGACGAAGGCCATCAGCATATCCGTGGGCACCGCCCCTTGGGGGATGGCCCTCAATGTGAGCGGTACCAACTTGAGCAATGACCAGATCTTCGTAACGAACTCGGGTTCGAACAGTGTGAGCGTGATTTCGGGGTCCACGAACCGAGTCTCGAACAATCTCAGTCTCGGGAGTTGGTGCGGAACGGGTCCTGTCCCTACGGCCATCGCGTTCGACCCCGCCAATGGATACCTCTACATCGCAGACAACCACTCGGGTACTGCCGGAAAGTATTGTGTCGGCGTCTTCTCCGCCGCTACGGGCTCCAAGGTCAGCGTCGTGACGACTCCCGGGCGGGTGTCGGCCCTTCTGTACAATCCCGACAACAAGGAGATCTATGCGGCGGACGCCTTGGGCCAAGTGGATGTGATCTCGGGCACCTCCTTGGTCACATCCTTGGTCGTTGGTTCACTTCCCGCAGGCCTCGCCTTCAATGCTTACAATCGTTACGTTTACGTGACGAACAGCGGCTCGAATAACCTAACCCTTATCGATAACGTGTCGGTGGTGGCCAACGTTTCGGGGTTCACGGACCCCACGGGCATTGCCTTTGATTCGGGCACGGGCGCCCTCTATATCTCGGACACGAACGCGAACAACTCCACCGTGGTTTCGAGCAAAACCGTCCTCGGCAATGTTTCGGTCGGGGCCTATCCGCAAGGAGCCGCCTACGATGGGATCGACGCCGCCATCTTCGTCGCGGATTCGGGGTCGGGCGCGGTCACCGAAATCCATAGCCAGTCCGTCACCGGTACCTACCCGGTGGGACTCCGGCCTTGGGCAGTGGCGTACGACGGTCTCAATGATTACGTCTACGTGACGAACGAGGGATCGGGGAACGTCAGCGCACTGTATGTTCCGAACCCGACGGTAACGTCCTTCAGCGCCCAACCCGCCGCCATCGACCAGGGTATGACTACCCGTTTCTCCGCGGTGGTCTCGGGAGGCACACCTCCTTACAATTACTCCTATGGGGGGGTGCTCCCACCAGGGTGCAATTTTCCAAATGCTCCCACTTTCCAATGTACCCCCACGGGACCGGGCAACTACAATGTGTCCGTCATAGTCTCTGACGCCAACGGGATCACCGCATCGCGGACGACGTCTCTGAACATCGCACCCTCGCCCCACATCACCTCCTTCTCTCTTGTGCCTTCCCAGGTGACCCTCGGCAACTCGACGTTTGCCAACGTGACCGTCCAGGGAGGAACGGCCCCCTTGTCGTTTCTCTATGCACCGGTGCCTCCCGGGTGTTCCTCGCAGAACATTTCCCGATGGACCTGCCTTCCGAACACCACCGGATCATTCACCATCCGGGTCACGGTGACCGATGCGTTCGGGGAAACCAATCAGACTCAGGCGCTCCTCACGGTGAATCCCTTTCCATCGAACCTCACCTTCTCGGCCGGGCCCTCGGAACTGACCCTTGGCAACTCCACCAATCTGTCCGTCCAAATGAAAGGAGGGACGGCCCCCTTCACCTACCGGTATGTGGGACTCCCAACGGGGTGCGCATCTGCGGACACCCCGACCCTGTTCTGTTCTCCAACCGCGACGGGTTATTTTCCCGTGAAGGTCTTCGTGACGGATTCCGACGGGAACTCGCTCAACCGGTCCGCCGGGATCCTGGTGAATCCTAAGCCATCGGTTCAAAGCTTCGTCGCCCTGCCCTCCGTCTTTACCTTGGGGAACCAGACCAAGCTCCGGGTGACCGTTTCGGGCGGGACGGCCCCGATGGGGTACGCCTACACTGGACTTCCCCCGGGGTGCGCCACGGGGAGCACGGCGAACCTGACCTGCACGCCTTCCCAGTCCGGGACCTATAGGGTACAGGTCACCGCGCACGACGCAGACGGGGATCTGGCCCAGCAATCGCTTACCCTCGTCGTGAACCCGGTGCCGAGCGTTACGTATTTCAACATCACTCCACCCGTCATCGCCGTGGGAAGAACAACATATCTCAACGCATCGGTGTCCTACGGGACGGCACCGTATTCGTACGCTTATGCGGGTCTGCCACCGGGATGCTCTTCCCAAAGCGTGGCGGCCCTCGCCTGCACTCCGACCGTCCCCGGGAGCTACACCATCAATGTCACCGTAACCGACACAGACGGGGTCATTGCGAGCTCCTTCGGCGATCTGTCCGTCCTGGCCCCTCAGGGTCTGACCGTCGTGACCTTCACTGCGGTCCCCGAGGCATTCGCGCTTGGGAACTCCACCGTCTTCACCGTACAAGCAGCAGGGGGCACCCCACCGTACGCGTTCTCCTATTCGGGTCTCCCACCCGGCTGCGCTTCGTCCAATGCTTCCAATCTGCGTTGCACGCCGACTTCTCCCGGGAACTACTCGGTGGTCGCCTCGGTCACAGACGCAAGCGGAACCTCCGTGAATCGTACGACGATGCTTGAGGTCACGGGCACGATCCGACCCTTGTCGGTCATGCTCTCGTCTTCATCCGTGAATGTGGTGGTGGGTTCGCGCATCACACTCTCGGTCCAAGTCACCGGAGGGGTCGGCCCCTTCCTCTACCGATGGTCCCTGAATGGCACGAACGGTAGCTGGGGAGGGCCTTCCCGCACGGTGTACCTGGCGGGCGCGGGCACCTATGTGTACGAGGTGTGGGTCACCGACGGGAACGGTATCATTGCGGGTTCCAACGGTGTGGTCGTGACGGTTACTTCCGTGACCCTGGGCAAGGGGGAGACCAATAGCATCTGGAGCGAGAGCCTCCTTGGGTTGCCGGTGGCCGCTTGGCTCGGCGTGATCGCCGTCGGGTTGGCCTTGGTGATCGTCCTTTTGTTCCGTCGGATGTCGGCCCGGAGCCGCGCCGCAGCGGAAGCTGAGGAAGCGGAAACATTGCCCATCAAATCCCCCAAAGGGTACTACGACGACTTTGCCACCCCGCCCGCTGAGCCGAAGGGGTTGTCGAAGAGCCCGTTCGGCACCTTCGAACCCCCCTCTCGTCCCATTCCTGTAGCCTCGGGCGAGGAGAAACCGGCGATCTACCGCCCCTTCGCCCTCAAGATTACCCCCGACGGGATCGAGGTCAATGAGGTGAAGCAATCCACCCCTAAGAACGAGGAACCCGGTTCTGTTGCTCCTCTTCCTCCCACCGCGAGCGAGCCGACCAAGACCGAGGCCGAGGTCAAGATCCCGACCCGGGAGGACGCGTACGGTGTGTTCTTGGCCCTGGCGAAGCGGCCACGAACGCTGGGTGGCATCCGGAAGGATGTGCCGTTGGCGAAGCCCGAGCTTGTGGCTCTCATGGATACACTCGTCCAGGCTGGTCTCGTGGCGCGGACCAAGACCGAAAAGCGAGGCACTGTCTATGCCCTCACACCCGTGGGCCGGAACCTCGGGCACCAGTTCATCTCGGCCACTCCGAAGAAATCGCGCACGGTCAAGGCCCCCTCCTCAAAGGCCTCCCCGGTCAGCACCAGCGCCAAGGCGCCCCCTACCTCTGTAAGTGCCCGAAAGGAAACACCGGAGTCCAAGGTCGTGCTCGAACGTAGGATCGGCGAGGCACGGACAAAGGAGGATCCGTTCGACGGGAAAGTCCGGCCGGAGGACATCAACCCGAACGTGCAACGCCTTGACCCGCGTCTCCTCCAACCGTTGGAGATGCGGGTCGTGGCCGACACGGTGACAGAGACCCCGGTCCCTCCCGGTCCTTCCCCGGAAGCTGCGGCCAAACCCGCGAAGAAGGAGCGCAAGCCGCGCAAGAAGGCCAGCAAGTACGGGGTCGAGCGGGCCAAACGTCCCCCCGACAGTCAGGGTTAATTCCTCCGGGGTATTGGCCTGTCGTGCAATCCAACGCCACCAGGCCGGGAGATTCCGTCGTTCCTCTCGCAATACCGGCTTCCCATCGGCCCGGCGTCTTGCCGCGACGCCTCCTTGTCCCAGGGGAAAATGTACTCTTCGAGACCCGGCCTTCCTTCCTCGGATACTCTTGGATCCGCCTTCTCCTCTACGGGTTCTTCATCGTGATCCTAGGAGGGTCAGCCGCAGTGTACCCGGTGAGCCTCCTCAGTCCGTGGTGGTGGTTCTTCTTCCTCTTGTTCGTCGCGCTCGCCGGCCACCGCATCTATGTCTGGACACAGAGCGCGTATGCGCTCACCGACCGGAGGATCCTTTCTACGGCGGGGCTTATCACGAATAGTCTTCGTCAGGCATCCCTGCTCGATATCGAGGACGTGAAGGTGGGTCTTGGGGTCTGGAGGAACATCACCTTCCGGGTGCGACAGCAGAGACCCGGCTGGGGGGGAGTACCTCCCCGCATCGCGGTCGTCTCGCACGCGTGGCTCGATGTGCCAGATCCGGTGGATACGGCGAACTACTGTTCCCAGGCACTTCCGTACCTGGTCCCGAAACTGAGCCAGTCGCTGGCAGTGGAACAGGAAAAGCAGGTGGCGGCCCTCCAGGTAGCCCAACGCCTGGCCCGGATGATCTACTGCCCATACTGCGGGACCGGCGTCGACGTGACCACCCTGACACCGGAGAAGCACGATTGTCCGGCGTGCGGGGCTCCCCTGACCCTCCCGAACCCCGTGGTCGCACCCATGGGAGCGATCCCGCCGCCCCCCCCACCCCCTCCACCACCGCCGCTTCCCCAGTAGGAAGGGCCGTCGCAGACCAATTCGGAGGTCGTGCCTAGCGCTCTCGCCACTGGGACTTCTTCCAGGCGACCAGGAAGAGGATGGCGGCCGATAGGAGCAGCACTCCGCCATCGAGAAGTCCCTGCCCTAGGGTCAAGGGCGTGGAGGATATCCCCATGGCTCCCTGGACGAGGTTCGCTGCCCAGGTGGTCGGTGAAAGGTACGCCAAGGGCCGCACTACGGGGGGCAGACGCGAAATGGGATAGTATACGGGGGGAACGACCGTTAGGAAGATCGATATGATCGGGGCGATCATGAATGTCTCCCGCATGTCGGCAAGGTACGTCGCGAGCGTGAATCCGAGGGCGCTTGCAAAGATCCACAGGAGGATGAGTGTCGCAAGGACAATGAGTCCGCCGAGGAAGATGTAGTGGGCGTAGAACACCGAGAGAAGGATGAAGACGCACATGCCGGGGATGGAGAAGACGAACTCGCTCAGGGCCATTCCCGTGACGTAGGTTCCGGCCTTCACCGGAGAAGCCACCACCATCTCTTGGAACTTGAGGTCGGCTTTGTAGTGGGTCATGTCCCCTTGAAGGGAGGTCCCGATGCTTAGGATTGTGAGCACTAAGCCCCCGGAGATCCCGTAGCCGATGAGGTCCGGGCCCCCGAGGATGAAGATGAGGAAGAGGAAGGAGAATGGACTCGTTAGCGTGTTGATGAGGAACAGCGGCTGCCGTCGCAGGGGAAGGAAGCCGTTCGCTGCGATGATCGACAGAACGCTGGCGAGCTTACGCTCCTTCATCGTCCCCCTCCTCATCCCGCGAGATGTCCTTGCCCACGATCTGAAGGAAGATGTCCTCGAGGCTGACCGGGGCCACGGAGAGCCTCGCACCCCGTTCGAGCGCCATCCGGGAGATCTCCCGCGCGTCCTTCTCTCCAGTGAAGAGCATCCATCGGTCCTCGAGCCACGTGGGTTCGCCGTACCCTTCGAGCTCGCCTTGGGTGAACCCGCCCGAAACGACGACGCGATAGGGGTGCTGCACCTTCTGTGCTATCTCCTCCCGTGAACCTTCCGCCAGAAGCGTCCCCCGCTCGAGAATGGCGATGCGGGTCGAGAGCGCTTCGGCCTCGTCGAGGTAATGGGTCGTGAGGAAGATCGTGCGCTGGGCGTGGGCAGCCTTCCGGATGGCCTCCCAGACCGATCGTCGGGCCACGGGGTCGAGGCCGGTCGTCGGCTCGTCCAGGAACAGCATCTCCGCATCCGACGCCATCACCATCGCCACCATGGCGCGCCGTCGCAACCCCCCGGACAACCGGCTCACTAATGTGTCCGCGTACTCGAGCAACCCCAGTTCCGACAGGGCTTGCTCGGCCCGGGTGTGGGCATCCTCGCGGGTGTGGCCCCGGAGCGTGAGGAAGTAGTAGATGAGCTCGCGGGGGTTCATCCAGTAGAATGGGCGGGATTCTTGAGGGATCACTGCGATGCGCTCCCGCACGAGGTTGGTCTCCTGCACCACATCGTGACCGAAGATATCCATCTTCCCGCCGGAGGGGAGAAGGGTGGTGGAGGCGATCCGGAGGAAGGTCGTCTTTCCGGCCCCATTTCGGCCGATGAGCCCAAGGATGCTACCTTTCGGGACGGTGAGAGAGACTGATTTCAAGGCCTGGTTGGTGCCGCCACTCCACCGATACTGTTTGGAGAGGGCCGTCGCTCGGAGTGCGTCCATGGGTCTTCCTATCTCCACAGGGTAGGGGGATATAGGTTCCGCTAGAAGGGCATCCGCGTGGAACGCCCTTAGCTCAAAACCTCATCCAGCCGGTCCGCCCGGGTGGCTCGCTTGAGTTCCTGGGCGATACGGCGTCCGGTCGAAAGACCGGGGGCGATGAGGTCCGAGTAGGGCGAGCCGTTGACGTAGATGTTGGTCCCCGCCACGATGCGGGTAGAGATCTCGAATACCTTGAACTCGAGTTCCTCGGTCATGATCCCCTCGACACAGAACGGTCCCACCATGCCTCCGAAGAGCTCGATGGAGGTCTCGACGATGTTCCCGGCGATGTCGAAGACCTGGGGGAGCAGGGACTCCCGCAGGATCACCGGAACATTTCCGGTGACGACGAACGTGGGTCGGACGCCGCTCTTCACGAGCCCCTCCTGGGCTCCCAGCTTGTACAGTTCGTCGATGTTGGCTTCGTCCCGCCGGTCGATCCCGAGGAGCTGGAGATTGCCATCCGCCACACGATAGCCCTCCTTCGAAAGGGGAGAATAGAAGAAGTGGAGATAGTACCGGGTGCCGATGATGTATTCCTGGATAACGTGCGGATTGCGAATGGGGCTCTGGAGAAGTTCCTCGCGGTCCTTCGCCAGGATGAACCCCTTCCCACCCTTCGCACCGTAGTACTTGACGATGACCGGTCCGTCCACCTCAGAGGCGTCCCGATACTTTCGAGGCATGGGAACCCCGGCTTTCTCGAGCCAGACCCGTTCCTTCTCGCGATCGGACTCCCACGCCATGACCCGACGGTTCCCGAACACCGGGATGGGCAGGCGGCTGAACCGGTCCGGCCCGACGTACTCCACGAAGGAGCCGGTGGGCACGATGACCGAGCGCGCTTGCTCGAGCTTCCCTACGATCGAGTCGATGTTCTCCCAACGGTCGACGAGCAGGAACTTGTCCGGCTTGGCGAGAGGGAAGGCATCATAGAACCGAGGTGGCGTGCCCTGGGCGATCCCGACGGTGCCGAACCCCTCGGTCCGGGCGCCGTAGAATATCTGCAGGCTCGAGTGGGAACATATCGTGGTGAGGGACGGCTTCCCCCTCCGGAGGTGCTTCAACCGGGACTTTTCGGATAGTGCGACTCCCATACAGGAGCGACATGCGGATGGATTATAACGTACGGGTGAGCAGCTATGGCGGCCATCCATCACCAGGACCCTTTCGGCGGAGCTCATGGAGAGAAAATTGTAAGTGTGTCGAAGCACGTACAAGGTCCCGAGATGTGAGTGCAAATCCTTCCCACCGTAAACGCAGGGTGCAGCCTGAAGCCCGTTGGCCGGCATGGGTGAGCAGGGGTTGACTTTCAGTGAAATGTGAAGTCTGGTTGATGACGGGGCGAACCTGTCCCATGATTGAGACCACAAGAAACCCTAAAGGGGGAGAGGCGAATGGATGCAGATGCCGTATGGAGACTATCCTTTGGGAACCTTCTGTCGAAAGCCGAATACCTGGGACCCCGGGCTTTGGAGAAGGTGTTGGCCGCCTCCCAAGACCGGATCTTGGATTACGAGTGTCGAGTGGAGCGCGAGGATGGAAGACGACAATCCATGCGGTGGGGGTCCCGGGCGAGCATTTTGGTCCATGAATTGGGACCGTCTACCCGCATCCGTCGGGTCCGTGACCGGTTTCGGGTCGGACAATCTCTCCTCTCCTTGTGGCCCTGTGGGGTCCAGAGGAAACGGTATTCCCCTGAGGGCCACCTCTGTGCGGCGGAGCTGGCCACCCGAACGTCCTACGGGGTGGCCTCCCAAACCATGGAACGGATGGGGCTCCGGGCCCCCCGACGCACGATATGGGACATCCTCCAAGAATCCGCCCAGCAGATCGAGGCGACCATTTGACACGCCCCTCGCCCTCCGGAGGAAGAGGTGCGGGGTCCACGCCACTCCACAGACTTGACCTTCGTGGGGGTCCTCATGAGGCTCGTCCTTCTCCAGCGCCCCCTTCCCTCTCTTTCGATCGAGTCGATGATCTGGGCCGGATTCTGTGCGAGTTCCGAGATTGGGGGATCTCGACCGCCACCGGATTCCGGTTTCCGAGCTGGCTGGATGAGGCCTCTCTCCCTGAGACCCTCCGGGTCCTCCTGGCGAACGCCTCCCCCTAGAGGGTCGTGACGCGCTTCTGCTCCCTCTCGTCGTGCACCGGACGGCCGTGCCGACCTACGTGCTGCTGCACAGGCAGAACCCAGCGCTCTGGTACGAACTCCTCTCCACCGAGCCGAAACCCTCCACCTGGGCGGAGAAGTTGCAAGGGGTCCGTCCGGGACGGGGACGAAGTTATCGGGGTCTTCAACCACCACCCCCACGGGAACGCCCCCCGAACGTCCTTGGGTGTGCTGGAGCTTGCGGTCCCTTCGTCTCTCACCCCCCCCTTGGAACTTGAATGGGTTCCGCCGCCACGCGATTGGACGGCACTGTGAGCCCTCACCTAGCAGGCCTGGGACCGGAGGTCCTCGGAATCACCTTGCCACTAAGCCTTCCCCTCTCCGAGCGCATAAAGCCCCTGAAGGATTGTGCCTCTGACGAATCCCGGCCCTCCTTCAACGGGTGGATAGAAAGCGAACTCGACCGGGAAGTTCGCAAACCGGGATAAGGTTCTTCGCGGCACCTCATGGGAAGGAATCCTTGGGTTCCGCGGGGTAAGGGTTGGTTCCCGGCCCTGAAGAGGGCCGGGAGGAGGGAGTGGGGGGAATCCGCTCACTCCTTCTTCTTTGTCTTGCAACCACAGGTGTCGCACATTTTTCTCACCTCCTTCGCATGATGGTTCGAGGGCTCTGAGGCTTCAGTTCTACTGGGCGCGTGAGGCCACGTTGGAGACGCTCGGGGCGTGGGTATGCGCAGACTGAGGGAGGGACTGACAAACCCCGAACCCAATGGTCACCCCTACCACGATCCCATATACCAAGTGTGCCACAAAAAAGGACGCTATCAAACCGGGTATCATCCCGTTCACTATGGTCTGGGCCATAGAGGCCGCCATCATGGCCACCTGGGAAGAGGGCATTCCCGGGTTCATCGTGGCAATCTGCATGGTGGCCATGTTCGTGGCAATCTTGAGCAGGGCCGGCTCCAGCATGAGCATCATCATGGGGAGCCCATAGACCAAGAAGACGGCGATTCCCCCCAGGATCCCCGTGGTGGCTCCGCGGGAGAGGTTCACCGGAGCCAGGAACCGATTGACGACAGGTCCGGCCCGGGTGAGGAAGAAACCGAGGGTGCCGAGTACCGCGCCGATGACGACACTCGAGATGAGGTGAAGTACAAGACCTACCGCCATGGTGGACATCGCAGTGGGAGAGCCTCCCGTCATCGCAAAGCCGATCACACCCAGCATCGTCACGGGCCAAGCGGCGGCATTGCCCGCAATCATCATCACGACAAGCATCCCGAGGGCACCTAGGAATCCTCCTATGGCCCCCCAAAGGACGAACAGCTTCGGAGACACCGATTTGGCCGAGGCGTGGTCCACCATGTGGACCGCCTTCTTGTGTTCCATCAATTCGTCTTTGTTCGCAAACTCCATGTCGCACGCTTTACATTCGAATTCTGACATTTCGACTCCTTGGACACCAGAACTCCCGTCCCATACTAATCTGGGGCCACCAACCGTTGGACCCCGGGTTGGACCGTCCCACCGTATCCAGGTGCATCCTTCCCCAGAGGGACCCGGGAGCAGAGGATTAAACCTCCCTCGCTCTCTGGGGGACCCGTGGTCAGAATTCACGTGGTATCTCCGGAGGAAGCCCAAGGAGAACTCGAGAAAGTGTACCGGGAGATTACTAGGGCAAGGGGGAGCATCGCCCAAGTGTACCAGGTCCAAGGGCTCAACCCGCGTGCGCTTAAGGCCCATCTCGAGCTCTACATGGCCCTGCTGTACGGGGAGAGCCCCCTCTCCCGAAGAGAGCGGGAGCTGCTCGGGGTGGTCACTTCCCAGGCCAATCAGTGTGGCTACTGTGTCGCGCACCATTCCGATGCGCTAAACCGATACCTGAGAGACGACGGTGCGGTCAAGGAGCTCCGGGAGGGGCGGGTTCCTGCGATGCTCACCCCAAGGGAGAGGGTCCTGGTTCGGTGGGCCAAGACTCTGGGTAAGACCCCTCCGACCGCGGCGGACGAAGACGTACAAATCCTCCGGAGGGTGGGATTCTCGGATCGCGAGATTTTGGACGCCACGATGATCGTGGGATATTTCCACTTCGTAAACCGGATCGTGATCGGACTCGGGGTGGAATTGGAGCCTGTTGGGGAGCAGAAGTACCAATACTGAAGACCGGGAGTAAGCCTCCCTTGTCTCCGGGCCAGAGGTCATCCGGGAAGGCTCGGGGCGACCGATCCAGAAGCTGCTTCCGCTGTTTCCCCTTGGCCCAGCACCAGTCGACGGGAGGCCAATCGGATGGCTATCCAAAGCAGGATCAGCGAGGCCGCGTAGAACTCCGGTTCGTATGAGGCGATGGCGTATTGCACGGGCACTGAGACGGAGAGGAGCGTACTTCCGCTCACGAAGAGGGCGAGCAGGGTCGGGATGATTGGTGTGCAGCACAGGGCATTGGGGAGGATCCCTAGGAGCACTCCGACGACCGGGGTTCCCTCCCCCCCCCGTATCCTTCCCGGGAAGATGCAGGTGGGGTGCCTCCAGAGATAGACATCAACGAGAACCAGCCAGGGGAACAGGAAGGCGAATCCGAGGGTAAGCGTCACCTGAAGTGGGGTCAGGAAGCGCAGACCCCAGAGCGCCACCGTCCCCACGGACAGCCAGGATAGGAGGAACGCGTAGGCCAGTCCCGTGAGGAGCACGAGCAAGGGGTAAGCCCCGAGGTATCGTTTGTTCCGGAACACCGCCCGAGCGGCCCGGAACTCCGGGAAGAGTGAGGTTCGAGGGGAGGTCACTGTCCTTGCGCCTGGGTCAGGAGCGAAGGGAACGCGCCACCGGCTCCTGCTCCCTGGGTGAGGATGACCCCTTGCGAGTTGAGGAGGTAGTAGACATCCGTGACGGCTTGGGCGTCATACTGGCCGGTGGCCGTGGGGTCGGAGGTGCCGAAGGTCCAACCCACCTGCCCCCGGTAGCCGTTGTCCTGCGCGAAAGTGGAGAGGGAGGGGCCCGATTCGCCCAGGTTGTTGTAAAGCTGGATCTCGAGTATCGTGATCCCTTCAGCATGGAATCGGGAGTAGTAGTCTTGCGCAAGTACCTGGGTATCTTGGGTGCAGTGGGGGCACCAAGTGGCAATCCACCAGAGAAAGACCGGGTGGCCCTGGTAGGAACTCAACGTGTGGGTGACCCCAGAGAGGTCGGTGAAGGAGAAGGCGGGGGCCGAGTCTCCTACCGCCTCGCCCGGAGGAGACGGGCGGGTGAGGGCGTACGCAATCACCCCGACAAAGACCACCAGAAGGACAATCCCCACGACTCTCCATTTCATGAAGAAGGCCGTGGGGGTGCGCGCTTTCCGAGACGAAGCGGGGAGAGGGGAGGTCAGCTTATCCAGCCGGACCTCAAACTCTCGTCCTGGCTTGAAGGTCGGGTGTACGGAGGAGAGGTGCTGCCGCGCACGGTCCGCCCTGACCGGAACATCGCACTGGGGGCAATGGATCGTCCGGCGACGCTTCGGGTCTGAACTCATCCACCCCAACCTTCGATGGCGTAAATCAAATTCTGACGGTAGCGGTCCGGGCGGGGCATGGGAGTGGGCCCTTACATCTTGTGCGCCTTTGCTCCGTGCTCCTTGAGCTCGATCTCGCTGTGGAAGTGGGCACCACAGGCCGCGCAATTGAAGTCGCGATGTTCTGCGGGGGCAACCGTGGTCGGCGGATTGGCGTGGGCTTGCCCCCCATGCTGGCGAAGTTCGGCTTCGTTCGGGAAGAGGGCTCCACAGGCGGGACAATTTAGTTCGGGCATGTTTTCCTCAGTCACTCATGACCTCTTCCTGGTACTTATCGGAAGCCTTCAAGGGTTGAAGTCCGCGTGGAACGGGCGGGACTTCAAAGGGTGAGGAGCTCCCATCCGCCCTCGATTAGCTTGGCCGGGCTCGATTGGTCCCGATACTCCTTCAGGAGAGACCGGTGTCAGCGGCGGGAAGGCCTTCCGTGACACGGAAGGCCTCGTCGCAGAAGCCGCAGGCCCGCACAGGGACGACCTTGCGCACCTGTTCAAAGATCCGATGCAGTTTCTCTGCCGGACCTTCGAGGAGGGAGACCCTCGTGGTCCCGGCACCGTCAAAGATGAGCTGGACCTCGATTTCGGACTCTTGCAGCTCGAGCGCATAGAGGAGGGCATGGAGCCCACAGGCATGATCTTGGGGATCGCTGTGCAAGAGAATGGCAATCTCTCGATCGGAAGTCATAGGCCTTCAATCCTCCTATAGAACCTCGACACACAACGGCACCTCTGGGTGGTGGGACCGAAGGGTGTCCGAAGTGTCGGAAGTTCAAGAAGGAAGGTGGTGGGCCGGGTGGTCCTCATCGTCGCTGCACGCGCAGACCACATCTCCGTGGAGATCCTCGAAGGCGCTGTAGGCAGCAAGGACTCCCTCCGCCACACCAGTGATGGCCTGCTTGAATGTCCGGTCGCCCACGTCCCCCGCTGCGTATACACCCGGCACGTTGGTGCGGGAGTTTCGATCCAGGAGAATCTCTCCTTTGGTATTCACCGTCACGCCTAGCGTCCGGGCGAGCTCGGACTGGGGGATGACTCCTATGGCCACGAAGATCCCGTTCAGTGGCAACTCGGAGCTCCCTTGGAACGGTACGTCCAGTGTCACCTTCGTGACCTTCTTCTCGCCCAAGACCGCCGTCACATTGGTCGCGGGAAGAAGCGTGATCCGGGGATGAGCCATCACCCGGGACCGGTTGATGGGCTCCGCCCTCAGTTCTTTTCCTCGAGCGATGAGATAGACCCGTTCCGCATGCTCTGCGAGGACCAGGGCCTCCTTGGCGGCAGAGTCCGAACCTCCCACCACGGCCACCGACTTTCCCCGGTAGAGGGGGCCGTCGCACAGTGCGCAGTAATGGACCCCTTTGTTTCGAAACTCGTCGTGTCCGGGAACCTGGAGTTCCCTGTGCTTGGTCTTGGTGGCAAAGAGCACGGTGGAAGCTTGGAGCACCTCCTTGTCTGTGTGAAGGAAGAAGCATTGCTTGTCTCGATCGAGGCTTTGGACCCAATCGGTGCGTATCTCTACCTGTGGATAGGAGCGGACATGCTCGAGGAGCTTTTCGGCCAACTCCTGTCCTGTGAGCTTGATGAAGCCAGGATAGTTCTCCACCACATCCGTTAGGGTGATGGTTCCCCCCAGGTCGAGTGCCGCAGACCCTTCCCCCGCTCTTCCGAGCACGACCGTCTTCAGGTTGAGCCGAGCGGCATACATCCCCGCGGCTAAGCCGGCAACCCCGGCACCGAGGACTGCCAAGTCGTAGCGAACCATAGCAATCTCAACCCTTACCGAAGCGAGGACCCAAGTTCCACTTACGTTGGGACCGAGACCGTAGGGGCCGGCCGACGCGGAGAAGAGGAGTTGATGCACGCTATGTGCATCCCGACCACCTCCCTCAACTTCGCTTGGAGCTGTTCTCGGGGCAGGGCACCTATGAACTCTCCAATCTCCCGCCCTTCACAGAAGAACTTTAGCGTGGGGAGGCTTGAGACGTCATAGCGACTCGCCAGCGCCTGCTCGACATCCACATTCACCTTCACGAAGGTGAGTTCCCCCTTCATGGTGGAGGCCAGTTCGTTGTAGATGGGTGCAAGCTTCTTACACCAGATGCACCAAGGAGCCCAGAAGTCCACCACCACTGGGGTCTTGCTCCCCAGTACGAGGGACTCAAAGTTCGTCGACGTTCCTACCTTCACATCAGGATTCTCGTTCGCGGACATAGTACTTCGGCCAGACTCAAGGGAGCCTGGGGGATAATCTCTAGCTCCAACCCTTGAAACTTCGGGACTCAACCTGGGCGAAGTGGCGGAATCGTCCGGCCCGGGTCTGTCGTTCAGGAGGTCTGTGCGGTCCAGGATCAGATCGACTACCACGACAATTGCCAACACTACGATCGATGCGATAGTGAAGCTCATCAGGTCGTGTACGAGATAGGAGAACAAGGTGAGGGCAAGGGCCGGCGGATGGGTATACGGAGTGAAGGAGATGAAACTCGAAACTAGGAGAACATTGAGGAGAAGGGTGAGGACCGTGGCACCCAACCAGTACTGGAAGACCGAGGAACTCGCGATCACGACTGCATAGCTTGTGGCGATGCTCTCGGGCCTCGCGAACCGGGAGTGATGGTCGAAGACCGTAAGATAAATTGACACGGCATACGGGGGAGCCAAGAGCAGGTTCTTCGTGAGTGAGATCACCTCGAACACCCCCAGGAGCACGATCACGAAGACCAGGTACTTGCGGATGGTGCCCCCGAAGGGAGAGGTCAAATCCAAGCGGGAACTCTGCTCCCGCGGTCCATGGCCGGAGGAAGGCTGCGCCGAGGCATTCCCGCTCATGGCCTTCGCCCCCGGAAGATGGTAGGTGCTAGCCTCGACCAGGGGCAGAAGGACACTCGGTAAACAGGCTTACACCACGAATGCGAACGACGCAACATGTCTTGGACACGGAAAGGTCATAGATTAGCTCGGTCTCCGAGGGTTGGAGTTGACAGGGAGCCGGGAACGCCCCCTCTCGTTTGGGGGTGACCACGCTTGGCAATGTGGTTCGAGAACTGGGCCGAGAGTCGCAGATCGCCTACTCACGACCTAGTAGAACGGTTGAACGGTCCCATTATAGTCCGAAATCACCGTATCAGGGGATGCCGAGAGGTGGCGAGATGAACAAGATAAGCGGAGACAGGGGTGGCGCAATGACGATTGTGGACAATTGGGAGACCCGACCGGGGGGGCAGTGCTGGTCGTAGGATGCCCCGCAGAGAGTGCGGTTGGTCCGATGGCAGCCGCCTCGTTGGATCGGCGGCTACGAGTGGTGAGCCCTGGACACATCACGGGCGACGCACTCCCCGGTACGGTCACCGTCGAGGACGGGTTGGCCTCTCCCGCCATTCGACTGGATGGGAGCGGGATGGTCTGTGGCCCAACCCAGCAGAAATGCACCCAGTTGTTGTTAGCCCTCTCAGAAGCGGAACTAGATAGCACGCTCCTAAACGAGCTCAGCCGGACCCTGTCGGACTGGGCTGCGCGGAAAGGGATGGCCCGCGTGGTCGCGTTCGACGGACGGGCAGCAAGTGAAGACGACGCACAGCCCGAAGCGAATGTCCATGTGGCAACTAATCTGTCCGGAATGGAGATGGTCAATACTTATGGATTCCAGGAGGTCTCGGGCACATTGAATGGGATGGGGGTGGCCCTCTTGCGGGCGGCCCTGGCCCGACCGTTCCCGGTGATCTGTCTCATTCCGACGGTATCAATCAGTCGTTCTGAACGGGATGTCACCGTACACGTGATCAACCTTTTGCAGCCAATGGAATCCGCTTTGTCCCGCTCCACCATCATCGAACCCAGTAAACTTTCTCCCCCGCCCATCCGAGGCTCGAACTGTTGAAGGTGAGCCTTATGGTGAAGGTACCGCAGGCATCACATAGAAAACTGTCGGAGAAGGACGACGACCATGGAGGAGCCTTGGGAGTGGTGTACCTTGGGAAGAAGCCTACCAAGGGAGCCATGCTCGTCGTGGGTTTCCCTACCCACGGGCTGGTAGGATCGATCGCTGCGGGTTACTTGGTGGAGTCCCTTAGGATGGAGGAGATCGGCTTCATCGCGGGCGACAACCTCCCCCCCACCGTGACCATGGCGGACGGGGTCGCATCATCCCCCTTCCGGTTGTACTCGAGCGGCGTGGTCTGCGGACCGGACCGGAAGTGCAGCCAACTTCTGGTGGCCCTGGCGGACATCCAGCCCGAAATGCTGATCATGAACCGATTGAGCCGCACGATTCTGGACTGGGCCGAGTCCCGGGATGTGGCGCTCGTGATGATCATCGAAGGGACTCCCGTGGACGGAACGAAGGAAGCCCATACACCGCATGTCGTGGCGACGGCCAATCCCGCCGGAGGTCGAGTCCTCAAGTCGTGCGGATTTTCGGGCGCCTCGGGCCAGATGACCGGTATGGGAGGGGCCCTGGTCCGGGCATCGCTGGACCGCACCTTACCTGTCCTATGCCTGATCACTGAGGTGAGCAAAGGGTTACCGGATTCCTGGGCCGCCGCCTCTGTGGTCGAGTTGCTTGGGCCCCTCGTCCCACCCCTCCATCTAGATCCTACCCCCCTTCGAATCACCGCGAAGGCGCTCGAGAAGAACCAACGAAGGAAGATCGCCGAACTCCAGAACTCGCTACAGAAACTGGCCGCGAAAGAGCCCGAGGGGATGTACCGATGAGGGCCAGCGGTCATGTCCAAAGCCCCCCGCTACTGGGTATTGGCTACGGGGAACAGAACTCCAATGCCTGTGCCCTCCCAGGCGTTCCCGTCCGGATGAAGGTTCTCCAGGTCGCCACGGTGGGTGAGAACCCGGATGCCGTGTTCGTGGGGGTCCGGTCTTTCCCAATCACCAAGCTCATCCTACTGCACACCCCCGAGTTCGCCTCGGCCGCCCACGAGGTGGCCCGAAAGGCCGGTTTGATTCGGCTAGACGTCTCCGTCCACAGGATTGAAGGGGAACCCCTGCTGGGGTGCTTGCGGTTCGTCTCCGAACTTCTTCAGAACGAACGGTCCCGGTTCGATGAGATCATCGTGAACACAGGGAGCGGACCCCGGATGATGACCTGCGCCCTCCTGGCAGCGGCGTTCGTCAACGGTGTACGCGCAATTGATGTTAAAGGTGACATGCCGGTCGCCCTCCCCGTGCTCAAGTTCTCCTACTCCGAGCTGGTGAGCGATGCGAAAGTTGCGATCCTGCGCGCCTTGGACAGGATTGGAGGGACCTCAATGTCCTTGGAAGAGCTCGCCCACATTTGCGCCATGGACAAGACCCTCCTCTCGTACCACATCCGAGGGGGGCGAGGCTCCAAGGGGTTGGAACCTGAACAGAGGGGTTTCCTACTTGCTACAGGAGTCCCGTTGACCCTGTTCCGCCAAGGCTGACTGATTCCCCCCGAGGGATCTCGCACCGGTGTTCATGGAGGGACCTGCGACGTTATATATCGTAGTGCGTATCACTACCCGCTACCATGGCCTATACATACCGCAGGAAGGTGGGAGACAGGGTCTACCTCGAGGAGCGAGAGTCCTACCGTGAGGGAGGCAAGGTCCGCAGCCGGTTCCTGCGCTATCTCGGGGTGGAAGGAGAGACCCCGGGTTCGCCCCGGAGGGAACTTGACCGGGTTGCCCATGGCGATTCCCGCCGAGCCGGAGCCGTCCGGCTCCTTTGGACGCTGGCCGAAGATCTGCACTTTCGCGCAACCATTGATGGGATAGGGGGCGGGAAATCTGCTCCGGACTCCCCTTCCCCTGGCACGTTCTTGACCCTCTGGGCCATCAACCGTGTCCTGGACCCGGAGAGTGCCACCCAGTTGGGCCCGTGGGTGACCACCACGGACCTCCCCCTGCTCTCAGGGTTCCCGGACGAGACCTTCACCAAGGATGCTTTCCTCACGTCTCTCGATCTGGTCTGTCATGATGAACCGGCCCGCGCCGAGATCATAGACCACACCCGGGCCCTCGACCTCGCCCTCACGGCCCGGTGGCGGGCGCTCCACCCGCTGCCCCCTGGGGAGAAGGAGGTCGTGGCCTACGATCTCACCAACGTCCTGTTCTTCGGGGTGAGCTGCCCCATCGCCGAGGTCGGCCACAATCCGGACTACCAGAACCGCCCCCAAGTGAACGTCGGGGTCGTGGTGAGCCGCCACGACCGAGCCCCGCTCTTCCACTTCGCCTACCGGGGGAGCCGCAACGGGGGAGGGACGGTCCGTAACCTGCTGGTCCAGCTCCAGGCATCGAAGATGCCGCCGGGGCTGTTGATCGTGGACCGCGGGATCATGGGGAGGAAGTTTGTGGAAGAGGCCCGGGGGATGGGATGGCACCTCCTGGGGGGCCTCTCGAAGAGGCTGAAGGAGGTCGGCACCCTGCTGGACGCGAGTGAGGTACCCGAGACCCCCAGCAGCTTCGTCACGCGGTCGAAGAGCGGGGGGATCCATGCGGTGAAGGTCCGGGCCATGTTGTGGGGGACCGAGCGGGAGGTGGTGGTCTACACCAATGCGGACAAGGCCGTGTCGGATCGGGTGGAGCGGAACGAGGCCCTCTCGCGCATCGGGGAGGCGCTCACCACGCTGGGGAAACTGGGGGCGAAGTGGTCGGAAGCGAAGCTGCACGACGCCATCCGGGAGATCGTGGGGGACTGGGGGGAATTCCTGCATGTGCGGGTGAAACGGGGCGGGGTGACTCCCAGGGTGGAGTGGACGTACCGGGACCTGGAGGTCAGGAAGGCTGCCCGTCAGGACGGGAAGTATGCCCTCCTGTGCACGGACGAGCGACTCTCGGCGCGGGAGGTGGTGAAGGCGTATCTAGGGAAGGACTTCGTGGAGAAGTGCTTCCGCACCGCGAAGACCTTCGTGGAGCTCGAGCCCGTGCGGCATCGGCGAGAGAGACGGGTGCGGGCCTACCTGTTCGTCTGCATGTTGGCGCTGCGCCTGCAGACCGCGCTCCGGTGGCGACTGCTACAGGGAGGGGTGAAGGAGGACGAAGTCGCGGAGTATCAGGAGCGGCTGCTCGAGGATCTGAGCCGGGTAGAACGGATCGAGGTGGCCATGGGTGCGGAGAGACGCACCTGGTATCTGAATGTGACCGGCCGGATCACGGAGGGGCTCCGGCGACTCAAACTCAAGGATCTCCTGCGAGAGGAGTCACGGAGAGAGACTGAAGCGTAGAGGGTAGGACGACTCGCTGTTCAGGTTGGAATCCTTGGGCCTGATGGAGGTCGAACGCGGTCTTCAGGGTCGGCTCACACTGCGGATCACCGCCGCCGGCCGGTTGATCCTCGTGGGCACGGTCCCGGAAAAACACAGGCGGGACGAACCGGAGGACTGAACCGGACCGGGAATCGCTTCCCCTTCCGAAGAAGTGCGACGCTGGAACGTCCACTGGGTTCACCTCGGGGACCACTGCTCTGTTGAATGATTCTGGCACATTGTGTACTCGGGTTCCTGAGGGTCTCGTTCCCTACGCCTTTCCTCCCCTTTCCCCGTATCCCTTCTGTCCCTGGCCACCGCAACCCGTAGTGTTTCTGCTCTGCCCACGCCCTATACCCTTGCTTCCGATATGCCTTCACATCCCTCCTCCGATACTTGCTTCCCCCAGGACTGTGGCGGTAGTAGGACTATGCGTTCTTCCGGATTTTGATCACTGGCTCCGTCCCCGTCCTGTGCAAGGTGTCGAACATCTCCGCCGTGTCGAGGGCCCCATCGCCGTAGAACTTCCGCACCCGATACCCCTTCTGGGCCACTTCCCGTACATGGCTGGCCGCCGTCCGCGTCTCGGAATGTCCCTTCCCCTCGATGTGCACCTCGATCCCCAGCAGCTTCTAGTGCCGCACATCCGCCGTGATCACGACCACTAGATGTTTTTCTGCCTCGCGTCTGGGTCCCCGTAGCGGAAGATCCGGTATTCCCCGGCATTGGAGGTCTTCAGCCCCGTCCCGTCCGATCCCAGTTCCAAGTCATGGTAGTCCGGTGTCCGCAGGGGGGACGTAGTGCGTGGATGCGGTGCTAGAAGGTGGAGTAATCCGGGGCGAGGGGGATGAGACCGAGCTGGGCGAGTTGCCGGGTAACCCCCTCCAGTCCCCGGTAGTCTACCAGTTGCTTCCCGATCACCAGCCACCGCACGAAGGACTCACGGAAGAGGAACTGGCCCCCGCGCTTGTGCCAGTTCATGGCCTCCCGCTCCTTCTCCCAGTCCCGGAAGGGGCTCAGGTCCAAGTAGAACTCGCCGCGGAGGACGAGGGATCCGTTGTATGCGGGCCAGTTCCGATGGTCATGGTAGGGCTTCCCCAACGGGCGTTTATGACGGCCCTATAAGGCAGTCACACACTTATATCCTTCGCCATGACAGTCCACCCATGCGCACCGCATCGCTCATCGCCTTCACCATGAAGACCAAGGGACGAACTCCGGGGGAGGTCTCCAAGTTCTACCGGGAACTCTACGGATACCGGAACTGTTCGCACTATGGACGCTATCACACCCAGATCAAAGGGGTCTTGGACAAAGTACAGAGCATTCGGTATGCGAATGGAGTGTTCATGGTCCGGAAGGCGGATGCCCGCAAGGTGCTCCAGTTCCTAAGGAGTCATGGGGCCATGGTCGCTGTGTGGGACGTCCTACCAAAGACGAAGGAGTGGAAGGTCCTCCAAGCACCCGTCGCCTAGGATTCATTCAACAAAGCAGGGGACCTCCCCCAAGTTATATGCCTGAACTACCTCCTTTGCATCGGGATGACATTTGGACACCCGGAGGGTGGATCAATGAAAGTACTGCAGATTGCCACCGTAGGAGAGATTCCTGATGCGGTCTTCGTAGGTGTGCGCGCCTTTCCCATCACCAAGCTGGTTTTGCTTCACACACCGCCCTTCGCAGAAGCCGCGCACGAGGTCGCCCGGAAGGCGGGACTCATCAAGCTCGAAGTCTCGGTCCGCAGGATCGAGGGGGAACCCCTTCTCGGATGCCTTCGGATCGTGTCCGAACTGGTACGGTCGGAGCGGGGCAAGTTCGACGAGATCATCGTGAACACTGGGAGCGGCCCACGCATGATGACCTGCTCATTGTTGGCCGCGGCTTTTGTGAACGGAATCCGCGCCATCGATGTGATGGAGGATCGGTTGATTGCCCTCCCCGTGCTCAAGTTCTCCTACTCGGAACTGGTGAGCGAGGCCAAGATCTCGATCCTGCAGGCTCTGGAGAAGACGGGGGGGCAGGTCGGTTCCCTCGATGAGCTCACCCAGTCTACCGGGATGGACAAAACCCTCCTCTCCTACCACATCCGCGGCGGACGCGGAACCAAGGGCCTTGCCCCCCTCTCCTTGGTCGAGGTGGTCCGGGGGGTGCAAGGGCGGCTCGGCATCCAGCTGACTCAGGCTGGGCGGCTTCTTCTGGTCGGAGTCCTGCCCCCCGAGCTGGTCACACCCGAGATGAAGTCTTAGGATCATCTCCAGGAGTCTTCCCGGCAGGATTCAGGCGCTAGTGGACCGCCCACCGAATGCGGGGCACTGTGGACGGAACTCGCATCGACGACATACCGGTCCGGGGTGGGGTTCAAACCGCTCCCCCCGGATGGCATCGGCGACCACCCCCGCCCGGGTCGCAAGACCCTCCACCACCTTCGCATCCCGGGGCGGAGCCGAGAGCGGTCGGAGGGATCGCAGGTGATAGAGCGTGAGCGCCTCAACCGGTTCCGAATAGTTCTGCTGGACAAGCACTTGGTAGAAGGTGAGTTGGTCTGAGGTACGGGCGTCCTCGAGCGACAGTTCCCGTGAAGTCTTGTAGTCGAGCACCTCAAGCCCGCGGCCTTCTCGGAGGTCGATCCGATCGACGATGCCATGGATCGGCACATTCCCCATCCGGCCACTGAGGTCACGCTCGACCGCGACCGTCACTGGACGAGAGGAGACGAATTGGGAGTGGAAGCGCTTCAGGAGGTCCGTCCCAATCAGGAAATACTTGTGCTCTTCGTCGGCGTTCGAATACCCATCCCGAATCCAGAGTTCCCGGTAGCGGGCGAGGAGCTCGTCCAGGGACATCGGATCCGTCCGGGGGGAATGGCCCCCGAAATCGAAGATCGTGAGCTGGCCGTTCCGGCGCAACCGGTGCGGGCTCGTGAGCGGGCCCACAAAGGCCTCCAGCGTGAGATGCATAGAGCGGCCAAACGAAAAGTACGATCGGTCCGCCTCCTTGAGGCCGTCTACGTAGAGGTACTTCCACCGTTGGGGGCACTCCTCGTACGTGTGGAAGCTCGAGTAGGAGAGTTCCCGCCGGGGCACCGGAGCACCCCTCGCTACTTGGCGGGGACGGGAACCTTGTTCTTGGTGACCGGGTTCGCCAGATCCTTCGGGAGGCCCAACGCGTCCAAGAGCTCCTTGTAGTGGTTGCGGATCGTGACGGGGGTCACGTTGGCGACCGAGGCGATGCGGTCTTGGCTGCGGGGCTCGCCCATCAGGTTCGAGGCGATGTAGATGATCGTGGCGAGGATCCCGTTCGGGAGGACCCCGCTCGTCGAATAGACCTTCTCGACCTGTTCGAGGAGCTCGAGCACCTTTTGTCGGACGGGCCGGGAGAGGTTGAGCTCTTGGGTGAAGCGCACGAGGTAATCGCGCGGTTCGAGAGGGCGGAGCCCGATCTTGAGCTCCCGAGCGAGGAGCGTGTACGCGCGGCCCACCTCGATCTTGGTGGCCTTCGAGTGCATCGTGATCTCCTTCATCGTCCGCGGCACATGGCACTGCCGGCAAGCCGCGTAAACGCTGGCCGCCGCAAATGCGACGATCTTCTTTCCCCGGGTCGCCTTGTACTCGAGCGCCCGGCGATAGATGTAGGTGGCGGATTCCTTGATCTCCCGGGAGAGTCCGAGGACGCTCACGAGGCGGTTGATCTCGCCCAGGGCGACCACCATGTTGCGTTGGTGGGTCCGGCCAAGGCGGAGGCGGTGGTTGAGTTTCCGGAGGTGGTAGAACTTGAGCGAGGTGTCTCGGGAGAGCGAGTTACCCTGGAAATCGCGCGTGGGCAGACCGATCTCGCTCGAGAACCCTTTTTCGGGCATGAGCGGGTTGACGGCGGGGCCGTACCCCCGGCCTTCCATGGAATTCTCGTCCTTTCCCGTGCGTCGGCCGAAATCGCTCACGAGGGTGCTTTCATCGATGACGAGTCCGCAGTCCCCGCAGACGATCTCTCCGCGTACTTCGTCCCGCATGAGATGGAGCGAACCGCATTCCGGGCAATGGTTTTTTGCGCCCTTCTTGGATACCGTACCACCTGCATCCGGGGTCCGTCCCTCGGGGAGCGAGGTACCTACATCTTCTCGCATAGCAAGCCAATGAGTCCCTATAAGCTTATATACTTTTCCCCAGGAGCGCCGCCTCCCCGTTCCAGGCCAAATGCTATCTAAACGGTCCCATCCCCTCGGACCGTGGCCCGCAGGACGGTGTCATCGGGGACGAGCGCTTCGCCCGACGAAGGAACGCACCGGGAAGCGCTCGAGGGAGCCCTTCTGAAGGAGCTCACGCCGCCCGACTCGCTCGCCGACCGGCTTGGGGCGGTCATGCGGGAAGCCGTGGCGGCGGTAGAGCGGACAGCGCGTTCCCTTCATTTCCCTCCGGTACGCGTCCTGGTCGCTGGCAGCGCGGCCCGGGGGACGTACCTCCCGGGGAACTTCGACATCGACCTGTTCGTGCTCTTTCCGCCGGAGGTGCACCGGGAGGACCTCGTGGAGATGGGGTTGCGGCTTGGGGCAGCCGTCCTCACAAACCCTCAAAAGAAGTACGCCGAGCATCCGTATCTGAGGGGCACGTTCGGAGAGTTCCCTTGTGAGGTGGTCCCGGGCTATGCGGTCTCCGATGGCGCCCACCCGATGACCGCGGTGGACCGTACCCCATTCCATCAGGAGTATCTTCTCCAGCAACATACTTTGGAGACCCGGGGACAGGTCCGTTTGCTCAAGCAGTTCCTCAAGGGTATCCGGGTCTATGGCGCCGAAGTGGCCACAGAAGGGTTCAGCGGATACCTTACGGAGTTACTCGTCCTCCGGGCTGGTTCGTTCGGCAAGGTGCTGTCGGAAGCTTCCCGATGGACCGTGCCCATGCGGCTTGCGCCCGCCGGGTCCGAGCCTGCGGCCGAAACCACTGCCGCCCTGGTCCTTGCGGACCCCGTGGACCCACATCGCAACGTGGCGGCCGCGGTATCGTCCCGCAACTTGGCCTTGTTCATCTTGGCGAGCCGGGAATACCTCCTCTACCCCACCCGGGACTTCTTCTTCCCGAACTTGCCACCATCCTTTTCGAGGGAGGAGGCCCGAGAGATGCTGACCCGCCGGGGTTCGACCGTGGCAGCGCTCCGGTTCCCGGTTCCGGGTCTGGTCCCGGATGTCCTGGTCCCGCAGCTACGTCGTTCTGAGCGGTCGCTCTCGAGCCGTCTCGCCGAGGGCGGGTTTGGAGTGCTGGGCACAAGTTCCGCAGTCAAGGACGACCAGGCCGTGATCTTGGTCGAGTGTCGCGAGGCCACTATAGGTCCCGTCCGAGTCCATGAGGGGCCCCCCATAGGCGTGGGGAACACCCATGCCTTCCTTGAACGGTGGGGAAAGATCCCGGTGATCGCCGGGCCGTACGTGTCGGAGGATGGTCGGCTCATGGTGGAGGTCGAGGAGGAAGACCGGGGACTTATAGAAAGGGTCCGTCGTCTACTCCCACATCTGGCGATGGGCCGCGACCTGCGTCCCGTGATCGAGAAGGAGGGCCAAGTCGTGCTCCTCGAAGAGGTCTTTGACGACCCGCCCGTGGCCGGGGCGCTCCGGGGTCTCTGGCGAAAGGGCCTCCCGTGGGTGCAGGGAAGTTCACGCCGTGCCGAGGTTGAGGAGCAGCGACCAGAGACCGAGCCATAGGAACACATAGATCGCGATCAACGTCGCCCAATCCCCCGTCCGGTACTCTCCCGCCTTCTCCCGGAAGAAGCGGATGAGGAGGGGCAGGACCACCGCCCCGATGATTCCGATGACCGCAGACACCACGGCGAGGGAGGTCGTGAGATTGATGGCTTCCCCATAGCTCGTGAGGTACCATGAGACGAGCGCAACACCGATGGATAAGAAGATCGCAAAGGCGGTGGCTGAAGTCTGTTCGAGTTCATGGTGGATGAAGCCGCGGACATCGAACTCGGGGAAGGCGAAGGCCTTGTACTGGTCATCTTCCTCGATCTTCTTCTTGACCTTCTTCGCCATGGTCCCCCTTGGTTCTAGCGTAGGTGTGAAGCGAGGGGCTATATGGCCTCGGCCCCGGCTGGTCCCCGGCCTCCCCGGTGCCGGGCCTTCCAGTACAGTTCCCCCGCCATGTAGGAGGAGCGGACGAGAGGGCCGGAGGCGACCCCCAGGAACCCGAGAGCTCTCGCCTCGATGGCAAGCTCTCCGAACTCGGAGGGTGGCACATAGCGGGTCACGTCATAGAACCCTTCTCCTCCGGGGCGGAGGTACTGGCCGAGGGTGAGGATATCAACCCCCACCCCGCGCAGGTCCTGCATGGCCCCCCGCAGTTCCTCCCGGGTTTCACCCAGCCCGAGCATAAGCGAGGATTTGGTGACCAGTCCTTCCGGGCCCGCTGCCTTGGCGTGCTCGAGCACCCGGAGGGAGCGCTCGTATGAGGCGCGGGGGTCCCGCACTTCCGGGGTCAATCGGCGAACGGTCTCGAGGTTGTGGGCGAAGACCTCCGGCCGGCACCGGATGACCCGGTCCACCGAGGATAGCGAACCTCCCAGATCGCTTGTCAGCAGTTCGATCCCGACGCCCGGGGCCACTTCCCGGATCCGCTCCAAGGTGTCGCATAGCGGGGCCGCGCCCTGATCGGGGAGGTCATCACGCGCCACCATGGTGAGGACCACATACTGTAGGCCGGAGTTCCGGATGGCGGTGGCGACCCGGAGAGGCTCGGTTGCGTCGATAATCCCGTGTCGATCTTCGGTCTGCACCGCACAGAAGGCACACCGGCGCGTGCAGGTTTCCCCCAGCAGCATGATCGTCGCCGTGCCCCGAGACCAGCATTCCGTCAGGTTCGGGCAGTGGGCCTCCCGGCAGACCGTCGCAAGGCCGCTAGAGCGGATGAGTTCCCGCAGGTCCGAATATTCCCGGCTGGGCAGTGGTGCCCGGATCCAACCGGGTAGTTCCCGTCGCTGGGCCACCATGGGGGTGCACCTACTGGTAACCCCGGGTGAAGGCCTCGAGGGCCTGTTCGTATCTTCCCTGGGCTTCGAGCTCTAATCCCTTCTGGTACCAAGCCTCGCGCAGCCTCGGGTCGAGGGCGATCGCAGCATCGAAAGAATCGAGGCCCTCGGACCCCCTTTTCAGCCGGCACAGGGTGATCCCGCGGAACGTCAACACCGTGGGATCGTCCGGCGTGAGCTTCAGCAGTTCCTCCCAAGTGGCCAGTGCTTCCTCGTAGCGGGAGAGCTTGAGCAACGACTCCCCGCGGAGCGCGAGGGCGCCGGTGTGTTTTGGGTCCTGCTTGAGCGCAATGTCCGCCTGTCCCAGGGCGGGCTGGTGTCGACTCAGGGATTCGAGCACCCGTCCCACGAGGATCCGGCCATCCGGATCGTGCGGGCGAACGGCGAAGAGGAGAGAGACCGCATCCATGGCGTCGGACAGCAGGCGGAGTTCGACGAGCATCCGGGCCACCCGATACCATGCCGCGCCGTCATCGGGAGGGATGTTGTACACCGCCGCCAAGGTCTGTGCCCTCCGGGGTCTAGCCACCGGATTGGTGGGTTCGAGGTCGAGGGCGCGGCGGAAGCATTCGTGCGCTTCCACAAAAGAACCCATGGCGTAGAGTTCCTCCCCACGAGAAATCCAGGAAAGGACGCTCTTCTCGTCCACATTGAGGCTAAGGGCGAGTTCCTTCCCGCGCATGGCCCAGGCCTCCGTATCGAAAGGTTCGTGGTGGTTCAATCGTTTCAAGGTCATGTACGCCCGGTAGTGATCTCCCTGCGCGCTGTAGGCGCAGGCGAGGTTGTAGAGGAGCGGGACATTGTGAGGGTCTCGGTCCGCACCGGCCTCGAGCTGGGCGATGGCCTCTTGGAAGCGTCCCAACTTGGCAAGCAGTGTTCCCAGAGCAAGGTACGCTGGGACGAACGCTTCGTTGGCAGCTATGGCTGTGGAGTATGCATCTAGGGCCTCAGGGAGCTTCTGGCTCCGTTCAAGGGCATGGCCCAGGTTGAAATGTGCCTCGTAGGACTTGGGATTCGAACGAGCCGCCTCATTGAGGTGGGTGACGGCCTCCTTGAGCCTCCCCATCTTGAGGAGCAAGGTTCCAATGGCGAGCAAGGTGACCGGGTTATCTCGGTCCAGGTCCCTGGCCCGAGAGAAACTTTGGAGGGCTTCCTCGTTCTGTCCGTCTTGGACGAGCAAGATCCCGAGGTCGTGCCACCCTTCCCGGTCGGTCGGGTGCGTCTCAAGGTGGCCCTGCAACGCCACGATGGCGTCCTTGGTATAGCCCACCTTGGAGAGGCTTAGTGCCTGGTATCGGGCGACTACGCTGTCGTCCGGGTCCATGGCGAGCACCTTGCCGGCCGCCTCGATGGCCTCGGGATAATTTCCCACGGACATGGCGGTCTCGAGCAGGGCCCGCCAAGAGGCCGGGTCCTCGGGCCAAGTGCTGATGAGGTGGTGGGTAAGCCGCAATGCGGCGCCCGGTTCGTCCGACGCCAGTTGAGCCTTCACAAGGGCGAGCACCATGTTCCTGTCGTTCGGCGAACGTTGGAACGCCTCGTCGAGGAGCTTCGAAGCCTCCGAGCCCCGGCCCATCTCCTGCAACAATCGGGTTCGCAGTAGCAACACCGGAACGGCTTCCTTGGGTTCCGCCGCCCCCTTGGCGAGGGCCGTCAGGGCTTGTTCCTTCTGTCCCTTGCCGGCAAGGGCGTATCCTTGGTAGGCGCTTGCCAAGGGATCATCCGGGGTTCTCGATAACCGGTCGGTGGACAATTGGATCAGGTCGTCCCACGAGCCTTGGTCCTTCAGCTTCTTGGCCCGTACTCGCCAAGGTCCTGCCCCGCTATCCTTTGCGGGTGCATCTGCGGAACCGGTCGCCACCATGAGATGCCGACAAATAACTGCGGGATTGATAAAGGCACCGCGAGGGGGTAGGTACCCCTTCCCTCCTTCCGCGTTCTTAGAACTCAAGTGAGGAGAGAAGGTGAAAGGGCAAGGAGATCAGATTCTTCGCATGACCGTCCCCAATCGGACCGAGATGCGCAGGGCCCCGAGACTCCCTCCGGTCCCCGCGCAGCGTGACCGTACATACCCACCCGAGAGTCCCCGGTATTCCATCCCTTAGAGGAAACGAGATAATAGTGACCGAGATACCGGTCCACCGGAGGGCCCATGCCGGAACTGGCACCGATTGAGATCCGTCCGGACGAGGTTGACCTCGAAGGAGTCGGTGGCGTTGGGGGGGAGCCCCCTCCCCGATACCAGGTGGAATCCGCTAAGACGTGGATCAAGGTCCATGCCCGTCCCGTCGCCCGGATGAACTACGCGCGGGATTCCTATGGGTTGAAGCACCTGGCCGAGCGCGGATGCGATGCCCATGCTTGCCTGGAGACGTACGTGTCGAATGGGGCATTCATCTTGGCGGCCCTCGAGCTTGGTTATCGGGCCATCCGCTCCGGGGGATGCAATGCCGTGTTCAACATGGTTTGGATTGATTGGTGCCGTCGTGGGCAAGACATCCCGGAAGGCATGTGAGTTGTTTCGGAGGTTAGGAGCGGTAGCAACGGGCTGCGAGGCTCAGACCCATGGGTCCAGCGCTCGCAGGGCCAGCTCCAATATCTCGGGTCCGGTCATGGCGAACGGCAACCGGGTGAAGCGGGCAGGCTCCTTTCGGGCCAAGGCAAGGTATTCTGCCTGCACCCGCGCCAACAGCCGGCGTTTCTCTAGGGGATGAACGGTGCGGGACCTGGTCCGTACCCTTTGGAGCGCGAGGTCCACCGGCCCATGCAATAATAGGACATGGTCTGGCACCCGGGCCACCTCCCTTTCGAGCTGCCCGAGCTCCAGCCTGAGCGCCCGGGGAATCTGTCCACCCTGGTAGGCCAAGGTAGAGTAGAAGGATCGGTCCTGAATGACCAAGTCATGGGTGCGTAGCGCTTGCTCCAGGGCAGGGCGCACGAGAGTTCTGTCCATCGTGAAGAAGAGGGCTGCGGACAAGGGCCGGTCTGCTCCGAAGGCACGCGCCCGCCGACCGAACGTTCCGGAGGAGGGCTCACTCACCAGGGCCACCCGACAACCCCTGCGACGGAGTGCAGCCGTAAGCCCCCTTGCGAGGGTGCTCTTCCCCGAGCCGTCAATCCCTTCGATCGCCAAGAGCATCGACATCCTAATCCTTCCGTTGGAGGTCAAGACCATATACCTTTCTCGGGGCCTCGACGAAGGGAATCGTCAACCGCTCAAGGAGTCCCTCTCCCTGTGCGTTCTCCCGGAGCAGAGCGGCGACCCTCCGGGGAATCGTCTCAAGCGCCAGGACGGCGCCGGGGCGCGCCGGGTCTGCGAGATAATCGGTCTCTAAGAACCAGGGTCCCGGGTCGGGCAGTACCTCAACGACGAGGTCCTTGCGTGCCAGGAAAGAGGGAGCGACCCCCTGGCGGAGTTCTGGGGGCAGATGGGAACAGGCGTAGTGCTTGACCAACCGAGAAGCTGGAAAACCACACCGGCGCGCCATCTCGGCCAGTCCTGCATATCCTCCGGCATCGAGGTCCTCCGTATGGAGGACTAGGGGACAGTTCACATCTCGCCCGACGGCGAGCGCATGCTCGAGCACTGAGCGTAAGGCGTCCCTCACCTCGCCCGGGACATCGAAGTGGGCCCGGCCCACTTCGCCGAGTGCTACGGCCAACCCCTCTTGAACATACTTTCCGGCCAGGTCCAGGGCAGCCCCTTGGAGTTCCACCGCGCGGGCAAGCCCCAATCTGGGTGCCACACGGACAAGGTCCACTGGGTAGGGAGCGAGGACCGGGAATGCTTGGACGGTCGTTTCCTTGGCGATGGAACGGACAATGGCGAGCGTGGTCTCGTACTGGGAGCGGTAATCCTCGACGGAGACCGGCACGTCCGGCCCATAGTTCTGGGTGGCGAGAAAGATATGGGACCCCCCAAGGCGCTCGAAACGTTTCACAGCCTCCATGCTCAATGGGTCATGGCGGAGATGGGCGTGATGGTCCACGATGGGGAGGTTGAAGCGGTGTGCTTCGAGGGTTCCTGGGTTAAAGCGCATGTAGGCCCGTTCCGGAGGAGTGGACAGCTCGGTGGCGATATCAATCCATGGGCCGACCGCGGGTCACCCTGTGGGGCCCGGGATGCGTGGTGCCACTTGCCGGAGGATCGCACGGGAATGTTCGAGATTGAACATGAGCGCGACCGCGGTGGCGACCGGGAAGGCGAAGAAGGCGAGGTACGAGGCGGCCGTGGTGTAGGAGAGCGCCCCCGCCGCCGGGATCACGAGCGTCACCAGGACGGGAAGAGATAGGCAGCAAGAGCTACCCACAGCGATGCCCAGGGAGGGGAGCACGACGTACGCACGACGCCGCCGGGAAGCGGGGCAGGTCGAAACATCCGAGACGACTTCGATGTTGGCGATCACCAAGACTGCGATAAGGAACCCGAGGAAGAAGCTGAAGGGGATCAGGGTGATGCCGTAGTTCGAGGATATGTAGAGGGTGACCGACGGGTTTGAGAGGATGCTGAAGAACCCACCGACGGGGAACTCGGGATACACTAGACCTGTGGAGAGATAGAGCGGGGAGCCCCCGGGGGGTCCACCGGGCACATCTCCGTAGAACCCGATGAGGAGCCTTTCCAAGAACAACCCGTAGAGGAAGTAGTGGAGGGCGAGGTAGCCGACGAAAATGATTGCGCCGACCGGTCTGCGCACATAACGCGCGAACCGCTCGAACGCTCCTTTCATCACGGTCTGCCGAAGGACGAGGTATGTGGCCGCGAAGAACACGACCGAGGAGGCGGCCGCGAAGGTGTTGAAGATCAGGTGTTGCCCGTAGGCGATCCAGATCAGAATGCCCGCGGCAGCGAAGAAGAAAAGAATGGTCGCGGTAAGGGGAAGGTTTTCCCCCCGGAAAGCGTTCTTCAGGTGGTCCCGGTCGAATTGTACCATTGGGCGAACTGGGCCTGCGGCTCCGCCGTCAGCGTGGCGGTCATGTAGGCATGCCCAACCCCGCAGAGCTCCATGCAGAACACCTCGTAACTTCCCGACTGGTAGATGATGGTCCAGGCGGTGTTGTTGTGGTCCGGGTAGGCGTCAACCTTCACCTTGAGGCTGGGGATGGCAAAGTCGTGCATGACGTCGGTGCTCCAGACTTTGAAGACGATCTCCTCGTTGGTCGGAAGGATGGCGGAGCCCGTCGAGCTGTACCCGTTGGGGTAGATGAATGTCCAGCCCCACTGGAAGGCCTTCACACTGACGGTGAGGGTGTTCGGCGGGTCCGGGGGCTGCCCGAGCAAAAGCGAGTTGATGGGTAGGCTGTAGACCGCGAGGCTGAAGAGGAGGACGGCTACCAGGATGTTGACGGTAAGGAGAGTCCGCGACCCCTTTCCTCGGCGCGAAGTCGGGATGATATTCTCTTGGAGACCATCTGAAGGGGCGGGATGGCCGGGTCGCGCGCGCCATTTCCATGCGACCAAGAAGACCTCCCCAATTGCGACCACGGCGATCGGGATACCGAAGGCGAGGTACACCAGCAACAGGCCCAGCCAATGGTCATAGTTGAGCGAGGGCCCGCTCACGACCGGGTACGGAAGGAAAGGACTCATTTGGAACCCGCCGATCCCCCAGCGGTCGAAGTAGAGATTGGCGACGAACCACAGGAGGATGAGCGTCGCCGCGAGCATGATGAGGCCACCGGCCAAGAGGTCCCTTCGGGCCTTTCCGTTCACTGTACCTGCCATTGTTTCCCTCCCATCCTCACATCAAGAACACGGCCGTCAAAACTATCCCGAAGGCCGCAATGAACACCCACAGGTACGTTGCGGCGGCTAACCCATCAAAGGGGGATCCTGCCTTATTGCCATCGGGGCCCATGGAGTGGTCCGGTAACTCAAAGAGCTTCGGCACCCGGACGGCAAAATACCCCATGACCCCGATGAGCGCCACGACGTGGACAATGTGGATGATCGAGAAATCGTAGAACATGGAGGTTGTGAGGTTGACCCCCACCGTGGACATTCCCATCCCGGAATTTGTGAGGGTTTGCCAGTTCAGGACCGATGCCACCAGGAAAAGGCCCCCGAGAACGATGGTACCCACAATTCCAGTTTCGGCGAGCGCCAGGTTCCGCGAACGTGCACCGTAGAGACCGACCATCGCCAGGGCAATGCTGCCGACCAAGGAAAGGAGGATGAGCTCGGTGAGGAGCGTGCTGCCGGAAGCGGCGAGCGAGAGGAGCGGGTCGCTGAAGTACGCGGCTTGCCACGTGGTGAAGGCGTATGCGCCTACCATGGCGCCCACAAAGGCAAGGTCTCCGCTGATGAAGACGATGGTGCCGAACTGCACATTGGAGAGCGACCCGAAGGGCCAGAGCTCCCGGGTGCCGTGATCCATTTCGGGGATCCGGTCGGCAAAATCCTCCCATGCCCAACCCGCCATCGAAAGGATGACGAGGACTAGCCCCAGCACCAAGAGGATCGGGTTCCCCCAGTAAAGCTGCACTACGAGCCCGAAGAGTGAAAGGAACGACCCCACTCCTACGAACATCGGCCACTTGCTCAGATGGGGAGGGTGGGGGTGCTCCATGGAAGGCTCCACGGACATCCGGGTGCCACGGATGGTGGGGTCCCCATCGAAGTTCCACGCTGGCGGTGGGGAAGAAGTCAGCCATTCGAACCCCCAGGCCTGCCAGGGGTTGCGCGAGGCCACTTGCCCCCGCTTCCAGCTATAGAGGAGGTTGGCGAGGAAGATCAGTTGCGCAGTGGCGTAGATGTACGCCCCGATGGTGGAGATGAGGTTGAGGTCATTGAAGCCCAAGTTCGCGGAGTAGACAAAGTACCGGCGGGGCATGTTGTAGAGCAGGAGCATCGGGAAGTAGATCATGTTCACACCAAATGCGGCGAATCCGAGGTGGACTTTGGCGATGTTCTCGTTGGGCATCCGGCCAGTGACCTTCGGATAGTAGAAATATGTGGCTGCGGTGAGCCCCCAGAGCGCGGTACCCGCCAGCATGTAATGGAAGTGCCCGACGACCCAATAGGTCCCATGGAAGCCCACATCGAGTGCCGGGACGCCCGTTAGAACACCGGTGATGCCGCCGATGATGAACAGCGGGATCGCTCCCAGCGTGAAAAGCATGGGGGACTTGTACCGAATGTTTCCTCCGGCCATAGTGAAGATGAGTCCTAGGACGAGCGTATCCGATGGGATGGAAATCGCCTGTGTGGTGAACGACTGCAAGTCGATCCATCCCAGGTTCACACCGGTCATGAACATGTGATGGAGCCAGACCGCCATGCTCAGGATCACGATGGCGGCCATCGAGTAGATCACGTAGCGTTTCCCGAAGATGGGTTGACCAGAGAAGACGCTCGCGATGTCATACATGGCCCCGAACGCCGGAAAGATGAGAATGTAGACCTCGGGATGTCCGAAGAACCAGAAGACCTGTTGCCATAGGAGCGTTCCCCCCACGTTGGCGAGGAAGATCTCTGAGCCGATGGCGCGGTCCATCATGAGGAGGACGACGGCAGCCATGAGGTCGGGGAACGCAATCCAAGCCATGATCAGCGTGAACAGGATTCCCCAGGTGAACATCGGCAGGTCGAGGAGCTTGTACCCCTTGACGCGTTGACGGAACACTGTCGTGAAGATGTTGGTGGTTCCGAGGACTACAGAAATGCACAGCATGAGTATCCCAAGGATACCCACATCCATCCCAGGCTGGGGGAGGTACGGGGTCTCGTTCAGCGGTGCGTACAAGGTCCAGCCGGAGGAGACAGCCCCCCCTGGAAGGAATATCCCTGAAAGAAGGAGGAAGCCCCCTAAGGCGAAGAACCAATAGCTGAGGGCATTCAGCCGGGGGAACGACATGTCCTTTGCTCCCATCTGAAGCGGGATGATGTAGTTCGCAAAGGCGAATCCGAGCGGGGAGAGGACGAACAGGGCCATGAGAAGCCCATGCATCGTCACAAGTTGATTGTAGACCTGAGCATTGACAAATGTGTTGTTGGGGACCGAGAGCTGCGTCCGCATCATGAGGGCGAAACTACCGGCCATGAAAAAGAAGAAAATGGACGTCGCAAGATAGAGTATCCCTATGCGTTTGTGATCTGTGGTGAATAGCCAGGAGCGCAGGCTGTTGGGGTCGGCCTGCTCGGTCTCAAAGAGCTTGACGAAGCCCCGTCGAATCCCTCCGAAGCTCTGAGCATTGAATATGATGATGGCGGCGGCTGCGAGGGCGACGAAGGCCAAGGCTACAATCCCAAACTGGACGGGAACGTTGAGGGTCGGGGCCACTGAAGGAATGGGCTTGGGAAGACCCATCACGAGTTCCCCATACATCCCGCTCTGGAAGTGTCCCGGAACAAGGCAGACATAGTAGTAGACCCCATGCGCGGTCGGGAGGGTCACAGGCGAAGATGTGTTCCCGGTCGCGGACCCATCCAACGTGAGGTTCACTGCTTCGTGCGAGGCGAAGTACTTGTAGAGCTGGGCAGGGGAGACAGTGTTCGGGGCTTGGGTCCATGAAGCGAGGGTTGAGTCGTTGCTAACGTTATCCAAGGTGAAGGTATGGGGGATACCACCCACATCCCCGACGTGGAACACTATGGTGGAATTTGCTGGTACTACAAGCTGGTTCGGGTCGAAGGTTAAACCGGCGGTCGCGTTCAGGAAGCATTCCACCTCGGGCCCGGCCGTACCGTTCGCGGCCCTCAGGATGTGTCCGCACGGGTTGGGAGCGTTTGAACTGGCCAATGCGATCCCGGCGGGGAGGCCGGGGACGGCAAACAGCAAGAGGAGCAAAGACAAAAGGACGAAGACCGCCGCCAATCGGGGCCGCCAGCGGAGATGCGCCCTGTTCATCACTGCGCGTGGGAGAGGGGCCCGGATTTAAGTCTTTCCGAAATTCAATGGTCTTAGACGGTCAAATTCCAAGTTGTTATATACCTGCGTTCGAATGGGCGCCGCGATGCGCGTAGGGAGCAACCGGGCCGTGGTCGGGGGAATGGTCCTGTTGGCCTCCGTTCTCTTTTTTGTGATTACCTTGTCGCTAACCGGTCAGGGGAGTCCCCTCTCCTTGGGAAATACTCCGTCGGACTCGTACGAACACTTTGTGCATCCTCTCAACAGCTCGAGCGGGTACTGGGAGGTCTTTCTCAATGGCACCTCGGGTCTCACTTGGGACCCGGACGTGGTGAGCATCCCGACCCAAGCTCCCGTGGTGTTCGTCGTGGGAGTGATCGGCTACACTCCGCACAACTTCACTTTGGATTCGATATCGAACGACACTACCCTTTCTCCGAACTGGACACCGCAACAGGTGGACTCGTACTTCGTGAAATATCCTCCCCTCGCCCGTATCGTCCCAGAGATCTCTGCCGGTTCTCCCCAGAGCACGCCCCCGGTTCAGTTGCCAACCCATGCAGTGCTCACCTTCATTTGTGAAGTACCCGGACACTTTCAGCAAGGGATGTTCGGGCACGTGTACATCGGAGTTCCTGCTCCCAGTTCCCCTGCATCCACCTTCGGCCTGAACAAACTTCAACTGGATGCCCTTGGCATCAGCACGGCCGGGGTCCTCATCGTGGCCGTCATATTTGTTGCCCGCAGCCACAAACCTCCCCGCGTTTCTCCGGATGAGGAAGAGGAGGAGCCAGCCTCCTCAGCGGTTCCCTCGGTGGCCCCAGGCGAGAAACCCCCTCAGACGTGGTAGACCGACCTTCGTCATCGCTTCCTATCGATACGAACGCCCTCGTTGGCGGTGGTCCGTCCAAGCGGTACGTTTTACCCGGAAGATCCATGGTCCGTTCCTTGCCATGAGGTCAAGTGGGAGTTACATCCTGCGATCGTTCGCGTTACGGGAAGTCCGAGGCGAGCTCCGTGAACATCACGGGTGGCTCCTCGCCATCGGGCTATGGATCTTCTATGCCATCCTTTCGGCTTGGTTGGGGTTGTATCTCTCTTTCTTGCCGTCGACCGGGGATACCATTCAGTTCTCCATCCAGTATTGGAATGGTCAGTTGATATGGTGGGATTTTCCGATCCTTATGGTACTGAGCCCTTGGTGCCAGTTGACGATCCCCGCACTCAGCGCCTTTGAGATAGCGTTCGGTGGGTTGTTGGCCGCCATCGGAGGCGGGGCCGCCGTGACCTTAGCGATATCTCGAACATGGAGAGATCAGCCGAAAGGGATGCGGGCGAATTGGCTTGTCGTCATCTTCATCGGGATGCTTACGGTGGTCACCCCACTCGCCACCTCAGCAGCGACGTGGTATTTGGCGGTCTTAGGGGGAGAATCCGGCTGGCTCTTCTACAGCTTCGCCTGGTACGTCCCGATAGCCGGGATCATTACGGACGGGGTGCTCTTGCTTATGATGGAGCTCTGGCTCGACACGTTACGTTCCCGAGGGACGAAACCGGGTCCAGATCGCGTTCCTAGGGATCGTATCACCGGGAAGCCCAACTCGTCCCGAGAAACGGCCGGGCTCGGTGGCTCCACGGGTTGATACAACACCGAGACACCCCTGGGTCAAGGATGGGATAGCCCGCTTCCCGACAATATTATTAGTTCGCCTTGGTTGCAATGCGCCATCAGGGGTTCCTCGATGGAAAATCGGCGCAACTATCTTCTCATTCGTCTTAAGAACGGACAGATCACCTTGGAGGAGGCACGAGAACTCTTTTCGGCTATGTCCGAAGATATCCGGAGTCTGGAGGACCAATTGGGAGGCCCTCCCCCTCCCCCATCGCAGATCTCCGGAGAGACCCCGGCCCCGACTCCCTCCGTCAGCCGCGGTCCTTCGGGAGTGACCTCCCTGACGGCGGAGGAACTGATCATGATCCTGGGGCCGATGGCCGGCATTTTCGCCGCCATGCTCAAGAAATCCCGGGAACGGGCTTGAAAAATTTCCGATTCGCTCATATCGCCGACGCCCACATCGGCGCTTGGCCCCGGGACCCGGGATTGCAGAGGGCCCTCCGGGCTTCAGTCCTCCGAGCCTTCGATTTGGTTCGGGAAAGCCGATCGGAGTTCTTGTTGATCTCCGGCGACCTTTTCCACAATCCGACCCCCGAGCCTACCGAAGCCGCCCCCGTCGCCGCCGCCTTGCGGGAACTGCATGACGCAGGGATACGGGTCTACGCCATCTTCGGCTCGCACGATTACGTGGTCCACCAAATCAGCTGGCTCGATGTGCTGTCGGAAGGTGGGCTCTTCGCCCGTGTGGCGCCTTCTCCGCGCATGGAGGAGGGGCAGGCCTGGGATCTTCCTTGGGTACGTGACGAACCCACCGGAGCCGTGATTGCTGGGGTCTCCGGGAGGACCCAGGGGCTGGACGCCCATGCCTTCGAGACCATGCGCTCCGAAGGATTTCTCGCCGAGCAGGGGTTCCACATATTCCTATACCACGCCGCCATCTTAGAGTACCTGCCTCCCGAATTGCAAGGCATGGTCACCGGGGTCCCATTAGCCCGACTACCCAAGGGATGCGGATATTATGCGGGAGGACATATCCATGAGACGTACTCGGGGATGGGTCCGGACGGCCAAGGCGTGCTTGTGAACCCCGGCGCCACGTTCGGTACATCCATCACCGACCTCGACAAGATCGCCCGGGGGCTCACGCGTGCGGGGGTCGTGATCGTGGATGTGAAGGAAGGGAAGGCCCATCCCGATTGGCGTATCACAACCCCATCAGAATCCATCCGTTTTGTGGACATCAAGGCGAACGCTACCTCCATCACCGAAGCTACTACGAAGGCCCGGGAAGCTTGGGCTACCCCCCGGATCCCGGGGGAGACCCGGATCCTGGTCCCGCGCTTGCATGGTGAGAGGGACGGTAGCACAGACATCACTGCTCTCATGACCGCCCTCCGAGGGCTCGATCCGGGGGTTGTCCATCTCGACCTGAACGACCTCACAGCGCGTGAGGTCGCCCCCCCCAGCGCAATTGCCGTCGATCCGAACGACGTTGAAGGTTCTGTGCTATCGAGCATCCTTTCGGCCCTTCCTCCGCTTCCGGACCTTTCTCCGGAAGCCACGCTTCGGGTAGCGCGCGAACTGCTCCACGAACTCCGGAGACCCCAGTCCTCCGGAGAGACGGCGGAGGTCTACCGGCGTAGGACCATAGACGTTGCTATCCATCATCTCGACCGACTGCGCACAGAAAGGGGTGCTCGTCGATGATCCTTCAGCGGGTGGCCCTTACTAACGTCCGAAGCTATGAGTTCGCCCAGCTTTCCCTTTCGGAAGGGATCACTGCACTCTGGGGGGACATCGGCTCCGGCAAGAGCTCGTTACTTTACGCTGTCGAGGTCGCGCTCTTCGGCTTCGCCGATATCGAATGGAACCATCTTCTCCGACAGGGAAAAGATACAGCCCGGGTGGAGGTGACCTTGGGGGGAACCGGTCCCTCTCTGACCGTGCAGCGAGATTTCACTCGTAGCCGTACCGATGCGGCCCCCAATCAGAAGTGTGCGCTCATTATCGAGGGTTCTCGCACCTCGTATGGTGTCACGGAGATGAAGGGACGGGTCACGGAGATGTTAGGCTTCCCCGAGAGCCCGAATCCCAGGAGGTCCTCGGAGGTCTGGCGTTGGGCCGTCTACATTCGCCAGGAGAGCATGCGAGAGATCCTGTCCGAGGAAGGGGATCGGCTCGAGGTGATACGGAAGGCCCACGGACTGGAAGAGTACCGGGTAGCGAGGGAGAATGTGCCTATGGTGCAAACCGACCTGCGGGACCGGGTGCGCCGTCACCGTGAAGAGGCGAAGCGATTGCGCGACGAAGCTGCGGGGTTGGAGGACGACAGCCACCAGATCGCCGCGGCGCGGGAGCGACTGCCGGTCCTAGAGAAGGCGCTTCAGGACCTCGAGGCCCAGGTCCAGCAGGCGTCGGATCGGGTGGCCAAGGGTGCCACCCTCCGGGAGGCGATCCGTCTTGCACAGCAGAACTTGGACCATTTGACCGAACGAGAGAACGCGCTGTTATCGAAGCGTCAACAGTTGGAGCAGCAAGCGAGGAAACTCACGAACGAGCTGGGGGTAACGGAGACCGAGCGTACGAGTTTCCTTACGGCGGTCCAAACGACGGACCCGATCGTAGAATCGTCCCGCGAGCTGGAGGCTCGCCTCGCTGAGGAACGGCTCGAACGCGAATCCCTTGAGGGACGAAAAACGGAGCTCTCCGAGGCCTGGGTCCACATCGAGGAGGCCCTTCGGAGGAAGGGAGAGGCTCAGAAGCGACTCGATACCTTGACCGGAACTCGCTCCCAGTTGGAGCGTGAGCTCTCCGCTTTGGAAGGGCAATGGGCTCCATCACTCCCTTCTCCTCCGACGGAGGACACACGGTTCCAGATCGAAGAAGGGTTGGCGAAGGTCCAAGCTCGGCTTCAGGAGCTTGCAAAGGAACGGGGCATATCGGAAAACAGGGAGGAAGAGCTCGCAGAACTTCTCAAGAGTGGAACCTGCCCTCGATGTGGACAACCGGTGGATGTCGCCTCCTTCCAGCATCACCTCGACGAGGCATCCGCCCACCGGGGGCAGCTTGAGGTCCAGCACCAGACACTGACCCAGGAGGAAAAGCGATTACGGCAACTGCTCAATGCTCTGTCAAAGTACGAGAGCATGCGGTCGGAGTGGCGGATCTTGGGCGAACGCATCCAAGAGCGGAGATCCCGCTTGGCGGCATTGGACGCCGAGATCGGTGAGGTCCGACAACGCCTCTCGGAAGAGCGCGCCTCTCCCGAGGCTGCATCCAAGCTCCGGGTTGAGTGGGACGAACTCAACCAGACAGTCCAAGACGCACGCAAGCGTGAAGAAGTGTTATTTGTGAAGGTCCAATCCGTGCGGAAGCACGAAGAAAAACGCCAGAAGTCGGAGCATCAGATCGAGGTGCTGTCCGAGCGCATTCAGAATCTCCAAAAGAACTTGGAGCAGCTGACTACCGAGGCCCGTTCCGTTTCCGAGGAAATATCGAAGATCGCTTCGGTTCGAGAGGAAGTCATGGCGGAGATATCAAAGCGTTCGGAAGAGGCCCAAGCCTTCTCAGGTGCGGATGCCGAGCTCGAGCGCCATCGCAAGGAGCAGACCAAGGTCAGGGAGGATCGGGTCCGGTTGGAAAAGGAACTGGAGGCGCTCGAACGCCAGCGGCAGCGGAAGGAGGATGCGGCGTCCCGAAGCCTCCGGGAAGAGAGCGAAGCCCGAGTCCGTCTCGAGCAGGTCGAGTGGCTGCGAGGTTTTGTGCGGGCCTGCGAGGAGATCGAGCGAGTCCGATTGGAACGGATACGGGCGGACTTCCTATCGGAGTTCTCGCGCTGTTTCTCTCGGTTGGTCGATGATGACTTGATGGGTGCGACGGTCGATGCGGGCTTTCGCCCGCTTGTGAGCATGAACGGTGAAATGCTCCCCGCCGCCGCGTTGAGTGGGGGAGAGCGGACCGCCCTGGCACTTGCCTACCGCCTCGCCTTGCGTCAAAGTGTGCTTTCAGCCCAGCGCATCCAACTGGAGACCTTGGTGTTGGACGAGCCGACAGACGGTTTTTCCGCCGAACAGGTCGCGAAGCTCTCTGAGCTCCTGCGGGAGCTACCCACTCGCCAGGTCATCCTGGTGAGCCACGAGCAAAATCTGGCGGGGATCGCTCATCACATGGTACACATCGTCAAGCGGGAGGGCCACAGTGAGATCGAGGGGAGTCCTCAGGATCCCGCGCCATCATCGGAACTTGTTCCCCCGGGGGTTACCGACGCCGGCCCCGGGACTCAGTTGCACCTTGTATGATGCCTGGGTAGGTCCGTCCGGTTCCGGAAGTGTCTTGGTCCGTTCGACCTAACCTTACGCACGGGTCTCGCGCGCGTGCTATCATCTCTCCTGACCTCAGACCTGGAGCACGTTTTCCACGGTGATGACCATGCAGGGTAAACCCCACCCGTCCGTGCCTGCCGTCCAAGCGAAGGATTATATACATAGCCTTCCATTTAACCCTGCAGTGCTGTGCCGTAGCACCCTGGGAGAAAAGGAATGAAAGGAATGTCGGGAAGCGTCGCGATGCGCGTCGGAGTGATCGGGATCTTTGCAGTGCTGTTGGTGCTGGGGGTGGCTGGCCTGATGCAGGCGAATGCGGGGGTCTCTCCCCAGTATAACATCACCGCGACCATCCAGGCGAGCACCTCCCAAGGACCTGCCCCCCTGACCGTGACATTTCAAGCGGTGATCAGCGGAGCCGGAACCCATGATACCTTCACTTACTCATGGAACTTCGGTGATGGTCAAACTTCGACCGCCGCGAGCCCGCAGCACGTCTTCACGAACCCGAAGACCTACACGGTTTCTCTCACCGTGACGGATGTCACCGCAAAGCAGAATGTCGTAGCCCAGAGCTACAATATCATTGCAACCGGCGGCGTTTCCGTGGTCCAGAGTTCGATAACCGCTACCAATGAAGGGAGTGGGCTCTACCAGTTCTCCGCATCCGCATCGGGGGGGACTCCGCCATACACGTACCATTGGAGCTTTGGGGACACCAACACCGGAGTGAGCACCACCCAGACCATTGAGCACACATACACCAAGGCTGGAACGTATACGGTCACCGTGTTCGTGACGGACAATAACGGGCTCACCTCCAATTCGGCCACGTACCAGCTGACTGTGAGCACTTCTCCTGCCTCGACCAATGGAGCTAGCAATTCGGGTACAGATTACACTTGGCTCATTGTTGTGGTGCTCGTGGTCGTCGCCGCCATCCTCGGGGTATTGATCTGGCGGAAGTACTTCCACCGGACCCCACCGAAGGATGCCAATCAGTCCACGGGAGGGTATGACCAGAACGCGACCTATGCTCCATACCAGTATGGGGGAGCGGAGTCGTCCGCCCCAACACCCACCCCGAACCCCGGCGATGTGGCCACGCAGTATCCCGACCCAACTCCGCCATCCCCTACTTCCCCGGAGGAATCAAGCATGTCCGCCCCTGAGCCTGCGGCGGATGCCGTTGGAGGGGCTGGCGCAGCTGCATCGGCCGCTCCATCGAGTGATCCGGGAAGCAAGACCTGTTTCGTTTGTGGAGGGGCTCTGTCCGAGAACAATTTCTGTTCGAAATGCCAAATGGACTGGGGACAGCCGGCGGGAAGCCCCACCGGCAACCCGGCATAGGGGGCTGGCTGTAGACGGATGCAATTGAGCTTGCACCGTTACTCGCTCTCCTAGCGGTCTTCTTTGCGATACCCGGAGAAGCCGCCCGGCTTCTCCTTTCCCGTTGGATACCGGGGCTCTGCCGCATAGCTTGGGACGGTCGCATCGTATTGGATTGCTATCTAGGGGGGGCACTCTTTTTCGTATTGTTCTGGATTCCGGCACCGTTAGCGAACGTCTACACTTTCGTTGGGATCATCGTGGCGGGATCCCTCTACGTTTCGATTCGGTGGGCGGACCGAGTGGAAAACATCCCCAAATGGTTCACGTCACAGTCGCAACGCGTGTTTCGCTCACCCCTTCTCTACGTCACCTTCCTCGCTGGTTTGGTGGTCTGGATCGAGGCTTGGACGGCCCTGTCTGCGCCGGCAGGTAACACCTTGGATGGAGCCAATGCCACCCTTCTCACGGCGAATCTTCTCTTCCATGGACACTTCACGGCACTGCTCCTTCCGTATGTGAACTTCCCGGCGTACGCCCCACAGGGAGACATTGTTTGGTTTGCGGCCTCCCACCTCCTGCTGGGAATCCCTCTTTGGGCCGCGGCGAACGAGACCGCCCCTCTCTTCCAAGGTCTCACGATACTCGCCGCCGCTTACCTTGGGAGGAGTTGGTTCAAGGGGTTTGCCGGCCCCGTTGGAATGGCGCTCGCGTTTGCATTGTTGCTCTCGTGGCCAAGGTTCCTCGTCCAAGGAACATACGACTTCGTCTCCGTCTTCCCACTCTTCTTGTTCGTCCTTGCCCGGATCCCAGAGGATTTCTTTCGAAGTAGACTCGTAACCGGGGGCGGAGCGATTGCGCCGATTGGGATGTTAGTTGGGATTAGCATGACTTATTCTCCGGTGCCCGACGAGGTGATCCTTTCGGGGCTACTCCTCACGACCGTGCTTAGAATTCTATCTTTGAAGGAGCTCCGTTTGGTCGCCAGACAACAACTTTTCCGATGGGGAGGGCTGGTGCTGGTCACCTTGGTCGGTGCCCTTCCCTCTCTGTTGCTACTCCTCTTCTACCCTCCTATGCGCGTGGCGACAGGGGGTGTCAGCGTGTTCTTGACGATAGAAGACATTGGTGCGATACTGAACCCCTTCGCGTTTGGGTCCGGCGACCTCTGGATATCTCCCATGCCCCTTCTTCATCTCGAGTTTGCATTGTTGCTGGTGTCGGGCATTGCCCTGTTCCTTCTGGCGTCCGATTCCTCTTGGTTCGATAGAAGAGAGCTTCTACAATCCAGCATAGCTATTGTCACGGGGGCACTCGGGGCCTTTACAATGGTTTTGATTGCCAACTTCGCACGGGTTGGACCGGTCGGATACCTCGTCAATCTTTCTGAAGCCGCCCTCTTGTTTGTCACAGCGGAGGGACTCGTGGTCGGAATAGTAGTGACCATCCTCTTCCAGCTTGCTCTGAGGAAGTTAGCTGTACTCCGGGACACAACCCCTTTCTCCATCAGGCCTTCTGCACCGGCGATTGCTCTGACACTGCTCCTTGTAGCGGTTGTGGCGGTTCCGTTGGGTGCGACTACCCAGGTCGCTCCAAGTATCATGAGGATGGACCTCAGCCTCGTCAGTAACGTTTCGCCAGGCGACATTGCAGCCATGCAATATGTTGCATCTCTTCCCTACGGTCCCGTCTTGGTAGCCCCCGGAAGTGCGGGTCAATTTTTAGCCGCCTTTTGTCCGGACCCCCTCATCTTTCCATTGGTCGGGATTGGTGGGGCCGTGGGGTTCCTTGCCGGAAACCTCGGAGGTCCGGTCAGCGTCCCTTTCGGAGGGCCTGCTTCGAACTCAACCTACCAAGCCGTAGTGGAAGAGTTGACCACAGGGAACGTGAGCACCAACCTTTCCCATCAACTCTCGATCTTGGGGGTAAAGTACGTTCTTGTCACGGGCCAATCGAGCAACTTGTTCGCTCCGTTCCTCGCTTCGCCAATGATGTCCGATCCCACTGAGTTCCATCTGGTGTTTGCTCAGCAAGATGCCTACGTCTTCGATCTTGCAGGTCAATCGAGTTCCCTGTAGATTCGTAATATCTCACTGGCGGCAACTTTTAGAGAAAGCCGGTCTTCTGCAGACTTCCGCGCCAAGCGCCCCAGACGTAACCGTTGAGAACGATCTCCCGCCAGGCTGACCACCGCATCAACAGCCTCTGCGACTGTTTGAGAGAGTACTCCTCCAAATTCACCATTGTGCCCCAAGTAGTATTCACTGGCGGGTAGTCGGAGAGCCACGCTCGGAAGCCCCGCGGCCATATAATGCGGGATCTTGCCATTTGCCTCCTCTGGTGGGGAATGCTTCCAGGTGAGGGCAATTTCGGAAGAACCCAGGGCCAAGGGAAGATCCTCATAGTGCAGTGGTCCCGGCATCTGAAGTCTTTTACCGAGTCCGGCCCGCCGAATCTGGGCAACGTAGTCCTCGAAGCGGTGCAACTGTGTTGGGACCCCAAACAGTAGAAAGCAAAGTTTCGGACATTCGTGGATCATCTTAGGTGCATGGCGAATCAGATCATTTATACCCTGTTCTGGGGAGAGTCCTCCCACATAGATCGCTACCACATCATCGTCGGTCAAGCCGAATTGTAATCGCCACCTGGATCTAAGCTCTGGATCCTGCCGTTCGCTGGGGGTGAAGTCTTCAGTCGCAACACCATCGGGGATGAAGTGTAACCGGTCTGGGGGTATCCGGTCACGCGCAGAAATGGCGCTCAACAGGCCCGGGGAACTCACAATCACATGGGAAGCTGAGCGTTCTAAGGCGATTTCAATCCGACGTGCCAAGCCTCCAAGCCATCCCTCTCGGGCAAATCTGAAAGTACGACCCACCTCTTCCACTAGCGAACCTTGGAGGTCCAATAGGAACGAACGTTGAGTGAGTCTTCCCTTGAGAAGACCGAGCGCCGCCCCTTCGTGGAGGAACACGTGCAGATGCTCACCGCTCCGCATCGGTAGTGCTAAGAGGAATTTCAGTAGCTCGAAGTCGTAAAGGATGCGGGCAGGGTGGAATCCGATTCCCATCCTTCGCTGGGAGGCTCTCGGGCGAAGAATCTCCAAGCCAGGCCAATTCCGCCCTGGGGGATACGTCAATATCCTCACCGTGGCGCCGAGTGAACGGAGGCCCCTCGCTTCACCGAGAATCCGGGAACTAGCTCCTCCTTCGGTAAAGAAGGGGGTCGGAGCCACTAAGGCCGTCCTAATCTCTCCTCCGTTCAAAGTTGCCTCGCGTCCCGGTTCGTGTTTCATTCCCCTTGTGGGAGTTTGGGGACATCCGAGTCATTGAAGTGGATCTGAATTACTCGTTCGCTCGGGTAACGAATGTCGGTCAAGGGTCGGCCGGGCCCCGGTCCTTTATTCACCACTTTACGCCACAAGCGAAAGGGGTGATATCTGTGACTTGCACAGTCTGACACCCTCCCGACCGGCTCTGAAAAGGCGTCTCCGGTGTTTCGACAAAACATAACCTCAACTTGAAAAAAAGTGAATGCCACTGTTCACATCTGGGGATACCCCGGTTCTAACCACGAGGTCTGAATGAAAACAACGGAGTAAAGGTAGAGTGTAGCTGTTGGAGAAATCGCCCAGCCACGGATTGATAGAATCCCGGGAATGGTCCACGTCAGATTCAAGGTGAGGTTTCCAGTCCATGCCTCCACCCCATCTGCGGCCCTCGTGGAAGCTCCCAACGCTTTACCACTCCACCCGGTGATTTGAAAGGTGTCGGGCCCTACAGAGACATTCACCCCGTCTATCCGCCCTTGAGTCAGGCCGACTGTGGGGTAGGATTCCCACGCTCGAACGGTCAATTGCCGTCCCGGTTGTCCGGAGTCCACTTGGCAATCTGCTAGTATCCGCCAAGTTCCAGGAGAGAGACGGGTTTGAGGTTGTGCGGACCAAAGGAGACCATTGTCTTGAAGCCCGGGTGGATGGTAGAGGGATGGCGGCCCACTGGATGTCCCGGCCAGTAGCTCGGTGTTTGCTACCGGTGTTATGTCCTTGGGGGGCATGGTCAAGGTTTGTGGGACCCAGATCTCAGGTGCAGCACGCCACCCCCTTTGGTAAAGGTAGATCCCGTCAACAGCTGCTTGGACCCCGAAAGTCGAAAGATTGGCGTACTTATGTATGAATGAAGTCGCTACCAAGTCGCTCGCTTTCGAGTAGTCCAGCAGTATGTATCTTGCGGCATCGATCTCAGTCCTGACGAAAGGGGCGACCGTAGTATTGTAATTGGCTTGGTCCGCCCCTGTACCCGGACGCACGGGGATGACGTACGCTTTGTCACTGGATGAGACCTCAGAGAAAAGGTCGATCGTGGTCGCAACAAAAGATCCCTTAGGGATCAGGTGGACCACTTGCTCGACATACTCTTCGTGGGTTGTGGTCGTGGGCCATCCATAGTTGAGTTGGGGATTGAATGAAACGGCAGGACTAGGGAGTAGCGGCGTTGCCAAGGATGCGCTCACCAGGGCACAAACCACAAGCCCGGTCAACGAGAGTCGGCTAACCCAGCTCTTGATATTTGACGCCGTCAGGTGAAGACGAGCACGCCGTCCCCACCACCGCGCGAGTCGAATCATCGCCTTCCGCACGCGCGGGATTCCAGATATGGCCCCCCCGAGCAGGAACGGCAACGGATAGGCGATGAAGTGAACACCGAGCGTGTAGAAGTCCAAGTTGTTGGAAAGAGTCGCGAGCGCACTCCAGCCCGCCCACGGGAGGGTGAACCGAAGATCCCCAACCAGTGGGAGGAAGGCAAAGGATCCGCAGAGCACCAAAAGGTACAGGAGTTTCATCCCCTCCTGAAACTCAAATGCCCGGAATGCGGACCCCGGGTGAAGAACAACTTGTAGCGGGATTGAGAGGCCAGAGCTAGCCCCCAGGATCGTCCACTGGGAGGCCAGCGACGACCCGAACATCCCTCCGATCGACGAAAAGCTTCGGATTACCACCAACGCGAGCACCATCCAAGCAACCGTAATCTCTAGTGCCACCAGCACCAACCGTCGCTCCACGTTGTGGGTTACCCCCCAGTGGTAGGGCTTTTGGAGCCAGAGTGCGATTGCCCAGCCACAAAGGAAGAGGAGCATGAAGGGTACGATCGTCTCAACGGTGGATAGGGCTGCGATCCACCATCCGAGGAAAAGAAGATACTTTTTTCGCTCCGCAGCGTAGAAAGCCGACAGGAGAAACAGGGGAAGGAAGGCTTCTGGGTGAAACCCGATCCACACAACAGAGAGGGTAAGCGGAACACTGAAGTACGTAGCACAAAGGGCGACCCCTGCCCAGTCAGATCCGAGCGAATGCTTGGCTAAACCAAACAGCGGAAAAGCGGCCAGACCAAGGGCAATTGACTGGAGCAAGAGTAGGGTCTCCGGAGAGGGGGCCAAAGCATAGATCGGGAGGATCGCAACGAGGATTGGGGAGAAGTGAACGGAAAAAAAAGAGCCTGATGAACCCTGCCACCCCCAAGGGTAGTAAAACAGTTGGTGATAGACCACCGTATTGTAGAGGATTTGATTGTACACCCCAAGATCAGCGACCGGGTAAAGCGCAAGCCAATATCGGGACAAAGTGACGTAACTTACTAGGCACGTGAAGCCTACCGTGAGGATCACCGTGAGACGGAACGGCCAAGTCCAGGATCGAGCCCTAGCTCCGGCTGTTTCTAGTACGCTCCGGACCTTCTTCGTGAAAAGGGTCGGCAGGGAGGTCATAAGGGGGTCAGCATCGGCACCCCGTCAGGGTGTGACCGACGTGGCTTTTCACCAAGGACCTCATGTCGATGCCTGAACCAGAGGGCCCAACTGTACCATCGGATTAGCTTTGAGCCCCAGCGTCTCCCTAAGAGCAACCGTGTTGTTACGAGGACCGAGGAAGAGGAGACGAGGTAAGCAACGATGAGCTTCTCTTTGAGGCCGTGCGTCGGGACGTGCCTGAGATAACTGGCTAACAGGAGCCAGTCCTCCGTCGGGTCATACCGGAGATGCCGGTTCTCCTCGTGGATCCTGTAACGGGTGAGGAGCAAGCCCGAGTGGAGTGAAGGGGCGCCTGAGATGCGAATCAGATAATAGAGCATCTTGTCGCTTGCGGCCGGGAGCGCTTCGAACAAAGTTAGATGACGTAAGAGGAATTCTTTACGGACCGCCACGGAGCTCAGATTGAACCCTGGTGTTCCATGGATCCACCCTAACGTATGGCCTTGGGCATCAATTGCCCGTTGGTCGTGATGGAAGTACACGAGTTCCGGGTCCCCTTGAAAGACCCTTATGATGGTCTCCAGTTTCCCAAACTCAAAAGCATCATCGTCTTCCAAGAATGCTATGATGTTTCCACGGGCGGATCTGCAGCCTTCTGCGAGTTTTGCCCCCGCCCCTGCCTTCTTGCATGTGACCAAGCGAACTCCGAGGGATTTGAAGCGCAGATCCCAATCGGGGTTTTCAAAAGGCTTCACTAGGATAATCTCGAATGCAGGTTGTCGGTCACGGCCCTGAAGGGCGGACATGACCGCCTCGAAGAGATACTCCCGTGGCTTGTGCGCAAGGATGATGACCGAAACGACGGGGTCGTCCCGGGACGGTACGGAAACAAGGTCCGGGATCATTTCTCTTTAATAGCCAGTAGCCACGTAATAAGGTTTGTCTGAATAGCGGCTGTGGCAAGCCAATGGGTCCACACTTCGAGTGTCCCAGAAAGGGCCTCCGCCTTCTGCACTGGGGTCCATGACTCGGACGAGTCCTAACTTCTTGGTAATCGTCCTGGATGCCGTTCGCGCAAGTGACTTCCCCGGAGGTACGAGTCCCGTCCCGGGCATGGAGTGCCTTGAAAGGTTGATGCAGGAGTGTTGGCTCTTTCCTTCGGCGGTCTCTCCTGATACCTGGACGATTCCTTCGCATGCCTCCCTCATAACTGGGATGTATCCTTGGGAGCATGGAACTCATGGGTTCGGCTCTCTCAGGGTCGACCCCTCAATCCCACGTGTCGGTCAATATCTACAGGCCTTGGGATACCATACGTTACTGCTCTCTAGTAATGGCTTTCTCAACGATGAGTTTGGATTCACTCCGGGGTTCGACTATGCTGCTTGGGGGGGATGGTGGGAGCATAGATTCAGGATACCTTCGACCCGTCCGTCGTATGAATTCGCAAAGGGTCAATTGCAATCCGCGGGCAAGACCGCCTCGCGGATGGACGCCCTGCGATTGGCAACAGGCAGTCCACTTCAGAGCGTGACCCACTTGCTTGATCGCTTTCCTCCCGTCATGGATCTGACCGGGTTAGCCATTACGAAGGTCTTTTCACCTCAAGTCGCGAGAACGATGTCCAGTTGCCCTTGGGTGGAGGATACATTCGAGCGGCAAATTTCGCAACTTCCCTCGGAAGTACCGTTCTTCGGACTTATCAATCTGCTGAGCGCCCACGAACCGTACTTTCCTCTTTCATTTGAGGGTGAATCCCTGTTCGACTGGTGGCGGAAGGCGCGTGTCCGCCAAGACGACGTCCGGACGCTCGACGGGAAGTGGAAACCATCGAAGTCGGAACTGCGGATTCTGCGAGAGCTGTATCGCTCGATGGTCAAGACGCTCGACGAAAGGATTGGCCGATTCGTCGAGATCCTACGTCGCTTCGACAGATGGGAAGACACATGGCTTTTCATCACAAGCGATCACGGACAGCAGTTCGGGGAAGCGGGACGGCTCTACCACCTCTACGGACAATCGGAGGGATTGCTTCGCATCCCGTTATGGGTCCGACCTGGGGGAGGGGAGGGACGGGGTCGGGTCGGAATCGGCATCGCTAGCTTGATAGACATCGCCCCAACCATCCTCAGAGCCTCAGGTTCTGCGCACCAGATCGGGCACTTTGGAGTGGACCTTTCCAGGTTGGTGACTGAAGATCGCGGAGCACCTACTTTGGCTCTCAGCGACGGAGTGGTATGGGAACATTCGCGCCGGTGGATCAATCCCAACCAACTCCGTGCCCTGTCCAAGGCGCGGGTGATAGCATATCGTGACCGATGGAAGGTGATCTGCGAGGATGGGGGTGGAACGTGTGATTGCCGTGACTTAGGCACGGGTGGACCCGAAGGAGAAGTAGTGGATGGCAACGCACCCTATCGACAGGACGTTCGCGAGTTGGAGCGAGCGGCGGTGTCTGCCCTTGAACAGCTCGCGACCAAACCGAAGAGGGTAAACAAGTCTGTCGAGGATCGCCTGCAAGCTTGGGGATACGTTTGAGCTCCCCTGGGTTCATCCCCTCAGGGAGGATGGGACCGAGATCGTACAGTTCCCATTCGACCACAAGGTGATGCGCCGTGTCCTCTCGGGAAGATTAGTACCGTTGGAACGTGATCTCTTTCAACATCTGCAATCCGATACGAATGGCACGTAGCCGACTTGCTCCCGCTCCCTTTGAACGTCCGACCCGTGCTTGGAACCGAATGGGCACCTCGATGATCGAGAGCCCGTTCTTCAGAGCTACGAGAATCATGTGGGGAGAAAACTCCATGCTTCCTATTGTGAGGTCATCGATCATCCGTTCGAGCGCACTCCGCCGAATGGTACGGAATGTGCATCCAACATCGGTGAGCTGGACCCTGCCTAAGAACCAACTATTCCAGAAGCGAAGGCGGACCAATAGCGCTAAGAACAGGTTTCCCCAACTTAGGAACCAATCCATCTGAGATTCAGGGTTGGTGAGTACGTAATTGGTCCGAGTGCCGATGACCATGTCGCAATCCTCGAGGTAGGGTAACATCTTTAGAGTGTCCCTGGCGTTGAAGGTCATATCCCCCTCGGCCAAGATGATGATTTCGTTTGTCGCATCACTGAGCGCCGTCCTTAAGCCCTTCATACAGGCGTAACCGTATCCCTGCCTGCTTTCTCGCACCACGATGGCCCCATGCTCGCGGGCCACCTCCGCGGTCCGGTCGCGGGAGTTGTTGTCCACGACGTAGACGATTCCCTGAGGGACCGCCCGACGAAATTGATCGACTGCCTGTCCGACAGACTCTTCATCATCGAACGCCGTAAGCACCACGGCAACTCGCCGGTTCGTGATTTCATACCACTGAGTTCCAATCCCGGTCTTGCGCCTTCCCCCACGAACAACTCCGAGGAACAGGAGCAAGAGTATCAGCGCGGGCAATAGGACGAAGAATAGCACCGAGGCGAAAAGGATCCAAGCATGCTCTGGAGAGGGATATAGGAGGATCTTGGGATCTACCCAGTGACCGGTCTCGAACAAATGGATGAGGCTCGGTAACACTCCCAGGACCACACTGAAGAACACCACCACGGCGGTGATTCCCCAAACGACAATCACTCCCAAGAAAGAGATTAGCAACACGCGTGCCAATGTGGCCCGCCCCTATGGGGTTCAGCAAGCCCTGGCTAATTAAGCTTCTCTTCCACGAACTTCAAGCAAGGATTCCTCGTGCTCGGTGTTTAAAGCCGCCAAGACGCCCAATTCATCTGCAGGAGCGGAACTTCGGGACGCTTATGGACATACCATCCCTGCTTTCCCTAGTCACCCGATTCCCCGAGGTGTGTCACAAACTCCCCATGTACCATCATCCGTTGAACGATAGGTTCTACTGGGAGGTGATTGGGAAGGGAGCCCCCGATTCCGGTGATTCGCAGGCATTTGTGTTCTGCAGATCGATGGGGCACATCATGCCCTGTAATAAAGCGCAGGTTCTTTTCTCTTGAGGGAAAACCAGCTTGAGCCGATATTCTCGGCGACAAGGCAGGGTGCGTCCTGACACGACGTATGACCGTCGCAACCCCAAAGGCTTTCTACGCGTAGGGGTTGCGACGATGGGTAGATGAAGGGAGGAGAAAGCAGAAGGGCCAACTTTCTCCCCCGCACACCGAATCTTTGCTCGGTTGCAAACCATCATGCGGGCCGTCTTTGCCAGGAACGTAATGGGGAGCGGCGGTCTCACGAAGACTTTCAAGTGGGTCGAAAGCTGTCAGAAATCAATGTACGATCCGAGGTATGCGGAGGCAAGCTGGGTTTGGCTCGGAAGTGGATGTCGACACCATAATCTGGATTCATTTCTGCCGGAAGTTTAGTTCCAATGCCGTCTACTTCGGTTCGGCCCAACATTCTTCTTGTCGTCATGGACTGTGTGCGTGCCGCAGACTTCAACCCGAGTGAATCTCCTCCCAATCTTCCTTTTGCGAGAGAGCTCGCGGGTGAGTGTATTCGATACACTGGGGCGGTAAGCCCATCAACATGGACCCTTCCATCCCACGCTAGCTTATTCACCGGCCTCTACCCATGGGATCATGGTGTGCATAGTGTCGGCGACATCCATCTCTCCGAGAACATCCCAACGTTAGCTACCCAACTCCATAACGTGGGCTACAGTTGCGCTTCGTTGTCAGCAAATTTTCTGATCAGCCGGCACTTTGGGCTGACGCAGGGGATGGACATGGCCGACTGGGGGGGGTGGTGGGAACCTTACCTCCGATATCCCATCGGACTTTCCCAGCCCCTCCCTCCCGGATGGGCCCGAAAGTCCGTGACACGCCTTCTCCGCAAGTGGGCCACCAACCGCGATTGGACCGGCCCATCCCCTTTGCTTCAACGTCTGTCCCCTCAGATTTTGGAGCGCACTTACATCTTGGACGCTGCCCATCGGGTCCTCTTGAAACTTAAGGGTTCAACGAGAGTGGGGGTAACCTCACCGTGGATAGAACCTGAGTTGGTCCGTTGGGTTTCGAAGCAACCCTCTCAGCAACCCGTGTTCTGCATGATAAACTTGCTCGATGCCCATGAACCGTACTTCTCCTCGGAGGAAGTTGTTCATGGGTTCCGCGAATGGGTGAGATACGCTCAGACCAGCCAGGAGAGGCAAGGATGGATCTCGGGTTCGAGCCGGAATACCCCTGAGATGCTGCACGTGCTTCATGAACTCTATCGCACTCATATTCGGGACATAGACAATCGGATAGGGCGGATAGTCAAGGTATTCCAAGACTCGGGACGTTGGGACAACACGATGCTTATTCTCACTAGTGATCACGGCCAAACGTTCGGAGAGCACGGCCAACTTTTCCACATCTTTGGTGTAGGAGAAGAAGGGGTGAGAGTGCCGCTGTGGGTGCGCTTCCCAGAGGGCCGCAATGGCGGGTCAACTATCGATGATTGGGCCAGCCTGGTGGATGTAGTTCCTACCGTAAAAAGAGAGCTGAGGATGGAATGTGGGACACCCCCCTCCTATGCTCTTCCACTCCAAGACCTCGGTACACGTCCGCGAGAAGGACCTGTCTTCACAATCTCAGACAGCTACGGGTACATCACGCAGTACTCTTTGTCCCGGGAGGGTAGTTCTCAAGGAACTCCTATTCAGGTGGCGACGTACGCAGGCGACTACAAACTCGTTATGGATTGCTCAGCTCAGGAGTCCTTCCGGGCCTACCGGATCCTTACCGATACTCGAGAAGAGCACAATATATGGAGCGAGAGCGACCCGAACCTGAAGGATCTCTCCCTTTCTGCAGCTCAGGTGGTTCGGAAGATGTTGGGCGCCAAGGCGCCCGAGGCGACCATCAACCCTGAGTTGCTCGCTCGGCTGAGAGTTTGGGGATATGTCGAGTAGACCGGAAAGAACCTCGACCACCGAGGCAGGCGTTCATGCCCCAAGTGTTCGTTCGGATGCAAGTCGGCAGCGGATTGATACCCCTCAGCGTGAGAATCCGCGGGCTGTTTCGACCGACCGTCACAGAAATCGCCCCGTGTTCGACCATGCAGGAACCGGCCACAGGGTGCGCTCCCTCAGCTCGGACTGGCGCCTAGGGAAGTTCCGCTATCCGGCTGCCCTTGGATTTACACTTCTGATAGGTGGAATCGTCCAGAGCCTCGTGGCCACCTATCTTTGGGGACAAGCCGACGAAGGGGCGTACATCCAAGCCTCCCTGATGATAGCGACGGGTAGCTTCCCTTTGGTTACTTTTCCCGCCAGGCCAGAGGTACTGCTTCCACTGTTGATGGCTCCTGTGCTAAACATGTTCGGATACAATCTATTGGTCGGGCGAGAAATCATTGTGGCGTTCAATCTCGCCACGGCGCTCTTGCTCGCGTTGCTGGCGAGGCGCCTCGCCCATTCCAAGCCAGAAATGGCCTCGCTCGCTGCGGCCGCTATCTATTTGCTGGCACCCTTGGCTGCCTTCCAAGGTCCCACAATCCTTGAAGAGCCCTTGGCTGCGTTCTTCCTTGCAACTAGCCTGTGGTTCTTGCTCCGACGTCGATGGAAGGTGAGCCTTTGGAATTATCCACTATCTGGTGGGTTCTTGGCCCTCGCGATAATGTCGCGGCGCAGTGCCTTTCTTGTGACGGTAGTGTGGTTGGCTTGGATTATCTTCGCGGAACGAGGTTGGCGGGCCCGAATATTGTCAACCCTGGCCCTCGTCCTACCTGTAATGATCGGTGTTGGAGGATTCTTCCTCTATGTGGCTTCCAAGACGTCACTAACGTGGGTTTTACTTGCTAGCCTTACGCATGCCTCTACCTATCAGTATGTTCCAACTCTACCGGCCAAGTTGGAGGTGTTTGGGTATATTTTGTTTGCAGTTCCTCCTATATTTGTTGCTCCGTCCGCGCTCGCAATTCGGTCGCTCCGTTCAAAGGGCCATCTGGGAGCGGCAAGTGTGATCCAAATGATCTCCCTATCGTTCGTGGCGGGATTGTTCGCTGCCTATCCCTTTGAGGTCCAATGGGGACTTGACGAGTTCCTGACCCCTTATCTTTCCGAAATCCTGTTCTTGAACCTTGTTCTCTGGTTTTTGGTACTGGCCAAAGAAGGACTAGAAAAGCCAGGGTCGAGACCAATAGATGGGGGCGTATTCTTTCTGCTTGTAGGTTGGGGATCGGCATTCTTGCTTGTGGACTTTTTTGCACGCCCAGAGGCATTCTCCGTTTATTTCGCTGATGCGTTGGCTCCCCTCTCAATCCTCTTCGGCATATGGTTTACGACTTTGTTCCCTCCCGCATTTGCGCAGGTCGACGATTCCCTGTCTGACAAAGCGGTTGTTCGACGCTCCTTACGGAAGCGTGTCCCCGCGATCACCCTCGTGTTTCTCCTAGTAGTGACCTCAGCCATGTCTGCGACTTTGATATTAGGGCCATCGAACCCTTACAATGCTCCCGGAACATCCTTCCTACCGGATCACTCGATCTACCGTGACCCTCCCTCAGAGATCCAAGCGGTCGGGAGTTACCTTCGCGCAGTAATGCAGCCTCGCGACACGATATTTACGTTCGACTCGGTCTTCGCCGATGACGCGGGCCGTTCAATCTCCCCTCAGATCGCGTTGTATCTGGATGATTATGTGAGCTACATGCATTTCAATGAGTCCCCGGCTGGGTCGCCATTTCCAGGATCGCCTTCTGGATTCCTTCCTTCGATCGACGGGTTGTTAAGCTACTGGAATGAAACCAATCTCACTTGGTTCGTGGCCGGGCCGCTAACGGAGGAAGCGCTATCGTACTCTAATCTACTGAAATGGTATATTGAGACGGAGTACCATCCAGTAACTACTTTTGGGGATCCTCTTTCGTTGGACCTTGTAGTGGTCTATGAACGAGGGGCTCCACCGGTGAACAGCCTTCATCTGAATGTGAGTCGGTCCCTATCTTCGGTGCCTACTGCGGTGGTCGGGTACGGCCCGGATTTGTATTATTCATCGCTAAATTCCTCAATGCTGACCCGTTACGATGAGGTGACCGGAAACTGGAGTGTTATTCCGCTTGCATTCCCGGGGGCACGAACTCTCGGAATCTTCTTCGGAAGTGTGTGGGTCGGCAGCACGTTGACGGCTCAAGTCGAGATAATCCCGATGGGAGGTGGTTCTCCAGAGGTCCTTCCCTGTGGAAGTGGTCCCACAGGGTTTGCCTCCGACAGTGGTGCGCACATGGTGTTCGTGACTTCGTTGACATCGGGGGAAGTCACCGCGTATGATTCCCTCCCAAACAGCACGAACTGGAGGGTAGCTTGGGAGACTTCCCTCCCCGGCTCATCTACCGGAGTTACCGTGAACTCGACCTCGCAGACCCTTTACGTCTCGACCATTGCTCCTAACACTGTGACACTGCTTAATGACCGAACCGGACGCCCCATCCAGTCAGATTCTCTAACCTTTCCCCCCTATTCTATTGTTTCGGTCAATGGCTCTATTTTGGTATCTTGGTGGATAGGGTGGGTCTACAAGGTGGGATTCTTTTCGAACGGGTCGCTTGAATTAGAAAACGCTACCTTTGTAGGACGAGGCATCAACAGCCTTGATGCCGTTCCTTCCATGAACGAGGTACTGGTGCCATCGGCTCAACAGAACGTTGTAATGGCACTCTCGGCTTCCACCCTCGAGACCATGGGGTCATTCGTAGTATCAGACTGTCCCGGCGCCGTGTTTTGGCTACCCCAGCAACAGTTGCTGTCGGCCACGGGGACATGCGGAAACCTTGCTCTTCTGTGGCACCTCCCCCCGCCTACTCTGGTGAACTTGAGTGGGCCGGAGGGCGCTAGGGCAACAGTATTTGGTGAAGTGGCTGCAACGTACTCACTTCCCGTGACCTTGGCAGTGTGGCCCCAAAGCCTCGAAGTGGGGACCTACCGTGCGGGCTTCCTCCCTGGCCTGAGATATTTTACGATACTTCCTGGGACGGTATCTTTAGATTGGTACCTGACGACCGGCCCCTCCTTGTCTGGGATCCGCTCCTTGCAAGCCGCTTTCGTATGGGAAGTGGTGGCTGCCTCAGGAGCATTCTTCGTAGGTGCGATGGTCTTAGTGTTCTGCCCGCAATACTATAGTGTGCCTGCCCGGAATGGTACGCCCACTTCGCGCGTTCAGGAACCTCGCCATCCCCCATCCCCCCCATAGATTCTCTCTACTTATCTCGGTGCCTGACCGGGTACGCTTAGACAGAGTCGGGAGCGTGCCACGGACGAGGGTGGGTCGTGCCCATCTCATTCGATGCCGAGTTCAATCTACTTCTGGAAGTAGAAATCCCAATTGAGTGGAATGACCTTAGTAACAAACATGAACGGTCGGAATAGGCGAGGGATCGCACTCTTAGGGAGATTTGCAGCCCACACCCTCCCTTTCAGGAAACCACTGACTTCGGTCTCACGTCGAAGGTCGGCAGGGGTGACGCGATACCATCGAATGCCATACTTCTGTTTACGTTCTGGAGGGATTGGTGCCATCACACGGTAGTACCAACGCGCAATCGGATCGGGTAGGAACTGGATCAAAGGGAGCTTACTGTGGATCTCTATGGGGAAGTTCATGTTGGGAATCTGACCGACCAAAAATCCCCCTGGTTTGAGAACGCGCCGTATCTCTTTGAGGGCCTGCAATCGCTTGGCCGGTGGGGTCAGATGCTCATAGACACTCACCAGCGTTACAATATCAAATGTGTTCTCTTGGAAGGGAAGTGCAAAGGCCGATCCCCGAACTGACGTAATGAAAGTTGCCGAATGCTCCTGTGTCAATCCAGGATCGATCAGGATGTAGCGTGACAGCGTTCGCTTCTCCAAGGACCTCGTGAGAGAGCCATCCCCTCCACCGACATCCAGTGAGAATCTTGGGTGGGCTGTCAATGAGAGGATAGTTCGACTAAGCCTTACGGCCAATGCTTCTGCTCGAGACTCCAGGGCCAAGCCGACATCGCAATTCCAAGAACTCTCAGACATTCAATTGTGGGGATGGATGGAGATGTCCTTGCCGTACATTAGTCCAAGGTTCCGTAGCGGAATTTCCCCAGACCTATTCGCCACGCAGAGTGCTATCGCTTGGCGGAGGAATTTCTTCTCCAACTCCAACATGAAGTTATTACAGTCTTTCGGCAGACTTTAATGGGACAGGAGACGCAGGACACGGAACTTGAGTGTCCACGACGTGCCCTGTCGGTCGATGAAGGAAAGCGGTTCCTCCCCTTGCATTAAAACGACACCCCGATACCTGCGAAGGGGATACGCGCGAAGATAGGACCGAGAGGGGACCTCACATCCCATTCATCCCTGTCCTTGAGAATCCACCGGTTTCGGGAGTCGGGTTGGAGACCTTGATCCCAAAGTGATTGTGGTGAGGGGCTTGCATGGGAACTCCTGCCGAGAGTCTCATGCAAATGGTACGCTAAGAGAGATCGATCTCCATCTCGGTTCGTGTCCTCCCTCACCTCAACGTAATCCGAAAATCACATTGTGCCCAATGACGTACCGGAGGGCTACTGTCACAACCCTCCCTAGATGGATTCGAAAAGGGCGTTCCCTATGTCGTTCATCCCATCCCTTCCAGATGAAGGCAGATTTCTGTCCCCGCGACCTCGCCCATCCCTCGATGAGGTTAAAGCGGGGCCAATCCTTTACCTCTTGTCTGATGTCCCTTAAATTGCCTAGCTTGGGTCGACTCTTACGAGGGGTCCGCGAGAATGGGGTATTCGCTGGTCTCCTCCTCATCGCCATGGGGCTGTATGGTTGGGTGGCGGCAATCCAATGGTACAACATGGATGAAGGGGCGTACCTGAACGCTGCGGACGCGATCGTCCGGGGGGGCATCCCTTTCGTTACCTTTGCCGCCCGGGAACCGGTGATACTGTACTATCTTGCGGCCGGTGTAGCCGTGTTCGGTCCTCAGCTCTTTGTCGCTCGGATGCAGATGGTGCTTGTCGACATGGCCACGGCTGTAGCCGTCTATCTTCTTGGCCGGGATTTGGGTGGAAAGTCTGCCGGGATCGCCGCGGCGGGGATCTTCCTATTCAATCCCTTCGACGTGTATGCTTTTTCAACGGTTCTTCTCGAACCTCTTGCCGCCTTGCCCCTAGCGTGGATCGCCTACCTCTTGCTTCGCAGGTCCCGACCGGACCCGGTCCGGGTACCTCTCGCGATCGGACTCTTGCTCGGGATCGCCGAACTCACCCGCCGTGACGCCGTGCTGCTAGCTCCCTTGATTCTCTCCGCGCTGATTGTTCGTCATCCTTCCTCGCCCCGTAACACCTCGAACGGTGGTACGCTCAAGGGTTCTGCGATTTTCCTCCTGGGTCTTGCAATCCCGCTTGTGACCGTGCTCGGGATCTTCGCTTCCCTCACGTCTTTCGGTTGGATGTGGGACCAGTTCGGTTTGGGGTCCGCGTACGTGGAACAATCGATCCCTCTACAATACCACTTGAGCGTTCTGTACTACCTCTGGGTCTATGAGCCCCTATTGATCATACCCGCCGTGGCGGTCCCTGCGGGGGTCTTGGCCGCGCGGGGACATCGGGACCTTTCGCTACTTTCGCTCCTCCTGAGCGCCGGCCTGCTCGGCTTCGTTCTCTTCACCGGACCCGTAAATTACGATTGGGGCCAAGGGGAATATGATCTTGTGGCAACAGGTGGGCTGCTCGTGGTCCAACTAGTGCTTTGGGCGGTCACAGCCTTCGACATTGAGTTCTCTGCGCGACCGGGACCAAAAATGGGATCGCTCGCGTTGATTTTCCTGGGGCTCTGGGCCGTCCTTTACCTCTTCTTCTACGTAGTCGTCTATCCTGAATTCCTTACGAACTACTTCACCGACGTGAGCGTGCCCCTCAGCGTGCTCGCCGGGATCTGGTGGGCGGACCGTGTGGCGCGTCCGCTCCTTGAGGCAGGTACCCCTTCTGCAGCAACCCCTGTTGCCGGGAACCCCGGACGCTGGGTACCTGCCATGGTCGCCCTCGCACTGGTCACCACGATGGTCGGCGCGGGAGTGTTCTCTGCGGTGGAAGTCCTTGGGCCCTCGAATCCCTACAACGAGCCGCTCGCCTATGACCTCCCCCAGTACAATGTCATCCAACGGACGTATTCTCCGCAATTAGTTGCTCAAGTCGCGCATTACCTTGATTCAACCAACACCACATCGAAGTCCGTCATGTTCTCGGCAGACGACATATTTTTGGCCGCAGCAGACAGACCCAACCTTCTCAACCTCTCCATTGTGCTTGACCAGATGGCCTACGTGTCGTACCCGAACGATCAAAGCACGTATCCCTACGACCCATTCCACCTCGCCCCGAGCATGGACGCCCTACTCCAGGCGTGGAACCGTACCTATGTACCCTACGTGGTGGTGGGTAGCCGGACTTCCGAATTGGAGATCATGCATCCAGTGATCGGGTGGTACATCCAACAGAACTACCATGTCTCTACCACATTCGGTAATTCGCTCTCTTGGAACTATGTCACGATCTGGGCCCGAGGACCTCCCGTCGTTGCGCCGGCTGTCCCCGTCGGGAGCTTTCCCGCAGGCTCACTTCCTGCATCCATCAGTATCGACCCAAGGAACGGGACGACGTACGTCGGGTCATTGAACTCGTCATGGATTCACGCCTTCAATCCGTCTGGCCAAACTTGGAACTTTTCGCTACCGTCCGCCTCAGCCGGGGTTCGGTACCTTGCGATCGATCCTGCCGCAGCAGAGCTATGGTGTGCCGAGACCGGCCCCGGAAACCTCTCATCTTCCGTGGCCCGTTTTGCCCTCCTTAACGGCTCTCCTCCGCGTTACCTCGGTGCTGACATCGTAGGCTACGCTCCGGATGCCATCGCCTTCGATGAGAAGCGCCATCTTGCCTTCGTTTCCTCGCTTGCGATGAGCAACGTGACGGTGCTCAACAGTTCCACGGGGGGTTTCGTTACCACCTACGCCGTCGGTGCGGCACCGGTCGCTCTCGCTGTCGACCCCGCTTCTGGGACCTTGTACGTGGCCGCCTCGGGCAGTGCTTCGATTCCAATCTACAACGAGACAACCGGACAACTCATTTCCACGTGGTATGCCTCAGGGCCCCCTAGCAACCTCCTCCTTACCCCGGGATATCTCCTCGTGAGCATCTGGTCCCCCGGCCAGCTCGACTGGATCAACCGGACGCTGGGCACAGTTTCTGCCGTCCAGACCGCGGGAGACGGCGCCCAAGGGCTTTCCCTCATGGGGAACACGGTCGCGGTCGCGGGGCAAGAAGCTGGCAACATCACATTCTATAACGTTTCCTCGACCTTTCCCGAGGGGGTCCTGAACACGGGGGGCTGTCCCAACGCCATATCCTTCATTCCTAGAACTCCCGACCTTTACGCTGTCGGGCCTTGTCCCACCCCCCTGGAGAAGTGGCGGTTATCCCCATTGGTCAACTGGACGATCGAAACGAGCAGTTCGGGGGCGGTGTATCTGGATGGAGCCTTCGTTCCACCGAACTATCCTCTTCCCGTACTTCCCGGGCTTCACACGCTCCTGACCCTCGCGCCGGATCATGTACCCTTCGGTTTCGTGTTCTACGTCTATGGTTCTGGCCAAGGCAGTCCGCCGCTTGGGCCTACCCTATCCGGCATAGAGCAGCAACAACAAGAATTCACCCTCGAGGTCACGTTGGCCGCAGGAGCGATACTCTTGCTGGTGGCCTTGCTTCCGGCATGGCCCCAAGTCCTCCGGGCCGCTCGAAGACCCGTTCGAGCGGGTGGAGCGGCTCGTCCCGAAGGGAAGTCTTGAACTCCTACGCTCTCAAGGGACGGAGGATCTCGACTAGGCTGCGCGCCACACCGGACTTTAGGTCAAGTGGGTGCAGCTTGCCGGTCGTCCACGCGGCAAGAAGGTCCTCTCCACGAGCGAACTCGAGGGCCCCCCCGTGTTTCTCGGAGCGCTCGATGGCGAGTCTTCCTTGCCACGGAAGGATAAGATGGAGGGCCAATTCAATCATGGGGTTGCCCTCGACCTCCTTCACCGGACAGTAGGCGGATTGGATGCGGGCGCGGATGGTCTCCTCGGAATCCGTCGCATAGATTGCGGTGGTGGCGTCGCTCTTCGACATCTTCCGTTCCATCAAACCCTCCTCTCCAGCGTTCATTCGCCCTCCACCTTTGAGGGACGAGATGAGCGGGGTGTGCAAGGCGATCGGCACCGGCCAACCGTACTTCGCTGCGACCTCCCGGGCAAGCACGTGAGCCCGGCGCTGGTCGATCCCCCCGTAGGCAACATCCACGCCCAGTTCAAAGATGTCGGCCACCTGCATCGCCGGGTAGTAGAGCTTGGCGGAATCCATATCTGCCTCCGCCTCGTTTCGTCCCATGATTGTCATTGCCCGCCGGACGCGGGCCAGGGACATGGCTTTGGCCGAACGGATCACCCGGCTCCAATAGTCTGAGTTCCCGATCAGCTCGCTCGCCCATCGGAATCGGACCCCGCTCCCGGCCCCCAGGACCCGGATGACCCGCTCCATTTCTTTCCCGGCCGCAGTGATCCGTTCCATGGACCCTCCTAGCTTGTCGTTGATGAACGCATGCCAGTCGGCGAGGAAGACCGTGACGACGAAACCCGCCTTCTCGAGGTCAAGGATCTTCGAGATGGTGACGAGCTGACCCACAGTGAACGGTCCGCTAGGCTCGAATCCAATGTACACCTTGGGGTGTTCCTTCGTGGCCAGCAGTTGCCCGAGTTCGTCCGGGACCAGCACCTCGCTCGTCCCCTTCAATGTGAGGGCATGGCGCTCCTCAACCTCCATGGTGGCCGGGCATTGATGACGGCTTTATAAAGCCCTAAGTACTCTCAAGATGGGATATTCCTTGCGAACTCTTCTCGCCGTTCCCGGAATGTTGCTCGTGATGGGGGTCGTGGCCGCCGCCTTCTTCGCTGCGCCTTCGGTGCTCCAGAGCGGTACTCTTTCGAGTTCAAGCGGAGGTGCGCCGGGGACGTCCCCCACCATCATCACCCTGCCAGGCAATGCCTACAGTATCACGGGTTCGTTCCCCGTGACCGTGGCCTACCAGAACCTTCCGGCTGGTTCATCGATCGCTTTTGTTCTTTGTTCATCCAGCGTGCTATCCGCGTGCGCCGGTGCCACGCCCATCGTGGTCGCCCATGCGTTCTCGGGGTCCGTCACCTTCACTATGGGAGCCGGTCAGGCCCTCGTCATCTACACATCGGCCACCGAAGCCCAGTACCGAGCCACAGTGCCATACTCTGCCCTCGATTCGCTCTATGTGATCGTCATCGCTGTGGCAGGGCTCATTTTGACCGTGGTTGGGATCGCATTGAAAGACCCCACCGAGAAGCGCGAGGACGAGCCACCGCAGACTTCGGAGAATGTTGAGAGCATTGAGGAGGGCCCCATGGTCCCGGCCCCTCCAGGATCAGATGGTGGAGATTGGACGCAATGAAGGGGCAAGCGTCTATGGAGAGGAGCTAGCATGCGCCCGGGCTGGACCGTTCCCGCGGTGATCCTTCTCATGCTCATGCTGACCTTCATCTACGTTCCGCTGCCCTATTCCCAGACTTTCTCGCTGTATGCGTCGGGACCCGTTGGGTCCTCTAGGGGGCCGGTCATCCTGTACTGTCCCCAGGTCCTTCCCTCCTCGACACCGAGCCCCTCCTATTGCCTGCCTGCTTCCGCCCCCGCCACGGTGTCGTGGACAGGGGGGAACGCATCCACGTGGGTGGAGATCGTGCAATGCAGCACTTTCACGTGTCAGGACTACAATGCATCCCCCACGGTCGGTCCCCGACTCGCCTACCCCTGGTACGCCGTCGGCCGAGGTCCCTCAGGCACGCTTTCGGTCTGGTTACCGACTGCATCCAGCGTCATGCTGTTCACCAATTCCACCACCGGCGTCTCAGTGACATTTTCCTGGAATGTCATGCCTGAGTTCACGGTCATCTGGGAACTGTTCGCCGTCCTTGGCCTTATCCTCGGGATGGTGGGAACGCTCCTTCCCCCCCGGCCGCGCCGGAGTCGTAAGCCCCGGAGGGTACCTCCTCCTAGGGAATTTGGAGAAGACTAACACGACCTTCCCCACGTTTCATGAAGACCACGTACATCTACGATCCAATTCACGGTTCGATCCCGCTTCAGGGGGTCATGCTGGAGCTCATGGGCCATCCGCTCGTGCAACGGCTCTGGGGTATCCGGCAGACGGGAATGGCCCATCTTGTCTTTCCCGGTTCCTCTCATACCCGGTTGGAGCACTCTCTCGGGACCCGCTGGGTGGTCCGAGAAATGGCCTCCCGTCTTGGCCGACCCTCAGAAGAGGCGCTCGCCCTCGAGATCGCCGCCCTCCTCCATGACCTCGGCCATACCCCTTTCTCCCACAGCTTGGAGCCCGCCCTCGTGGAATCCACCGGCGAGAACCACGAGGACCGAACGGGCCAACTGATCCGAGGAAACGTCCCGTTCAAGATGGCATCTTTTGGAGCGGGCATCCAAGGATACCGTGCCCCGTCGATACCCGAGGTGCTGGAGAAGCACCAGGTCAATCCCCAGAGCGTGGTGCGGCTCCTGGGAGCGCGCACACCGGGAAAGGCCTACTTGCGGGAGCTGCTGCATGGCACGATCGACGCCGATCGCCTAGACTACATGTTGCGCGATGCACATTACACGGGCGTGGCGCATGGGGTCATCGACATGAGCCGCATCCTTGCGACGCTCGGATTGCGCGATGACCATGTGGCATTCTTCGAGAAGGGGCGGGCCGCCGTGGAGGGTTTCCTCTTGGGTCGCTCCCTCATGTATTCCTCAGTTTACTTCAACAAGACCGTGCGGATCGCGGAAACAATGCTGCTCTCCGCCGTGGAACGTCATCCCGAGTTTCCTTCGATCGGTGAGGAGTTGCTCTCGGGGACCGACGGACAACTGCTCACAGCGCTCTCGAATACGAGCGGGATCTCCCGGGAGATATCCTCCCGTCTGGTATCCCGGGTCCTGTACAAGATCGCTTTCACGTCGCAAGCGGGGAGCTTACGGCGTCTCGACCATTATCGTAACCATCCTTCCGAGCGCCGGACCCTGGAGGACGACCTTGCCCATCAGTTGAAGGGGGTTCCAGGAGAGGTGCTGGTCGATATACCCCCGCGCCTCGAACTTCCGGGGGACGATGTACGAATGATCGGAGAAGGTGGCCAGTGCTATCGTTTGCTGGCCCGCGACCCAGTCCTTTCCCGTCTGGTTGGTCGTTCCCCATCTCCATGGCGACTCGCCGTCTATGTTACCCCCCGTCTCCTGACCCGAGCCCAGGCACGGGGCGCTCGCGCGCTGGAGCGCCTCCTCCCCTCGTGATCCTTTTCCGGTCGGTATTCGTCCTCATATGCTGTATCGGTCTCGCCCAAGAAGGAGGGGATAGTGTCGGTACAATCCGAAGGGACCCGAAGACCCGTATCCCTCGTCACGGGAGGCTCTCGAGGGATCGGCGCCGCCGTGGTCCGCGAACTTTCCTCGCGTGGGATGGACGTGGTCTTCACCTATCGGGAATCCTCTGCCGTGGCCGAGGCACTCGCCCAGGAGTGCAGGGTCTCCGGTGCCGAGGTCCTTCCCGTCGCCATGGATCAGATGACGAAGGGGGACCCCGCTCGGGTAGTCCGGGACACGGTCGGTTGGAAAGGGCATTTGGAGCACATCGTTGCGAACGCAGGATTGTATGATTCCGAAGAGAGCGGCCTGGATCCGCTCGAGATGTTTGACCGGGTGTTGTCCATCAATCTCCGGGGAACGTACGAACTCCTTTCCTGCGCGTTACCCGTCCTGAAGCAGACGACCGGTGCCTCGGTGGTGGTTATTTCCTCGATACTTTCACGGCGCGATCAGACCGGAGGGATCGGGTACCAGATATCCAAGTCAGCCCTCTCGCGTCTTTCCGGGATCCTCGCCCTGAAGTTTTCGCCCGAGGTCCGGGTCAATGTGGTCGCCCCCGGCTTCATCCGGACCGACATGAACCGTTCCGCTCACGAGGACCCGGAATTCTCCGAAAAAGTGCGCCTAGCGACCCCGCTCGGGCGGTGGGGCGAACCGGCCGACATCGCCCCCACCGTCGCATTCTTGCTCTCCGCCGGTTCCCGCTGGATCACCGGCGCCGAGATCGGGGTGGATGGTGGGCTATCGATCGTACACCCCCCAAGCCCCAGGGGAATCGGCGGGAGGGCGGGGTCAACGCCCCTCCTATCGCAACGGAAGGTGGCTCTTGTGACGGGTAGCTCCCGAGGCATCGGTCAGGAAGTGGCGTTCGAACTCGCCCGGAACGGGTACGACATTGTCGTCCACGCCCTTGACGATGTGGAGGGGGCTAAGGCCACAGCCCAGAAGGTCCTTGCGCTCGGAGCGAATGCGAAGGTCGTTCTCGGCGACGCCAGTTCGGAACAGGACGTTCGCCGGATCGCCCGCGAAGTCCGCGACTGGCGGGGCCGGCTGGATGCCGTAGTTTCGAACGCCGGTGCAGGGTTAGGCACTCCACTTTCTGACCTTACGCGGGAAGAGTTGCACGGCATGATCGACCTGCATACATTGAGTGCGCTCACTTTGGCGCAGGAACTCGGGACGACCTTGGCGTCAACCCGAGGCTCGATGGTCATCAATGCATCGATTGCCGGACTTTCCCCATCGACGGGGATGATCTCGTACAGCCTGGCGAAATCTTCATCCCTCTTTCTTTCCCAGGTGCTCGCCCAGGAGTTTGCCCCATTGGTCCGGGTCAACGCTGTTGCCCCAGGGTGGATCGATACCGCCCTTCTAACATGGATGTCACCGCACCAGCGGGAGCGATGGGCTCGGGAGATCCCTTTGGGTCGCTTGGGGACCCCATCGGACGTGGCGCCGGCCGTCCGCTTTCTACTCAGCGACGATGCCGGGTTCATCACCGGGCAGACCCTTGTGATCGACGGCGGGCTCTCCCACCGGTGGGTCCTCTCGGGATGACTCCTGGGCACGGACCCAAAGGGTACCCGCGGCGTCCAACCCTTAAGAACCTCGGACGCTGACTCCAAGTGGGGGGGCAATGGAAGCGAAGGATGCCTTTTCATCCGTGGATATCCAAGCCGTTGCCCGGGCGATACAGTCCCTGGGGAAATGTTGGTTGGACAAGGCGTACGACGTCGAAGGGGGAAGCTTCCTGTTCACTTTCCGGGTCCCGGAACGGGAAAAGGCACGGCTCTTGGTGGAACCCGGTCGGTTCCTCGCCCTGACGACCGGCGAGGTCGCCCATCGCCCCGAACCCGGCTCCTTTTCCCAGAACGTGCGCAAGTGGCTTTCGGGGCTCCCTCTCGTGGGCATCGAGCAGCCTGGGGGAGAGCGTTACCTTGAGCTCGCCTTCCAACGCTCGATGGAGGAGAAGCCCCGGCTCCTCGTGATCGAACTCTTCGGGGATGGGAACCTGCTCGTGGTGCGGGAAGGGACGATCGTGGCTATCCTGACCCAGCGGAAGTGGGCCCATCGAACCCTTCGACCCGGGGAGGCTTACATGCGTCCTCCCTCCCGCCGCGATCCCTTCGCCCTTACCCGGACGGAGATTGCCACGGCGCTTTCCCAATCCAAGACGAGCATAGTGACAACATTGGCCGCCCGTCTTTCGATGGGAGGACCCTTGGCGGAAGAGGTCGTGGCCCGGGCCGGGCTCGATCCCGCGAGCCCGGCGAGCCTAGAGCCGGACCGAACGGCCGAAAAGGTCCTCGGATCCTGGAAGGGGGTGCTTGCCGAGGTGGGGACGGACCCCAAGGGGTACCTTTATTCGGAGAACGGGAAGTTGATCGACGTGCAGCCGTTCGCCGCCGCCCGCTGGCGGGACCGGCCCGGGGTCGCATGCACGGAGGTTCCCACGTTTTCCGAGGCGGCGCGGCAGTATTTTGCCGCGCACCCGAAGACCGCCCAAGTTAAACCCCCGGAGGAGATCGAGCGGGAGCGCCTCGAGCGCCTCCGGACGCAGCAAATGGAAGGGATCACGCTGCTCGAAGGGATGGCCAAGGAGCTGCGCGACGCCGCGGATGCGATCCTGACGAACTATTCCGAGGTAGAAGCGCGCGTGAAGACGCTCCTTGACCAGATCCCGGATTCTGAGGAGGCGGAGATCGAAGTGAAGGGGAAGAAGGTCCGGTTGAACGCTCGCAAGCCACCCCGGGCCGCCGCCACGGAACTCTACGAGGAGGCGAAGCGGCAGGCCCCCAAGCTCGAAGGAGCGAGGCGGGCCCTGGAGCAGACCGAATCCGCCCTCGCCACGTTAGGAAAGCGAAAGGTGGCGACTTCCCGCCGGAAGGCCGCCGAGGCCGCAGTCCATCGGACTCGGAACTTCTGGTTCGAGAAGGCTCCCCGGTGGTTCATCACCTCCAAGGGGATCCCGGTCGTCGCCGGCCGGGATGCCAAGTCGAACGACGGCGTGGTCAAACGGTACCTGAAGGAGACCGACTACTACATCCATGCGGACGTACACGGCGCCCCGAGCGTGGTGGTGAAGGTCCCTCAGGGGAAGGAAGTGACCCCCGAGTCGCTGGAGGAGGCCGGAGCCTGGGCGGTCTCGTTCTCGAAGGCTTGGCGAGCGGGGCACGCATCCGCCGACGCCTTTTGGGTCCGGGGTGACCAGGTGTCGAAGGCGGGTGGGAGCGGCGAGTACGTCCCCGTGGGCTCGTGGGTCATCCATGGCTCGAAGCATGTGATGCGCGACCTTCCGATCTCCCTCGTCATAGGTGAGGTGACCTTCGAAGGAGAGCGGTTGCTCGTGAGCGCGCCGCCGAAAGCCCTCGCGACTCCGGACGGGCGGACGCTTTACCGGATCTCCCCGGGGGATGAAAGGAGGCGCGCCGCCGTCGAAAAGGAGCTCGCCCGAGGCCTGGGGGTGCCGCTTACCACGGTTCAATCGTTGTTACCGGGGGGCGGTGTCCAAGCGGAGCGGGCGTAGACCCGCACGATCCTCCCGGCCGGTGCCGTGAACCCTTCGTCGTCGATGGTCCTGCGCCCCACACGGATGGCATAGATACGCAATCTCCGGCTTCCCACGACCAAGTTCCCGGCGACACGGAGCGGCGTGTCGGGGTCCAGCTCCACAGTGAGCGGGATGGTCCGGGCCCCGGCGCTCAGGCTCACCCTGACCCGGGCGGGTCCTTCGGCCACGGCCCAGACGGTGAAGGCCTTCCCTGCGTCCTCTGGGGAAGGGGGACCTTCGGGCTCGATGCGGGTGATGTGGGCCTGCCCGTCCTCGATCGTAAAGCGCGTGCCCGGCTCGAAGTTCGGGAAGGCTACTCGGGGAACGCGGACCACCCGGGACCGCGCCCCCTTGGAAAGGACCACCCGTATGGTGCCCGTGGCCGGGCGTACCTCGAAGGGATGGGTCTGGCGACACTTCCCACAGCGCGCTACCCCGGCAAGGTAACCGCCCTCCCGATAGGCGCTGACGTGGAGCACCCGGTGGGGCGTCTCTTCGGCACAGGTGGGGCACGGGAGGGTCAGGGCGTGGATGGGGCTAGCGGGGCGCTTCACAACACGCCCAGCTCGGTGAGCTTCTCCGGAAGGTACTTGTCGGTCACGTAGTTCAAACCGTACTTGGCGAGGGACTGCTGTTCCGCCTTGCGCCCCTTTTCAAGCATTAGGGTGATCTCGGTGCGCCAGAACTGGTCGTTGAACCGCGGGTCGGTGAGCTCGGCATTGAGCGCCCGGATGTCCTTGTCGTTCAAGGTGTCGCTCGGGAGCTTGTAGTTCTCGATATCGGACGCGGTCACACCGAGGAACTGGGCCCCGGGCGTGGCGAGGTAGTTCGAGAGATGGGCGGTCTTGATGGCCCCATAGGCGACGGAGGCGAAGATACGGAAGGACCAGGGGTCCCCGTCCGTGAACACGATGACCGGGAGCTTGAGCTCCTCGTTGACCCGCTTGAGGAACCTCCGGGTGGAGCGCGCGGGTTGCCCCTTCAGGTGGACGAGGAGCGCGTCGTGGCGCTCATCAAAGCCGTTCTCGGCAAGGCGGTCCATCATGCCTCCGCACTCGATGGCAACGACGAACTTCGCCCCAGCGGACTTGAAGGTGATCTTCTCCTTTTCCACATTGTTCGGGAGCTGGTAGCCGCCGTCCCCCACGTCGTCCCGGCAGTTGATCACCTTCCGGACCCCCTTCCGGTTGACCTCTGTCAGGGTCAGGTCCCCGATGACCGAAGCCCCGTTTTCCTCCGGATGGAGCCGGAAGTCCTCCCGGAGCTTTTCGGTGAGCACCTCGAGGTCCTCGACGAGGAGATTGGATTCATCCTCGCTGTGGAACTTCGCTTCTTCCCATTGTTCGGAGATGTAGTAGAGTTCCCGGAGGGTGGAGGTCTTCTGGTCCCGGGCCATCTCCCGGATGAAGTCGACGATCCAGAACGTCCGGAGGAGCATCATGGCCCCATCCATCTTTCGGGCTGAGCGGGTACCCGTGAGGGTCCCGAGCTTCCAGACCCCTTCCCGGAGGTTGAAGGCGATGTTCTGCTTGGTCCGGAGCGGCAGCCGCATCCAAGGGACCTCTCCCCTATCCAGCTCTTCGTACACCTTGCCGGCGAGCGCGATCGCCTGCCGGAGGGCCTCCTCCTCCTTTCCCACGGGCGGGCCCTTACTCTTCGTCGCTGATCCCTGCGCTCCTTTCCGCGGCATCGTAATCCACCTCCGACTCGGAAGTCGCTTCTGAGGATAGGGTCCGGGCCTCCTCGACCAGTTCCTTCGGCAGTGTCACGTCCCAGTCCCCCGGGAGCGGGTCTGCCCCGAGGAGGTGCGCCTCATCGACGCCCGCCAGGAATACATCGACGTCTGATGCATCCGGCCGGACCCCTCGAGGCCAGGTGAAGGCCACCTCCCGAAGCTCATTGGTCCGAAGTCGGAAGGTGTCCCAGGAAGCCCTTCCCAGTTCCGGTTGCACGGTTTCGGGGGCGGGCTCCGCCCGAAAGCCATCGCCGAGCGCTTCGGATGGCAGTTCGAGGAAGAGCTTCACCTTCTTTTCCGAGGCCGTGTAGTTTGTGAGGCGCAACCCCTGCAACCCCTCTGCCTCAGGTCCAACGGGCTCCACAGCGACCACGTTCATGATCTTCGTGATGACCGGAGTGAGATCCGGCACGGGCTTTCCTACGAGCGTGGCCGTCTTCTCGGCAAGGCGGGGGAGTATCTTGCGTATGATGGCGAACTTCTCCGTGGCCTGGGAACGACGCGTGCGACGGGAGATGTGAAGCGAGAGCGACCGTGCCGCCGCCTGGATGGCCAATGTGAGCTCCCGGTCGATGTCCTCGGTGGAGGCGACGGCCTCCTTCGCCTCGGAGGTAAAGGGTACCTTCGTGGAGGCGACGTGAACCAGGAGGACGACCGGGCCGACCGGGATCGTGCCGGTCTTCTGCTCGAGACCGTACCGGCGCCAGTCGACGTTGGCGACGGCTTGCGTGATGGCGCAGCCACCCTGCTGGAAGAGCAGGGGGACGCGATTGGCGAACCGGAGCACCTGGATGGGCTCCTCTGCCGGCAGGCCACCTCCGTAGACGAGGCCGACCTCGACGATGAAGGGGCAGCCAGCGTGCACCTTGGGAGGGCGCGTGACCGGGTTCGCATAGAACTCGGGCCGTATCGAACCAAGGACGTTCTTCAAACCCCGCTTGATGAGCAGCGGCTCGATAGGGGAGAGGCCGTCCGTCGGGGGCGGGGCGACCTTGGCCGAGCGGAGCGCTTCGAGGAGCCGCTCCACCTGGGCCGAGGTTAGGGCGGAAGGCTTCTCGGTCCCACGAAGGTCCGCCGCCCGGCAGACCTCGGAGGCGGTCCGGGGAAGGATCCCGGAAAGGCTCCGGGTAAGGAAGTCCTGCAAAGATTTCGCCTCCGTGGCCTTGAGTCGCTGGAAAAGTTCCCCAAGCTCCATCCCGTGGGGGTGGGGGGGTATCTCTCGGGGAAGGCGCGGCGCCTCGTCACTGACCCGTTCCCATGTCGTCCGGGTCCCATCGGGCTCCACGAGGGTCAATCGGGCGTGGGGGTTCACGATCGCCGTTCCCCGGAGGTATTCGTAGGGTGAGGCCCGGCCCCGCTGGTACTTCCCCTTCAAGGTGACCTCGATGCGCGTACCTTGCTTCTTATCGCCCCAGAGGAGGGGTTCTTCTCGGATCACCTTGGGCTGGTTCCTCGCGGTGTCGATGAGAAGGTCAACGGCGACGGCGGTAGGTGCTTCGTTCACCTTGGAGATAACGTGGGCCGGGGTGGCGGTGGTGAGCCCCGCGTAGAGGACGGCGGCGGAGATGCCGATCCCCTGCTGCCCTCGGGCCTGGCGGTTGGAATGGAAGCGACTTCCGTAGAGCAGTCGGCCAAAGACGTTCGGGACCTCACGCCGGACAATCCCGGGCCCGTTGTCTTCGACAGCGATCTTGAGCCGGTCTTCGCCAATCCGGGCGATCTCGACCGAGACTTCCGGCATGATGCGGGCCTCCTCGCACGCATCGAGTGAGTTATCCAGCGCCTCTTTCACCGTAGTGAGTGTGGCCCGCTGGGGATTGTCGAAACCCAGAACCTGGCGGTTCCGCTCGAAGAACTCGGCGACGGAGATCTCCCGCTGCTTCGCCGCCATTTCCTCGGCAATCGAGCGCGTGTCTGGCATGCGTGTGGGTCCGTTTCCTCCGTCCCGCTAACGGCTCAGGGTATAAACCACTCGCCCACGGAGGGCCCGTAGCCCGTGCGATGGGTGAGCGGTCAGGGACCCGGCTTGCGCGTCTTCTTGAGCCAGGATTCGAGCTCCCGGGTGATATCCTCGACCGAATCCGTCGCACCCGAGGGACCTACCGGTTGGGGGGGTCGTCCGGGGTCGGGGGCCGGGGAGGTCGGAGGTTCCGGTTGTGGTTCCGCTTCGGTGGAAGGCGGGGCCGAGGTGACCTCGGAGGGTTTGCTCGTTGTCGCCTCCTTCGCAGGGGTCTGCGGCACCAGTTCATAACCACAGTTCTCGCAGACGAGGTTGCTGGTCATCGGGCCACCGCAAAGGACGCAACGAAGTTGAGGGTATGACGACCCTAGCGTCGCCACCGATGGGGCAGGTGCGGGTGATGGACCAGTACTGGGTAGAGATGGAGTGACTAGTGCGGGGGAACTCGGTGTCGCACCAGAGTCCAAGTTGGGAGCCGGTCCGGGGGTATCGGTCCGAGACGCGGTGGCCGATTCCGGGGGCATCGGCGGAAAGGTTTCGTTACGCTGTCGCCGTCGACGGCCAAGCATCGTCATGGCCAGGATAGCGATCACGGCAAGCACAACCACCAAGACGATGTAGGGGAGAGCTTTGGAAAGGAAGGAAGGTGTGGCCGGAGGTGGGGACGATGGCACCAGTACGAGCACATGGATCGGCACCGTCTGGGTATGGTCGGCCTGGGCATCCGTGACGAAGCCACGGAAGGTATAGTTTCCTGGGTGCAAGAGCGATACGTTCCATACTGTCGCATCCGGGGCGGTGGTGACGTTGGTCCCATTGAGGGACCAGACGAAGCGATAGGGGGGTAAGCCCCCTTGCACCTCGATGATGAGCGCGAAGCGCTCGCCAGGGTTCACCTGCGCGCGGTTCGAGATCAGTGCCGCGCTAAGTGGGGCCAAGGCCGGGCTTACGTTAAGGGGAGTAGAGGCCGAGGCGGTGGCTCCAACGCTGTCGCTCACCGTTATCGAGACATTGAAGTGGCCTGATGTGGATGGGGTGCACCCGATGCTTGCGCTGTCGGAAGAAGCGCACCCGGAGGGCAGACCGGCGTAGCGATACGTGAAGGGAGCCGTCCCACCCGCGGTCAGTACGGAGATCGTGGTCGATTGTCCCACCCGGACCGTCGCAGGGATGGCCTTCAGCCCAGTAATGACGAGGGGCGAAGAAGATACGGTGACCGGGTCGGTCGGGGAAAGGATGTGCGATGCGGGAACCCCTGCGGAGGCGTCGGTCACGGCATAGCAGTAGTACGTTGTGGAAGATGGTGTCACGTTCAGGTCCAGTCCATGGGCGCCGGGAATCACATTGTCCCCGGAACATAGCGCTTGGGTTCCGGAGTACCATGAGATTGTGTACGGAGGGGACCCCCCGGAGGGAGATGCCATCAGGCGCACAGACTGCCCAGGAGGTAGGGTCGGGTTCGCCGGAGTTATGCTACCTGCCACCAGGGGGGGCTTCACCGTAACGAGGGTCCAGTTCGATGCGTTCGAGACCGGAACGCTGGCATGGTCGGTGACTTCGTAACAGTAGTACTCCGTCCCAGGGGGTTTGGCCGCGTACGTTGCATTGGTGGCCCCCGCGATCTGGACTCCTCCAGTGCAGTTCGAGGTGTTGGTCAGGTCCTCGAACCACTGGTAAGCATACCCGGGCGTTCCCCCGGTAACAGAAACACTGAGATTGATCGATTGTCCCGGATCGAGGGACACGGGGCCGGGCAGTGGCCCCTTCGCCTGTAGCCGAGGGTTCACCACAATCTGGCTCCACGAGGAGCCGTTCGCAGCCGGTGTCGAGGCGCTATCCTTCACTTCAAAACAGTTGTAGGTTGTGGCCGACGGCGTCAAATTGAGCGTCGAGGAAACAGCGCCGGCCACAGGCACTCCCGAAGTACAGGGTGAACTGCCCAGCAGGCTGGTGTACCATTGATAGAAGTAAGGAGGAGTGCCTCCGGAGGCGGAAGCGCTCAGGGTGACGCTCTGTCCGATGTCGAGGACCCAGGATACCGGCGATGGTGTGCCCGGTGTCAAGGAGGCACTGACCTGAACGAGCACCGCGGGTGAAGAAGCATTCGCGACCGGGGTCCCTATCGACGCGTCGCCCGTGGAATAGCAGAAATCCGTGGCGGTCACTGGGCTCGCCGTTAAGGTCGCCCCCCGGGCTCCCGGGATGGCGACATCCTTCGAACAATTCGTCGAGTTCCCGGAATACCACTGGTAGAAGTACGGGGGGGTTCCCCCTGTCGTGTTGATCGAGAGCGTGATCTGCTGCCCACGGTCTATACGTCCTCCTGCGGGGATGGGTTGGCCCGAGGTCAAGGTCGGATGGACGGTAACGGGGTCCAGCGGAGAAGCTCCGCTGATCCCTCCTCCATCGCGGATCGTGTAGCAATAGCTCGTATTGGCGGTGGGTGCGACCGTGAGTGTGGCAGCGGTCGCGCCCATGATGGCCACATTGCTCCCGCAGTTCGGTGCTCCACCGGTGTACCACTGTCCGTTATAGGGTGGGATGCCGCCGGATGGGTTGGCCGTGAGGACGAGGGACTGCCCGGCATCGATCGTCGGGGCCGATGGCGAGACCGCTCCCGCGCTGAGAGCGGGGACCATGGACCCGAAGCTCGTGCTCGGGGCCACTCCGTTCGGAGGGTACGCCCGGATGCGAGCCCATTGAAGCGAGAGGCTCGCCGAAGCGGAGGATGCATTGATGAGCCCGAATCCCACATACTCAGTGCCGGGGATGGTGTAGGTGGTTGCGCTCCCCGTGTAGGTCGCATAGTTCTCATACCATAGCTGGGACGAGCTCGTCAGCCATGCGCCGCCCATGATACCGGTGGAAAGGGACAATACAGGAGAGGAAGTTCCGCTTACTCCAGAATCGATCCCCCCTGCACCCACGCTACAACTGCAACCTCCCGCATCGTCATCGAGAGCATACCCGGGCGAAGTCCCCGAGGTGCCGCTCAGGAGCAGCAGCCCTGGGTAGGGTCCGGATATCCCGGTGACGTCACTTTCGAACACGAAGGGCGGTGCGTACCCCGTACTCCAGATGAGCCCCCCCTCGATGCCGCAGCAGATGCTGAGGCCATTGTTCTGTTGGATCGTGGCACCCGAAATGAGTTTGTACCCGGCCGAAATGGCAGTTCCGGCAAAATTGTCGTAGAACGAGAAGACCAGGCTCCCATCGTCGTACGCCGCGTAGGTGGGAGAGAGCTGGGGTGCCTCCCCGAGCGGCCCGGTCGATGAAAGGAGGCTGCATCCGGTGTTGAAGATCACCATCCCTATCGAGATCGCACTCGAGGCCGGGATGGCGTTCAACCGGAGCCAGACAAGGGTCGCAGTGCTCGTGTTGGTGGCCCCGGACTCGATCCATGCGGGGATGGCCGTGCCGGAGGGGTAGAGGAACTCGACGTTTGACCAGGCGGAATTGATGTACGCCCCATACGAGAGCGAATCGATCGTCAGCATCTCTTGGAACGGGGAGGAGGTCGGGGACGATTGTGAGTTCGAGATCGTGATCGGTACCTCTTTGATGGGCGTGCACCCACCGCTTGCGAACGCGGGGAATGAGACGGGGAGGGGTTCGCCGGGGGTTGGGGCTAACCCAGAGTCCGGCTTCTGCAGGTTTTGTGGGAGGGTGTACGCCGTGTGGGAAGACGTCAAAACACCGGCGGACAGGGCGGGGTATAATCCCATCCCAGCCGGGAGAAGCAGGAGGAAGCCAACGCAGAACCCGAAGACCAGTGCCGGTGTCCGCAAAGGCGCCTCCATCACCATTCTATATACGGTGGGGGGCCGGAAAAAGGTTGTGGGCATCCCCTTTTCCAACCCCCGATTCTACGGGGCCCGGTTCAACCGCGTCCGAGCATCTCCCGAACGGCGGTCATTTTGAGCGTCTCCGAAGATCCGTGGGCCAATCCTCCCGAACGCACATCCCGCCACCGCCTTTCGTGGGGGAGCTTCGAAGAGTATCCGGCTCCACCGGAGAACTGGATGGCATGATCGAGGATCCGGAGGGCCACGGTGTTTGCGAGCCACTTCGCCATGGAGGCTTTACCCGCCGTCGCCTTTCTTCGTTCTAGGTCATCGAGCACCGCACCCACGTAGAGCCGGGTCGCGTCAAGGTAGGTACGGTCCTCGACCAGTGCAAAGCCGACCGCTTCCAAGTCCGCCAGCCGCTTACCAAAAACCTTGCGGTTCTGTACATGCTCACTGACCTCTTGGAGAGAGGCCCCGGCGAGGGCCAGATAGATCACACCCAGCATGACCCGCTCTTCCGTGAGTTCCTCGACGAGGTACTGGAGTCCTTTCCCTTCCTCCCCTATCTGAGCGCTCAACGGGAGGCTGACCCCATCATAATGGACCGTACCCCGCCGCATCCACCGTTCGCCCATATCCGCGTGGGTCTCGATAGAGATCCCACGGGCGTCTTGGGGCACGAGGAATGCGGTCAATCCCTCGCGGGGGTCCCCTCCCTTGGTCCTGGCATAGACGATGGCCGCCCCGGCATCCTGCACGAAAGCCGCCTCGCTCTTCGTGCCCCGGAGGAGGAATCGTTCGCCCGTCCCGTCGGTCACGCGTTCGGCTGTCGTCACAAGAGCCCGCACGTCGGAACCGGCCCCCGGTTCGGTCACGTGGTTCCCCACGAGGGCCTCGCCCCGGAGCATGGGACGATACCACCGGTCCACGAGCTCCGGCGAACCGCGACGGAGGACGGCGCAGAACTCCGGCTGAAGGACGAGCTTCGCAAAGACGCTTCCCCCGCTAGCCGCCAGTTCTTCAAGGAGAGCCGCTTCCAACCGGAACCCCCACCCCTTTCCACCGAACTCGACGGGTACTCTCGGGCCGAGCCAACCTTTCCCCCCGATCTCCCGAAACTCGTTCCAGGGAAAGGCGGGCGTAATGTCCAGTTCCCGGGCCCGGTCACGCAAGCCGTGGACTTGGGCAAACCGCCGGGCCGAGGCTCGAAGTGTCTCCGGGTCCACCGCGTTCATCGGCTTCCCTTCCTTTCCCGCAGCCGAACTGGGGGAAAGTCTCCGACAACCCCGAGTTCCCGAAGCCGTCGGACCTGGTCCTTGCTGTAACCGAGGAGCTTTTCAAGGACCTGCTGGTTGTCTTGGCCCAACCACGGCGCTCCCCGCCACACCCGTCCCGGGGTCCGGGAAAGCTTCGGGGCGATCCCGGCCCCGCGGACGTCACCAGCGACCGGGTCCCTCCATGAAAGCAACATGTTCCGGGCCTTGTAGTGCGGATTCTCCGCGATCTCCTTCATGGTCAGGATAGGCGCAAAGGCAATGTCGCGTCGCAACCCTTCGGCTTCGAGTTCTGCCATCGTGGAGCGCCGGGTGATCGCGGAGATCCGTTGATTGACGAGCTTCCGATGGGCGATGCGCCAAGAGACCGAATTCCACTCTGGCGTGTCCGGTAGGCCCGCCCATTCCCGGAACACCCTCCAACTACGAGGGGTCGGGGCGGCCAGCACGATCCAACCGTCTCGGGCGGGAAAGATCTCGTAGGGGTGCAATCGGGGATGGGCATTCCCGTGCCGTTCCCGGACTTGGCCGCGCCCAAAGAAGTCGACGGCCATGTTCTCCATCATGAGGAAGAACACTTCATATTGGGCCACATCCACCACTTGGCCTTTCCCGGTGGATGCGGCATGGACATAGGCCACGAGGGAACCGAAGGCGGCGGCCAATCCTGTCACGAGGTCGTTGATGGCCGTGCCGGACTGGGTCGGGGGCTCAGGGAACGGTCTTCCCTGGGCGGAGAGGAATCCGCTGAAGGCTTGGGCCACGAGGTCGTAGGAAGGGCGGTTGAGGTACCTTGGATCACCTTTCTGTCCGAAACCCGAGACGTGCGTGATGACGATCCTCGGGTTCGCCCGCAGGACTGTTCGATCCCCGAGGCTGAACTTGGCGAAGGTTCCGGGTCGGGAGGCATCGATCCAGATATCCGCGGACTGGACGAGGTCGAGGAAGGCTTTCCGGCCCTCGGGGCGGGTCACATCGAGCCCGAGGGAGAGCTTGTTCCGGGAGTACTGGACCCAAGACTCGGAGACCCCGTTCTCGGGTGAGGCCCGGGGGGGGAGGAGCGGGGGGAGCGATCGGGTCGGATCGGCGAAAGGGGGCGAGAAGGGTGGACCCTCGACGTGAATGACCTCGGCGCCGAAGTCTCCGAGTATCGTGGCCGCCCAAGGGCCCGCAACCACCCGGCCCGTGTCGAGGACCCGCAACCCGCGGAGCGGTCCGTACTGCGGTGCGATCCTACGACCCTTCATCGCGGTGCCCGGAAGGACCGTACCCCGTCGGCTATTTGACCGCAAGCCATCTTCCGGGGTTTGCGCAAAGGTCGATCAGCGATAGATGCCTTCCACGGGTGGCAGCGGCCGGCGTAGAGCGCCCGAGGCCGCTGACACGGATCGGCCGAACTCTTCGTAGAACTTGACCAACTCCGGGGTCACGGAAGCGTGCATCGTGGCCTTGGCCGCCTCGAAGTGCGCCTGGGTGACCTTGTTCGTCGTGCCTCCTTCTCGAAGAGCTTGCATCCCCGCCTCCCGGCACAGGGAAGCGAGGTCGCTTCCCACGTAACCCTCGGTATCCGCCGCGATGTTCTCGAGCTCGACATTGAAGAGGGGCATCCGTGCCGTGTGCACCTTCAGGATCTCGAGCCGGGCGGCCGAGTCGGGCGGGGCCACGTAGATCAAACGGTCGAAACGGCCGGTCCGAAGCAGGGCGTCGTCGAGCATGTCGGGTCGGTTCGTGGCGCCGATCACGACCACACTTTGCAACGGCTCGAGACCGTCGATCGAGGTGAGCAGTTGGTTCACGGCGGATTCGGTCACCACGCTGGAAGGTCCACCCATCCCGCGGCGGTTCGCCATCGCATCGATCTCATCGATGAAGACAATGGCCGGTGCGGCCGACCGGGCCTTCTTGAAGATCATCCGGATCGCCTTTTCGGTCTCCCCGACCCACTTGCTCAGGAGTTCGGGTCCCTTGATCGAGATGAAGTTCGCTTGGCTTTCCGTGGCCACCGCTTTGGCGAGCATGGTCTTGCCGGTCCCGGGAGGGCCGTAGAGCAAGATGCCATGGGGCGGGTCGATCCCGACTAGACGGAAGATCTCGGGCCGGGTGAAGGGGAGTTCGACCGCCTCCCGGAGCGCTTGCTTCACAGGGGTAAGGCCCCCGACGTCGTTCCAGCGCACGCGAGGGATCTCCACGGTCACGTCCCGGAGGCTCGACGGCTCCACATTGCGCATGGCATCCCGGAAATCCTCCCGGGTCACTTTCATCTTCTCCAGGAACGGGACGGAGATCGGCTTGTCGAAGTCGATCTCAGGAAGATAGCGCCGCAAGGCGTTCATGGCCGCCTCGCGGCTCACGGCGGCGAGGTCGGCTCCGACATAGCCGTGGGTCAACTGCGACATCTCGGCCAGTATCTCCTCCTTGGCCCGGTCGGTCCCCTCGATGGGCATCCCTCGGGTATGGATCTGGAGGATCTCCTTCCGGCCTTCCAGAGTCGGTACGCCTATCTCGATCTCGCGGTCGAAGCGACCCGGGCGACGGAGGGCGGGGTCGATCGCGTCCTCCCGGTTCGTGGCCCCGATCACAATGACGTTACCGCGTCCGGAGAGACCATCCATGAGCGTGAGGAGCTGGGCGACGACGCGACGCTCAACCTCTCCCGTGACCTCATCGCGCCGAGGGGCGATCGAGTCGAGCTCGTCCAAGAAGATGACCGAAGGGGCGTTCTTCTCGGCCTCCTCGAACTTCTCCCGGAGCACCTTCTCGCTCTCCCCGTAGTATTTCGACATGATCTCGGGTCCGGCGATGGAGATGAAGTAAGCTCCGGCCTCGTTGGCCACCGCCTTCGCGATGAGGGTCTTCCCCGTCCCGGGTGGACCATACAAGAGCACACCCTTGGGGGGTGTGATCGCCAATCGGTCGAACAGCTCGGGATGCTTGAGCGGCAGTTCGATGACCTCTCGGATGCGGGAGAGCTTCTCCTTGAGGCCCCCGATGTCCTCGTAGGAGACCTTCGGGGCCGAGATGTCACGCTCCGTCACCGTCTTCTCAGAGACGGTGAGTTGGGTGGAGGCGGTTACGTGGACAAATCCCTTCGGGACCGTCGACATCACGACGAACGGTAGGGACCCACCCCGGTACGAGACCCCGGGGATCACGAACACATCGCCGCGAGTGAGCGGTTTGCGCGTGACGGTGAGCGCGCGGATGAGGAACTCGTCGAGCCCGGGTCCGAGGTTGATCTCGGTCGCCTCGGACGAGATTGGGGCTATCGCCAAGCGTTCGGCGGCGCTGCAGTTCGCCTTGCGGACCACCACCCGGTCTCCGATGGAGACGCCGGCATTGCTGCGGAGGAGGGCCTCCATCCGGACGATGTTCTTCGGAGAGGCGTCCTCATGCAGCTTGCCGATCAGCGCGGCTGTGGAACGTTTTGAGCCTTGGACCTCGATGACATCCCCGGGTTCGGCCTCGAGGCGATCCCACACCGAGGAATCGACCCGGGCGATGCTGAAGCCGATATCCTTCTGGAGGGCCTCTGCTACGCGCAGTGTCAACGATACCGACATGCCCTAGCCCATGGTAGGAGGGTCGGATAAACCTTTCCTGAGATGCTCCCCGCCGTGAAGACAGGTCCGAGTTCGGGTCTGCACCCTCCACTTTGACCCCGGCCCAACTGGAGCCCTTCCTGCGACATGCCACTATGGTGATCTCCAACCAACGCGCTTAAGCCATCGATTGCGATGCCTTGGCACGGAGGACGCTTTGCCGCGAAGGAATCCGTCATCCTCCTTATCCCATGGAAGGGACTGTTCCCACCAATGCAGCGTTGGACCCTTGCCCAGCAGGATGTGATCAGCCGGAGCACCTCTCACT
>JAJYXQ010000018.1 GCA_021796385.1 Thermoplasmata archaeon | reverse complement strand
TTCCCCTCGCTGTGGAGTCCGGATATTAGTTCCGGGGGGGGCCTGGGGGGGAGTCATGCCCGCCCCTCCTCACCCATGACTCCCTCGATTTGTTTCATGTAGAGCCCCAGGAGGGACTCCTCCGGCAGCTTCCTTTGCCAGGCCTCCCGCGGAGTCTCCAGCTCGCGCAACGCCCCGTGAATCAGGTCGTTGCTCACCTCGATCCACTCCTTCAACGTCCGATACCTCCACCGGTGCTTGTCATACTCCAACCACAACCTTTCGATCTTCCCATTGGTCTGAGGGTTGTTCACCCGACTCACCACATGCCGGACTCCCTCCTCCTTCAGATACCGCTCGAACTCCGTCTCCCCGCGCTCTTTCCCCTCCGCGAGGTTCGCGTAGAACTGGGCGCCCCGGTCCGTGTTCACCTCCCGCACCTTCACGTTCCAACTCTTCGCCTCCTGGAGCGCCTCCCTCAGCGTCTCCACCGCATGCTTTGAGGTCGCCTCTGCGAACTCGCCTCCCGCAAGGATCCTCCGGCTTGCGTCGTCCAGCCACAGGATCACGTAGGGGTGCTTGTCCGAGGTCCGGTGATAGTCCCCATGGAGCAAAGACCCGCTGTGCTCCCTCTCGTAGCGGCACCGCTTCCGTGGCTTCTGCTTGCGGTGATTGGGGAGGGCCCATCCCCGGTAGCGCATGTAGCGGAAGACCCGCATCTTCGACAGGCGGTATCCTTTCCTCTTCAGGCTGCGGTAGACCATGGTGGCGCCGCGGGGATAGCGGTGCCACTCCCCTTCGATGACCGCCTTCTCCTGCTCCGTCAGGGGAGGCGCAGGAGGCCTTCGGCGAGGGTTGAGTCTGGGCACGGTACCACATTCCCGCCATCGCTGAAGTAGTTTCCTCAGCCATCGGGGGGTAACCCCCCAGCGGACGGCCATCTGGCCCACGGATTCTCCGGGAGGGTGACCCTGGGCCTGGTGAACCAGGTAGGCGATCTGCTTGTCGGTAAGCTTGGTCATCGGGAAGGGCACACGCCCCTCCCCATCGCACTTTCCCCCTTCCTGGACCTTCCCCCGACGTTTCCCCCTCCCAGCCCTTCCCCCTAGCGGAACTAATTTCTGGACACTACACCCCTCGAACAGATTCGGATAAGCTCATAATCAGTAAAGACTGAGCAACTAACGGGGCACTTGACGGGGTATGTCGCGGGAAGCTCGCGCGTTCATCGAGGCCATGGAAGGATTCTGGCTTCAGGTCCGTCAGGAGGAACGGGGGATCCTCCGTCGATGGGACATCACCCCGTTGCAGGGGATCGTCCTCCGGATGACCCTGTGCGATGAGCCGCTCAGCATGTCGGTCCTCGCCACCCGCCTCGGGATCCGCCCCCAGACAGCGACCCATCTGGTGGACTTCATGGAGGAACGCGGCTGGATTCGCAGGACAAGGTCCCGGGATGACCGACGCGTGAGCCTGCTCGAGGCGACGTTCCGGGGCCGGAAGGCTTCCGCGACCATCCACCGGGCCTTCACGGACCGGATGGAGGCGTTCCTTTCGGCGGCGCCGAAGGACCAGCTCTTGGCCGGTGCGGCGGCGTTACGGGCCGCCCAAGAGTCCTATCGACGGGCGCGTGCGCACCCGGCCGGCCGCGTTCGGAGCACGCGTTCGCGTCGCTTTCGGCAGGTACCTTAAATATTGTATCGAGAATGGCGATATTCAGCATATGTTAACTAACAATCATATCCGGCTTCGACTTGGGACGTACGGGGGAAGCTAGCCTCATGGACGCGCCCTCGATCGAGACCCGGGGTCTCACGAAGCGCTGGGGCAGCTTCACGGCCCTGGACCACCTCTCTCTCCGTCTCGAGGGAGCGAAGTGTGTGGGGTTCCTCGGACCCAATGGGGCCGGAAAGACGACCACCCTCAAGCTGCTCACCGACATGATCTTCCCGACCGAAGGGGAGTGCTTCATCAACGGGGTCTCCGTCCAGGAGTCGCGGAAACGGACCCTGGAACATGCCGGAGTGCTCATAGAGAGCCCCGAGATCTACCCTTCGTTGACCCCGCGCGAGGCCCTCGAAATGGTCGCGGACCTTCGGGGTGTCCCTGCGAGCGAGCGACGGGGCAGGATCGATACGGTCCTCGCCGAGGTCAAGATGAGCGACTGGGCGGACAAGAAGGTCGGCCGGTTCTCTAAAGGGATGAAGCAGCGTATCAACATCGCCGCCGCGCTCGTCCATGACCCGGAGGTCGTGATCCTCGACGAGCCCTCCACGGGGCTCGATCCCCGGGGAATGGCCGAGGTCCGAGCGATTGTCCGCGACCTCAAGAAAAGCCAGCGGTTGATCTTCATGAGCAGCCACATCCTCAGCGAGGTCACCGAAGTCTGCGATGAAGTGGCACTCATCGACCGCGGCAAGCTGCTTTTCTTCGATACCTTGGCGAACGTCACCAAGAGATTCTCCGACGGGCACGCCTCGGTCGATGTGGCGTTTGCCCGTCCGATCGCCGAAGCCGCCCTCCGTCAGGAGACCGCCGCGCTTTCGAGCGTGAAGAACATTGTCCCGCTCGGGGGTCAGAAGTTCCGGATTATGTTCGAGGGAGGGCTGGAAGCCCAAGAGAAGCTTATGGAAGCCTTAGTGGAACGCCACCTCGGCCTCGTGAGCATGGCCGAGTCGGAGAGCGCACTCGAGGAGATCTACCTCAGGCAGATCTCCCGGGGGGATTAGGGGACCGTGGACGCCGAGGAGCATGCCACGGTGGACCCACGGGGGGGGTACCGTGCCCCGCGGACCTCGGTACAAGTCCCGAAGCTCGCGGGATACCAGTTCCGGGAGTACTTCCGGTCCCGCCGGTTCGTCATCCTCGCCTTCATCGTGGTGATCATCGGTGTGATCCTGACCGCCGTCGTGGCGCACTTCCGGGGGGCCATCGTCTCCACGAACCTCGCCTTCTACGGGAGCTTCTGGGGGGGTGGGGTCGACCTCGTCATCGTCCTCTCCGCAGTCTTCTTCGGGGGTGACGCCATCGCCGGGGAGTTCCAGAACAAGACGGGATATTTCCTGATGGGCCTTCCGATCCGCCGATCGGCCGTCTACATCGGCAAGTACATCGCCGCGTACCTCGCATCGGCCCTCATGCTGCTCCTGTTCCTCGTGATCCTCGTCATGAACGGGGCCTATTACTTCGGGCCGGGGCTCTTTCCCTGGGAGCTCTTGTTCTCGTTCGTCCTTGCGTTGGTCTATCTTGCCGCCGTGCTCGGGGCGACCTTCCTTTTCAGTTCGCTCTTCAAGACGAGCGCGTACGGGTTCGTCCTCACCGCCATCCTCTTCCTCTTTGGTTTCTCGTTGATCCAGGACTTGCTCACCTCCCTCGTGCACATCGAGCCCTGGATGGTCATCTCGTATGCCAATTCCGTCATTGGGGAAGTGTTCTCGAATCCGGTGAACTGGGGATGGGCAGGACAAACGACCACCACGATGATCGGCCCGCGGGAGAGCCTAGTAACCTATACCGCCGGGGTGGGCGAGGGCGTGGTTATCATGATAGCTTACTTCTTTTTGACCACCCTCGCCGGTCTCTGGCTCTTCGAGCGCGAGGAGTTCACATGAACTTCCTGGTACTTTGAGCGAAAGGCGCTGAAGAGGACCCATGATCGGAAAGCCCTTGCCCAGTGCAATACACGACCCCCACGCCAAGACGGTAGAGACCTTCGACTCCGCGTACGCCTACCGCATCATCCTCATCATGATCGGACTCGTGATGATCGTGATGTACATCGAGGGTATGCTCACCCCGTCCCTCCCTCAGATCCAGCAGGACTTCAACATCACCGACGTTTCCCAAGTGAGCCTCGTCCTTTCGGCGTACCTCGTCACAGGAGTCGCCCTGAGCCCGGTCGCGGGAAAGCTGGGGGATGTCTATGGAAAGAAGAAGGTACTGGTCGTTGTACTCGTAATCTACACCGCCGCGGTGACGGTGACGGGGTTCTCCCCGTCGTTCGAGTTCATGGTCGCCTCACGGGCGGTCCAGGGTGTGGGACTCACCGTCTTTCCCCTCGCCCTGAGCTTGGTCCGGGAGGAGTTCCCCCGCGAGATGGTCCCGAAGGCGCAAGGGATCCTGAGCGGCATGTTCGGGGCGGGGTTCGCGGTGAGCCTTCCACTCGGGGCGTTCGTCTCCAATACATGGGGCTGGAGGTACACCTACCACTCCGCCATTCCAGTGGTGGTTATCCTCACCATCCTGGCTATCTTCTATCTTCGGGAGTCCCCGTACCGGAGGCCCGACGCCTATGTGGACTACCGGGGCGCGGGATTGCTGGCCGCCTCGCTCGCCTTCTTCGTCCTCGGACTGTCCCAGGCGCCGGTCTGGGGGTGGTGGAGCTTCGGAACTTTAGCGCTCTTCGCCTTTGGAGCGGCCCTGCTCGTCCCCACGGCGGCGGTGGAGTTGGTCGAGCACCGGAGGGGGAAGGAGATCATCCTGAACCCGAAGCTGCTCCGCCAACGGAACGTCATGGTCTCGAACTTGGTAATCGTCATCGCAGGCTTCGGAATGTTCCTGGCTTTCCAGGCGATCACGTACCGGTTGAGCGAACCGGTGGCCGCGGGAGGGTTCGCCCAGGACACCTTCCATATCGGCCTCTCCTTCATCGCGTTCGCCGTACCGATGCTCATCTTTGCTCCGCTGGCCGGGGTCTTGGTGCCGCGAATCGGGACAAAGCCGCTGACCATCCTGGGTGGGATCGTAGGGGGGATCGGGTTCTATGCCGCCACGCAAACTCCCACGCTGGATGACCTCCTGGTCGCGATGTTCGTCATCGGGGCCGGCATCGCCCTTCTCAACTCCGCGGTCATCAACCTGCTTGTCCTGACGGTCGAGCCGAGGGAGATGGGCTTGGCCACGGCCATGAACGCGACGTTCCGGAACATGGGGAGTTCCGTGGGCGCTCCGCTCGCCGGATCGATCATGACGAGCTATTTCGTGGTCGTACCCACGAGCGTCCCGAACGTTCCGTACCCGGTCCCGATACCATGGCCCGATTCGACGGCCTTCTACATCGCCTTCGTGATCGCCGCGGTGACGACCGTGTTCGCGGGTCTGGTGGTCCTGTACGCCAAGGAGATCCTCGGCAAGCGGGCCGTCCAGGAGGCGCTGGCGAGCGACGAGCGCACGTCGGAGCCCGTGGCTCCGCAGTCCGCGTGAACCGGTCGTTCGTCGTCGCTGTTTTTCCTCTTGGGGTAGTGAGCCCGCCCGCCGTCGGATTCGGGCCAATTGGAGGAGTGTTCCCGTCAAAATGACGTATGTGAGATTTCTTATATATGTGAGTATTGGCCAGTGGCATGCCGCTCTGGAAAGATCGCCAGGCCTTCAATCGAGAATGGGGAACCCGCGAAGCGCTCGACCGCATATCCATCGAGGAGCTCTACCACATGTTTGGCGCCCACCCGGGACGGATCGGCGTGCGGTTCCTAGTCATCACGGGGCCCACCGGGTGCGGTTCCTCGGCCATCGCGCGCCGTACCGCTCTCGTGCTCTCGAACCCTCCTTGGGCGGGTCTACCCCGGGTTAGACCTAAGCTCCTACGCGCCGATCTCCGTCGTGCCTCGACCGATCACACCCCGTTGGTCCAGCTCTTCCGGCATTTCGACCCATCCTTCCGTGGCGCGGGCTACTCCGCTCCGCATCTCGCCGCGTTGCTCCGGCGAAGGCTTTCGGTCCAGGAAGGTCCGGTCCTCCTGTGGTTTGACAACCTGCGGGGTGCTCCGCCGCTGCCGGTGCTCTGGGATCTCCTGGAACACGCCGCAGACTTCCTTCCCTCTGGCTCGACGATCATCTTGTCAGGAACCTACGATCCCACCATCGGCTGGTCGGGACCGGGCGAAGGCCTCCATCGTCTTTCGTTGAAGGCCGCTGCGGGTTCGGAGCTCCTCGATATCCTCGGACAGGTCTCGCGGGAGGCGTTCGCTGAACCTCTGGAGGACAACGTGATCCAGTTGATCGCTACCCGGGCCCTTTCGGCCGGGGTGGGCCTGCAAGGTGCGATTGACATGCTCCGGGATGCCGGGGTCCGCGCCGAGGGTCGGGGACTTTCCCGCGTGGGACCCGGGGAGGTGGGGGAGCCCGCGGACATCGATGGCCGACGGGACCCGAGACGAGTGGTCTCCGCGATCCTGAAGAGCTTCGAGCGGCCCGCGGCCACCCTTGAGATCGGGGTGCTCCAACGTCGGGTCTGTGAATGGCTCGGGGGAGACGGCCACCGACCCCCCTCCCGTTCCCTGGTTCGGCGGCACGTACGCCGGCTGGAGCGCTCCGGCATTCTCTCCCGTGCGGTCACGATCGGCGGGAAGGGAGGTTCCCGGAGCATGGTGTCGCTCCGGAGTCCGATGATGGATCGCCTAGGAAGGTAGTTTGTGCGGTCCTACCACTCGGTCTCCAACAGGTTGCGCTGGGTGGCGGAGGAGTCTTTCACCTTACGATGGCTTCCCTCCGCCGAACCGGCGAGACGGACCTGAGCGAGGACCTCGCGGGCCAAGGGTTTCGAGCCGAGGATGGTGGCCACCGTGTCTTCGGGTGTACGGGAGAGCTGTTCTTGGCTGGTGATCCCCCGCTCGTAGAGCAACCGCCCGCGGACACGACCGATGCCCCGCAACATCACCAGGTCGAGGAGCTCGGACCGGATACCATAACGGACCCGGACGGAGAGCTCGTCCAACCGATTGGCGAGCGAACGGTGTTCCCAGCGCGCCAATTGGGCCATGGAAGATAGGAGCCATTCCATGCGCTCCACGCGGGCGTGCAGGTCCCCGGCCCCGATGCCATAGGTCTCCGTGAGGGCGGAAAGCGGCCGGCGATCGTCGATCCACTCCTCGACGACCATGGCGGTCTTGATCGTGGAGAGGAAGGACTCTTCCTCGAGGTCCAGAAGTTCGTCTTCTTCCGTTAGAAGCAGCTGTCTCTCCTCCTGGGCCGCCCGGGGGGCGACCACGGCGTAATCGTCCCGCCGCAGGTACATCGGTGCCACGTCGGGGGTACCCGCCACTGCGGCGAGATAGGGGAAAGCCCCGGTTTCCTCGGTCGCCCGCCGCAAGGCCATCCGCATGAGCACCGCGGTGACGGGATCGAGGTAGAGGTCTGAGGCCAGCTTGCCGAAGGGGGTGGCCCGGAGCTCCCCGCGTCGCAGGAGATCGTGTTTCTCCAGGAACTCTTGGGCGAGGAAGATGTGGGCCTCCAGATCGCGCACCGGGAGCTTGTGGCCATAGAAGGTGCCTTGCATGAAGGCCCGGAGGTCGGCCTCGTTCCGCACCTCATCCGAGGCCACGAGGGCGAGCAGGTGGGTCCGGAGCACGGCTTCGGAGGCGAGTTTGCTGTCCACCTCCTCCGGGGGGGCCAGGAGGTATCGTTCCCGCACGTCCTCGCCCTCCTCTTCAGAACGCGTAACGAGGACCGCCTCGCCGTACGGATCGTATCGGGGACGCCCTGCACGGCCGCACATCTGCTGGACCTCGAACGTGGGAAGGGGTGCGGTGATGCCGAGCGTCTCCTCGTACCGCGTGAGGTCCCGAATGATGACCCGGCGGGCGGGAAGGTTGACCCCGGCCGCCAAAGTGGGCGTGGCCACGATGCACTTGAGGAGGCCGGAACGGAAAGCCGTCTCGATCTGCAGGCGTTCAGGGTTCGTGAGAGAGGCGTTGTGGTAGGCCGCTCCCCGCGCCACCAGGCTCGATAGTTTGCGGGTGGCGCTGGTCGCCTCCTCCCCTGAGTGTCCGAGCTTGCGGGCAGCGCGCTGAAGCCCTTCGGATTCCTCCTTGGTGAGCAACCGTTCCACCGTCGTGGCGAGGCGTTCCGCCAGCGATTCGGAGTTTCGCCGGGTGCTCACGAAAACGAGCGCTTGTCCACCCCCCTCGATCACGGTACGGGTCAGCTTCTCTGTGGGGTCGCCGGTTCCGTCCAGCTTCCGGTGCTCCCCATCCAAGAAATGGATGTACTCCCCGCTATAGGTGCCCATGCGAAGCTTGACCGGACGGAAGATACTGGAGACATGGGCGGCATCCAGCCATGCGGCGAGCTCGGCCGAGTTCGCGATCGTGGCGGAGAGTGCGATCACCTGAAGGGTGGGGTGGTGCCGACGGAGTCGAGAAAGGGTGATCTCCAAGGTTGGGCCGCGGGTACGTTCCCGGAGGAGGTGCGCTTCGTCCGCCACCACGACGCTCACCCCTTCCATCCAGCGGCTCTTGTGGCGGAGGAGACTGTCCGCCTTTTCGCTCGTGGCGACGAGGACATCCAAGTTCTCGAGGTCCTGGGAGGTGATGTCGTGCTCGCCCATGGTGATCCCGACCCGCATGCCGAGCTTCTCGAACGCGCGCAGTTCGTGATACTTCTCGCTGGCGAGCGCCCGGAGGGGCACGATGTAGAGACCCTTACCTCCCTTGAGGTAGGCTGTGGCCAAGGCCAGATAAGCCACCAGGGACTTTCCTGAGGCGGTGGGACAGGCGAGGACGACACTGCGCCCGGCCAACACCGGCGCCAACGCTTCCGACTGCGGCGGGTAAAGCCGTTCGATGCCGTCCGCGCGGAGGATCGCCAGGATCCGGGGATCGAGCGGGAGCGATGCAACGGGGGTCCAGGTGTCGACCCCCCGATTCGTGTGGCTCATGTTCGCAATGCTCAAGGAGAGGTTGCGACACCCTTTAACCTACCGTTCCTTGACCGATACGAGTTCCGACGGACCTCCCATGAACCCATCGCATCCCGTCAACCCCCGCTCCTCGCTAGGCGAACTGTTCGCCGATCGCGTGCATCAGAGGCCCTCCTCTCCCACCGCTCGTTGCGCAACCTGTGGAGCATCGGTACGGCCATGGGACATCAGTGCGTGCGTCACATGCAAGAAGCCCATGTGTGCGCAGTGCGGTACGATACTATCCGTCCACGTGGTCCATGCCTCCGAGGATCCCCTCGGGTTCGTCCACACCTACGATGAGGAATTGGCCCGTACGGGGGCGTGCTCGCCAGGATGTGCGGAACCGATTCTGCAGGATGCCCTGGCCAGCTGCCTCTTCGACGAACTCCGTGATCGCTTGCGGAAGGCGAAGGTGATGGTCGATCGAACCCGCGGGATCTACGGCCCCGAGTTCGTGGTGAACCTGCCGGGCCTCCCGAGCGACATGGTCGAAGCCCTTCAACGGTACAGCCGAAGCCCGGGCGACCAGCGCCTTCCGTTCCGGTACCTGGAAGAAGGGCTCTTGGCCGGTTCCACACCGGTCGCGGATGGCCGGAGCACCGATGTCTGGATATACCTCGATCCGACCGATCCGGGACAGTACACCCTGCTTCGGGGGCAACACTCCGTGCTAGCCGCGGCCCGAGCCCTGTCCACCCGGGCCCCGGGATCTTTCTGGGACGTACGCTGGAAGTCTGCGACCCAAGGGATCGCCCGCATCTTATCCCAATCCGGTCGGTCGGAAGACGCCGCTCGAACGTACGAGATGGGGGGTTTCTTCGATGAGGCCGGAAAGGAGCGCACCCGCGCTCAGGTCGCAACGGTCACGCTCGACCTCGGCCAGCTCATACAGGCCTTCCGAAGGTCGGGCATGACCTCTGCCTACCGATGCCCCTCCTGCGGAGCTTCCTTCCGGGTCACAAAGGACACCCCGGAGAGCGCATGGCGCACGTGTGAGTACTGCGGTAGTACTATTCACGAGGAGGACATGGCGGATTTCTTGCGGTCGGTCCTCCAAGTGGTCCCGAAGCCACCTTCGTCGCCCGAGTAGCGCTCGGATAGGCACACCACCATCAATATGGCTAGGAGGTCGAGAGGGGTGAGGTCCCGGCCCGCGACCAGTGCCGATAGGATTATCACGGTCGCCCTTCTCATGGGTCGATGTGACCGATGGACATCCCCGCCCTCGGATCACGCAGCACTCCGCGGAGAGCGCCCTCCTACTCGGCGAGGCAATCTACGCATTGTATGCCGAGTCGTTCCGAAGCTCCCCTCACAACGGAGTGGAAACGGAGACACAATATCTCGAGCGATGGAACCAACACCGGAGGCGCCCGGGTTTCCTACTGCTCACGCTCGACCTTGGGACCTCTACGGCCCCTGTGGGCTTTCTTTACGGATATAGCGGTCGCCCGGGGACATGGTGGTTCGACCATGTCGTAGCCGAACTCCCCGAAACAATCCGCACACAATGGTTCACCGATCCTTTCGAGATCGTCGAGATGGGGGTGATCCCCGCGTACCGGGGTCGGGGGTACGGAACCCGGTTGATCCAAAGGGCGCTCGAGGTCATCCCGAATCACAGGGTCGTTCTCTCGACACAACGTGACCGGAATCCGGTGGTGCGACTGTATCAGCGCGAGGGCTTCGAGGTCATCCATCCAGGCCTACGATTCTCCGATACCGGAGAGCCTTTCCTTGTGATGGCTCGTGCGGTCCATCGCTGACCCGAAACTCGGTAGATACGACTCCCACGGACTTCTTGGCGCTGCCTGAGACGTCGCCGGGGAACAGCCAAGATCCCATTGCCGGATGCAAAGGGCCACTAACGATGCGCAGCCCCACCGCTCCTTCGATTGCGGGAGCCGTGCGCATGCGAGGGATGGGGGTGCTCGTGGCCGGTCCGGCCACCGGCAACGTGCGGAGAGGTCAGGAGATAGTCTCCGTGGATCACACCACGGACTCCCCGGAGATCTTCCGCCGCTTGGACCAACTCAGCCCGCTTTCCTTCCAGGACCAATACCTCGAGGCACGCGTCCCCTTGAAGGTGGAAGTGGGTCGAGGAGATGATGTGCCCTCCCCACCGATGCTGGCTGGCGGTGAGCCGTCGCTGGACCCCGAAGTCCGTGTGTCGGTAAAGCACCGTGACCGCGGCGACCGCATCGGCCATCGGGTCCACGAGGTTCTCTTCGGCCATCTCCCTTCGGATCAAGGCCCGAATCGCATCCGAGCGGCTCGAGGAGTTGCGCGACGCCGACCACCGGTCCAAAGCCGTCAAGAGCTCGGGTTCCAGTGAGACGCCCAGTCGGACCACTCGGGAAGCCATTCGGACCCCGTCACGGGGCGGAAGCTCATAAGAAAGCGGGGCGCGTGTCCCTCCCCCTTCTAACCGTCGCACCCTCAGGCAAAACACCTTATGCCTCGGGTTCTCTCGGAATACGGTAGGGAACTCCGATGGACTTTGGGAGAACCGATCGAGGGGAGGTTGCCGCTCTACGACGGATGAGCGGGAACGCGTGCGTCCCCCCCGCTACACAAGAGAGGTCGGGATGGCGGTGACCTCCCCTCCAGGATTGGGACGCCCCCGGCGACTACACCGGGAGACAACACTCTATTTCCTCGGTATCGTCTATTTTTGTGGCATCATCGGTATCTTCTCGATGTTCTTCGGCGTTTTGAGTGCGGCGAGTTGCCTCGGTGCGACGCAGTACTGCAACACCACTTCCGATTGGGCGGATGCGATCATAGGGACGATCTTCGTGGTGTCGGCCTTCGGTCTTTTGCTCTTCCTCGAGCGTTTCGGATTCCCTCCCCGACCGCCTCCCATATATGGGTACCGGTCCAACGAGGCAGTCTGGGCCGGGGCCATCCTCCTCATTTTCCTAGCTCTAATCTTCTTCTTCGTGTTGAGTGGTCCCCTCTTCCTTCGATGAGCGAGGGTGCTCCAGGGCGTCGTCATGCCGCAACCTCCGGTCCCAAATGACCGCATAGAAAGGAAGCCCTTGGGTGATACCGGCCCACATCGGGCGCCCGACCCCTCCCCGGGGACCTCCGTTGGCCGAGGTCCCGGGAACCTCACCGAGGTAGGTCAGGGCCCCTACGGTGGGGTTTTCCGACGTCCCGGTCGATGGAGCGGCGGACAGAACTCTTAGAGTTCTATATATGACTATATACTCTATGTTGGAATCCTATTTATCCGGCGTCCCGCTCGCACACGTAAGAACGTGGCGATCGGGGACGAACGGCGTATTCTGACGCAGCTCGACGCTGCGGCGACCCAGGGCTACCATCTCAAGACCATCGTCATCGCTGGGATGGGGTTCTTCTCGGATGCATACGACCTCTTCGTCATCTCGCTGGTCCTGCCGATCCTCGGCTTCGTCTACTTTTCGACACCGAAATACTCTCCCGTGCTCGAGGTTTCCCTCGTCAGCGCGGCAGCGTTGGTGGGGGCCATCATCGGACAGCTCGTCTTCGGCTTCTTGGCGGACCGGATCGGACGAAAGAAGGTGTACGCGATCACGCTCACCGTGATGGCGATCGGCTCGATCGGCAGCGCCTTGGCGAGCCCCTTCCTCGGTCTGGACACCTTGGTCGTGCTGGCGATCTGGAGGCTGGTCGTGGGGATTGGCGTTGGGGGGGATTATCCCCTTTCCGCGACCATCATGAGCGAGTTTTCCAACGTGAAACGCCGGGGCCGGCTGGTGGCCTCCGTATTCGCCATGCAGGGGTTCGGCCTGCTCACGGGCGCGCTCGTGACCTTGGCCGCCCTCCTCTTCATTCCCGCGAACTCACTCGATATCACCTGGAGGATCGTCCTCGGGCTCGGCGCCGTGCCGGCCATCGCCACGATATACTTCCGGACCCGGATGCCGGAGACCCCACGGTTCACCCTCAAGGTGAAGGGGGATGCCGGGGCGGCCAAGGCGGCGGTGGAGACCCTCACGGGATCCGAGCTCAACACGGTCGGGACCACCGAGGTACGGACGGCGAAGGTCACCTATTCCACGTTCTTTTCGCGGTATGCCACGGTCCTGTTCGGTACGGCGGCCTGTTGGTTCCTCGTCGACGTCGCGTTCTATTCCTCGAACATCTTCAATCCCACCGTGCTGGCCTACACCGGGTTCGCGACCTCGCTCGCCAACCCACACGCCTATCTCCTCCGCCTGGCGGAGGGCAACATCCTGATCGCCCTGTTCGCATCGATCCCGGGCTACTGGGCCGCCGTCACCCTCATCGATCGGGTCGGCCGACGCACCCTCCAGGTGATTGGGTTCGGGGTCATGACCCTGTCGTTCGTTCTCGTCGCGATGTTCCTCCAACCTCTCACGGCCAACTACCTTGGGCTGTTCCTGGCCATCTATGCGATGACCTTCTTCTTCGCCAATATGGGTCCCAATACCACCACCTTCGTGCTTCCGAGCGAAGTTTTCCCGACGAAGTTCCGGGCGACGGGCCACGGCATTTCGGCCGCTTCGGGCAAGGCAGGGGCGGCCATCGCCACATTCCTCTTCACCGGCATTGTCATCGCCTACGGCCTCTCCTACATGCTCTGGATCTTGGGCGCCGCCTCCTTTGCGGGGTTCGTCATTTCCCTTGTCCTCACCCCCGAGACCACCGGGAGGACCCTCGAGGATGTCTCCCGGGAGGACGAGCTCGAGCTCGTCGTGGAGCGTTTCCAGCCCTACCTCGTGGCCCTCACCCGTTCCATCCAGAAGGGGGCGGCCGAGCTCAAGACCCTCCTGCAGGACCCCGCGCGAAGGGAGGCCGAATGCATCCCCAGGATCCGTGCGACCGAGCACACCGCCGACGAACAGGTCCACGAGATCTACATGGAGATCAACAACAAGCGCATGAAATCCTCGGTGCGCTCTGACATCGGTGCCCTGGCCTCCTCCCTTGACGATATCATCGATGGGATCGAAGGGGTGGCCGCGCGGGTGCAGACCTACCACCTCACCGAGAGCACCCCCAACCTCGTCCACTTCGCCGAGATCGTCGAGCAATGCGTCCTCGGCGTCTCCGAAGGGATCGACGCCTTGGACGATCTGCTCGAGGGACACCCCGAACGCCTCCAGAAGGTCATCGTCGATGTGAACCGTCTCGAGAACGAGGCCGATGACCTTTTGCGGATCGAGCTCGACAGCCTGTTCCAAGGGTCGGTGGACGCCGTGCACATCATCAAGCTCAAGGACTTTTACGAACGGCTCGAGATCATCACCGACCGGTGCGAGGACGTCACGGACGTCTACAAGGACCTCATCGCACGCTATGGGCCCCTGACCCTCCCCGGGTGAAGGACGGGCCGACCCTTGGGATTATCCCCAAGTCAAGCTCATATGCCCTGCGTAACATTTCCCTTCCATGATGAGCTACACCCGGAACGCCGTGTTGCTCTTTGCCATCCTCGCGGGCGTCCTGGGCCTGCTCACCCTCTTCGTTGCGCTGCTGGCCATCGCTTCCAACGCCAACCCGACCACGGGACTCTATGCCGATGCCGGCGTCGGTGGGGCGTTCCTGGCGTTCTCGTTCGCGCTGATCGCCATCTTGGAGCTGTATGGAGGGGGCGAACCCGAGGTCCCGCCAGCGCCACCCCCCGTGATCTTCGGCGCGCCTCTTCCACCACCTCCCCCACCACCGTAAGCTGCCCAACGGGCCGGGAGGGGAGAGCGACGAACAGTCGCTCCTTCAGAGGTCCTTTCCTACGTCCCCGGTCAATGGGACCTGACCGAAGCCGCTCTCCTCGTATCCTTTGAGGCGGTACACCAGCATGGCGATGACCCAGGACCCGATGAAAAGACCGACGATGCCGATCCCGAGGGTCTCGAAATCAAGCCCGTTCAGCCAGGCCCAGAACCCTCCTCCCCACCCCAGCTCCGTGGACAGGACCTGAAGGAACTCAACGCCCCCGATGAGCATGGCCACGAGGACGGAAAGGAGCGTGAGGGTCAGGTTGTAGTAGACCTTGCGTAGCGGTTTGAGGAAGGCCCAGCCGTAGGCGTATCGCATGGCGAACCCGTCGGTGGTATCCGACAGGACCATCCCGCAGGTGAAGAGGAGCGGCAGGATCATGATGAACCACAGGGAGATGCCCGCGGTCGCGGCGAAGGTGACCGCGATCGCGATGATGATGATCTCGGTGGCGGTATCGAAGCCGAGTCCGAAGAGGACCCCGATCGGGTAGATCTGCCAGGGTTCGTTCACGACCCGGAAAAGCCGGCCGAAATAGCGGTAGAGGAAACCCCTCTTCTGCATCTCATCCTCCAATGCCGCGGAATCGACCGACCCGTCCCGCAACCCCCGGAACACCCGGTGGACGTCCGAGAAGATGACCAGATTGACGAGCCCGATGATGATCAAGAACACGCCCGAGACCAGGGTACCCACAATGGCGCCGCCGGCGAGGAGCTGGGGATAGGTCGATTTCACGAGCTCGGTCGCCGCGATGAAGGCGGCGACCATGATGACCACGATGGTGGAGTGTCCCAGCGAGAACCACGTACCGACGGTGAGGGGTCGTTTGTTCTCGTTGAGCAGCTTGCGCGTGGTGTTGTCGATCGCGGCGATGTGATCGGCATCGAAGCCGTGGCGAAGGCCCAGGATATAGGCGGTGAGGGCGAGGCCGGTGAAGATCAGGGTCGACCCGACCACATCCTGATTGCTGGAATGCGGCAGGAAGGTGAAGGCGAGGAAGAACCCGAGGACCGTGACGGCGGCGATCGCCGCGTAGAGGAACACCATGAACGCCCATTCCCGTCCCGTGAGACGGAGATCGTGTGCGGACGGGGCCGTCAGGGATACCATCGCCCGGAACATGCGGAACGGGGATATAAAGGGTTATGCTGTTTTTTCCACGGGTGTTACCGCGTGCTTCCTTGTCCGGCGTCTGGCTTGGGGAGCCGGGAGATGCCGGAGGAACTGGGCGGCGACAAGGGCCGCCGGCACCCCACCATCCACGTTCACGACCGCAAGCGGGGCACAGGATTGGAGCATGGAGGTGAGGGCAGCCTCGCCTTTACCACCCTTCCCATATCCCACCGACGTCGGGACCCCGATGACCGGGCGGTCCACCAGCCCGGCCACGACCGTGGGAAGCGTCCCTTCCCGGCCGGCACAGACGATGAAGAGCTGCGCCTCGCGCGCTTCCCGTTCCTTGAGAACGGCGATGAGCCGATGCAGCCCGGCGACCCCGACATCGTACGCGCGGAACACCTCGGCCCCCAGGACATCGAGGACCGTGGCGGCCTCTTCGGCCACGCGGATGTCCGCGGTTCCGGCCGAGAGGACCGCCACCGGGCGTCCTCGAAGGTCGCCCTCCCCTTTGCCCTCGAGGACGACGATGTGTCCTCGGGGATTGAATCGGAGGGGCAGTCCCTCGGCAGCGAGGGACCGTAGCAGGCGGAGGTTCTCCCCTGACACCCGGGAGATGACGGCCCCTAGACCTGCGCGGGCGAGCGCCTGGACGATGTCACGCAGGTCCTCTGGCGATTTCCCCTCGGAAAGGATGATCTCCGGCAGTCCAGTGCGCTCCGCCCTTCGGAAGTCGAGCCGGGCCTGCTTCCCGCCCGGGAGATGGCCAGCCCGGAGCGCCTTGGCCGCTTGGGCGATGCTCATCCGCCGTCCACGCACGGCCCTAAGGAGCGAATCGATGTTGTCGGTCACGGTCTCCCGCATCCGACACCTCCAAGATTTGAAATAGCTTGGCTCGTTGGGAGCGCCCGGTCATGCCCATCGATTTCGAGCTCTCGGCGGAACAGAAGGAGCTCCAGGAACTGGCGCGGCGCTTTGCACGGGACGTGATGGCGCCCCGGGCCGCAGCGGCGGATCACAGCGGCGAGTTCCCGGAGGATGTCTACCGCGAGGCATGGAAGCTCGGGCTCATGAACCTCAATGTGGCGACCGAGTACGGTGGCTCTGGACTTGGAGAACTTGACCAGTGCCTTATCACCGAGGAGCTCGCCGCCGCCTGTGGCGGGATGACTACCTCGATCTCGGCCAACTGTCTTGCCCTGCAGCCGATCAACATCGCAGGGACATCCGAACAGAAGGAACGGTTCCTGAAACCCTTCTGTAGCGACTACCACCTCGCCTCTTTTGCCCTGACCGAGCCCGGGGGCGGGAGCGATGTGGCGGGGATGAAGACGACGATCCGTCGCGAGGGGGATGAGTACGTGGTGAACGGGGAGAAGGTCTTCATCACCAACGCCCCGCACGCCTCGCTCTACACCCTTTTCGCCACCTTGGACCCCGCCTTGAGGCACAAGGGCATCACAGCGCTGGTCGTGCCCCGCAACACCCCGGGGATCACGCCGGGGAAGGATGAGGACAAGATGGGCCACCGAGCGTCGTCCACGAGCTCATTGACCTTCGAGAACGTCCGAGTCCCCGTGGCGAACCGGCTTGGTGCGGAGGGCGAGGGATTCAAGATCGCGATGAACACGCTGGACTCTACCCGCACCCCCATCGGGGCGCTGGCGACCGGCATCGCTCGGGCGGCACTCGACCATGCGGCGAAGTACTCGCTCCAGCGTACGTCGTTCGGAAAGCCGATCGCCGAGCATCAGGCGATAGCGATCAAGCTGGCCGACATGGTCCAGAAAGTCGATGCCGCCCGGCTCCTCGTCTGGCGATCGGCATGGCTGGCCGACCAAGGAAAGCCGGTGCCTCTCGAGAGCTCGATCGCCAAGTGCTTTGCCTCCGATATCGCCATGGAGGTCTGCAACGAGGCCATCCAGGTCTTCGGGGGCTACGGGTACATGCGGGAGTACCCCGTCGAGAAACTGTTGCGGGATGCGAAGTTGACGCAGATCTATGAGGGGTCCAACGAGATCCAGCGTCTAGTGATTGCTAAGGAACTGCTCAAGCGGGTGGCATAGGAAGGCTATGGACATCCTGGTCTGCGTCAAGCAAGTACCGGATCCGGAGACCAAGCTCCGGGTCTCCCCCTCGGGGAAGACGTTCGACTCGGACGGGGTCAAATTCACGATCAACAATACCTACGACGAGGCGACGGTGGAAGAAGCCCTCCGGATGAAGGAGGAGTTCGGATTCTCCGCGCTTAGGGTCATCAGCGTAGGACCGGCCCGGGCCGAAGAGGCGTTGCGGAGCGCGCTCGCCATGGGTGCCGATGAGGCCGTCCTGATAGAGACCCCGCGCGACATGCCGCTCGACCCCCTTCTGGTGGCCCGGTACCTCGCGGCCGCCGCCACCGACATCCCGCACGACCTCATCATGGTTGGCCGTCAGGCGCAGGACGACGAAGCAGGTGCCGTCGGTAGCGCGCTTGGGGAGTACCTGGGGCTCCCAAGCTACTCCTTCGTCACGGAACTGACCCCCGTTCCGGCGAACCATCTGCTCAAGATGAAACGTTATGTCGAAGGGGGGGAGGAGGTCTTCTCCGCGCCTTTCCCTGCCGTTCTGTCGATACTCAAAGGGTCCAAGGATCCCCGTACCCCCACCTTGCCGAACATCCTCAAGGCCCGGAAGAAGCCGCTCAAGAAGATCCCGGTCATGGACCTCGAGGCTAAGGTGGCCAACCTACCGGGGGGAACGCGGCCGACATCTGAAACATTGGCCTTCACACTCCCCCCACCGCGGGCGGGGGCCAAGATGATCGAGTTCCAGACCCCGGAGGAGGCCGCTGATCGCCTCCTCAAGGTTCTCAAGGAGGAGGCCAAGGTGCTATGACGCTGAACTGCCTCGTCATCACCGACCAAAGGAGCGGGGTGCTCTCTGCCTCCTCCCTTGAGGCTATTTCTGAAGCGCGTCGCCTCGTGGTCAAGGCGGGGGGTGGCGCGGTCGCCATCGGGCTGATCGGTTCGGGGCTCTCCCCCGTGGTCGAGGCCGTCAAGGGGCAGGGTGTACAGCGAATCTTCCTCGTTGATCATGCGGACCTGAAGGGATTCTCCGCCTCGGCATACGCCCAGGCGGCCGTCCGGATGGTCGAAAAGCTTCCGGCACCCGTGGCGGTGTTGATGCCCGACACGGCCCTCGGACGTGAGCTTGCCCCGCGGCTTGGGGCGCGGCTTGGCGCGGCGACTGTCACGGCGGTCGTGGAGATAGTCCCGTCCTCCTTGGGTGGGCTCGACGTCAAACGGAAGGTCTTCGGGGGCAAAGCGACCGAGACGGTCCACACGCCCAGCCCCGTGGTGATGAGCCTTCGGCCGAATTCTTTCGCCATTGAATCTTCTTCCGGGGGGAGTCCATCTGTGGAGAGCGTGGAACTGGGCGAACTCCCCGTCCACGCCAAGGGGCTCTCGGTCGAGAAGGTGATTTCCACCCGGGGTGACACCCCCGAACTCACCGAGGCCGCCATCGTCGTCTCCGGGGGACGCGGGCTAAAGGCTCCGGAGAATTTCGTCCTTGTCGAGAACTTGGCCAAGGTGCTCGGGGCCGCGGTCGGCTCTTCCCGGGCCGTTGTGGATGCTGGCTGGCGTCCGGCCTCGTACCAGGTCGGCCAGACTGGGAAGATCATCGCCCCGCAACTCTACATCGCCTGTGGGATCTCGGGCGCCATCCAGCATCTCGTGGGCATCACGAACTCCCGGTGCATCGTGGCCATCAACAAGGACCCCGCGGCGCCTATCTTCAAGATCGCAGATTATGGCCTCGCCGGGGATGCGCTCACGATCCTTCCCGCGCTCACCCGTCTCGTGAGCCAATCGAAGGGACTCCCCGATCCGCGTTGAGCATGTCGGAGGCCCGTGGGACATGACCCCGGGCCCAGGCAGACAAACCATCGCTCAACTCCTGCTGGAAGCCCCCTTGGTCCCCCGTTCCCTTGCGCGCGTTTGCCAGTAGCTTTGTAGCTACGTCCGTTCTAAGTCCTTGGAACCACCCCTTAGAAAAAAGTGCGGATTAAATACCCCGTCCTCCAAATGCTCTGACAAGGTGATGAAGATGCGGAACGAGATCCGTAGTGAAGCGAAACGTAGTGAGCGAACTGAAGCTTATGAAGGGGGCGCATAGGTATGGCGTTCATCGACGACCTGGCCCTTGTTGAGGTCCTGCTTCTGTTGGCCGCCTCCGTACTAACATACGTGGGGCTGACGGGTTGGTGGGCCATGCGGAGGAACGACCCTGTCGGGCTCCGGAACGCGATCAAGGGAGGGGCGATCCCTGTGGGGATGGTCGGGGGGTTCACCTTGGCGCTCGCGCTATGGGGCGAAATGACATGGCCCTTCCCGGGATCGATGGCAGGATACAACATCTTCTTCCTGGACGTCATGGCCCTGTTCGGCATCGTGATGGTGGCCTACGCCATCGGAGCGTACTATTCCCTGCGTCTGCAGTACCTCGGCATCTTGGCTCTGGTCGCAGGTGCCGTGACCATCTTCTACGGGTACACTGGCTACACTGCGACCCCGGCCTTCACGAAGGACCCCTTTGACACTCTGCTGCTCTACCTGGGGTTCGGAGTGGCCGGCATCGCGGCCTTCCCGGCCAGTATCGTGGTCGATCTCTACCTCGCCGCAGCGGAGGGGAACAGCACCTTCTGGACCTCGGTCGCCACAAGCCAGAGCCGGCAACGGCTGGGCATGGCGGCCCGGGGCATAGGCGCCATCCCGGGATCCAAACCCAAAGCCTCGAATGAGACGGAGGAGGCAAGCAGCGAGAGTATGGCCACCTACCGGGTCCCCTACATCCTGCAGCTTGTCATCCTGGCCTTCCCGCTGTTCATGGCGCTCGCGGGCCTCGCCGCCGGCTGGTACTTCGCGGTGACGCTCCCGGGACACCTCGGACTCGGACCTGCCAAGGCCCCGTAGGTTGAACCCAAGCCGATGCAGCAGGAAGCGGACATGCCGATGAGGGGGATGGGTACGAACTTCGCCCTCCCCCTCACAAACCTTTTCCACGGATCTATGGAGCTGACTGGAGTCACGCCACAGATTCTGTTTGGCTCCACTATTCCAGGGCATCACGGGTCGGGGACCGGCGGTGCACCATGAGGGAGCTCGTCACCTCAAACAGAACCACCCCGGAGGTGGCAGGGAGCGCCTCCCCTGCCACCTCAACCATTTTCCTCGGGGACCTCCTCCGGTGGGAAGCCCCCGGACGGTCGGGGGGTCGAAGGTTCCGCCGGATCTTGAACCGGAGGAGCACGGGGCGGATCCTTGGCCGTTTCTGAGTGAGCAGGGCGAGACCCGTCTCTCCGTCTGCCCAACTGTACTCGCGGAAGCTCGCGTGCGGAGCTCGCAGGGTGCCTATATCCGGTCCTAGGGTTTCCGCTCGTATCCGTGAACGACAAGCCGTCAGTTCCCGAGGTCGTGCTCAAGATCTGGGTTCACCCGGGCCGCACGCAGGAGGACGTCCGGTGGGATGTGTGGCGGAAGGCTTGGGTCATCGCTGTCCGTGATCCCGCCATCAGTGGTAGGGCGAACCGAGCGGTGGAGCGCCTTTTGTCCGTGCGGCTCGGGGTCGCTCCGTCCGCAGTATCGATCGTCACCGGGTCCCAGTCGCCATTGAAGTCGGTGCGGATATTGGGGATCGACCCGTCAGAGGCGGAACTCCGGCTCCGCCGCCGTCCCGGGACGTGAATTCGGGACGGCTCGACCTCACCGAGCCCGGGGCGCGGAGAGCTTTCGCCCGAGGATGAGCTCCTGGATCTCCGTGGTACCCTCCACGATCGTGAGGACCCGCGCGTCCCGGAATACGCACTCAGCGGCGGCGCGCTCGTCCGGATCCGTCGAGAGTTCCACCGTGAAGTCGTACGCCCGGCGCGCCACATCGAACGCTACCTGGGAGCAGAACAACTTGGCGGCGGAGGCCGCCAGGCCATAGTCCTTCCCCGCATCCTTCAACTTCGCAGCCCGGTCGACCAGGGCTGAAGCGGCCTCGACCGATACATGGGCTCGGGCGAGGACGCTCTTACGCCAATCTTCGGATCCCATCCGGACCCGGGCTGAGAGGAGAGCGAGGGCAGCCCGGGCAACCCCGAGCGAGGTGGCGGATATTCCTACGCGGCCGCCCTCGAGTGCCGTCATGGCGATCTCGAATCCCCTTCCTTCCGGTCCCAGCATGGACGATCCCTCGACTCGGCATCCATCGAACAAGAGCTCGGTGGTCTCAGATCCCAATAAGCCCAGCTTCTCCAATCGTTTCGTTACGGAGAAGCCGGGCGTCCCGTGTTCGACCAGGAAGCAACTGATCCCCTTGGCCTCCAAGTCCGGGTCCCGAGTGGCGAACACAAGCACGATGCGGGCCGCGCCTCCGTTCGTGATGAAGATCTTGGAGCCATCCAAGCGCACCTGGTCTCCTTCCCGAGCGTACCGGGTGGTGAGGTGTTGGGCATCGGACCCGACCCCGGGTTCGGTGAGCGCAAAAGCCCCCAGGCATTCCCCCCGGGCCATGGCAGGGAGCCATCGCTCCTTCTGCTCGGACGTTCCCCATCGGGCGATCGGCGCCGATGCGACCGAGAGGTGGACGGCGAGGTCGGTCGCCACCGACAAGCTCCCGAACGCTATCTCCTCAAGGACCCCGGCGATGTCCTGCGCACTGGCGGCGGCGCCGCCGTACTCGGTCGGAATGGCGAGCCCGAAGAACCCTTCTTCCGCCAGCCGCTTCCCGATCGAGCGCGGAACGGTATGGGTCCTGTCGATGCTCGTGGCCAAGGGGGCGATGAAGTCCTGGACGACCCGGTGCGCCCGCTCTCGCCAATCTGGCACGTTCAATCCCCATTCCCCTGGAGGCGGAGAGACTCTTTACCTCACCCGACCAGTGGGTAGGGCTCAAGGGCCCGGTGTACTGCGCGACCGCCCTACTTGTAGGTCGAGTGGTGGACCGTGCCTTCGTCGTCCGTGATCGTGATGCACTCCCCCTCGCATTCGAAGAGGCAGGCTTCACAGACGATGCATTCCGGGCCGTTGATCACAACGGACTTCTCGTCGCGGAACTGGAACTTGGCGGCGACCTCGGGATCATCCATGACTCCGGCGAACTCGGGGTTCGTCCTCGGACGTAGTTCGAACACGTTCACTGGGCACACATCCCGGCAGTGGGCGCATCCCGTGCACTTCGACGTGACAATATCTACCGCTACCATTCTCTCCGGTCCCTCGCAGGGTCGGAACTACGGGGCCATTTAAGACTTTTCTGTCGTCCCGGAACATCCACCCGGACCGGGAAACCCGGCCCTCTCCCCCGCTCCGGGTCGACCCCCGGGCATGCTCCTCGGCTCCCGAACCATCGGGAGCCGGAAGCGTTCCGCGCCGACGCAAAGTCTTTAACCTTCTGCTTCAGTGCCCCTTCGAGGTCTTCATCCATGCCAAAGCGAAGCGAACGGGGAGATGACGCAGCGCCCGCTGGGCCGGGCGAGCCGATCGAGACAAAGGAACTCATCGGAGACGAGGAATTCCTTTCCTCCCTGCGTACCGAAGTGGAACGGCTGCGCCGGGAAACCACGGAGAAGGTGGATGAGAACAAGCAGATCAAGGTCGACATCACGCGCCGGCTCCTCCAAGACCTCTGGGAGGTGCACAACCTCTTCGACGAGATCGGCATCCACATGACGATCGACCCCCCCCACACCAGCTTCGCCGTCTTTGACAGCTTCCCGGATAAATGGAGTTTCAAGCAATCGTACGATTTCTCAGCGCTCGGATCGATGGAACTTAAGGACCGGACCCCCGGTTGGGTCGGTGACTCCCTGCGGCTCTGGTACTACTCGACCCAGGAGGGGCGCACGCACCTCCGGATCATCTTCGAATGGTGCGAGGGCGAAACGTACCAGAAGTACTCGGGCTGGATGCGCATCATCACCCAGGCCGTCCTCTACGACGCGCCGACGAGCGAGATCAACATGACCCACATCCACGGCATCCTCAAGGATGTGGTCGTGGCCTGGCAGGCAGGGCACATGGGAAGGGACCGCGAGAAGTTCCTTAACCACCTTCGGGAGAAGTACCCGAAGGGATCGACCCAAGCGAAGAGCCTCTGATCCCCCCCGGTCCAAACCGTTTGCGTCATCGGATCGGGATCGTCGGTAGGGGCGTCCCATCCGGATTCCGCAGGGGGCTCTCCATCGCATGGTGCTCCCGCGCGGAGCCCGGTTCCCGTAGGAGTCCTTTCTCTTCGGCAATGAAGTGCACGAAGTCGATAAACCCCGTGAACAGGGTCCGATAGATCGCATGGGTGAGCCCGTCCCGGTCCTCCAAGAATGGCTCGAGCAAAGCACGGGATTGGTGCAGGCCATGCGTCAACGCTAGTTCGAAGAGCTCCCGTTGACGGTCCGTCACGGCCGCGGACCGGAACCAGTCCTGCTTCTTCAGGTGTCCGAGGGGAACGAAGAACATGGGGACGAGGATCGCCTTGAAGTCCCACAGGTCGTCGATGAGGTCGATCGTCTTGATGACGTCCTCTTCCGTCTCCTGCGGCAGCCCCACGATGAACGTGCACGCGGGGTAGACGGAGTTGTCGTTGAGGAGCCCCGCCGCCTGCACCACGAGCTCGGGCCACTGGCTCGCCCGGAAAGGGGCCACCTTCCCGGGCATCGCCTTGGTGATGAGCCGGGGACTCCCCGTCTCCACCCCGAT
>JAJYXQ010000008.1 GCA_021796385.1 Thermoplasmata archaeon | reverse complement strand
ACCGACTCAATGTGACCGAAGCTCTGGGCATCCATTACAACGGTACCAACTCGGGATATCCCATGCAGGTCCTTGCCGAACTGAACACGACCTACAGCATTCCGGTGGTCAACGTACCGAACGCGATCGGGATCGCCCCGGGTGCTTCGGGCAAGATCACCTACAACCCAGTCTCCGGGAACGCGATCACTTTCAACCTCAGCAGCCCCATGGGGATCGAGGGACAAGACCAGCTTGCCAGCCTCGGCCCCGACGCACTTCGGGAGGCCGGTGGGATAACTTTCCCCGGCCAAGCCGTGCCGCTATGGGGGTCCGCGGAACCCCTCGGCATCTACACTCAACAGGCCATAGCCTATGCGTCGGAAGGGGCCCTAGCCGGTGTCACAGGCATCAGCACGAACGTGACCATACCTACTCCGGCCAACATCACGCTCGTCGCCCAGCAGGGAGAGTTCATCGGGGTCCAGATCCCGGTCAATGCGACCGATGAGGTAGGGGTGGGGGTCAAGATGTACCTCTTGGGAGCGACGCTCACGGCGTCGCCATACTACCTCGTCCGCACGTTCGCGGGCGTGTCCCTCTATGTGGCGACATCGGAAAAACCTGCCCTAGGATCCTCGGTCACTCTGTCCGCGTCCGCTGCGGCCAACGGCGAATGGTCCTTCAAGATGAACGGGGCCCTGATCCAGAACACGTCCGTCGGGGCCGGGAACGGCACGGCGGCCCTTGCGCAGCCCTCGGCGACGGCCTTCATCGGGACCGCCAATGCTTCTACCAGCCTGTTCGGCACCTCCTCGCTTCCGCTGCTTGGGCTGTTCGGGAACGGGACAGTACATGATGTAGTGGCCCCGATGGGTCTCGAATTCACCGTTCCAGGGAAGACCTGGACATTGCCCGATTATGCTGCGGCCTGGTCGTGGAATTCCGGCATCGGAGTGGAAGGTTTGCTCTCGAACCCTGCCCTTCCCCGGGGAGAGGTCGAGTTCGGTGTGGTCGGTTCGAACGGGGCCCTGAACGGGGGCCTCCTCTGGAACAGTTCTTTACAAGTGAAGGTCGCGGCCACTCCGTCCAAGGTCAATCCGGGGGAGAATGCGACCATCACGGCGAACGTGACCGGTGACTTTGCCATCCCCGAACCGGCCTCCGTCATCTCGGTGAGTGCGCTCTACGGGCCCGCCCCCGGCGTCCCCCTTACCTTCACCCTCGGAAAGTCAAACGCATTCTATGCCAACTTCTCGGCGCTTCTCAACGGCCCCCAACTCACCTCCACGGCTTGGGTCAACCTGACGGTGAACGTGACCGTGGCCCCGGTGCCGTCGTCCCAGCCCTCCTATCCGCTCTGGGGACACGCCAGCGGAAGTGCCATGGTCACCATCTTCCCGACGCAACTCATTGTGCAGGCCCATCCGGCCTCGGCAACGATCAATGCTGGAACCAATGACACGGTCTATGTATGGGTGAACGATTCAAGCGGAACCATCGCCGGGGCCAGCTTATCGGCCGTTGTCACCCCTGCCGTGCCGGGATTCTCACCGACATTCAAGACCGTGGCCCGTGGAGAGTACAGCTTTGTCATTGCTCCCCCGGCCAGTCTCTCGACGGCGACAACCTACACCATCACCATCTTTGCCAACAAGACCGGGTCCGTTGGGGCGATTTCCACAGTAAGCCTCACCGCTAATCCCCTCCCGCTCCTCACCGTAAGCATCACGCTGAAGGACTCGGCGGGCAATGCCATTCCCGCCAGTGGGATCACCAGTGGTGCCACCTTCACCCTCGTAGTCACGGTCGACTCAGGTAGCAACCCGGTGAGTGGTGTTACGGTGACGCTCGGTAGCAATCCACTCATGCCGGGTGGCCTACCCACCGGGATCACGGATTCGAACGGGCAGTACGGGCAAACCCTGGTCGCCCCGAAGGTCAATTCCTCAACGCAGTACACATTCTCGGCCTCTGCGGGATTGTCAGGGTACCGCCCCGCCAACACGAATTCCTCGCTGGAGGTCAACCCGCCGGCAACCACAGCTTCGAGCGGGATCCCCACCACGGACCTCTACATCATCGTGATTGTGGTGGTTGTCGCGGTGGTCGCCATTGCCGCCGTCGTGATGATGCGGAAGAAGAAGTCGACCAATGTCCCCCCACCTGCTAACGCAGAAGGCATGGACATGGGTTCCCCCGGACCGGACTTCGCTCAGGAGCCCCCAGCACAATAGTGGGTGACGGGGAAAGGCACCCCTATCGCTGTCGAGTCTCGAGATAAAAGGATTCGAACAAACCATCCTCGATCGAGTCCCTCAAGGCTAGGGCTGCGCCCGCTGCCATCCCGGGCACGACCCGGGAGACGAACCGCTCGACGAAAGGGACTGAGGGGGTGACCCGAACCACACGATCTGGGGACACCCCGGTCATGCGACCCAGTTCCTCCTGAGCGTCCTCCCGGTCCCCCAGCGCATCCACAAGCCCGAGTCCGAGGGCTTGCCGGCCGCTCCAGTACTCCCCCGTCGCCAGTGTCCGGACCTTTTCCACAGGCGCCTTCCGCTCCCGGGCCACGGTCTGGATGAACGACTCATAACCATAGCGGGCCACTTCAAGGACCTTGGCCCGCTCCTCATCCGTGAGCGGGCGCAGCCCCTGGTAAGCGTCCTTGTGCTTTCCATGGTGGAGCAATTCCACCTCGATCCCGAGGCGCGAGAGGAGGCCCGCCACGGAGATGTGAGGGATGAAGACCCCGATCGATCCCACGTCGGAGTCCTCGTGGGCGTAGACCTTGTGGGCCCCGAGGACGGCCATGTATCCCCCCGAAGCAGCCATGGAGCCGATCGTCGCCACAACGGGCTTGACAGCGGCGACCCGCTTCACTGCGCGGTAGAGGTCCTCCGAGGCTGCGCCGTCCCCTCCCCCGCTTGAGATGTCGAAGAGAAGCCCGGCGAACTTCTTGCGCCGGCGGACGGCGCCCAGGATCCCGAGGTAGGGCTCGACCGTGCGCTCCCGGATGGTTCCCCGGAACTGCACATGCGCCAGGATAGGGCCGAACATCGGAAGCCCAAACCCTCGGACGGGATATAGCGATTTGCTTTCGTCAGAGCGGTTCGAAATGGGCCGTGAAGTGGCGCAGGCTCTCCGAGGCCGAGGACATCCGGGTTCCTCGGAGGCTATCCCGCCGTTCCCACACCTGCTTCACAGTCTCGGCCACGTAGGCGAGATGCGAGGCGGTATACACCCGGCGGGGAATCGCAAGGCGCACGAGTTCAAGCCGGGTGCTCATGTCCTTCCCCTCGCCGAACATGACCCCGCCGATCTCGACGGTGCGTACCCCACCCTCGCGGTAGATCTCGATGGAAAGGGTCTGTCCCGGGAGGTTCTCGCGTGGAACATGGGGAAGGAAGGCTCCCGCATCGAGATAGATCCCATGCCCCCCCGGAGGATGGACAAAGGGGATTCCCTCGGCATCAAGCAGGTCGCCGAGGTAGCGCACCTGACCCACCCGGTGGTCGAGGTAATCGATGTCCATGGCCTCCTCCAAGCCCACTGCCATGGCTTCGAGGTCGCGCCGGGCGAGTCCCCCATAGGTGGGAAATCCTTCGTAAACGATGAGGAGCTCCCGCATCCGCTCGAAGAGCTTCTCGTCGCGCGTGGCAACGAAACCCCCGATGTTCACGAGGCCATCCTTCTTGGCACTCATCGTGGCCCCGTCGGCTAGGGCGAAGATCTCCGCGCCGATCTCCCGGATGCTCTTCGATGCCATCCCCTCCTCCCGTTTCCGGATGAAGTAGGCATTCTCTGCCCATCGGCACATGTCGAGGTAGAGGGGGACCCCGGCGGTGTGGCATATACGGGAGACCTCCTCAAGGTTCTTGAGCGAGGCGGGTTGCCCTCCGCCCGTGTTGTTCGTGAGCGTCATCATGACGACCGGCACCTTTCCCTTCTCATCCCTCAGGATGCGTTCAAGGACCCCCGTGTCCATATTGCCCTTGAAGGGATACTCCGAACTGGGGTCGTAGGCCTCGCGGACCACGGCGTTTAGGGGAACGGCCCCGTTCCGGCGGACGTGCTCCTGCGTTGTGTCGAAATGCATGTTGTTCGGCACGATATCACCGCGTTTCAGGAGGGAGGAGAAGAAGATGTGCTCC
>JAJYXQ010000058.1 GCA_021796385.1 Thermoplasmata archaeon | reverse complement strand
TCCGATCTAGACCGAGGGGGTGGCCGTGGTGACCGGAGGGACGGCCCAAGGGGAGGTGGTGTTGAAGGGCGTCCAGGGAAAAATACCGGCCTCCATGGTCCCCCAGAAGTAAGGCACCGAGGGACTTCAAGGATTGGGGCGGGGGACGGCGAGGGGAACGCCGCCTCCTACTCTACTCTTCATAGCGTATATACATCCATTCGCCTCTCCTCCTTGTGGGTTTTTTGTGGTCCCCACCAGGGAAGAGGTTCCCCCCGTCATCAACCATTCTTCACACATCATTCTCCCGACACCTTCCCTGGCGGTGGCCGGCTCGTGCGCCGCTGCTCCGCCCGGGCCCCGCTCGTCCCACCGCCTTGGCCCCGCGGGGCCATCGTAGGTTTGATATAGTAGGGTCGTATTCCTTAGGATTGTGGTCCTAAACTTTGCCGACCGGGAATCTGAACTCCGTGCATTGGAGGGATGGGTCCATTCCCCAAAGTTCGAATTCCTGGTGATGTTCGGTCGGCGGCGGGTTGGCAAGACCTACCTGTTGAAGAGGCTCCTGGAACGTCAGGGCGGTTTGTACTTCCTGTGCGATCGGGGGGGAACTGAGCGCAACGCGGCCCGGTTCCGGGAAGACGTTGCGGCGCTATTGGGAGAGCCTCCCATTGCCAGCCACGATTTCGCCGTGATTCTGAGGAACTTAGCGAAGAAGCATCGCAACTCCCTCGTGGTCGTGATTGACGAATTCTCGTATCTCGTGGAGAAGGATGATGCCGTGCCCTCTATCTTCCAACGAATTGTGGACGAGGTACTGCCAGATTCCCGGATCAAGCTCATCTTGTGCGGTTCCAGCGTGGGCATGATGGAGAGGGAGATCCTCGGGGCCAGAAGTCCCCTCTACGGGCGCTCAACGGGGCACCTCCGGATACATCCCATGGACTTCCAATCCATCGGATTGTTCTTCCCACGCAACACTCTCGCGGAGAACATGCGTTTCTATGCCATTCTGGGAGGTGTGCCCCACCACCTTGCCCGGTTCCGCGATGGGACTGGGGCCTTGGAAAACGTCCGAAGGGAGATATTTTCCAGGTCGGGAGGTCTTTACGAGGAGGTGGACTTCCTTCTTCGGGAAGAGTTTCGGGAGCCCGACTTCTACAAAGCCATTCTTTCCCCGATAGCCAAGGGAAAGGCCCGGCTGGTCGACATTGCCAACACCGTCGGGATTCCCGCCCACGACATGCCCAAGTACCTCCGTATGCTCGCAAGCCTAGGCCTGGTACGCAAGGACTACCAGGTCACGGACCGACAGCAGAGGAAGCCTCGGTACCGGGTCGCAGACAACTTCTTCTCCTTCTGGTTCACGTTCTGCGAGCCCTTCAAGTCGGACCTTGAGATCGAGCATCTCGACCGGCCCATGGAGGTTCTGCGCCAGGATTTCGATTCTTTTGTTGGTCGCCGGTTCGAGGAAGTAGTGCGGGAGCAGTTCCTTCCTGTTCTGCTCGAAGGCCGATATCGCCGTCTGGGTCCCTACTGGGGGGAAGATGCCGAGATTGACGCGGTAGCCGAAGGCGGAAGGGGAGAGCCGACGACCTTTGTGGAGGTGAAGTGGGGGGACCGGGTGGATGGGATAAGCGAACGTGCCCGACTCATGGAAAAGGCAGAGAGCTTCCCAGGCAAGACGATTACGTCCCGTTTCATCATTGTCGCAAGGAGATTCCGGGCGAAGGGTGCGGATTGCATCGATCTCGATGACATGCTTCGACTTTTCCGAGAGCGCAACCCAGGGGCGCGAACATCCGATACGAGCCGATGACCCCCCTCACCTGGTATCCCCGCGGCCGCTGGCCCTCCCCGTGCACCGGGTGCGGGAAGAATGCAAGACGATTGGACGAACTACCAAGGGAGTTCACTGATGACGGCTGATCAAGTGATCTGGACCAGACACGAGACCAGGCCCTTGATGCGAGCTTTCCGCGAGTTGACTGTGCTGGTTGTGATTCTGACCGTGGTTGGTACTTTCATCCTCTACATCCTCGCAGATTGTTCTGCGCTGGCCGGTCGCGGGAACTGTGCGACGGTGACACTCGGAGCCATCGAACCAGTCGTCGCCTTCGTGGGAGCAATGGCCTTGTTCTTGGTCATAGTCTATCTCATTGACGTAAAGTCACTGAACACCGACGGAGGCATTCGGAAGTGACGACCAACAGTACTCTTCTGGGTATCTGATGGTACCCTAAAGGCAAGTGGGCCTCGAAGTGCGCCGCCTGCCGCAAGTCAATCCCCCCCTCCTCCCGCCGGGCCCACGTTTACGGAATCCCCGCTCCAAGAACGCATCGGGCGCTTCCATCGGCACCCTTTCGGACGACCTCCGGGTTGGAAAGGTCGGTTCTCGAGGCATTTGAGTATGGGCTCCTCCCGGGAGGAAGTCATCTTGGGATGCGCCCCTCGGGCCATGACAGAATCGTCTTAAGGGGAGCCGCACTCGCATGGACCATGCCCGCCAAAGCGAAGCTAGTCGATGTTTCACGGCGACTGACTCAGGACCTCGGCTTGGAATTCCCACCGATCCAGATATCGTTCTTGGAAAGCCCGCCATCAGGACTGTCCGAGCACGCCGGGAAGGTCCCCTCATGGTGCACATTCTGGGCGGAAGCTAGAGCCGAAGCATTCTATGTTTCGCTCGGTGGACACAGCGATTGCGAGATCGGGGCATACGTCCTAGGGATCCCGCTCGTTGGAGCCACGGGAGAGAAGCTCGGGAAGACACTAGCGTGGATGCAGCAGGAAGGGTATCTTGTGAAGGGGGAAGAGGCGGACATCCCCCAGCTCAGGGCCCCGTTTAGGTACGTGGCGTACGGTCCCCTCGGCCAGGTACCCGCCCCTCCCAGTGTCGTGGTAATCTTTGCTAATCCCGCCTCCACCATGGTAGCCCTGGAAGCCCACCAACCCGGGATGGCGCACCCCTTCGGGGTGCCGGTTACCGGCCGCCCTGCCTGCGCCGTGATCCCCACGGTATTGCAGGGCGAAGCACCGGTTGCCATGAGCCTCGGATGCAGTGGCTTTCGGACGTATGTGGAACCGGGGAAGGACAAGATGCTCCTTGCGGTCCGGGGGGATTACCTTGTCCGCTTCGCAGAGGCCGTTCACCGGATGAAAGCGGCCAACGACGCGGTCCAAGGAGAAATGGAACGCCGGAAGTCTGCAGCCTCATGCTAAGAAAAGGGTTTACCCGGCGCTGGAAGGAGATGTTACATGCCCGAGGAGCGTTCGTTCTTTCGGGAAAACGCCGGGTTCTATTCAAAGAGCCCGGGACATTCCCGAGGCCCCGATCTCGCGCTCCTGCTCAAGCGGCTCGCGATGCATGGGGATGAATCTGTCCTTGACGTTGCCACGGGTACGGGTCACACCGCCCTTGCCATCGCACCGTACGCCGCGAAGGTCTTTGGTGTGGATGCGACCGAACAGATGCTGGCTGAGGCGGTCAAGCTCGCGGAGGGGCGGGAACTCCGAAACGTCGCATACATGGTGGCCGACTCTCGGAACCTGCCGTTCGCCCCCGGAAGCTTTGACATTGTGACCTGTCGCCGAGCGGCGCACCACTTCCAGGACAAGGAAAGCTTCTTGTCCGAGGTCGCCCGAGTACTCCGCCCGGGGGGGAGGATGGCCCTCGTGGACATGAGCCCTACTCTCGCAGCACGGGGACTCCTCGACGACATGGAGCGAATCCGTGACCGCACGCATGTGCGCTCGTACACATCAGAAGAATGGAGGAAGGTAACCGAGGCCTCAGGTCTCCGGGTCACCTCACTCGACATTCTAGAAGAGTACCTAACGCTCTCTGAGTGGCTTTCTCCCGTGGATGCCGGAAGTGAAGCGGAGGAGGCGGTTCGTCGAAGGCTCGCCCATTCCAGCCTAGAAGAACTGCAGGCAATCGGGGCCCGTCCCCTCTCGGCCCCCATTGAGGGCTGGGTAAAGCGGCGCATCGTCCTGGTCGCAGTCCGTGAGAGCGCGGCTCGAGGACACACTACCCCTCGAACAGATTCTGTGGAGTCCGGATATTAGTTCCGGGGGGGGCCTGGGGGGGAGTCATGCCCGCCCCTCCTCACCCATGACTCCCTCGATTTGTTTCATGTAGAGCCCCAGGAGGGACTCCTCCGGCAGCTTCCTT
>JAJYXQ010000025.1 GCA_021796385.1 Thermoplasmata archaeon | reverse complement strand
GGCCGTTCATCGCCTTGACTGGCGAGCACGTCCCCGAGGCCGACGGGAAGTTGGTCTTCGACCCGTTCCACATCGTGGGCACATGAACGAGGCGGTGAACGACGCGCGGAAACGGGAGCACCGTCAGTTGAGCGAGGAGGGGACGAGACCACTCGTCGACACACGGTCCTGGTGGCTCTACGGGAGGGAGAATCTCCCGGAGCGCCACCGGGAGGGGTTCTCCGCCCTCCAGGCATCGTACCTGAAGACCGGGCGAGCCTACGCGATCAAGGAGGCGCTCCGCGACTTCTGGGCACAGGACTCGGAGAGGACGGGAACGGCGTACTGGCGGTGGTGGCACTTCTGGGCGACGCACAGCCGCCTGACGCCGGTGATCCGTTTGGCGCGGATGATGAAGGACCATCTGATGGGGGTGCTGAACTACTGCGAGCATCGCATCACGAACGCGGTTGCGGAGGGGCTGAACTCGAAGATCGCGACGATCCTGAAGATGGCCTACGGGTTCCGGAACAAGGACCAGTTCCGGACTGCGGCCCTGTTTCGGTGTGGGGGCCTTCAGCTACACCCGGTGACCCACCCGATTCCCGGAAGAGCCACAATTGCCTTCTAGCGCCGGGCCGTTAGCCGCTGCTCGACTTGGGTCACATCCCCGCGGAGGTAAAACTGCTCGATGGCCCTGAGGCTACTGTAGGTCTCCTTGTGGCTACACACGCGGAGGAGGATTACAAGCCGGCCTTCCCCTGAGCTCCGAACAGCATAGAGCAGCCTCGTCCCTCGAATGAGGGGAATCCCAAGCGTTCCCTGGAGTGGAGAGGACTTGCGCTCCCCGACGAGGTCAGGGCGGTCAGCGTGTCGGAGCTCGAGAACCTTTGTGTCGATTAAACTTACCAAATTCTGCGGACCCTTCCTCCGCTTGTGGGCAAACCGCCGTTCAAAGGTCGGCGTTAGTAATACCCGATTCATTCGGTGGGGAGGGGGGACTCGACGTGCAGCCTCTTGAGGAACTCGGCGTCAGTAAGGGACTCCGAGAGGCTGCGGAATCTGCCCGAACGGAACTCATCCCATGCGGCAATCACATCTTCAGTCTCCTCCGCAGTAAGTGGGTCGGGATCCTTGAGCTCGAGCGTCGCCCTGAGATTGGAGAGACCCGAGAGCGGAAACACGTTCATCGGGCCAGCTCCTTCCGTCGAGAAGGTCGACACAAACGCCGTTGGCGAGCCAAGTACCCAACCTTGCGTAGCGAGCATCGATGCCCCTTGAGTCGCAAGTGACATTAGACCTCCTTGGACGGTTTGAGTGACAGGACGCCGTCCGGGGCGATAGACAGCTGCCATCTTGATCCGACCCGGTAGGGTACATCTCCTCTGAAGGGGTAGAACAGAATCATGTTGTTGAATCCTACCTCCTTCGGGGGCCTACTCCCGGGCATCTGGGGCAGGAAGGGTCGCAACTCGTCATCGACTGGACCTACCACTCCGAACGTAACTTGGAAGGTGCTCTTCCCTGTGCTAGACTCGACCGCCCGTGAGACAGCTAGGACTTCTACGGTTTTGGATTGGGGAGTCATCACGAAGAGATGCCGGTACTAGTATAAAGGCCGCGCGAACGGGTGGACCATGAGGGCAGAACCAAGAGCGACAGGTTCGCCCAGGTTGGCCCCGTCGCGCGCTCTCACGGGGACGAAGAGGAAGGGGCTACCTACTAGGGTTCCCGTTCGACCTTCGTCTGCTCAAGTCGTTCCAAGGGAGGGGAAAGACGTGAGACGAAGAAGGGACGGCCCACTCGGCAAGAAGGGACCCGTTGTCGAGTCAAGCGGTCACACCGTGTGGGAATCGGCCCGCCAAGTGGAGGCACGTCATCTACGAGTCGTTCCCGTCCGTACAGATCGCCGTCGCAACGGGTGAGTTGAACCCAGCCCTCCTCGGGCTGAATGTTCGAGAAGCTGCGAAGTGCTGCAGCACCCCCTACGGAGCCTAGCGCGCCCCTTTGGGCTCGGCTCGCTTCTGCCGGACTCGAGTAAGTGCGCGGACCTGCTCCTTTAGGTCGGTTTCTGGCGCTTCTCCCTGCTTGCGTATCACATCGACTATTGCCTTCTGAAAGTCCGTGGGCAAGCCTTCCAGCTCCTGACAAACCAGCATGCGATTAATGCCATGGCACGTCCGGACATCGAACGCTCCAGCCAGCGCCTCCTCCGCTAGCCCCGATATTTTTTCCACATTGCCTTGGCTTGCTTTGAGAATGGCTTGCTGTACCGGTTGGGTGAATCCTGAAATCTTGTCAAAGGCCACTATCATTTCCTTTGGGTCAGAGAACGTCTGTGAGAGGGTCGCCAACGCTGAAACCTTCGCAGGGCCCTCGGAGGTCGAGAGGCGTTCCTGAATCTCCGGGGGGAGCGACGAAAGTGCCAGATATCGTTTCACCGTCTGCTGGCCAATCCCTGTTTCCTTGACAACGCGGGATACATCCCCTTCGTATGTCTCGAGCAACTCTCGGAGAGCTCGCGCCTTGTCCAGAGGATGCATTTCCGCCCTATGGACGTTTTCCACCAGTGAGATCTCCTTGCTATCTATGTCACTTGCCCCGTATCGAACGATAGCCCGAATCGACGTTAGGCCAAGTCTTCGGCATGCCAAGTATCTTCGTTGGCCTACAATCAGCTCGTACCGAGACCCATGCGGTCGGACCGTGATGGGGCTCAACAATCCCTTCTGACGAATGCTCTCGGCGAGATCTTCGATGGATGAGTCCTCGGTGCCAGCATCCAAGTCCTTTCGCACATTCAGGGCAGACGCATCAATCAGCTCGATGGTTATGTCCTTCACTTCAGTGCGCGGGATCTCGGGCACAACTCCGTGAACGCAAGGCAGGTTATCAACTGCATGGTGCGATATCTCTGCGAGATGATCGGTGGCACAGTGCGCCTTGGCCCTCAGAAGGTGCCCCAACAAGCGCAAGGTGCCGCGCCCGGTTCACGACCGTTTGCCGCACCTTGGTTTATGCACGATATGAATCACATGAAATCGCTCCCCCTCCTTTCAGACGATGTCTCAGAGGTTGTCGCGGGGGGGACCCTCCTACCCCTTCCCCGTCTGCCCTTGCCCCGTCGGCCCCACCTCAACGGGACCCCCTGGGCCTCGGCAAGCGCCTTCCACATCAGGTAGGCCGCCCGCGTCTTTATTGAGATGTTACGCCGTTAATCCTCGTCTACTGCCGCCAGCACCGCGAGTATGATGTCCTTTACCATCTTCGGCGTAGACGCGTCGAAGTTGACCACCGGCTGGTCCGTAAAGTACCAGCCCACCTTGGCCCGCTCCAGCCGGTTCAGTATGTAGAGCGCGCTGGCGATCCCGCCCCGTCATCCTGCTCAAGGAGGTGAAGACCACCGCCTTTGGCCCCCCCCGGGCCTCCACGCGAGCCAAGAGCCCGTTGATGGCCACGCGGTCATCCTTTCCCCCGGACGCAGTCTCCTCGAGAACGGCCTCCAGTTCGATGCCCAGCCGGCCGGCGTGGGTACGGATCGAACGGACCTGGTTGGCGAGGATCTCCCTCTCGTCGGGCCGGGATACCCGGGCATATCCGCAAGCCCGGGTAGGCTGCTTGGTCATGGCTCCCCTCAAATCGGTCAGCAGCGACGGAGTCCGGCCGGTCGGGCGACCTAAGACGCTTCGGTCGGTCGGTTGACCGCCTGCGGCAGGTCCGGCAAACCAACGCCATCCGCAGGCTATGTCAGATTCGATCTGCCTTCGTCCTCGAATGATCACACGACAACCGGGGGCCGACGGGCTCGGTCATGAAGATTCCCCACTCCCCCCCCGACACCATCGGGTGCCGCCCGAAAGTGTCCGGTTGGATGGGAGGTATCGAGCCCTGGGACCCACGGACACGACCTTTCGGGTCCGCTCCTCGCTCAGGTATCGAGATCAAGTTCCTCGTGCACCTGAACCATGTAGAGGACTTCCATATCCTCGATATACCCCTCCAAGGTAGTTCGCGGGAGCCGGAGGCAGCAGCCAGGTCAAGGAACGGGAGAGGGTGCGCGAGCGTTCGAAGAACGTTGGCTCGGGCTTCGAGCATGCTGTCGGCCGCGATTTGGGAAACGAGCTCTAAGTCAGTCACCTCAACCGCTGACCTACCATAATGCATCGCGCGACCGATGGCAAGCTTGCGGAGAACCTTCGTCAACCGGGGCAGACGTTCGATTTCGGGTGATCGGGCGATAAATCCGTTGATTCGTGGTACGTGGACTCTGCCCC
>JAJYXQ010000059.1 GCA_021796385.1 Thermoplasmata archaeon | reverse complement strand
TGGATCTTGGGGAGGAGGTTCGGCTTGGTCATCAGGGTCGCCACGGCCACGTGGCTCCATCCCACGTGCTCGTAGTGCTTCTTGGCCATCGCCATGAGGGGGAGGAGCTTCTCTTCACGGGGCATGATGTTCGGTGAACCGTAGAACATGACGTCATCCGAGTGCAGGAGGCCATCCGTGATCCCGGCCGCCTGGTTGATAGAGAGCTCCGCCTCGATCTTGTCGAGGGGGTACCATCGGGTAGGCCGCTGGGTCACGGAACAGAACGAGCATCCCCGGCAGCAGCCCCGTCCTATCTCGGTGAGGCCGTTGACCGAGGCAAAGCGCATGGTCGATATCTGTTCTACCTTCGGGGCCTCCTTCGGGGAGACGATCACGTGTTCGGGAAGGGGTTCACCACGGAGGGCCTTCCCCACGATCTCCCGGACGTAGATATCGGCCTCCCCCTCGACCACCGTGTCGATCCCGCCGATCTCCTTCACGAAGGCATCCACCCAGTCGAGCTTTTGCCGTGTGACGGGCGAGAGCTGCCAAGCGCAAGGTCCCCCGGCGATGATCTTCATTCCCTGGCGGCGGGCCTCGACCACATGGGGCTGGCGCATCATGCGCATGAAATTGACCCGGTTCAGAGGGTCCTTCTTCATGATGCCGGCGAACGTTGTGGAAGGGGGGTTGAGGGCGAGGTAATCGTGCCCTGAGATGAGCAAGACCTTGGCCTCGCCGGGCATGTACCGGTCGAGATGACCTGGGTGGATGATGCGCGCGTCAAACCCGCCATCCATGAGGGATGCTTCGATCTTGCGCAGACCGTACGGTGCCATGGCGGGGTGCCCTTCCTCGTCGGTCTTCATGGTGGGATAGAAGAGTCGACGGTAGGCGGCCTCGGGAAGCACGAGGGCCGGGGTGGTGGTCCCGAAGCCCAAGAACTCCTTCCCGTTGTGGTTGCTCATCATGGTCCAGTCGCTGGTGATGACCACTTCAGGCATGTAGGGAGACCTCCATGGATTGGGAGTGGAAACTCACGCCGGAGTATATGAGAATTTTGTTTGCTAAACTCTCACATTCGGAGCGGACGGTGTCCGCGTCCAAAATACCCCGGAGGAAAGGGGGGTTCAGGCTCATCCGGGCGGTCAACATGTTCGCTCTACGACGCCGACCCGGACCCCTCAGCTCGCCCCGTATCTTACCGCAATCGACGCCGCAGGACTCACTTCGTTCATCGAAAAGGGCATCGGCGGAACTGTGACCTACCGGATCGATGCCCGAGAAGGAAGGATACATCACGCCGAGGCCAGAGTGGGAGATTCGGTGGTCATGTTGGCCGATGTACCGGACGGTTTCTCGCCGTCCCCAGCCAAGCTCCATCTCTACATGAAGGATGTTGATGCGGCGCACGCCCGCGCACTTCGGGCGGGAGCCCGGGAGATCCGCCCACCGACCGATCAGTCCGATGGGGACCGGCGCAGCGGCCTCCGCGACGCCTGGGGCAACGAGTGGTGGTTCACCACTGAAAAGATCTGACGGTCCGGCCACGCTTCCCATCGAGCTTATAGCTCTCGGGAACGTCCTAGGTACGACCCTGCGCAAGCGGGGCCTGAGCTCCGAGAAGTGGTCCCTCCTGACCAATTCACCGGGCGGGTCGTCCGGTCGGTATGATGCGAGGACAACCCCGGAGTCCAACACCCCCGGCCAGGTCAGGAAGCGGAGGGGCACGTTCCGTGCACTACCGTGAAGCGTTCCGTTTGGGCCGGGGTACACGGGTCATCCCGGGTTGACGGAAACTCCCTTAGGTTCCCAGATGTCGGGGAGGGTTTAGGCCTCGGGATGGCGTATGAGCTCGATCCAGATCCCGTCGGGGTCGAGAAAGTAAGCCACCCATATCTTCCGCTTCTCCCGGAGGGGCTCCATCGCTGTCGGGACCCCCGCTCGCTTCAGGCGACGAATCGATCCGTCGATGTCGTGTACCCGGAAGCCGAGATGGTCGAGCCCTTCTCCCACAGAGTAAGGAACGGCATGACGCGAGCCTTTGGGGTACCAGTTGAGCTCAAGATGCTGGTGCGAAACCGGATCCTGCAAGAGGACCCAGACCCCGCCTTGGGGCATCTTACCCCGCCGTAACTCCCGCAGGCCCATGAGCCGGGTATAGAACGAGAGGGAACGGCGGAGGTTCTGGACGCGGATGCCTGCATAATCTAATGGCATAGCTTCGCACCTGCGAGAAACGCCGGCGCTTATAGGACTGCCGTGCGATGGATCCACCGGGTTGGTGTGACCGGGCGTGCGAACAACCGGTCAATAACCCCCGGGGCGCCTTGAGGTGGTCGAGGAAACTCGAAAGGAACGAACATGAGCGAAGAATGTTGCGAAGGTGGCGAGAGCTCGGCGAACTATGGACCATGGCTTTGGAGCGCATACCGTGCCCACAACGAACTACTGCGGGAGAAGCTCAAGGCGGAGTTCGAGAAGACCGAAGGACCTTGGCTGGACCAGGTGGCCCCGCTCCTCGTCGAGCTGGTCAACGCCAGATGGGAGGGTGGACGGAAGTACGAGGAACGGGAGCGACAACTCCGGGAAAAGCTGGACAAGCTTTTCTCCGAATGAACGGAGGACCGATGATCGCGAACGTCTGGGAAGCACCAGGGACGGGCCCCCACCCGCCCCTTCCCATGCCCTTGCCGGGGGAGGGGCCCAAGTGGCCTCTCCGTGGGCTATGGGCCTCTTCCAAAGTTTAATAACTCCATCGTGAGTATATCCCCTCATGCCTAGGTTCAAATGGGGGACTCCGGGACGGCTCGACCGGAGGGTCCTCGATTTCATGTCAGAATTCCCGGGAGAGGTATCCTTCGCCGGATTGAAGCGAACCTTGGGCGTCCACCAGGAGAGCCTTTCCCGGACCCTACACCGCCTTGAACGGGATGGCCAGGTCGAGCGCAGCGGACAAGGGTACCGGATCTCTGAGCGGAACTTTCTCACCAAGGCGGGCACCTCCTCCCTCCACTTCCCCCATCGGGGCGAAACACCCCGGGCCGAGCTGCGCCTCGACCAATCTTCGGATGCGGTGCGGATCCTCGGGTCAATGGCCGGACGCTGGTTCGGCCAGTTCCGCTGGGTGGGTTCCGTCGAAGATGGGCCTCGGACCACCCTCCTCTGGACCTCCGTGTCGACCCCGGAACAGCTCGCAATGGTCATCGAGGGGAATCGTCTCCAAGTGTATCACCGGCCGGTGGATAGTTCTGTGGAGGGGGCCGAGTCCAACGCCGCCTACGAACTCCTGCATCACACATTGAATTCGCTGGGGCGGCAATCCGGAGAGGTTGGTTCAACCGTCTACTATCGCTTGGAAGGGACACCCTCTCCGGCTCCCCGGGACTTCGCCTCCTGAACGAATCCCCCGGGTGGCGGAACGAACGGTCCGCCGTACCGTGAAAGGAAAGGTGCCGAAGCGACTCAGTCTTCTCTCGGTCCGGAAACTTCCGGGGAGGGGAGTTCCCCCGCGTACAGGGAGAGCATGGCCGGAGGGACCATATCGACAAGGAATACCGTCTTTCCGGCCCGTTGGATGGTGTGTCCATCTTCCACGGTCTTACGAGTGTCCACAGAGAGGATCGTGGGTGATGGGCACCGGACCCTTCCGGCGCTGAACGCATCCGAGGCGGTCAGGGAAAGGTGTACCTTCTTCCGGTCGGTGGGGCGCAGGCCGACCTCCAGCACGAGGTCCCGCTCTTCCGGTGTAACGGGATAGTAGAGGTTCTCGGGGATGTTGTCCGTGGGAAGGTCAAGGTCGACGTCCACGGTGTGTCCGTACGTGGCGCGGATCGCATCGTCCCGGATCTCGTAACGCCCCTTCGGGTCTGTCATGGCGAGGGCGATGATGTGGTGCCCCTTGAGCCAGGGATAGTTCCGGTGCTGGGACTTGATGGCCTGAACGAGGTCCCGCATCTGGACCCATCCGTTCTCACCGGGGGTCAAGCCGTACCGGGGCGGAAAATGACGCAAGATGCCCGCCACGATACGCGCCATGTGGTCGAGCTCCCTGTCGTCCATGAAGAACCGCGCCTCGTCCCCGCAAAGGGGGCATACGTCCCCCCGGAAGTATCCGTGCTTGACGCATTCCTTGAGCATGGGAAAGAGAAAGATCAGCTGCGCTGCTTCTCGGCGACCTTATCGAAGCGGACCAGGACATCGGAATAGTTGTCCGAAAGGGACTTGAGGACCCGTTTGAGAACCGCCTGAGGCTTCTCACCCTTCGTCTTGAGGTAGAGGCCCGGATCTTCCGCGAAGGGGTGCCCTATGTAGTATCTCGCCTCGACGACGGCCTCCTCGGCCTGGAGCCCCTCGACGAGCGGCACCAGGATGGTCTCGGCGCCTTTCGGGAGCGAAAGGCGCAGGAAGTCGTGCCCCTTTTCCACCAGTTTTACCTGCATGATCGTGATGTGTCCCGAGGGCCTTAGCCGCCCGAAATGTGATAGCCCAAGGCCTCCAGCTTTTCCTTGGCCCGCCGGAAGTGATCCCCGTTGAGGACGATCTCGCCGTCTTTGGACGTCCCCCCCGTGGCTAGGGCGGTCTTGAGTTGGCGGGTGATATCGTGAAGGTTCGTGTCCTTCGGGAATCCGGCGATGATGGTGGCGGGCTTGTTGTACCGCCGCTTCTCGACCCGGACGGTGAGGACGGATTCTTCCCGGTCGAGCTCCTTGGTGATCTCCTGCAGCGGATCGTATTCCTGCACGTTCTTTGCTGACTCAACCCCAGAAGAGGGCCGGAGGTATTTGACTTTGTGCCCCTCCAGGGGCGCCGGCGGTGGGTCATGAACGAGCCCGCCGCACCCGTCTATGTCGGCGCAAAGCGTAGGAGGGCCCGCTCGGGAAGGGCTTCGACCCATTCCCGCCCGCTCCCGGTAGTAGCCGGGGGTTCTCCCCCGACTTCGGGTTGGCGGGGAGCAGCACGGGTTTCCCTCGGGTGGTGAGGTAAGCGTGCAGGGCGGCGCTGCTGTTCTCTATCAGACGCCGTTGTCCTTTACGGAGATGTTCCCCGAAGGTTGACCGCGAGAGTCCCAGTCCCCGGGCCACCACCTCCCATCGGGCCCGGGACGGCACCTCTAGGAGACCGCCCTTGATGGCGGCTAGCATGACTTCGACCTGCTTCGTGGTGAGCCCATCGAACAGATGTACCGAGGCCACGGGAAGCTCCACCAAGGATTCGAGGCCCGGGAGTTCAGCGACAGACAGGACCTCGATATCACCAACCCGTCGCAGTTGGGAGAAAAAGCGCTGAAGTCGCCTACGGCCCGGAGAGATCAGGCGATACGTCTCCCAGCCTTTGTAATAGTGGACCGGGGGAAGGAACCACAACCCACTTCGCCGGGCCATGTTGGTCACGGACGGGGGCGACGCCCATTGGAATTCGGGCACGGTCGTGAGGGCGATCGCCCCGGCACGGACAAGCACCCGACCGCGGAAGGTGGTCCGGATGTCGGAAAGCACGCGTCGGAGTTCCAGTTCGTCCGGTGAAGATACGAGGAACGTGTCCCTCAGATTGTCGCACCACAGGAGGAGGAGCGTCTCTGGATAACGAACGGACACTTCACAATACGGGCAAGGATGGCGCACGCGGAACCGGGCATCCACGATCTCCATACCAAGGCCGGGATAACACCAGCGCTCTTAATCCAGCCGCCCCAGGGCGGTTACAATGTCATCTCTTCTTGGGTGTTAAGGATACTTGAGGAGGCGAGGGAAGATGACAGTAGACTTTGAACTGAAGAAGGTGCCGAGCATCCGTGTGGCGTCGATATCGCGGATTACACCCTGGAAGGAAGGCGTCCTCCGGACCGAATTCCGAGAGTTGACAGCGTGGGCGGCGGAAGCAGGACTGCGTACGGGCCGTTGGATCTTCTCCCACCCATCGGATGACCGGTGGACAGCCTGCCTTGAAGTGAAGGGAGAGGCCGCCCCCCGCGGGAAGATCCGGATAAAAACGCTGCCGGCCACCTGGGTGGCCCGAGTCGTCTTCAACCCGGAAGAGATCGCGGACCGCGTGATCTACCATGGCCTCTCCGACTGGGTACGCTGGCGAAAGAGATACAAGGAGATCTCGGGGACCCGAGGTTTCCGGGAAGTCTATTCCGGAGATCCCTGGTCGGACGCCGACGCTTGGGCGCACTGCGAAGTGCAGTTCCTTGTCCGGAAGTAGATCACGCCGCCCCCTGGATGATGCCCCCGATCTGAGGTCCCGGAAGGGCGGGTGATCATTTCACCGAGGGAATATCTCCCGGATCCAACGGGGGCAGCTTTCCAGCTTCACCCCGCTTCGCACTATCTCGGAGCGGGCAGTGGACGCATAGGTCTTTGCGAGGGTAGAGGACCCGTAGCGCGATTCCCAACGGGCCATGGCAGCCGCGAGCCAACCCCCCCAGAACATGTTCGGATGGTCCTTGAGGAGTCGAGAGGCCGCCGTTAGGGATTCCCGAGCGGCGGAAAGGTCGCCGGACCGCTCTTCCAATAGTGAACGGACCCGCAAGAGATTCGTCAGTTCCCCGGGCTCGAGCTCCTCCTTCCGGGCCTCGACACGGTCGAACGTGGAACGAGCTGCCCCGACGTCGTCCAACTCGAGATAGGCCTCGGCAAGGAACGAGAGCGCCAAGGCTCGTCCCGCCTCGTTGGAAGTGGTCTGGTTCAAAATGTTGGCACACCGATCGCGAAGGTCCTTCCACCGCTCTTCCCGCCACAGGATGTACGCTTCGCCGATGTTCAGGTGCTCGGCGATATCCTTCAGGTCGAACCGGTCGCAGTACTGTTGTCCTTCCGCCAGGAACTGGCGTGCGCGTTCGGTCTTCCCCCGGAATGAACAGCTGATGACGAGGTTCCCATACGCGACGGACATGGCCCGGATGTCCCCGCGGCTACGCGCGAGGGTAAGAGCCCTTTCCTGGCTCGCTTCCCCTTCCTCTAGGTCACCCTCGATCTCGGCGATGGCCCCTTTCAGGCCTGCGCAGAAGATCTCAAGGAACGGCGTACCCATTTCCTTCGCCAGTTGCTGGAGTTGTACAAGCGCGTCCTTCGCCTCTGGGATGCGCCCCAGGTAAGCCAAGGAATGCCCGCGGGCGTAGGCCATTCGACCCTTGACCCACGGCTCCTTGACTTCTCGGAGCACGGGTTCGATTTGGACAACCTCTTGGAGAACGGCGGCGTACTTGGCTTGGCGAATGAGGGTACCGACGCGGACCAAAGCCGCCACCGCCTCCCACTTGGGATCGACCTTGCCGGAGCTTGCCTCGAGTTCGGGGGAGAGGATCGCCATCAGTTCCCGGGCGTCACGAATGTTGACGGCGGCGAGCGCATATGCGAGGAGGATCTTTGCCGAGAGCTGGTCCGCGGCCGAGACCGGGAGTTCGGTGAGCGATCGGAGCATGCGGATGAGGGAGGCGTTGCTGCCGATCTCAAGCAGCAGCCGTTCGCTGACCGCCACCCCTTCCCGATACCGCTCTTCCGGGGGGGCCCCTCCAATCCGCATCAGGTCGTCCAACCACCGGTGGTATCGTTCCACGGTTTCCGGGGCGTGGTTGGTGAGGGCCCTGTCAAGAGCCTTGCGCACCCAAGGCAGGCCTTCGGTTGGCACCAAAGCCTCGTAGAAGAGGCGACTCACGACCTCGACCTCGTCAGGGCGGTAGACCTTCCACCATCGGGCGAGCTCCCCGGCCCTTTTCCGGAATTCCGGCTCAGGAAGCTCGGCCCGCGTGACTTCCCATACCAAGGGATGGGAGAACGACCACCGCCCCGGTTCGGATGCCGCCTCGAGCAGATGAAGGTCCCGTTCCAAATGGTGAAAGCCCTCCCGGAGGAGTCCCGCGTCTCGGGAGAGGACCGATACGAGGGGAGGAAGATCGAACTCGCTGCCCACGATCGATGCCCACCGGAGTAGTTCAAGTTCATCGCTCGTCAGTAGGGAGAGTCGTCGCGCGACCAGGCGTCGCAAAGTGGGGGGGATGGACGTGCTCAACGCCGAAGCAAAGGGGCCCTCCGAATGGGGAACCCGGAGGACAGCCCCTCCGTCCTCCCGTTGGATCCATCGATCCTGGACGAGCTGTCGTAGCGTTTCCTGAACAAAGTAGGGGTTCCCTTCGGTCCGGTGGAAGAGGGTGACGAGGGCTTCATCCTCCGCCCGACGGAACGGTAGCCCGAGAGTGCTCTCGGCAAGAACACGCACATCCTCCGCCGGAAGTCCCCGGAGGGACAAGCGGGAAATCAGCCCCTCGGCGTCACACTTGTCTAGGATGGTCTGAAGCACCTGCTCCGGGGCTTCGGCATCCGAGGAATGCTCCTCCGTCCGCAGGGTCCCAACGATGAGGACGGGAAGGTGCCGTACATTGCGGGCGAGGAACTGGAATGTGCGCAACGAGTCCGGATCTGCCCATTGTACGTCATCCAAGACGAGGAGGCAGGGCTCGTGCGGGGCCTGTTGTTCGAGCAGGTCCAGGTATCGTAGCATAGTGGCGGCGGGTGTCAGCGGGGCTCCGGGGACGTCTACCCGGTCGGCATTGGCCGTTGGTTCCACATCCCCCTCACTGCACAAGAGGGCTACTTCCCGCTTTTCAAGCGTCGCCGGGTTCACAGTAAGGAGGAGGTGAGATTCGGTCCTCTCGGCTTCCTCTCGAAGGAACTGCACCAGTTTCAATACCGGGGAAAAGCCGTTCTGGCTCACTAGGTAATCCACGCCGCCCAGGGCTATCACAGATCCCTTTTGCTGGTCGAGATGGCTGGCGAGGCGCTCCCCGATCGCGTCGATCTGCCCGGGGGCGATGCCTTCCGGCTCAGACTCACTCGTGGTGAATCGGAGAAATCGCGTGGTTTGGGCAAGCCCCGGATACGACTGACGGAGCGAGGCGGGCCGCTCCCGACCTACGATCAGACAGGGATGAGCGGAAGAGAGCGTGGCGATCCGATGCAGCATCCGGGAAGGCCGTTCGTCCGGGAAAATGAGCACCGGCGGAAGGAGGTCAGGGCCGCCGGTACCGGGGAGTTCCGACGAAGCCGGGCCCGATGGTACCAATGTCCGGAAGATCTGTTCAAAAGGGAAGAAGGGGGCGTTGGACTCCTTCAGGCAGTATCCCCAGTGGGTGCGTACCCTGCGCTGGGCCGCTGCGCCTTCCAACCACTTCACGAGCTGGGTTTTTCCAATCCCGGGTGGTCCTTCGATAAGCCAGGTACACCCCAGAGACTTGAGGACCTGCTCGAGAGCGCCCGCTAGGGATTCCCGTTCCCGGTCCCTCCCGACCAGAGGGATCCTGGTTTGAAGAGGAAGGACGATGCTTTCGTCTGGCACGATATGAGACCCGTTCACCAAGACTTAAGACTTACCGTTACCTCACGCAGAGTGTCCCACGGGGAGGGACCAGATCCGTCCACTCCCTTTCCGTTCCTCTTCTGCCCAGGCGTGAAAAAATCGGATGGGGGGGCGCTTGGAGAGGTCCGAAGCTCCGCGGACTACCCGCTTGCGAGAGCTTACTTCCCGCCGGTCTCCCCGGAGACGGCCCGAGCAGGGGTTGCCTCCGCCCGGGTTCGGATGGAGGGAGCCTCCTGATCATACACGAAGCGGTCGCCGCGCAAGGCGGAGATGAGCGTACTGAACGCGGTCAGGACGCCCGCAACGAGGAAGGCCTCGGAGATCGAGGAGGAAAAGGCCGAGGCGATGGCCGTCGCAAAGAAGTGGGGGGCTAGCAGCGTGGATTGGGTGGACGATGACAACGGTACCCATCCGGACACATTGGACAAGGACTGCAAGAGCGGAGCCATCGGGTTCTCGCCGAGGAAGGCGCCGAAGAGCGCTCCGGTAGGGTTGGCCGAGACCGCTCCGGCGATCATCCCGCGGTCGGGCTGGACCACCTGTGCCCCGGTGAGGGCCCCATTGACCGAAGGGCCGAGGTGAAGGGAGAGCCCGGTGATGACCACCGTGAAGAAGAGCGCGAGCGAGGCCTGCTGGCCGATGTTCTGGAGTGTGGTCATCATGCCGGAGGAGGCCCCCCGGTTCTCCGGAGGCACGGAGTTCATAATGGCGGCCGCATTCGGTGAGGCGAACATTCCCATCCCGATACCCATCGCAAAGAGGATCGTCCCGAGCTCCCAATACGCGAAATCGACCGGGAGGAGGGCCAGGAGGAAGAAGGTGAGGGAGCCGATGCCCATCCCGACCGTGGAGATGAGCTTCGCTCCCTTCCGGTCGGAGAGGCGTCCGGAGAGCGGACCGGACACGATGAAACCGATCATCATCGGGGTCATCAGGATGCCCGCCCACAGCGGGGTCTCCGAAAAGGAGTAGCCGTGCAAGGGGAGCCAGATCCCTTGTAGCCACAACACCAAGAGGAGCATCATGCCCCCCCGGGCGATGGACCCGAGAAAGGCCGACGATATCCCGGCCGCGAACGAACGGCGACGGAAGAGCTCGAGGTGGAACATCGGGTCCCGGACCCGCCGTTCGATGAAGAGGAAGAGGACGAGGAGCGCGGCCCCGCCGGCGATCCCGGCGACGACCCACGGATCGCTCCATCCCGTGCTCGATCCCCCATAGGGGAGCAGGCCGTAGGTCACCGCCACGAGCAGCGAAATGAGGCCGGCGGCAAAGGTGGCATTCCCCAGAAAGTCGATGCGTTGGTCCGAACGTCGGATCGAGATCTCCCGGAGCTTGGCGTAGGCCCAGATGGTCCCCGCCACACCCACGGGAACGCTCACGAGGAAGATGATCCGCCAGGTGGGCAGCGTGAGACCGGCGAAGTGAAGGTCCGGTATGCCGGCGAGGATACCCCCTAAGATGAGCCCCGCCATGGACCCACCGATGAAGGCGATCTGGTTCACCCCCATGGCCAATCCCCGCTCTTGGGGCGGGAAGGCGTCCGTGAGAAGGGCGGCCGAATTGGCGAAGAGAAAGGAGGCCCCCACGGCTTGCACCAGGCGGAAGAGGACGAGGGCCAGGGCACCGGTCGTTCCCGAGAACGGCTCGGCGAAGAGGAGGATAGAGCCCAGGGAAAAGATGGCGAAGCCCATATTGTACATCCGGGCCCGGCCGTAGATGTCCGAAAGACGCCCGAAGCTCACGAGCAAGGTGCCCGTGACGACACCGTACCCGAGGAGCATCCAGATGAGGAGAGGGAAACTGGAGGGGTCGAAGGGGTTGACCCCGAGGCCGTGGAAGATGACCGGGAGGGAGATCAGGACGATGGTCCCGTCAAGCGAGGCCAAGAGAGCGCCCAATGTGGTGTTGGATAGAACGGTCCACTTGTATTCGACCATCGCAGTTCACCCCCCGCCCTTGGTGGGAACGTCCGGGGCGCCGTGCCGGACGAGGATCAGAAAAAGCGCGTGGGATCCCCGCCGGAGCGCGGCCAAGTCTTCGGGGTCCATCTCGCGGACGATCGACTCGAGGAAGTGGGCGTAGGACATCTTCGCCTGTTGAAGAAGGGCCCGCCCGGTCGAAGTGAGGGCGAGGAGTATCGCCCGCCGGTCCGCGGGGTCCCGTACCCGGTGCAGAAGGCGACGCGCTTCAAGGCGATCGATGAGCTCGGTCGTCGCCGCGGGCGAGATGCCGAGGTAGGTGCTCAGGCTGCCCACCCGGGTCGGCCCCTGATCGGCCAGTTTGAGCGCCAAGAAGTCGGAAACGAGGAGGTCGAAGGGGGCCAGCACCTCCCCGAGGAGCTGCCGGAGAAGACGGAAGGTCAGGCGGTAGTCTTCGAAGGGGCCTTCGGCCGGGACCCCCGTGGATTCGGAGGGACGAATCGAACGCGCGGTGCGGGCGGGCTTCACGGCCGATTTATTACAGAACCGTATATTACGGTTCCGTTGCAATCGTGCGTTCGTCACGGGTTTGTAAACTTCGTTAACATAAATATTTATAAATGCATCCAGCCTGTACCCTTTGCCATGCACGAGACAGAGGCGCCAACGACGGGGTTCTCCTCCCGGAAGCGTTCGATCCTCCAGTATCTCAAGAGGAACTCCAACGTATCCCTCGCCAATCTGGCCCGTGATCTCGGGATCTCCAAGGTCGCCACCTTGCGCCACCTCGGGGAACTCGAACGGGAAGGGCTCGTGGAACGTAGCCAGGTCACCCATGGGGTCGGCCGGCCCTCTGTGCACTTCCGGCTCCGGTCGCGCGCCCAAGGGCTTTTCCCTCAGGCCTATGCCGACATGTCCCTCGCCGCCCTCACCTACGTCGAAGAGCACCTCGGTAGGAAGGCGGTAGGCGAGGTCCTCGCCAAGCGCAGTCAGGATGTCCGGGCTCGCTATTGGGAGCGATTCCGTGGCCAAGACCTCGTGGAGAAGGTGAAGGTCCTCGCCCAAGTGCGGGAAGAAGGAGGGTACATGGCCGATGCGCGGCCCCTCGGGAAGGAGGATTTCGAGCTCTGTGAGTACAACTGCCCGATCCTAGCCATCGCCGGAAAGTATGGGGAGGCGTGCGAGAGCGAGCGGAAGCTCTTCGAAGGGTGGCTGGGGACTTCGGTGGAGGTCACCCACCGCGTCGTTGCGGGAGCGCCGGTCTGCCGGTTCCGCATCCGGGGAGTTCGGGCACCATGACCCCGCGGGTGGCCCTGATCACCGGAGCGAGCGCCGGTCTCGGGCGTGTCCTCGCCCATTGGCTTGGGTCCCAAGGGTTCACCTTGATCCTCGACGCGCGCGGGAGCGAACGGCTCAAAGCGGTGTCCGCCGAGCTGCGGGCCTTGGGTGCCGCGGTGACGAGCCTTGCTGGGGATGTGAAGGACCCTGTCCATCGAAGAGCGCTCCATCATGCGGCGGAAGCCACCGGAAGGCTGGACCTCCTCGTCAACAATGCTTCCACCCTTGGCCCGACCCCGCTTCCCCCCCTAGAATCCCTGGGAGCAGGGGATCTTCGGACGGTCCTCGATGTGAATCTCATGGCCCCTTTGCAACTCGTGCAAGAGCTCCTGCCACTCCTTGTCAGGTCCCATGGGATGGTGGTGAACATTTCGAGCGATGCTGCCCTCGGAGGTTATCCGGGCTGGGGAGCCTACGGTGCCAGCAAGGCCGCCCTAGACCTGCTCACGGTGACCCTCGCTCACGAGCTCTCGGATCGCGGGGTGAGCGTACTTTCCGTCGATCCGGGAGACATGCGGACCGAGATGCACCAAGCGGCGTTTCCAGGCCAGGACATCTCCGACCGGCCACTCCCGGAGGCCACGTTACCGTTCTGGGCCTGGTTGTTCGGGCAACCTTCGGCCACCGTGTCGGGAAAGCGTTTCCGGGCTCAGGCGGAGTCCTGGGAGTGAGGCATGCGGATCGCAGAACTCGACTTCGAGCGTCCCGAGGGATTGGCGGCTCATCTTCCTCCGGAACTCAGGGGGATCGCCCGGGACGAAGTGCGGCTTTTGGTGTCCCAAGCGGGGGAGATAAAAGATGCCGCGTTCGGAGAGCTCCCCCGCTGGCTCAAGCCCGGTGATGTACTGGTGGTCAACCGGAGTGCCACGCTCCCTGCCTCCCTTGAAGGGGTCTGGCGTGGCATCCCGATCCTGTGGAACCTCTGCACGGATTACGGAAAGGGGACCTACCTCGCCGAGATACGCCATTCCCCGGGACGACCCGGTCCGTTGGACCTTGCCGAGGGAGAGATGATCGAAGTCGCCGGTACCCCCATCCGGCACCTGCGCCGCTATCCCGGGCTCTCGCGCCTTTCGTTCTTCCACTCGGAAGTGAATCTGCGTGATTTGCTGCTACATCAGGGACAACCGATCCGGTACGGCTACGTGACGGAGTCGCTGCCCATCGATTGTTACCAGACGTTGTTCTCTTCCGTACCGGGCAGCTGTGAGATGCCATCGGCTGCGCGGCCCTTCACACCCCGGGTGTTGCACGCCTTGGCCGCTCGCGGGATCGCGGTGCGGGACATCGTGCTCCACTGTGGTGTTTCGAGCTTGGAATTGGAAGACGACCCTGTGGAGTCTGCGGTGTTATATCCGGAGCCGTTCCAAGTACCTGCGCTCACCGCCGAGGGGGTGAACCGGGCACTCCGCCAAGGCCGACGGGTGATCGCGGTGGGAACTACGGTCGTGCGAGCTCTCGAGTCCGCATGGAACGGGTGCGCGGTAGTCCCCTCCCAAGGCTTCACCCGCCGCTATGTGCACCCGGGCCGTCGGCCGAACGTGGTCTCGGGCCTCCTCACCGGATTCCATGATCCTCGGACCAGTCACCTTGCCCTGCTCCGTTGCTTCCTCGGAGAGTCGGAGCTCAAGGAAAGTTACCGGCATGCCGTGGCCGGACGCTACCTTTGGCACGAGTTCGGGGACAGCCACCTGATCCTGCCTTCCGCGGCTTGACCCACGACCGGCGCTCGGCGAAGGCGTTCCCTTCGGGAAACGTTTATACCGAACCCCACATCGCATCCTCCGGAACATAGGAGGGACGATGGTAGGTATCCTGCAGGAGCTCGCGGCCCACGCCGGTCTCCTCACCTTCACCGCAATCGCAGTGTTGATCACCATCTACCTTCTCTACGCCATCCTCCGACCTGAGAGCTTCTGACGGGTGATGCTAGGCCTCTCGACGCTTCCGGATGTCTTCGTCCTCATTTGTCTCGGACTCCTCGGAGCGGCCTTCTTGGGTCGGTACATGGCCAAGGTCTTCACGGCCCGACCAACGCTCCTCGACCCGGTGATGCGACCGGTCGAATCCGCGATCTTCCGCCTCATGGGCGTGGACCCTTCGCATCAGATGAAGTGGCGAGAGTATGCCGTCTCTCTCCTCGTCATGAACCTATGCGCCGTGGTCTTCGTCTTCCTTCTCTTGTCCCTTCAAGGAAGTCTTCCGATGAACTATTGGGGGGTACATGGCATGCCCTGGGACCTTGCCCTGCATACCTCGGTGTCGTTCGACACGAACACCGACTTCCAGCACTATACGCCCGAGACGCAGGCTTCGCTCTTCAGCGCCATCTTCGGACTCATCCTCCTGATGTTCCTCTCCGCCGCGACCGGGATCGCGGCCGGAGTGGCCATGATCCGGGGATTCCTCCGGAAGGATAGCACCATCGGGAACTTCTACCAGGACCTCACCCAGGCCGTGACTCGCGTGCTGCTTCCCATATCCATCTTGGGAGCCCTCCTCTTCGTGCTGGCCGGCGTTCCGCAGACGCTCGCCCAGAGCGTGTCGGTGGTCCCGCTCGCCGGTCCCGCCCAAGGCATTCCGCTCGGTCCGGTGGCGGCCTGGGACGCGATCGAGTTTCTGGGCACCAACGGGGGGGGCTTCTATGCCGCGAACGCTGCCAGCCCATTGCAGAATCCTTCGGCACTCACGAACCTCGTCGCGATTTTCCTCATGCTGCTCATCCCATTCTCCGCCCCGTTCATGTTCGCGCGGATGGTGCGGAAGGAGGGGGAAGGGCGCCCCCTCTTCGTTGCGACACTAACGATCTTCCTGCTGGCCCTCTTTCTCTTTCTCTACTTCGAATCCTACAATCCGTTCCTTGCGTCCACGGGTGTATCCCAAGGGAGCGGATATCTCGTGGGAGCCGAGCAGCGGTTCACGCTTCCAGAAAGTGCCCTTTTCCAGGTCACGAGTATCTTCACGAACACGGGCGCGACGAGCATGTCGCTCGGCGCCCTCACTCCCGGAACCCAGATCGATCTTCTCTGGGGGATGTTCGTTCAAGCGGCACCAGGGGGAGATGGGACCGGGTTCGGCATGATCCTCATCAACACCCTCCTCGCCATCTTCGTAGGAGGGCTCATGGTGGGGCGCACACCCGAGTACCTCGGGAAGAAGATCGGGAAGTACGAGATGCGGTGGAGCACCGTGGTCATCTTATCGCACCCGTTCGCCATCCTGATTCCGACCGCCATCACCTTCATATTCGGCCTGGCCCAGTTCTCGCCGGCCGGCGTCGCCTCCCACCAGTTCACGGTCGTGCTCTATGAGTTCACGAGCGAGTCGGCGAACAATGGGAGTGCGATGGGCTCGCTTATCGACAACACGCTCTTCTTCAATGTGACCGGGGCGATCGTCATGACCGTGGGGCGGTACTTGCCGCTGCTAGCGATGCTGGCCATCGGGGGTTCGCTCGCCTCCCAGGGAACGGCGCCTCCCGGCCCGGGTACCATCAAGACGGACTCGGCGACGTTCACCCTCTTCCTGATCCTGTTCATCACCATTGTCACGGGGATGCTCTTCCTGCCGATGCTGGTCATGGGTCCCTTTGCACAGGGTCCGCTCGGGGGTGGATAGATTATGGCCTTGGGAGACGCGATGAACCCGGGGGCGAAGGTCAGCGTCCGTCGCCGACCCACGCTCAGCATCGGCGACGCCTTCATTGCATCGCTGAAGAAGTTCGGGCCTCGGAGCCAACTCCACAACCCCATCATGTTCGTGGTCTACATCTTCTTCTTCTTCCTGCTCGCCGCCACGTTCACCCCGTGGCTCTTCCCGGATCTCGACGGGCCCGGATACGATCCGATGTACTACCTCACGCTCACGATGATCCTTTTCGTCACCCTGTGGTTCGCCAACATCGCCGAGGCATTGGCCGAGGCTCAGGCCCGGGCCCAAGCGGACAGCTTGAAGGAAGTTCGGAGTGGTCTCCAAGCCCGGCAGATCCTGCCTGACGGTTCCCGACGCTGGGTCTCCTCGAGCCACCTTCACTCGGGAGACCACGTCGAGATCAAGGCCGGGGAAGTGGTGCCGATGGATGGCGACGTGGTGCACGGTGGGGCGCTGATCGACGAGTCGATGATGACCGGCGAGTCCGAACCTGTGGTCCGTGAGAGTGGGGGGGACAAGACCAGCGTCATCGGGGGAGCGCGCGTGATGCAGGGTTCGGTCGAGGTGCGCATCACGGCCGAGCCGGGGTTCGGGTTCCTCGACAAGATGATCCGCCTCGTGGAGGGGACCACCCGGGACAAGAGCCCGAACGAGGTGGCCCTGACCATCCTCCTTTCCGCCCTCACGGCCGCCCTGCTCGTGGTCGTGGTGTCGCTGGCCTATCTCCTAGGGTTCCGGTATCCCGCCCTGTTTAACCTGGGGACCCTCATCGCCCTCATTGTGTGCCTCATCCCCACGACGATCGGCGGGCTGCTTTCCGCGATCGGCATCTCGGGCATCAACCGCGTGACCAAGGCAAACGTGGTCGTAAAGTCGGGCAAGGCGGTCGAGGCGGCAGGAGACCTCGATGTCCTTATCCTGGACAAGACCGGCACCATCACGGTTGGGAACCGCCTCGCTGTGCAATTCATCCCGGTGGAGGGGGTCGAGCCGCCCGAACTGATGAAATGGGCCATCACCGCCTCCGCCTTGGACGACACCCCCGAAGGGCGGTCCATCATCCGCCTCGCGGGGCTCAAAGGAGTGCTCCCCGACCGGATCGATGTGGCCAAGAGCCGGGTCATCCCGTTCAGCCCCGAACGCAAGATGTCGGGGCTCATCACCCCCGAGGGGACGGAGTACATGAAGGGGGCCATTTCTGCGATCTCCTCTTATGTAGGCAGCTTCCCCGCGTTCTTGTCCGATCGTTCCCGGGAAGCGGCGAGCGCCGGGATGACGCCGCTCGCCATATGTGTCGACAAACGGGTCGTGGGGCTTGTGATCCTCAAGGATGTGGTGAAACCGGGCATCCGGGACCGTCTGCGCGAGCTCAAGGTCATGGGTATCCGTACGGTCATGTGTACCGGGGACAACCGCCTGACTGCTCAGGCGATCGCGATCGAGAGCGGGGTGGACTCCTTCGTACCGGAGGCCAAGCCTGAGCAGAAGCTCTCCATCATCCAGCAGGAGAAGGCCATGGGCCGGCTCGTGGCCATGAGCGGGGACGGCACGAACGACGCTCCCGCCCTCGCCCGCGCCGATGTGGGCCTCGCCATGAACTCCGGCACGTCCGCCGCCAAGGAGGCGGCCAACATGGTCGATCTCGACAGCGACCCCACGAAACTCATCGAGGTGGTCTCCATCGGAAAGCAGCTCCTCATCACCCGGGGGGCCCTCACCACGTTCTCCATCACGAACGATGTGGCGAAGTATTTTGCCATCATCCCGGCGGTCTTCGTCGGGTTCGCGGGCATCTCCGAGCTCAATGTCATGCAGTTGACGAACCCCCATATCGCGGTGATCGCCGCGCTTTTGTTCAACGCCCTGATGATCCCGATCCTTATCCCGATCGCCCTGCGGGGGGCTTCGTTCCGGCCCCAGAGCGCGGTCGAGCTCCTGCGAAGGAACCTGCTCATCTACGGGGTCGGGGGGCTGGTGAGCGCCTTCATCGGCATCAAGCTTTGTTACATAGGGGTGCTTGCGTTGTTCTCGAATCCGACCTTCATCGCTGTTTCGTCGGCCGTGCGACAGGGAGTCCTTCATCTATGAACGAGAGCGAGCGTCCCCAGGTACATCCGTTGCGACCGGCGATCGCCTTCCTCGCCTTCATGCTCTTCTGGGTCAGTCTGGTGTATCCCTTCGGGCTATCCGCCGTGGCCCCATACGTGGCGGAACTCACCAACCCGGCGGGGCCGGGGGGGAGCGTCGTAGCAGGCCCGAATGGCACCTCGTACTCCACGCTCGTCGGAGAGAACATCACCTGTGCCTACTTCCCTGGGAACCTGTCTTCGTGTCCCTTCCGGGGACTCTTTTGGTCCCGTCCTTCGCAGATAGACTATGAGCCGTTCCTCGGGGCCGGAGGGGAGGACCCCTACGGACCGACCGACCCCGCCTTGATCAACCAGACCCTCTACTACATCAACGTCACGGGGGTCCACAACGTGACGAGCGCCTGCGGCATCCCCGAGGACATCGTGACCGACTCCGCAAGCGGGCTCGATCCGGACATTTCCCCCTGCGGTGCCCTCGTCCAGATCCCCCGGATCGCCTACTACACTGGAGAACCTCAATCGGTCCTGACCGCACTGGTGGATGCCCACATCGAGGGCTCTCACATCCCGGGCGTCGGAGCTATGTATGTGAATGTCGTAGGTCTGGATGTGGCGCTGATCGACCTCATGTCCACGCCCGGGACGGGATAGCGGATGTACCGCAAGATCGTGGTCCCGGTCGTCACCCCGGTCTATGTGGAACCGCTCGTCAAGCTCGCCTCCCGGCTCCTGGAGCCGGACGGTGAGGTCCACATCCTGAACGTGATCCACGAGGTCTCGATGCCCGAGATCGCCAAAGGGTGGCGGTCCTCGCTCCACATCGTCATCCCCGCCCACGAGGCGGCGGCTGCGCTCGATATCAAGGTAGTCCCGGAGGTGGTCGTTGCGCAGGACATCGCCATCGAGATCCTCGAACGGGCTGAGGCGCTCGCCGCGGACGCGATCCTGATGACGCTCACCGCGGACCCGAAACACCGCCACAAGATCTTCGGCCACACGAGCTCGGCGATCCTAAACCACGCCTCGTGCGACGTGCTCATCGTGAACCCGCTCGCCCTGTCGGCGACCCGCGCCGCGAAGATCATCCTCCCCACGCTCACCGTCCAGCCACCCCCGAAGACGATGCAGGTCGCCGAGACCCTTTCTACCGAGCTCGGCAAGCTTCCGATAGTGACGCTCCATATGCGCAGCGGCTCTTCGCGGTCCTCGACCGGCACCTCGGGACATGAGTTCCAGGGGACGCATGGGCGGGTCCCGAGGGTGCTCAAGACGGTCCTTTTCCCGGCCCGCTTCTTCCACTCGAATGCCCTCCTCCCCACCGCGATACTCAACGAGGTGCGGAAGGAAGGCTACGGTCTCTGCATCGTCGGGGACGAGGGCCGAGGACTGGGCCGGGAGTTCGTCACCCGGCCTTTCCTCGAGGAGCTCTTCGCGATCTCCCCCTGCCCGATCCTCGTGCTCCGGGGTGCCTGACCGCTTCGAGGCCGCATGGGTGAGCTCGTCTTCGTCGGGGCCGGGCTCCACGATGAAAAGGGACTCTCGCTCCGCGCACTTGAGGAGATCCGGGACGCTGGTACGGTCTTCGCGGAGGAATACACCGCAGGGCTTCTCCCCGGGTGGCGCGAACGGCTCGCCCGATTGTCGGGCGTCCCCATAACACCCCTCACGCGAGAGGAGGTGGAAGGAGAGACCGTGATCCTGCAGGCCCTAGAACACGGAGGGCGCGTGGCCCTTCTCGTCCCGGGCGACCCCTTTGCGGCCACCACCCATCTAGCCTTGCGCCTCTCCGCCGAGCAACACGGGCATCGCGTCCGGCTGGTGCCGGGAGCAAGCATTATCACCGCCGCTCCCGGGATGGTGGGGCTTTTCCAGTACAAGTTCGGGCGCGTCGTATCGCTTCCCTATCCGCTGGACCCGGCGCTCTATCGGCCGATCTCACCGTATCAGGCACTCCAAGCGAACTATGCGGCCGGACTGCACTCCCTGATACTCCTCGACCTCGATCCGCCGTTGAAGCGCTACCTCACCGCAGACGTTGCCCTTCGCCACCTGGGACGGCTCGAAGACGAACTTCGCGGTGGCATCGCCCCCGGGGACCAGGAGTTCTGCGTGGTCGCCCGGGCCGGGGGACCTGACGCGGCCGTGTGGGTGGGCTCACGCATGACGCTCGAAAAGCGCGACTTCGGACCTCCCCTGCACGCGCTCCTCCTTCCCGCCCCTTCTCGTTCCCGCCACTTCATGGAGGAAGAGGCCCTGGCGTCTTGGCGGGCACGCACCGGGATCAAAGATTGACCGAGCAGAAACGCTCAGAACGCGCTATCCTTATGTGGCGGGCGCCCTCAGGAAGCCCGTGGACAGCACTGCGCAACGGATCTTCCACGCATTGATCGAGTCCGGGGCCCTGGGGAAAGGGCTCGCCCTCAGCGAACTGGGGACGAGCACGGCCGACGAAGGTCCTACTCCTTTGGTGTATCGGACGAAGGAACGGGACTGGGTCCTCGTGGCGAGCCAGGCGGCGAGCCGTCAGTCGTTCCTCAGCCTGGCGGAAGTGGCCATGGCTCACGCCCTCGACCACGAAGGGGTCACGACGGAGACGGGGATAGCCTGCGAGAGCATCGACGACGCTCTGAAGGCCGCCGCGGACCGGCTCAACATCAACATCTTCGAAGTGAAGCCTACGAGCGGGACGGTCCTCTGCGGCCTCTGCGGGGGTCCGATGAACGATACTTCCAAGGGAAACGGGTGGGGACGCTGCCAACGCTGCGTCCGCCTCTTCGGGGACCTGCACGAGGTGCACCTGTGCTCTGCGTGCCTCACGGCATTCGGTGCCGTGCCTACGGTAGAGGAGAAGCTGAAGGAATTGTCGGTCGATACCGGGTCCCCCTGGCCCGTCACCACCTTCTGCCCGGCTTGCCGCGCACCCGACCGACCCCCGGCCTTTGAGATCGAGATCCTGGTGAAGGGCGTGACCGAAGGGCGGCTCTCCTTGGACCGGCTCAAGGAGGCCGGCATCCCGAAGGAACTACTCCAGCTCATCAATCTCCGGGTCCAAGCCAAGCGCTGAAGCTTCGGACGGCCCCGACCGGGCCGACTTCGGGAACAAAACCTGCAGGGGAACGTTCCGGCCAACGAGAAAGAGTTGCAAGGAGGGGAACTCCCCTCCTTGAACGAAGAGGTTAGGCGGGGCTTACTGCTTGGGAGCGAGTTCCTCGAGCTTCTTGGGTAGACCCAAGAAGATGAGACCGAACCCGATCCCCGAGATGAGAAGTCCGACACCGGCCAGCACGAAACCGAGCCCCGTGTCGTTCAGCACGCTGTTAGCCGAGCTGACTTGTTGTTGGGCGGTGCAAGCACCAGGGGAATTCACGCAATGTGCGTAGCCTTCGACCCCGAGCCCGATGATCAGGAAACCGACCCCTGCGATCACCAAGCCGACGAGCGTCAGGATCGCCATGATCTTCATGAGGCCGCCACCACCATGTGAAGGGGCTGGGGTCGGCGCTGCGGCCGGTGTCTGCTGCGGGTAGCTGGGGTACTGTTGCTGCTGTGGGTACGCCTGCGGATAGCCGGCGGCCTGCCCTTGGGCGGGGTACTGCGGTTGTCCGTAAGGCGGCGGATAGGTTTGGGGCGGCGGATAGCCTCCTGATGCCTGAGATGCCGACATACGGGTTTGCCACGACCCCGCGATTTATAAGGGTTGTGTTCGGGACGCGGTGCGAGGGTTCCGTCTTTCGGTGCAGGATAGTGTTTCCGTGAACCAAACCCAACCAGAAATCTGGGGAACGCATGCGATATACTGATACTGGGGGCTCAGAGTTAAATACACACATGCCCCAACCCCGGTGTTCGTTTTGACCGATGACCGGTATCGAGCCCGCTCCATCTACCGAAAGGCGGAAACCACGAAAAATACGTCTCCAATACCCTGGATGGAGCCTCCTGTTCCTACTTTCCATCATCGCGGTGCTCTCTTTCCCGGTCTCCACGGATGGCGTGACTCATGCGGGAAAGGAGTTCGCTTCCTCCGTACACCAAGAACCCACCCCGCTACCCGCCACGGAGCAAGGACCGGTGGCCCCCTGCCGTGGGGTCTTCGGGCCCGATCCTCTTACCGGAAACGTGTCGGTGGTGGGGGGCCCCAACCCTCCCTCCCCGTCCGGTTGGCCGGTATCGTACGAGGCGACCGTGGGGGTGGTCGAAACGAAAGGGTCGGACCAACAAACTGAGTGCTACGATAGTACGACCGGCCCCGTAGGCGCTCAGGGCCAGACGGCCACAACGGCCACATATTCGATCGAATACCAAATCCCCACCGGACCGTGCCCCAGTAGCTACACCTGCAAGTTCTTCGGACCTCTGGCACCCTACAACTCGATCTTGGGTTCTGTCCCCTCGGGGTACGTGGAGGACTTCACATCCGGAGGGATCGATGTATGCTATGCCCTCGGAGAGGTCAATGTGTCCTCGGGAAGCACGGCCTACGGTACCCCGGGGGGACCGCTTGCCCTCACCGTGGTGGCGCAGGACGCCTGTGGAGTGCCGACCGAAGCCACCTCGGTGACCTTCAATTGGCGATTCACCTCCACGGAGAATGGCTGGTCCTTCGGGGGGGCTACGAGCGCCACGGGTTCGGCCGTAACGCTGGATGCCTCACCTACCGCCGGATCGGCCACGATCGCTGTGCAGGCGACCGGGACGTACCATGGCTCGACAGAGAACTCCGTTCCGTCCTACGTGCAACTGAAGGCCATCCCGACGGGCGCCGGAACGCTCACGGCCCCTTCGTTGGCCAACGATTCGGGCATCCCGAACCCCTTCTTCGTCTCGAACGTTATCGCTGCCCAGGGGTATTCGTACTCCTGCCTCTTGTGGCCCCTCGGTTCGGGCACCGCCGTCCGCTCCCCCTGCCACCTCACTCTCATCGGGAACGGGGAGGTGTCGATCTCCGCACGGTTCAATGCGACGTTCTGGGACAACGGGACCTCGTCGCTCTCGTATCTACCCGTGGCCGAGGTGTCCAACGGGTACTCGACCTCACCCCCCATGGACCTTGCCAGCCGTTTCACGGTCTACCCTGCACCGGAACTCCATATACTCGGACTTCCGAAGGACCTCTACTTGGGTGCCCAGCAACACCTGAACCTGTCGGTGTCCGGAGGACTGCCCGGATACGTCTACTGCTTCTCCCCCGCGAACTCGACTCCGGCCACGTGTACTGCGAGGACCACGACGGACCCGTACCCGGAGACCTTGAGCTATCCCGCTGTCGGCACTTATGAGGTCACCAGCAGTTCGACGGACTGGGCCGGGGTCGAGACCACGGCCACGGCCATCGAACGGGTATGGAACACGATGCGGATCGGGGGCGCCGGGGTGACGCTGCCCTCCGTCGACCTTGGACACAGCACGACCGTGTTCGTGAACGTGAACGGAGGAGCTTTGCCCTTGGAAGTCTGGTGGAACGGTTCTGCAAGCCCGGCCCAAGGCCTGTGTGCCCCCTCTGTGGCGATTGCTGACGGGAACCTGAGCTGCACATTCACCCCCGATTGGGAGGGCACGCGTAACGTGACGATCACCGTGGTCGACGCCGGCACCCAGCGATACACCGCCTTCATCCCCGTCCAGGTCGACTCGCCACCGGGCTCGCTCCTCCTAGTGGGCAAGGTAGGGAACAACACCGTTACGCAGAACGGCACGCTCTATGACGAGCCCGGGGTCCCCACCGACCTCGGATCGACCTTTGCTGGGGGTACCGGCCAGTTCACGTACGCCTGGTTGGTCAACGGGACCCCTATCGCCCAAGGCTCGGGAACCGCTCGAAGCTTCAACTACACTTGGGTACCCTCGGGGACCGGCAGCTTCCGGATCTCCTTCGTGACTAACGACACGCAAGGGTTCAGCGTGAGCGCGTCGTTCGAGGTGGTCTTGGTACCCTCCCTTGGAAATCTCTCCATCGCGGCCCAATATGACCCCGTGGATCCGGGAGCCCGTGACACGCTCTCGGCCCTCTTCAGCGGTGGCATTACCCCGGTAGAGTTCACATGGAACACAGGGGATGGTCACACCTACGGGACGCGCACACCGACCCTTCTCTATTCATGGGATGTCTCGTCCAACTACACGGTGAGCGTGACGGCGACCGATTCCATCGGGGTCACTCGGAGCTACGCCCTGAATATCGAGGTAGTGCTACCGCTTGCCGTTCCCTGCGCGCCCGCCTCCGCAGAGCAACCCACCGAGGTCGGAGTGCCCACCCTCTTCTCCCTCGATTGCATCACCGGGGGAATCCAACCCTACACGCTCGATTGGGTGTTCGGGGACAATGGGACGTTCTCGGGGGGACCCTCTTCGGCGACGTATACGTACGGTACCCCCGGGAACGTGACCGTATACGTCCGGGTGCGCGACGCGGCCGGAGGATACGCCGTTTCGAGCGGGTTCGCCCTCGAAGTGGTCCCCCACCTTTCGGTGACCATCCCGAAACTGGGCTCGCCAGGCTGCGTTCCGGGGGCCAACCGGAACCCGACCGATGCCGGCCTCCTCGTCCCCCTTTGCGCCGTTTCCCAGAGCGGGGTCGGACCCTTCACCACGTCTTGGGAGGTGGGAAACTTTTCCCTACCCGGGCAGAACGTGACCTTCCCCACTCCGGGGAATTATACGGTGGAGGTCGTCCTCACGGACCATCTGGGGGCCAATGCCTCGGCCCTGCAGGTGTTCAATGTCGTCGCCGCACCGAGGCTTGTCATTTCGAGCGCAACGCCCCGGCTGGACGTGAACCAGACCCTGAGATTGCACGCACAGACGCTCGGTGGATTGGGAGCCGCCAGTGCCTGGACCATCTCATGGAGACTGAGCGGAGGGTACGTCGGTTCGGGCCTCGACCTGAATTACACCTTCAACGGGGGACAGGGAACCGCCACGCCGGGAAACTACACATTCCAAGCCCAAGCCATCGACCTGGCGGGGGGTAGGGCCACGTCGGCCGTCAATGTCACGCTCTTACCCGACCCAATGCCGAAGCTCACCTTGTCAGCGAACGGATCCATCGATGTCGATACTTCTGAATTTGCGACGGCCACGGTGATGGGTGGCGCACCGCCCTACACATTTTATTGGTCGGTGAGGACCCCCGTCGGATGGGTCAACCAGACGACCTTAACGGCGAACCTCACCCTCCCGTCCTCCGTCGAAGGGCAGTACGAATTATCCCTAGTTGCGAGCGATTCCCTGGGGTACGACAGTGTTCCGGCCATCGCCCCATACACCGTGGATGGTTCCTTGCTGGCAGGGCTCACGACCAGCGCGGTCGCCACCTCCAATGCGACGGTGACGGGAGAGAACGTGACGATCCTCATCTGCCGGCAGAGTGGGGGAACGGCACCCTTCGAGTACACCATCAACCCGTCCGGGACCTCCCCGCTCACTTGGCAACCCTTGCCCTCGAACCCGTCCTGTGGTTCGTTGAACGCCTCTTACCCGCAGGCGGGGGAATACTGGATCACCGGCGAAATCCGTGATGGGGTGGGCAACACATATTCCTCGCTCACCTCATTGCTCGTCCTTCCACGGGCCTCAGCCCCCGAGTTCCCGGTGGGAGGGATGAAGGTCGCGGTGTACAGCCGCTTCTATCTCACGCCATCGGATAGCGATCCCAATGCCTCGATGGCATGGACCCTGCCCAACCCGGCGGACGTCGCGTCGACCGAGTATCCCAACGGCACTTTGGAGCTCATACCTTGGCTCCCGGGGAACTATGCGATCTCGGCCATGGCGGAAGTGACGTACAACGATTCTGTGCTGCAGCGCTCGGCCCCCTCCAACTTCACCTTGGTGGCGGTCGCGGGACCGGTCTCGGCGGTCCGAGTATCCCTCTCTGGCATGAGTGCCGTGGCCGGAGGGACCGTCAACATCAGCTTGTCTGCTACGGATCGCTGGGGGAATCACGCCCGAGACTTCTCTGGGGCCTTCACCCTGCTCATGAATGGTTCCGTAGAAGGGACCGGGCTCGGGGGTCCGTACGTGAACTATTCGGGAGTCCAGGCCTTCGTCTCGGACCAAGGTCATGAGGTTTCCGTTCCCGCGCTCGCCTGGCAAAACGGGAATCTCAATGTTTCGATCTCCCAGCACACCGCGGGCGAGGTCTATTATGCCATCGCCGGCCTCCCATTCCCGATCGAGAACGCCGACGGCTCCGCGCGCTGGAACGGGACGATACGGTGGGTGCCCGACCTCGGCGATCTCGTTTTGAGCTCCCCCGAAGGGCTCTTCGAGAACCGGACAGTGAACGATACCGATTGGCGGATTGCAGACCGGTTCGGGAATCCCGTCCCCGGTGGCTTCGTCTATGTCAACAGTACCTGGGGTAGTTACAACACATCCTCCATCTCCCCCATCTTCACCTATGGGGCGGGGACGTTCGTCGCCGTCAACTACACCGTCTTCGGAAGCGAGGGCGGTACGGTGACCGTGACGAGCGAGAGCGGGCAGGCCCTTCTGCCGGAGATCCAGGTCCCCCCACTTCCATCTCCATCGAAGGATAATTCGGCCTCCTGCGGAGGGCTCTTTGGCTGCTCCGCCTTTTCCGGTTGGATGATCGCCATCCCTATCTCCGTGGCACTCCTCGCCGCGATCGTCCTTCTTCGGATGCGACGGCGGACGGAAGACGACGGACCCGAGGAACGTTCCCCAGCCTCAGATGCAAAGGAACCGGACGAGGACGATCTCGAGACGGATGCCCGCATCCAACGGGGCATCCTCGAACACTTGGACCGCGCGGGCTCGGACACGATCGAGGGGATCTTGGCCGGGATCGGGGAGACCACCCTTTCAAAGGAGGCCCTGCTCGCGTACCTCATTCGACTGAAGCGCGACGGGGCGGTCACGACACGGATGGACCCGGCGTCCGACACGCCCGTCTTTTCCGTGAGTGATTCAGAGCATCGGCGCCTTCACCCGGAGAACGAACGGACAACCCCCGGGCCGGTCATCGACGAGCGGGCCTTTGAGGAAGCGGCTCAGCGGTACCGCTGGGAGACCTCGGAGACCGATGAGGACCCGACTTCCGAAGAAGGCGAGGCCTGAACACCGATACCTCTTGCCGGAGGGACCCCGCTACGGGAAAAAAGCGAGGGGACGCTTAGCCAACGGCCCCGGTCATCTCAAGCTGGATGAGCCGGTTGAGCTCCAACGCGTAATCGACGGGGAGCTCCTTGGCGAACTCCGCCAGGAACCCCATCAGGATAAGGTGGATCGCGTCCGATTCCTTGAGCCCACGGCTCATGAGGTAGAAGATCTCCTCCTCCCCGATCTTGCCGACGACCGCCTCGTGCGTGATGGTCGCATCTTCCTCGTGGATCTCGTTGTAGGGATAGGTGTCGGACCGACTGATGCCGTCCGGGAGCAGAGCATCGCACCGGACCGCCGCCTTCACCCCGGTCGCTCCGCGCGCCACGTGGAGGAGCCCCCGGTAGGAGGTCCTTCCCCCGCGGATCGCAATGGACTTCGAGACGATCTTCGATGAGGTGTCGGGCGCGGCGTGGACGGCCTTCGCCCCCGAATCGATGATCTGCCCTTCGCTTGCGAAGGCGACCGATAGGATATCGGCCCGGGCCCCTCGGCCCTTGAGGTAAACGGAGGGGTACTTCATCGTCACCTTGCTGCCCATGTTCCCGTCGACCCACTCGACCAGGGCATTCTCGTAGGCAAAGGCGCGTTTTGTCACGAGATTATAGACATTCTTGGACCAGTTCTGGACCGTTGTGTAGCGGATCTTCGCGTTGGGCTCAGCGATGACCTCGACGACCGCTGCATGGAGGGAATTGTCGGAATAGATGGGTGCGGTGCAGTTGTGGACAGAGAACCCCTTGGTGAGATACGTGTTGTTGTCCCCGGCCACATGGAAGTTGTAGACGGACCCCCGGTAGGGTGTCTGCGTGATCTTCCGTATGGGTACCAAGAAAGCCCCGTGGACTTTCCGGACGGCCTCCGCCCTCTTGCCCACCTGGTGATACACTACGTACATTCGTTGATGCGAGATCGTCCGCCCATCCTTCATGGTTTCCGTGAACGGCTCGCGGACGTTGATGCTTGCGAAGACCCCTTGCCGGGCCTGAAGTTCTTGGACCTGGAAGGCGACTTGGCGGGAAATCGTTGAAACGCGGTGGACCGTGCCCCCGCGTTCGTAGTTGTTTCCGTCTCCCTTGTAGTATGCATCGAGCAAGAGCGCCTGCTTTTCCGGCGGCAGGTCCATCACCTGCTTGCTAAGGTGCTTCCCGGCGGCGAGCTTGCCTGCGTGTTCCACGCAAAAGGCGTGGAGCTCCTTGGAATAGACCCCCACGGTGATCGCGTGCTTCCCGGGCTGTGGGTTCCTCCACAAGTGCTTCCCGGTGAGTTGTACCACGGCGGCGTCAAGTTCGTTCACGAACTCGGCCTCATCGATGTGGAACGTGAACGTCACCGCTTCACATCCGTTGATCGTTTGGGCGCAACCTTCCGCAAGATAGTATCCCAGGACCACCATGGCGGCCTCGGACATCTCGGGCACATCCCGGACGGTCTTGTTGATGGGATAGTGAAGGAAGTCCCCTTCCCGGAGTTCCCCTGCGGGAACGAACCGAGGTTCGGCCTTGGCGAGTTTGGTCTGGCTGACGTCGGTCAGTTTCCGGTTCGAACGCCGACCGGTCTGGACTTGGGCCCGGGGTACGCAGAGCACGGGGTGCTCCGGGGTCAGTTGGAATGTGTTCCCCACGGAGACGGGGGAGATCGTGACGAGCTCGCCATCGAAAGGGCGGACCATGGTCTTCTCGACCTGGGTCTCCTCGCCGGCGCTGTTCAGTACGGTCTGGCCCGACTCGATCTGCTCGATTGGAGTGAGCTGGTCTCCGACGAGAACCTCCTCACCGAGAGGTAGGCACCCCTCTATGTAGTGCACCTTGGCCCCCTTGTCAGCGATGATGAGCGTGCGCTCGAACTGCCCCACGGACCGGGCGTTGATCCGGAAGTAGGCCTGGAGTGGGATGCCCGCATCGACCCCGGGGGGAACGTAAACGAAGCTTCCGCCCGACCACACCGCGCTGTTGAGAGCCGAGAACTTGTTGTCGGTGTACGGCACGACCTTCCCGAAGTACTTCCGCAGGATCTCCGGATACTCCTTGACGGCCGTGTCGGTGTCCGTGAAGATGACCCCCTTCTTCGTGAGGTCCTCCCGGATCTTGTGGTAGACCGTGCCGCTGTCGTACTGGGCCCCCACACCACCGAAGAACTCGCGTTCCGCCTTGGGGATCCCGAGACGGTCGAACGTGTTCTTGACGTCGGCGGGCAGGTCCTCCCACTTCTTGCGGGGCTCCCCTTCCATCGGGTTCGCATAGTACGTGTACGCGTCGAAGTCGATGTCGGAGAGGTCCGGGCCCCAGTCCATCATGGGCCGTTCGAGGAAATGCTCGTACGCCTTGAGGCGGTACTCGAGCATCCAAGAGGGCTCGTTCTTGATCTTCGAGATCTGACGGATGATGTCCCGGGACAACCCACGCTTCGTCCGGACCTTGTACGTCTCCGGGTCCTTGAAATCGTAGCGCGTATAATCGAGCGGAGTCATTTGAGAAGCGTCTTGCATGGGCTTTACCTTCGGAGCGATTTAACCACCGTTCAGTATTTATACCTTTTGACACGTTGCATGGCGGACCGGGAGGGACGGGCGGCCGTTCACGTGGACCCCCGGAAAAATGCCTCGACCTTGCCGAGGGCGTCGGCAAGACGCGCGGTGTCGTTCGATGTGTTGTAGATCGCATAGCTGGCCCGGGTGAGGGCAGGTACACCGTAACGACGCATGATGAGTTGGGCACAGTGGTGGCCACCGCGGACGGCAATCCCTTCGTGATCGAGGAGGGAAGCCATGTCGTGCGGGTGCACCCCTTTGAGGGCGAACGAGACCACCCCGTGGTGCCCCTTCTCCGGGGCCGGACCGAACAGACGGATCTTCGGACCGAAGGCATCCGAAAGGCGCTTCCAGGCATCCGCCACCAGCGCCTGGTCGTGTGCTGTCACCTCTTCCCAGCCGAGATGCTCTAGGTAGTCTAGGGCAGCCGCCAGCGTGATGGCCCCCGCGATGTTGGGCGTGCCCGCCTCGAACCGGTACGGAGGGTCCTTGTAGGTGGCCCGCTCCTTCTCCACCTCAAGAATCATCTCGCCGCCGCCCATGTATGGGGCCATGTCCTTCAGGAGTTCCTTCCGTCCCCAGACCACCCCGATCCCGGTCGGTCCGAACACCTTGTGCCCGGAGAAGACCAGGAAGTCGACCCCGAGCCGTTCCACGTCGAGCTTGAGATGCGGAGCGCTCTGAGCGGCGTCCAGGATCGAGAGGCTCCCGACATCGCGGGCCCGGTCGGCGAGCTCTCGCACCGGGTTCAGGGTGCCGAGCACGTTCGACACGTGCGTGAACGTCGTGACCTTCACTCCCCGCACGATCTTCTGCTCGATGTCACCCGGGACCAATTGGCCATCGTCGGTCAGGCCGATGTAGTCCAGCTCGGTACCTTTGTCCTGTTGCAGAAGTTGCCAGGGGACGATGTTCGAGTGGTGCTCCATCTCGGTAGAGACCACCCGATCGCCCCTGTGCAGATTTCCACGGCCGAGCGAGGTGGAGAGCAGGTTGATGCCCTCCGTCGTCCCGCGCACGAACACGATCTCCTCGGGGTCCTTCGCCCCCACGAACCGGGCCGCCCGCTCTCGTGCAGCCTCATAGCCCGCGGTCGCCTCCTCGGACAATGCGTAGACACCGCGATGGACGTTCGCGTTCAAGCTGCGGTAGTACTCGGCCTCGGCCTCGATCACCTTGAGAGGCTTCTGGCTGGTTGCCGCCGAATCCAGATAGACGAGGGGTCGTCCATGGAACGAACGACCCAGGATCGGGAAATCCTTACGGCAGTCTTCGATGCTCATGAACTGGGGGGCTTGACCCAGTCATAGCCCTTGACTTCGAGCTCTTCCGCAAGCTCGCGGCCACCCTCCTTCACCACGACCCCGTCCACGATCACATAGACCCGGTCGGGACTGATGTACTTGAGGATGCGTTGATAATGGGTGATCACGAGGATCCCGATCCCGGGTTTGCGCTGGGCCTGTATGCTCTCCCCGACAACCCGGACGGCATCGATGTCGAGCCCGCTGTCCGGCTCATCTAGGATGGCATAGACCGGTTCCAAGGTGGACATCTGGAGCACTTCGATACGCTTCTTCTCCCCGCCGGAGAAGCCTTCGTTCAGGGAGCGCTTGAGGAATGCACCGTCGACCCCCAACTGGCCCATGTTCCCGTCCAGACGGGCCTGATAAGCATCGATGTCGATCTCCTCCGCCACATGTCGCTGGGTGTATGCGGTCCATAGGAACTTCGATAGAGACACCCCGGAGACCTCCACAGGATACTGGAACCCCAAGAAGAGCCCGGCCCGGGCCCGCGCATCGGGAGTCTGGCTGAGGATATCCTTCCCGTCCAGGGTGGCGGTTCCCTTCGTCACAGTGTATCGGGGATGGCCGGCCAGAGCGTAGGCCAGTGTGCTCTTGCCGGAGCCATTGGGCCCCATGATCGCAACGAGCTCCCCCTTCTTCAAGGTGAGCGATATTCCCTTGAGGATCTCCTTTCCCGCGACCGAGACGTGGAGGTCCTTGACTTCCAATGTTCCCTGTCCTTGTGTCATGGCCTTCGGGCTCTTTGGAGCATGGAAGGCTATTAAACAACTTGTAGCTAGGCAGGGCGCGGCCATGGAGCAGCGGTGCAAGGGTTTCTTCGGGGCCTTGGGGTCGTGTCCCGCATGATGCGCACGATGCCAGCGGGCCGGTTTGCTGATGCGAACGCCACGCTGGATGAAGCACGCTACGTGGTGCTGGGGGTCCCCTTCGACCGGACCACGTCCTTCCGGCCGGGAGCCCGCTTCGGACCGGATGCCATCCGGGCCCATTCTTGGAATTTCGAGACGTTCGACCTAGAGACCTCAGTCGACCTTTCTGAGGTCCCGGTCCACGACGCCGGGAATCTTGAAGAGTTCGGGAACGCACCGGACATGGCTGAGGCCTTGCGGACTTCGCTCGCTCCGCTGTGGAAGGCCGGGAAGTTCCCGATCGTCCTGGGTGGGGACCATGCCTGCGCCGCCCCTGTCGTGGAGGCGATCCCGGAGGACCGGAAGGTCTTCGTGATCTATCTGGATGCCCACATGGACTTCCGGGAAGAGTACCTGGGAGACCCCCGGAGCCACGCCTGCTCCTCTCGGCGGATGGCCGAGCACGTAGGGTTCGAGAACCTCGCGGTCCTGGGTGTGCGCTCCGTGTCCCGGGAGGAGACGGAGGGCATACGAAAGACCGGGCTTCGGTACATCGACGCCTATCAGGTCCACCGGGCGGGAATGGATGCCGCGATCCAGAAGGTCCTGAAGATGGCCGGGAAGAAGGACATCTACATTTCCCTGGACATCGATTGCATCGATCCCGCCTACGCTGGGGGCACGGGCACCCCGGAGCCGTTCGGACTCTCCCCACTGGACATCAAGGCCGTTGTGGATAGAGTCGGTAGACGCCTTATCGGCATGGATTTCATGGAAGTCTCACCGCCGTATGACAATGGCAACACGAGCGCCCTCGCGGCCCGATTGGCCCGGGAGGCCATTGTCCGTTCATGGAAGAAGTAGCCCATCAGACCGTCGGCTCTCCCTTGAGCGACGGAGCGGAGGCGACCGTGGTCGCCGAGTCCTACCTCGGGCTCGAAGCCATCCGGAAGACCCGGGTATCCAAAGCCTATCGTGCGGAGGCGTTCGACCGGAGGATCCGGAACGAACGATTACGGGCCGAGGTCCGTCTCCTACGGGAAGCTCGGCGGATGGGATTGCGCACCCCCCATGTCTTCGATATTGACGAGGCCGCTTTCGCCATCATCATGGAACGCATCCCGGGTCGGACGCTCACCGAGGTCTTCACGGATGGGAAGGCCTCGCAGCAAGAGGTGCTAGGGGTAGCGGCTCGGCTTGGGGAGGCCCTCGGAAAGCTCCATGCGGGAGGGATGTCGCATGGTGATCTGACGGGGTCGAACGTGGTTTGGAATGGAAAGGACATCGCGTTCATCGACATGTCCATGGGGTCCCGGACCCCTGAACTAGAGGACTTCGGCATCGACCTCCACCTGGTGGAGGAGGACTTCAACACGTTGCTTCCGGACCCTCCGATCGTCTACCAGGCCTTCCTACACGGATATGCGCTGGGGAATCCTAGTGGCGCAAAGAAGAACACCGCTCGAGCCCGGGAGATCAAGGGCCGGGTCCGGTATTCGTGACCTTCCGCAAGCGATGGGCCGTCCCGCACGCGCGGGTACTAAACGATATTAGTCAGGTAGGATGTGTTGGAAGCATCAACCCCATGCGGTCTCTCAGGGGGAACGCCCTTAGTTTAGGTGCATCGGCGGTCCTCTTCACCCTGATCCTGCTGACCTCAAGCGTAGCGGGCTCGGTGCTAGCGACACCCATCCCTCACGGGGGCCGATCGCTCTCCGGTGAAGAGACCCAAACCAAGCCTATTCCCCCCCCTCCGCGACCCACCACCGACTGTCCCGTGCCGAAAGGGTGGCTTCCCGAGTGTCCCGGGTCGGTCGGGAGCGTCGTACCGCAAACCGGCGGGGCGGCGCCTTGGCAATTGGTGGAGAACAATACCGCGGTCGAGAACGATGCTTCGATGGGGGGCATGGTCTACGACGCGGCGGACAACTATACCATGCAGGTCAATTTCCAGGGAACCTGGAAACTGAACGGCAGTACCTGGAGCCTTGTGAATGCCACTTTCCCTGTCCCCTATAACGACCTTCTCGGAATCTATCCCTCGATGGCCTTCGACCCCGACAAGAGCAATTGTTTCATCGGAACGAACGGTTGCGTGGTCTTGCTTTTCGGGCTGAACGGAACGAGTTCCGAATATGAGTTCCAGTACGCGAACGGCGCATGGAAGAATGTGACCAAGCAGACGATGATCACGTCGCTCTACAGCACCTCGATCATGCCCCCGGTCCGAGGGACGAGCCTTGTCTGGGATTCCAACTACTCGACGTGCGATGTGCACCCGATTGGCGTTTACAACATGAGCGGGTGTCTCCTCGCCATCGGAGGTTTCGCACCGAACGTCACCTGCTCTGACCCGTGCGACAACGGCTCGGTGAACATCACATGGGAGTATCTGCCGACCTATGGGTGGTCCGACCTTTCCCCCGACATCAATTTCTGGCTTTCCCAGAACTACGGTACGATGGCGTTCCTGGGTCCGATGCAAGCTACGTTCGATCCGATCATCCATGAGGTCGTGATGCGCGACCCGAACGTCGCTTACGGGCAGATCCAATCGCCCAAAAACGGGGGATCGGTGCCGGCCAGCTGGGCGGCCCAGGGGGCGCACTATTACGTTCTCGCCCCGCAGCCCTATGCCCCGTACATACCGGAGTGGCAACCCATCCAAGCCGGTTGTCCGGCGGATGTGGGGTTCTGCGACTCTTCGCTCAACGGAGATTATGGGGTCCCATGGGTGTTCAATGCGGCCAACGATTTCATGATGAGCTTTGGGGGAGCGTACGGCGTCTACCAAGGATACAATCACCCGTACTGGACGAACGGAACGTTCGCCTTTGTCGGGGACACCACCTCCCCGATCTCCCACTCGTGGGTCAATCTGACGGCCCTGGCAGGTCTGGGAACCGGGACCAAGCCCCAACCCAGCGAGCGCTCAGGAGCCCTGATGGTCTACGACCCCAAGCCCAGCGACTGTGGGAACCCTACCCTTCCCCACGGGTGCGTGATCCTCTATGGTGGAATGGCTAATCCCTACCAGTGGAACTGGGTGAACTTCGACACATGGAGGTTCTGGCTCCCAGTCACTCCCGAGATCTACGCCGCCCCCGAGAATGCCACCTCCGGGACGGCCCTTTGGCTCAATGTGACCGTTCTCGGTGGAACGGGCCACTACACGAGCTACGACCGGAGCTGGGTCAACAACGACAATCCCAGCGGGTGCGGACCCGGCCCCACCCAGTACAACCCCGGGCCTCGGGCCAACCAGGCCTGGTGCGTCCCCGTCCTGAACAGTGCTTGCGGGAACAACCCCTGGGCCAACTTCTTCAATATCACCGTCACAGTAACCGATACTGCCAATGAGACTGGGACCTCCGGTCCGACCCCCGTCGAAGTGGAACCCTCACCGCTCACGATCCACTTCTACCGGCAGTATGCCGTCATGTACCCCGGGCTGAGCCAATTCTCGGAACTCGGGCCCGGCTTCGCTCCCAACACGGGGAACGACTTTGGGGTCGTCGCATGGGCGAACGCTTACAGCTACTCTTCTCCCTCGACGTGGTACCCAATCCAAGTCCAGGCGGACCTCGTGGGCCAGCAGTCCCTGACGGTCCAAACTTCCCAGGTTTACCCCAGCGGCCAGATGGTGTGGCTCGTGAACGTTCCACAGAGTGCGATACTCACGATGGGGAATTTCCAGCAGATCGAATTCCAGGTCGAGTTCCAGTGCGCCGTGGTCCACACTGTGCTCGATCTCAATGCCACGAGTGGGGCGGCGAAGGAGCCCTACTTTCCCGTGGGCAATTCCAACGAGTTCGGGCTCGTGGAGCCGGACCTCTTCCTCAGCACTCTCTGGAACTTCGTGATACCCACGCTCAACCATTCGGGCCTCGTCAGCTACTCGAGCACGGTTTCCCAGCCGGGAGCGGGGACCGGATACGCTCCCTTCAACTGGTCGTGGACGCTCTCAGCCACCCTCAAGTTGAACTTTGCGAAGGAGTTAGGGGCCAGTCTTCCGAGCCCGTTGAGCGGAGCGGCTGCTCTCGTCTCTCCCATCTCCATCACGCTCTCGATATCTTCGAGCGGGGCCGTCGGGCTCACCGGGGCGTACGCCTTCCCCTCCTTCAAGATCGCCGATCTCCCTTTCAACATATCGGTCACAGCCAGCGCCCAGGGAAAATGGCAGATCGTCCAGACGCTCCAAGGTTCCACCTTCGTCTCGAACCTGGTCTTGACCAATCTCAGTGTCGGGGTGACGGTCTCGACCACGGTTGGGGCCACGATCCCCGTCACGCCCTTCGGCTTTTCGCTCCCCGGGGTCGGTACCATCGGGTTGAGCATCACGTTCACTTTCACCTTGAGCGTAGGAGTGACGCTATGGCTGAGCGAGAAACAGGGAGGCCCCCTCTTGCTCGGCATCCTTCCGGCCAAGATCGTCAATCTGGAGACCTTGATCAAGCTCATCATCGGGGTCGCGGTGGGGATAAGCATCTTGGGTTTCGGGGTATCCCTGGGCGGAAACCTCGAATTCGACATCTATCTCCAGACCAACAACCCTTTCCTTCGGGGCATGATCATCTCCGGTACCGTCTATGTGGCGGTCAGCGCACTCTTCTGGTCCACTCAGATCAACATCATCCAGGGAACATGGTGGCAGGAGGGGAACCCCACGCCCGGCATCCACCATCCCGGAAATGGAACCGGATCGAACGGGTCCTTCGTCATCGGACCCCGGTACTACAATGGGACGGGCTATCAACAGTGGCTCTGGGTGCCCGGAGCCCTGAACGGCACACTGATGGGCGACACGTACCCCGAGGGCTCCTATGCGACCGCCAGTACCTCCAATGGCTCTTACATAGCGTATGCCACGGACAACGTCTCGGTTCCGAGACCCCTCGGCCTCACCGTCGGCCTTCTCCATGTTGACCCGATCGGACGTACGGTCGGGAGGGTCTCCATGCCCGCGGTTCCGGGGGAGACCTCGTTCCAACCTTCCCTAGCCACCCTTCCCGATGGGTCGCTCTTAGCCACATGGCTGGCCTTGCCCGATTCAGAGTCGACCGCCCCGTCGCCTTTCGCCCTGAGCCATACCGATCTCCAGTATGCCACCCTGAACACCCAGACGGGTTCCTGGGGTGCGATGCACACGATCTCGAACTGGGGGTTCCCCTCCTCGCCGGTCTATTCCGCCTGCGGGGCAGACCCCCGGCTGGTCTTCCTCGACACACCGACGATCTTTGCCCATACGGGGAACCTCGTGGAATACGACCTCGCCACGGGCCTCGAAGTCTACAACGCGACCGTTTCCGACGCCTCCCAGATCGAGTCCTTCGATTGTTCCTCGGGCCTCGTTTCGTGGCAGGACATGTACCTCGGGCAACATGTCCTGAACCTCTCTTCCAATGGAGCGTGGACGGTCCCGACCCTCCCCGGGTACAACGTCACCTCGGTCACCGGGGTCTCAGGCTCTACCGGGGACATCGGGGTCCTGTACCGGAACTCGACGACCTCCGTTTTGGATGTGATCCAGGCGTCCACCGGCAGTGTCGTCGCACACTGGACCGGAGGGAACAATGTCTCGCACGCCCAGATCGAAAGCTATGGAGGCAGCTACCTCCTTGCGGTCTCGGCCAGTGATGGGGTGGGCATCTTCCTCCTCACGAACGATGGCTCAACGCTACTGCACTACATTCCATGGCGCCACCTCGACTCCGCCCAAATGACGGTTTCCAACGGCAATGCCGTGGTCGTCGGGGAGGTCCAATCTGCGAATGGCTCGCAGGCCCTGCGTAACATGACCATGGCCATCATCCCCATTATCGGTCTTTCAGCGATCCGACCTACGCCGCCAGCCTTGGATGCCGGGACCCCAGTCACACTCTCCGTGACGCCTCAGTACGCGATCGGTCCGGTCCATTACACATGGTCCGGTCTTCCCCCAGGGTGTGCCTCGCAGGACAGCCCCCAGATCCAATGTACCCCATCCGCGGGAGGCACCTTCGGCATCCAAGCCACCGTGACGGATGCCCGCGGCTTCTCGGCGAAGAGCGCCGTCCTCGAACTTGAGGTCCAGCCTCCCGTCACCATCACCTCTACCAACATCACCCCGGGACACATCCAAGTGGGAAGCACGACTTCGCTCGCGGTCACGGCCACCGGGGGAACCGGTACTGACGCCTATACTTGGAGTGGTCTGCCCCCCGGTTGCACCACAGCCGACACTTCTACGCTGGACTGTACCCCGGAAGTCCCAGGCAACTATACCATCTCGGTTGCCGTCAACGATTCCAGCGGAACCATGGCGAGCGCCCTGGTCGGCCAACTCGAGGTCGCTCCCCCCTTGGTCCTCTCCGCCGTGCTCCCCAGCGCGAACCCCGCCACCATCGGTTCGACCGTGACGTTCACGGCGGACGTCACCGGGGGTAGCGGACCTTACCTCTACTACTGGAGCGTCACCCCCTCGGCTTGCCAGTTCATGGCGACCGCCGTTTCCCCCTGCCACTTCGCCTCGGCCGGGACATACCTTGTGACCCTGATCGTTACGGACGCCGATGGAGCGAAGGTCTCCGCTTCGGTCCAGATTATCATCCAAGCCGGAGCTCCCGCCCCCGGGACCCCGTTCCTTTGGTACGTTCTCCTGGCCGGGGCTGCGGCCCTCCTCATCGCGAATGTCGTCGTGTGGTGGTGGCCCCGCCACGACGACAAGGGACAGGACCGATGAGCACGCGAAGAGTGTGGGTGGCGGTCGCCCTCTTCCTCGTAGCCATGCCCTCGGTCTCCGTCGCTTCTTCTGCCCATGCATTCCCCAGCCGTACCGGGGCGGGCGCGTCCGCAGGACGGTGGCCGAACGCTCTTCCCTTCGGGTGGACGAATGTAACCTCAGCTCTCTCCCCCACGAACCGTTCCGCCGCTGCCATGACCTACGATGCGGAGGATGGCTATGTCCTGCTCTTCGGGGGTCAGGGGCAGAACTTCGCATACCTGAACGACACTTGGGCGTACTCCCAAGGGAACTGGACGAACCTCACCTCCCGGGTCGGTCGTTCGCCCACGGGGGTCGCTTCGGAGCTCATGGCCTACGATGCGACCGATGGGTACGTGGTGCTCTTCCAAGGGTCCCTGGGGGCGACTTGGACCTACGCCCGGGGGATATGGAGCCAGTTGTCCGGGTCTGGCCCCTCTCCCCGTTGGTACTCCTCCATGACGTATGATGCCCGGGATGGCGTTGTCGTTCTCTTCGGCGGTTCGGTGGGCCAGAACTCCCCCGTGAACGACACTTGGTCGTTTGCGCACGGTCAGTGGAGCAACATCACCGCAACGGTAGGCCCCGCCCCCCCAGCTCGCTGGGGAGCGGCCATGGACTACTACCCGAACTTGGCCTCCGGCGGAGGGGTCGTGCTCTTCGGGGGCTGCAATGGGACGTATCTCAATGACACGTGGGCGTTCTCAGGGGCACATTGGTCCAAGGTCCTTACCGGTTCTCGGGCCCCCACCCCGCGTTCGGAGGCCAGCATGGCCTGGGATGCTGGGGATAAGGGGCTGATCTTCGTGGGCGGTGAGAACGCTACCGGCCGGTACAACGACTCGTGGTTCTTCTACAACTCTTCATGGTACACACAGAACTTCTCGGGCATCTCCCGGCGCTCCTTCGCCACTCTTGTCGAAGCCCCCTTGGAGGATGGTGACGTCCTCTTCGGGGGAGATTACTACGGGGACCTCCGCGGAGACACCTGGGAATGGCGGTCCTTCAACGACTTCCCGCAATTGGTCGTGGCCGTCACGGCCTCCCGCTCCTCCATCGATATCGGGGGGACGGTGGACCTGAATGCCACGGTCTATGGCTGGGCCGGAGGCAATGGGATCTACCAATACTGGTGGAGCGCCCTACCCCCGGGTTGCCAACGTTCCAACCTTTCGAGCATCGTCTGCACCCCAGGCTCTATCGGGGATTGGCCGGTGGAACTGGCGGTCAACTCCTCCGGGAACAGCACCGGATCGGCCGTACCGCTCGTGGTCCATGTGGAACCCCGGCTCTCCGCGGCGAGCCCCACGGTCTCCCCCGCCAACTCGACCGTCGGGGAAACCGTGGCCCTCAACACGACCGTGAGCGGGGGAACCCCTCCCTATACGTTCCGGTACACCGGCCTCCCCGCGGGATGTGCCTCGATCGATTCACCCACGATCACCTGTCAGCCGAACGCGGCCGGCACCTTCGCCATCTCCGTGAACGTTTCCGATGCCGTGGGAGAATCCGTGGAACGGAGCGCCACGCTCACGGTCCACAATCCCGCCACATTGTCGGTACGCATCGCTGGTGCGCCACCCGCCCCGCAGGTGGGTCAGACCGTCAACCTCTCGGCTCTCGTATCGGGCGGGCATGGGCCCTTCACTTACCGGTGGACACTCAATGGGAGTGCAACCCCGCTCGGCACTTCCCCTGGGATCCTATACGTATTGACCGGCTCGGGACGCTACAACTTCACCGTTACCGTGACCGATGCCCTCGGGGCCAGTTCCTCTGCAAACACCTCGGTCGTCCTACCGGCCACGCTTCCACCGCTGAAAGTCACGATCTCGGCATCCGCGACTTCCATCCCCTCCGGAGGGTCCCTCGTCCTTCGTGCATCCCCGAGCGGTGGTTCCGGCCCTTACCTCATGCAGTGGCAGATGAACGGTACCAATGTGTCGGCCACAGGCTCCGTATGGACCGTCCGATTGGTGCAGCCGGGGGAATACACCTTCTCCGTGTTCACCGCGGACGCCTCGGGAGCCCACGTCGTCTCGAACTCCGTGCACGTCAATGTTTCTGCGGCCCCTCCCGGCTCCACCAACGCTACCATACCCTCCACCCTCTTGCTTGGCATCGGGGCTCTCTTGGCCTTCGCCGCCGTGCTCCTCGCCGTCGGTCTGTTGAGGCGCTGGCGGAAGGGATCCTTCACACCCTCCACTAAGACGGATGTGACCCCACCACAATCATCGGTTCCCACTGTGGGTCCCTCTACCCCTTCGACCCCAGGCAACGAGGAGAAAAAGTGAAGACAGTCCTCGGGACCCTCCTGCTCGCACTCCTTCTCACCGTGCCTTCCACACCCATCCTGACGGGGGATGCCTCCCCAGGGCGGTCCCATGCTCGAGTCTCGCCAGATTCCACTGTCGCGTCTCCCATGCCCCTTTCGAAGCCAACCCACCCGGCCTCGAGCATGCCGGTCCAAGAGGTCGTGGGAACGCTCCCACCCCTTCCCGTGCAACCGGGTCCCACCCAAGGATCTAATCCCAAGGCATCCACGCCGCCCGCAGCCTGGGCTCCCGTAGGGTCGCCCTCTCCCCGCTATGGTGCCAGCATGGCGTACGATCCGGACATCGGAGGGATCGTGCTGTTCGGAGGAGATAACTCGAACACGAACTATTTCGGCGACACCTGGGTGTACTACCCCTCAAGCCAGGCGTGGATGGAGATCTTCCCCCCTGATTCCCCGAACCCGCGGGCGTATGGTGCGATGGCCTACGATGCCACGGACCACATGGTCGTTCTGTTCGGAGGGTATGGGGATGGTGTACTCTACGGTGACACGTGGGGGCTGAGCTTCACGGGATCTACCCCAGAGTGGCACAACATGACCCCGGCACTCATCACATCGACCGACTCCCCGTCGCCACGCATCTATTCGACCCTGAGCGAGGGACCCTCCATAGGTGTCTTCCTCTACGGGGGCGATTCGTATCTGCAGCGGACCTGGATCATCTTGGGCGACAGTTGGAACTTCTCCGTCGCCAAGGGTTGGGTGGAGATCTGTGAACAGGGGTCCTGTGGCCCCACGCTCCCGGGCCCCCTGGCCGCCTCCGCGATGGCGTACTCGGTCCTCCTTTCCAGCGATGTGCTCTTTGGCGGGTTCGATGGGTCCGGCATTTCGAACGCCACTTGGGTCTTTAATTCCACTGGTTGGTGGAACATCACCGATCAACTGAACCCCAGCCCTACGGGCCGGTTCTTCGCCACGCTCGTCCCGGAGGGGGGGTTCCTGCTTCTCTCGGGAGGTCTCGGACCGCGCGGCGCGCTGCGCGATTCGGACCTCTTGGATCCCACCACACCACGGTGGAGCTCCGCTTCGGTGCTCACGTTCGGCCTCTGGCTGACCTCGGGAGCATACGACCCTGTCGGAGGAGATTCCTTCGTGTTCGGGGGGATCAATGGGACGTTCGGGGTCCAGAGCTTCCTTTGGGGATTCGACGGAAGTGCGTGGACCCCTCAGTTCCCGAGCGCAGGGAACCACCCCGAGCTCTCGTGGGGCACGGGAATGACCTACGACGCCGCCGATGGTTATGTGGTGGCCTTTGCCCCTGGCGTCAACACCCGGTTCCCCACCACCTGGGCCTATGCGTCGGGGACATGGACGAACATCACCCCGGCGGTACCGGGTCCTACGAACTCGCCCACCTCCCGCTTGGATTTTGCGATCGGCTACGACGCCACGGATGCCGAAGTGATCCTCTTCGGAGGATACGAGATCGCTACGGGAAACGTTCTTTCTGACACCTGGGCGTTCAAAGGGGGATATTGGTCGATCCTCGCCCCCGGAGGCTCTCCTCCCCAACTTGAAGATGCTTCCCTCGCCCCCGTCACCCAGGGAGGGCCGCTCCTTTTGTTCGGCGGTTGGGACTCCACCCTTCAGTATTCCTCGGAGACCTGGGAATTCTCCGGGGGAACGTGGACCCAGCTCTCTCCGCTCGCCTCCCCCGCAGGCCGTGCCTCTCCGGCCATGACTTTCGACCCGGGTGTGGGTGGCATCCTCCTCTTCGGGGGCACCAACTCGGGAGGAGTCCTCTCGGACACCTGGAAGTACGACGCGACCAACGACACGTGGGTAGCACTCTGCACCCCGGCCTGTTCGAAGTACAATCCCACGGGGATGTTCAACCCCAGCCTCGCCTTCGACTACCGCGACAATCTCACCATCCTCGTGGGGGGAGACACAGGGGAGAACTGGATCTTCTCCAACGACAACTGGTACTTCATCTACTGGTCGGATCCGGCCCCAGGGCCTCGCCAGGGCCCGCTCATGACCTGGGATGGGTCCCGGCAGGACGGGTACTTGCTTTTGTGGGGCGGGTACTATTCGGCGATCGGACAGTTGCTCGACGCATGGACCGTAGCTCCGCAGCTCCGAACCACGACCCCCGAACTTTCCCGGCGTTCGCTGGACTCGGGCCAGCAGAACCTTTCCGTGTCAGCCACCCCCTTGGGAGGAGGGAACGGCACGACCAGTGAGACTTGGGTGAACCTGCCCTCCGGTTGTGCCGTCACCATAGGGGCACGGATCAATTGTACTCCCAACGCCACGGGCATCTACCCGATCTTCAACATCGTGACCACTTCGGACGGGATCCCGTCGATGACAGGGAACGTAACGGAACTCGTTGTCGACCCTCCCCTCGTGCTCTCCCCTCTTCCTTCGGCCAACCGCACCTGGGCGGACATCGGTCAATCCACGATGTTCTCCGTGAATGCGAGCGGCGGCACGGGCACGTACACGACCCTTTGGCACGGACTCTCCTCGAGCCCGTGCGCCGGCGCCGGATTCACGCTGAACTGCACGCTAGAATCCCCGGGAAACCTCTCCATCTCTGAGACCACCATCGACGGGAACTCGATGTCCCTCACCACGGGGAACCTGTCCTTCCCGGTCTATCCCTCGCTTGAGGCACAAGCCCCCGAGGTCTCCCCCAATCCGGCGCTCACGAATGTACCAGTGAGGCTGCTCGAGGTTGTCACCGGGGGTTCGGGGACCTATACCTTCCACTGGCTGGGCCTGCCCCCGGGCTGCGCCTCGACGAACGCGCCCGCCTTCAACTGCACACCATCGATGCCTGGGAACTACTCCATAGCGGTGACCGTGAACGACTCGACGGGCGCGGATGTCACCTCCGCCTCGGCGTCGCTCACGGTGTTGGGTACCCCGACGGGGAATCTCACCGTCAGTGCCCATGCATCCGCCACTTCGGGTACGGCCCCCCTCCCGGTGCAATTCAATGCATCGGCTGTCGGAGGTTCGGGATCGATCGTGTTCCACTGGGCCTTTGGCGATGGCACGACGGGCGCCGGTAACGTTGTGGAGCACACCTTCGTTGCGTTCGGTAGCTACCAAGCCACAGTCTGGGCAAACGATTCCCTGGGACGGAGTGCACACTCCTCAATCACCGTCGTTGTCACTCCCCAAGCGTTGGTCGTTTCACTTGCGCTAACCCCCGCGGTCATCGTCCTAGGAGAGGGTACCTTCCTTAACGCCACGGCGGTCGGGGGAGCTCCCGGATACTCCTACGCTTGGTCTGGGCTCCCCCAGGGCTGCTCAGGATCCAGCACGGCGACGGTCCACTGTCAGCCTTCCACCGCCGGCACATTCAACCCCAAGGTCACGGTGAGCGATAGTCGGGGCAAGACGGCGTCCGCCATACAGACGCTTTCGGTGGAGCCGGCCACAGTGGGTTCCTCCACGACCACGCTTGCGTCGGAGTGGCCCCTCTTGGCCGCTTTGGTCATCTTGGTCGTGGCCCTGGCGCTACCCCTCCTGCGATGGGGTCTTGGGAAGAAAAGGCCCAACCAGGGAAGTGCAGGTTCTTCGGCACCTCCCAAGCCAGCGAACACGGAAGGTTCCCGAGGGAACCTGCCCCCATCCCCGGAGACCTCAATCCCCTCCTTAGAAGCTCCCGCACGACCCCCGATTCCCCCGCCCTCCGGATGAAAACCCAGGACCGGTGTCAATCGAGGCGGAAGAGTCCGAGCAACTCGTCTCCCAAGGCGAGGCGGCTTGCCAAACCCGTGTTCAGCATTCGTATCCCCAGCCGCCGGAACGGGGACCGGGATTGCGCTCGGATCGGATTCCCTTCAGGAGACGCGGGGTTTTGGACGATCTTGGACATGTGGAGCGCATACCCCTCCAGCTGGAAGAGACCCCGGAGATCTGACAAGGTGTACTCGACCACATGCCCATTGGGCGCATTGGCCTCGGGAGCATAGATGTCGCCCATCGAACCATCGCGGATGGACCGACCCCGCAGAAGGCGGAGCCGATTCGTAACACGCGCTTGGTTCGGAGTTGCGATCAGCACGTACCCCGGGTGATTTAGGTACTTCTTGAGGCCGCGGAAGAGCACGCGGGGATTCACGAGCAAGTGCTCTATGACTTCCACCATGAGGATGAAGTCGTAGCGGGTGGTGACGGATACGAGGGGATCGGGATCGGTCAGGTTGCATCGGTAGGCTTGCCGGATCCCATACTTGGATGAGACTTTGGCCACCGAAGGGGGCGGGAGGAAGTAGTCCGCCACGTCGTACTTCCCTCCGAACGTCGCATGCATCGCCACATCTAGGGAACCCACACCCCCCCCCAAGTCGAGTATCTGCTTTCCGCTGAAGGGACTCATTGGAGAAAGAAAACGGATGATGTCGAGGTAGCGCCGCGCTTGGAACTCGAGATAATTCCGGCGCGCTGTGGTCATCTGGGATTCGGAGGTCAGGTCGGATTCGTTCCAAAACTTATCCAGCGCTCCTCGGATCGCGCTCTCATCCACGGTCATTGAGCGAGACATGAACAGAGAGAGGATTGGGATTCATGATGCGGGACGGTATCGCAGGTGGGCATCGATCCTGTAGGAATCATTCTTCGGTCGGCAGTCCATTGCGGTTAATCAATCTTCGGAAAGCGCTAGAGAGACGGTTTGGGGCCGTACATGCGGACTGGCCTATGGCCATTCCACCCCATTCATCGGTGGATTCCCCCGTCCGTACAAGCTACTTGCCGGATTTCTTTACAGGGAAGGAAGAATCGGGAGGTTCCACCCGTGGTGGGGGAGGGATCGCAGGTCCAGCGATTCCCGAACTGGACGACTCCTCGGCCCAACTTTTGCCGGTGGCTACGGGGGCGGGAGGCGGTGGGGTGGTATCCTTCCGCCTACGGGTCAATAGGAAGAGGGCGGCTCCTACGACCACGGCGATGATGATTATGGGGATAAGGATGGGAATCCCAAAGATCACTGGCCCCGGCAGCACGCTCGATTGATTGTGGTGAGCGCCTGTCGGCGGACTACTTGTCGACTCTACCTGAACGAGCACCGTGTTGGAGTGCGAGATGTTGCCTTGGGAGTCCTCAACCCATACTTCGTAGGTGTAATTCCCTGCGGCGTTGGCATGGATCGCCCACATGGGTGCGTCCGGTCCGGTGGTCACATTTGTCCCGTTAACGGACCAGAGGAAGTAATAGGGAGTCACACCCCCTGTTGGGTGGGCGGTGAGGGCAAAACTCCCACCCACTAAAACAACAGATGCCGATGTGGTCAGGCTCACCGCTACTGTGGAAGCGGCACCTTTCACAACTTCGGTAACGGTACTGCTCACCGATCGTCCTTGCGCATCTTTCACGGTTGCTGTCACGTTGTAAGTCCCGGCGAGAGTAGGAGTGCATGTAAACGAGCTTGAATTCACTGACGCGCACCCGGGAGGGAGCCCGGTGTACGAGAAAGACAACGGGTAGAGTCCACCAGATACGACCAAAGAGACATTCACCTTAGTATTCACGCTTACTGGAGATGGGATTATGGTAAATGAAGTGATGACCGGAAGGGGTGGTGAAGACGAGACGGTTACCAGATCTACATTGGATATCATGTGGTTTGCAGGCAACCCTTGTGAGGTGTCGCCAACGGAGTAACAGTATTCTGTACTCGAAGAAGGTGCAACTGTGATAGAAAGGGATGTCGCTCCAAAAATTGGAGAGTTCAGGGTACAACTTGCGGATTGACCTTGGTACCATTGAATAAAATAGGGAGAGGAGCCACCACTTGGTCCAGCAGTGAGCGTCAAACTATTACCGGGAAGAATATTCGGAGCATTCGGAGATATTGGGTTTGCTGTTAGAGGAGAATTTACGCTCACGAAATCTGTTGATGACGTATTTACATCCGCAGGAATCCCGGTTGAATTGTCTCTGACGCTATAACAAAAGTAGGTTCCACGAACTGGTGTTGCGTTAAGTATGGGGCCGTTCACTCCAGTTACGATGGGGTCAGATGAACAACTAGAGGATGAACCTTCATACCAAGTAAAGAAATAGGGAGGTGTTCCCCCTGAAGCATTTGCATTTAAGAGGATGTACTGCCCGCTATCGATAACAGGATACTTTGGAGTGCCTTGGCCAGCTGCTAAGGGAGGATTAACTATGATTGATGGAGATGTTCGAAGGACATACACACCCTGGGAATCTGAAACATTTACAGTGACAGTGAAAGTTCCCGATGATACTCTTGGAAGGCATTGAATACTGGTTGCGTTTGAAAATGAACAGCCCAAACTAGCTGAAGATTCCGACCACCTGAAAGTGTATGGCGGAACCCCACCTGAAACGGAGGTATTGAACACCACTCCTTGACCCACATCGATAATCTTAGGATTCGCCAATATTGAAGCTACATTTATGAGCCCATAATTAATCCAAGTATCTTTGTATACCTGTCCAGGCTCGCCTCCAGAGAATAAGACCAAATAACGGTCGGCCACGTCATATGTGAATGCTGATCCACTACGAGGGAGGGGGGAAACTGCCGGGGTGACGCTTGTCCAATTTCCGCGACTGTAAACCCACGTGTCACCTAGCGACTGAGGAGTGCTCCCACAAGGACTGCAACCACCGAATAAGGTTACCGTACCGTCATTCGAATCAAAGGCCATCGAACTGTAAGCCCTTGCTGGTGGAGACGTTACGGGAAAGACTTCAGTCCAGTTTCCAGAAGAGAATGCCCAAGTATCAGACATAAGGCCAGAAGTGTCACGTCCTCCGAACAACAAAACATACCCATCTGTTGAATCGTAGCTGATAGTACCAGACCACCGTGCACCCGGATTCTTCGTGGAATTCAAAAGGGACCAGACGCCCCCACTGAATTTCCAACTGTCCCCATATGTATTGCCACTTGAGTATCCGCCAAAAAGCAGTACGTAGCCATCCTTTGCATCGTAAGTCATCATGGGAGACCCCCGAGCTGCTGGATGGCTCGATACGTTGAGCTGGGTCCATCTCCCTGCCTTGAAAATCCAAGTGTCTGACAGGTAAGAAGCACCATTCGAGCCCCCAAATAAAACAACCTCACTGTCCTTGGCATCATAGGCCATCCCCGCAAGAGTCCGCGCAGGTGGTGCTACACCAGAAGTAATGTTCTGCCACTTTCCTGCCTTAAAAGTCCATGTGTCATTATAGAATGCTTGATTATTACCTCCGAAGAGAAGAACGTAACCATCTGCCTGGTCATAAACCATTGTGGCAGATCCTCGTGGCCATGGTTGAACTGAAGGAGTTATATTTTTCCAGTTTGAGCCGTATTGCTGCGCAGAAGCAAAACGTACTTCATCCAAGGAATTTGCGGCCCGGCAAGAACTCGTAATTTTGTTGCCAAAACAAGCCGTTGCTTGGTTTGACAAGGGACCCTGCCCCAACAAAAACGAATGTCGTGCAGATGCCAAGGCTATTGTCTGGGCATTTCGAGATGGGCCAGTCACAGCTCCTGCTCCATTGAATGGAACAGCAGCCCTCATCGAGGTCGATACCTCGATACTAGAATCGAGAAGAAGCGCATTTCCTGTGGGTGTCACGCACAATACAGAACCGACAAAAAGCAATAATGTCGCCACTACAAAGGCAAATGTAACCACTAGTAGCTTATCGCAATGCAATTCACCCATATATGTATAACCTTACAAATGGAAAAAATTATAACACTAACACGTATTAACTCAATGATATAAACACACTAATTTTACCACGTTCATGACACTTACGCTGACATAGCGCGCTCTTTGATGAACTACGCAACTTTAATGCGTGTGCCCCACAAGCGTACTTTTGCATCCTTCTGGACATAAAGTGATTTTACTGGCCCCCACTCCGAAATAATAGGATTATATGGATTTAAAGCCTACCCCCCTTTGCTTTGGATGGTCGAATCAATGATTTGCGGTCCTGAAGATAAAAGCGGCCTGATCGCCAGCCTTCCTATTGTTAAGTTTTGCAGCCATGATCCGATAGCCAATATCGAACATCTTCGGGCCGTACTCCTTTAGCTCTGTCCTTGAACTTTCTGACTCCACACTTTCAACAGAGCGTCTTGCGTTCTGGTTGCTACCCTTAAACTGAAAGGGTCCGGAATCATACCAGACTTTAAGCAATTCCAGACCAGCAGCTCTGGCACACTCCCTAAGCCCTCTTTCGGAAGGAATGGTCAGATGCCGAGGAACATCCAATTGAACCCAATCGGATTTATAGTATTCAGATGCCTGTGACCCAGCAACTGGAACTCTTATCATACATAGTCCCTTCGGACTTAGAATGCGATGCACTTCCCGCAGAGTACCAAGAGGATTTTCAAAATGCTCAAAACTATGGTTAAACATGATTAGGTCCTTTTCACCAGTCACCTCCTTCAACGTCCCCCGCTTTACAGCAACCCCATCCGATCTCAAGATATCATTCGGGATAAAGGCGTCGAGGCCAGTTAGAGACTGAAAGTGAAGGGCCGATGCATATGTTAGCAAGTCCCCAGAACCGCTTCCAACATCAACCAACGATGATTTTTCCCGGTCTACCCTAGATTCAAGAACGAATTCAGCAAGTACGACAAGCTGACTCTGACAAAGAAAGCCAGAAAGCATGGTCATGTTAGCGCGTCGAGCCAACCCTCTGCTGAGCGCGGAAACAAGAAGCTTCCTCCCCAAGAAATCACCCTGATGCTTTTGGCGAAATGAATAGTAAGAAGGTGGATAATACTGGGACAAATCAGATGGAGGATCAAGTAGAATGACTGATTTGCACAAAGAGCACCTCCACAGCTCAAACTTCTTCCCTGTTCCAAGCATGCGTTCATGGGCCCAGAAGGTCTGTCCTGAATTAACCGTGCCACAGTAATCACACTTGCGACTCATAACTGGGAACTCAGACCAATCCTTCATCGCAACTCCTAGACCAACCAGCTTAGATCCCTTCCACAGGGTGAAGTTTCGTCAACTGATAAGCATTGCATTTTGGATGGAGCATCGGCGCGTACCTCACACCGAATGCAACGATCCGACAGTCGGTATGCTAGCATTGTCACCGCGAACATGTCCAAGAATTCAGGAAGGTCCTTGCCGTGAGAATTATGGTTTAGTGACACCAATTTACCTAGTTTGTAAGAAATTGTCAACGCATTGCCTAGCGTTATCAGCAAAAAGAACACGGCCCGACAACCCGTATCGAAGCCATCTTGATCTGCTCGTGCCAAAGGAGGCACCACCAGTGGTTTCAATAAAGTACTTCACTTCCCTACCTTGTTGGCCAGCGGTGTAAAGCCTTAGGCTGAGGTCCATGTCCTCACAAGCGTTCACGTAACTCTCATCGAAGGAAAATGATTTCAGTAGAGTCGACTTGAAGATGGCGAATGGCTGAACATTTAGAAACGGCTTTAGACCCTTGACTCGGTGGCTTGCTACAATTCGGTCTGTGAAACTCTGAATGGGATCGCACTGAACCGCCACCAGTGGATTGACGGAGAATCTCTCACACATCGTCTTGACTAGATGGTAAGTAGATGAAACATCTTTCCCACCTTGACTTCTCGCGTCCCACAACCATGAGAGTAAGCCTCGCTGGGGGAGTTGGCAGAGTGTCCACGAGGATGGGACACGCTTCCCGTTCGTGAGGATGATTGGCCTGAACCATTCAACATCATGTATTCTAGCAATATCATTGATAACGTTTAAAATAGGTTGCCTTGGTTGTACATCATCATTTGACAGTATAACCCAAGGTTTCATCTTAGTAAGTGCCCGCCTAATCCCGACGTTCATAGAGTGGGAGAAGTTGAACAGATGGCCGCTGCTCTGCACGAAGATGAGGTCAATCCCAGAAAAGGCTTGCCTGAAGCTTCTTGCTAATGGCCCATGGACATCAGACGTTGGTACAACGACTACCGCGGGGATGTTTTTGTCGCTTTCATACTCTACTATTGATACCTCTGCCTTGACTCTATTTAGGAAGAACGACTTGAAATCACTTAGAGTCTTGAATGACGAGTAGAATCTGATCAGGTCGCGAGGGTCTTGACTCCGGAACAGACTCTCCATAAACTCAGCTTGAAATTGGGAATCTTTCATATGGGTGGCAGGAGCAAGTTCCATCACGAGTGAGCGAAGGCGAATCGCATCAACGATGGAGACTCTGTCAAATCAAGTTTGACGAAGCCAAATCGTTCAAACTGGAACATTTGTCCAAGCGAAGCTTTCTTCAATGACTCTTCTCCGACACCCGTCACTGTAGAACCATCGGGCATTAGGATTGTGGCCTCAATGGCCCCTTCGGTCGGGACCCACTGTATGCGCGGAATCGGTTTGTTAGACTGAGACGTAAAGGTTGCTCGAATCGAGCGATCGCTTCGAACTTCCGTAGCAAGTTGGACATTGAAAAGATCTTTCAATCGAATCTCTTTGCCGAGGTTTATCAACACATCCTTCGAGGGAATATAGAGTCTCCCTCCTGTTAGTCGAAGTATACGATGCCCCAATTCATTATGATCTGGATGGTTTGCTAGTTGCACACTTCCAAACCCCGATGGGAAACTTTGAATATCTAAGCTAATCGGATCTGTAACGAAAGCTCTCCTAGGGGTAACCGGGTCCAAAAGCTTTCGATTCTCAGAGTACAAAGATTCGGCCGGCACTTCGATGTCTGCAAGGGACATGCCGAACGAGAGCACAAAGGAGCGTATTGCCTCGCTACGTATTCCTCGTCGCTCAAGAGAGCCGAAGCTCCAAGTACGGGGGTCGGTCCAACCGTCATACTGGCCACTCAGCACCTCCTGCATTGATTTGCTCTTGGAGATCTTCGACTCCCGGACCCGCAGCATGCCCCAATGAGCGAAGTGTGGCCCCTTCAGGCCGAGGGCTACCCACAGGGCCTCCTCCATCTGATCCTCCATCACGAGGTCCTTCCCTCGTATCACATGCGTGATCCCCAGTTCCACATCATCGATCGCCCAGGAGTATTCGAGAAGGGGCCAGACCCGGTACTTATGCCCGACCCGAGGATGTTCATCCTCGGATATTCGCAGGAGCACCCGGTCCCGGAAGGCTGGATTGGGATGGTCCACCGCGGTCTTTAGTCGGACGACTGCCTCCCCTTTGCGGTACTGACCGGAGAGCATACCCTCCCATTGGGCCACCTGCCAGTCCGAGTCCTTCTCCCGCTCAGGGCAGGCCACACCGTTCTCCCGGTTGAGACGGAGCTTCTCGGCTGGGCAAGTGCATACGTACGCCTTTCCGCTCCGGAGAAGATCCGGAACGAAGTGGTAATGCCGCTCGATCCGATCAGACTTATAGAATATCGCGTCGGGATCCACTCCGGCCGCCTTGAGATCGTTGAGTATCAGAGAGTAACCCTCTTTGAGGGGCTTCTTCTCCACGGACCCAATCGTGTCGTCGAACACGACGTAAAACTTCCCGTCGTACATCCGACGGTATTCGTCATTGATGTAGACCCCGCGGGCATTGCCAATGTGGAGGGCACCCGAGGGGAAAGGGGCGAACCGGAGCACCACCTTCCCTTTCTCCGCTCCGGGCAAGGGAGGAAGACCGGTCCTTTCCTCTCGCTGAGGGGCGGGAGCGGGGAGGGATTTTGCGAGTTCCTGGAGTTTCTCGGGCGGTAGGGCGTTGACCTCATCCACGGCGGCTCGAACGATGCGGACGGCATCGCTATCCGGGCTCCTGAGCTCCGGATGCGTTCGAAGGAGCATGTTGAGGACCGTCTCCCAGCGGGCGGCCCCCCCATGCTTGGCGGCGTTCTCTATGGCCACCTTGCGGGCATCTTCCTCGACTGACATGGTTCTACTGCACTACTGCATCTCCCGGGCGTCCTTGAACTGAAGAATCTCTCAGGGATGACCAGTCCCACGCCCACTTGAGGATATCGCCGGCTGAGCGCATGACCGACATGACGGACCTTACGCCAGCTCCTTCTTTTTCTGGGGGAGCCTTGGTGGGTTGGAGTGGAGAAGCCCCGCCCTCCGAACCGCCGAGTCAAGGGATATCTCACCTGCTAGAACTTGGGAAGCAAGGTCCCGAGGTATTGTGTACCTTCCTCCGCTCAACTCGCGGGACCTGCGCTGCACTTCACGCACATCGCCGGGAGTGATGGGATACGAAAGAGGGTGCGTGACCAGTCTTCCTGATTGGGATGCGATCCATCGTGCGGAAACGGCGTCGTTGTTCCGTTGCCCGTGGGGGGTGCTACCCCTTTCGTCCACGATCTCCACTTCGAAGCGAAGTTGGAGGAGCTCGTTCACGACACGTACATGCTGGAGGCGGTCGCCGCTACCCACGCAAAATCGGAGTACCGCTTCCGGCAGGGTCTCTCGCAATTCTCGGGCCAAGGACGCAACGGCCTCCGGGCGGTTGAGCACCCCCGAGGTCATGCATTGCCCCGTTGGGGTCATGATGGCGAATCCGGGGCGAGGGCCGGGATCGATCCCGATCCGGAAGTGTTCCTTCGGTGAGATCATGCCGAGGACGGTCTGGAGCAAGGTCCATGTCTCGATCCTTCGGCCCTTGCGGGCGATGACCTTGGCCGGGAACTCCACCGACCCTTCCTCCGCACGAGAGGTGAGGACGACCCGAATCCCACGCGGGATCTTCTCTCCCGGGAAAAGGGTCACGAAGTCGACCCCTTGCTCCTTGAGCATGTGGGCGAGTTCCGCATAGAGTACCGGGTCCTCGGTCAGGACTGCGATCTCGGCTTTCGGCACCAATGCTTTGATATTGACCGTTCTTAAGGCTCTTACGATGCAGGAATCCCGGGCCGCACTGCTCGTCGTGGTCACCGGGACCCTCATGGCCGCGGTGGATAGCACGATAATGATCCTGGCCCTCCCGACCGTGGGGCAGGCCCTCGATTCGAACTTATCCACCATCATATGGGCTATCCTGATCTACTTCCTCTTGACGGCGGTCCTCACCACCCAGATGGGGCGCATCGGGGACATCTTCGGACGTTCTCGCTTCTACAATGCGGGGTTCGCCGTGTTCACGCTGGGGTCATTCCTCTGCGGGATCTCCCCGAACGACCTCGCCCTGATCGGTTTTCGAGGCGTGCAAGCGGTGGGAGGGGCGATGATCCTCGCCAATGGCGGTGCGGTCATCTCGGACCACTTCCCCGCCGATCGGCGGGGGTATGCCTTCGGGTATACCACCTTCGGGTGGAGCGTCGGCGCTGTGCTGGGGATCCTTCTGGGTGGGGTGATCACCACGTTCTTCGACTGGCGATACATCTTCTTCATCAATGTTCCCATCGGGATCTTCGCCGTCCTTGTGGGCTATCACTACTTGAAGGACCGGGAGAAGACCGGCGCCACATTGGACCTCCCGGGGTTTGCGCTACTGACCGTCGCCCTATCCTTGAGCTCGTATGGGGCCATCGAAATGGCCTCGATCGGGGTCACCCCCGAGTATCTCGGGGTCACCATGGTGGGGGTCTTCATCCTGGTACCTTTCCTCTGGTGGGAGGCCCGAGCCCCCAGTCCCACCATAGACCTCACGTACTTCCGAGACCGTCTGATGAGCTTCTCTCTGCTCTCGGCGTTCCTCCAAGGCATCGGCTACCTGAGCATCGTGTTCCTCCTCACGATGTACCTCCAAGGGATTCTGGGCATGTCCCCTCTCGACTCTTCCCTCCTCCTCGTGCCCGGGTACGTTGTCTCAGGGCTCTTTTCACCCTACATGGGGCGCTTTGCCGATTCCATCGGCGCTCGATTCATGGCAACGGCGGGCATCATAATCATGGTCGTGGGGGTGCTGGCCTACAGCACATTCACTGTGAGCACGAATCCGTACTGGGTGATCCCCGTGTCCCTCCTCACGGGTTTCGGGGGTGCGATGTACTGGCCGGCGAACAACTCGGCCATCATGAAGCAGGCGCGCCGGGGCTCGTTCGGATCCATATCCGGCCTCCGCAGCACCCTGACGGGGGTCGGAAGTCTCCTTTCCTTCGTCGTCACGATCGCCATTTCGGGATTGAGCGTACCCCGGGATGTGGCCTTCGCCATCTTCCTAGGCACCACGAACCTCAGAGGTTTCCCTCCCTCGGTGGCCGCCGCCTTCCTGAACGGCATCCACGCGGCGCTGATCGTTTCGGGGATCATTCTTGGAGTGGCCGCGGTCGTGTCGTACGCTCGCCCCCACGATGGGCCACAGCGCCCCCGGGATGATACCTCCCGGGGAAACGCCATGCCTACGACAATGTCGAAGTGATCTCGATTACAGGGGGATGCCCAGGCTTTGGGCGACAGCAGCGTTGATCCAAAAACCCCGTCGCGCCGACTCCGCCGGAGCGATCTTCTCGAACCCAAGACGTAAGTAGAGGTGTTCGGCGGGGTTGCCTTCCGTCACTTCAAGGTAGAGCTCCTCGATGCCATGGGACTTGGATTCTCGAAGCAATTCACCGAGAAGGTAGGTGCCCACCCCTTTCCGCTGTTGATCCGGAGCCACCATCAGGTCGTAGACCCAAAGGTGCTTCGAATCGGCCGGGGCCATGTACCCTTGCTGGGCGAGCACCGCACCGATGATCTCTTCTTCCATCTGGATACCCAAGGACCCCCATGCAATGGGCGGGGTATCCAGGTTAAGGAAGAAGTCCTCTAGGAACGTCCGACCCGACTCCCGCGTATTCCCCGGCCTGGGTGCGAAAAGCTGGTCCCGCTCCCCCTCGAAGGTCTGGGCGAAAAGGGAAATGAGCCCTTCTACATGGTCGACCCCGAGGTGGACCCTTCGACCGAGGGGAGGTGCCGAGGCCGAAGGAGGATCCTTCTGCGCTAGGGGATACACCATCGTGAGACGTCCTACGTGTCGGAATCCCCGAGGCTCGAGGACTTCGGCCTGTTGTTCGTGGTTCAGGCCCGGGATCTCATCGCAAATGGCATAGAGGCCGCCATTTTCCCTGGAGAATTCCTGGAGGCCTTCCACGAATTCGGAGACAGCCTGGGTCGTTTGGTGGGGCTTCTCGACGTAGAGGTGGGACACCCGAGCCCCGGCACCCTCGGTCGGGTCGATCACCGCCACTCCCGAGGCCACGTCCGGTTGGCGTAACCAAAGGGCACCCTGGACATCCCCGCTGATGATGCGCGTGGCGTAGTCCTTGACCATCTCGGAGGTCCTTCGGCCCTGCGTGCCATCCTGGTAGTAGGTCGAAAGCTCGACGAGGAGACGGTTCGTCTCGAAGGGGTTCGTGTTCGCGGGGGCCACTTCCATGAGGTTTGGCGAGGGATAGGGGTGGTATATCTTCTTCTGCGGTGCCGAGGGTTCTCGATGTCGGCCTCAGGGAACCGAGGTGTGAGGTTTACGACTACAGCAAATACTCGTACTGATGATCGCGCTGGGTGGTCACAAGTCCCAGGCCCTCCCGCAGTATCTCCAGGTGAGATACGGAGTTCACGATGGAGGAGGAAACGTTGGTCCCAACCTTCCGGGATGTTGTCCCGTTCGCTCCGAGACCGGCCCCCATGAATCCGATGAGTACTTGGTCCTCATCTCCTGCGACGAGGAATGGGAATGCGGTGCAGTCGGTCACCAGTTCTTCCAGCAGCTGGGTGAGGGTGCGGCCCTTCTCGCGCCGGCCCACGACCAAGACGATGTCCGCCAGGCGATTGGGGCCGAAGGATATCGGCAGACCGACGGAAAGGAACGTGCGCCACTCCACTTTCCCGTCTTCCAAGGCCTTCTTACGGGAACGCGATAGCGAGGCTGGCCCCACCAGATGAGGGGAGGGGGACTCCTCTTCACCGATGTGCTTTCTGAGCAGGTCCGACACGACCTCGGAAGGGGGTGAGGCCGGCATTCCCGTATCCTCCCCGTGCAACACCGATGGGAACGCCCTTGGGTACTTCCGCACTCCCAAGGTTCCCACGAACGAGCTCCATATCCCCTCGAAATCGAAGTATACGGGGATATCCTCCGGGATTGGTCGGGAACGCACATGGCCGATCAGGGCACCGCCGTCCAGGAGGCGCTCCACCCTCTCTTCGAACCGGGAGAGATCCGCCTCGGTCCGATGGATGACGACTCCCATTTGGACATGCACCCCCGTCCAAACGAGCACCGTGCCTGGGGTCGAAAGGAGGGCTTGTGTGACGGGTCCCCGCTTATCGGCGAAGGGGCGGCTGAGTACGAAGGATATCCGGGAGAGCCCCAACGCGCGGGAACTCGGAACATAGCGGTCCTGGATCAGCCCTTCGGCGTAGACGCGTTGCTTTGCCTCCAGGTAGGTGGATCGGGGCAATCCGCATCGACGGATCCGGTCCGCCTCGGTTTCCTCGATCGAGGCCCCGAGGATACTCTTCACCACGATCGCCTCGTTCTCGGTTAAGGGGCGCGACCGGGTCGCAGAACTGTTGACCATGTGACACTATGGCATGGTATACGGTGAAGCCACCTTCGGAACACACTTCGGCTTAAATATGCTTCGCCCAGATTCTTTTGTGATGCCCACCGGATGGAAACCTACCCGAACGAACGGCTTCGAGGGGAAGGTCCAGGAACGTCCTAGCGGATTCTTACCGCCCCCGAAATTGACATTGGGGATCGCGGCGATCCTCCTTGCGATCCTATTGATATCTCCCTGGGGATCGAGCCTCATTGCTTCCGGGGGAACGCGCTTGTCCATAGGCGGGTTAGACGTGATCAAAGGTAGGACGGATCGGTTATCCGGTCCCTGGAACCTGTCGACCCCCGCCTGTTCGAACTGCATTCTGGAGAACATCACCGTGGGACTCGATCCGACAATGCTTGCGGTCGATACTCAAGATGGGAACCTCTACGTCGCTTCGGATGGCTCGGATAACATTACCGTCATTAGTGGCGCATCGAACCGGGTGATAGGAACTCTCGGGTTTGCCCTGCCTCCCAAGGGTGTCGCCTTCGACCCCCTGAACGGGCGCCTTTACGTCTCGATCGCGGCCAACAACTCTCTCGTGGGGGTCAACGTGACCACGGGCACCCTGGTCTCTGCCACCCATGTCGGAAGTTCTCCCGGGGGCGTGTTCTTCGACCCCATCACAGGCAACCTGTTTGTGGCGAACGCCTATTCGGCCAATCTTACGGTGGTAAATGGGACGAACGGACGGGCGGTCGGATCGATCCCGACCTGGGTTCACCCTTGGTTCATGACCCAAGACCCCTCGGTGCAGGGCGGACGCTTGTTCGTGACCGACGCGGGGAACGGGACCGGAGGTTTTGTCACTGTGGTCAATGAAACCTCGAATGCCGTCGAAGCGACCATTCCCGTCGGCTCCTCCCCAACCGGTGATTACTTTGACCGGGCCGATGGCGACGTGTACGTGGCAAACACAAACTCGAACAATGTCTCGGTGATCGATGCTGCGACGGACAAAGTCGTGGCCAGCTTCACTGTGGGGCTCGGACCGCGCGGGGTAAGCGCATCGAACCTCACGGGCGACCTCTACGTATCGGACTTTCAAAGTTCCCAGGTCTCGGTCGTGAACTCTACGAACTACAAGGTGATCGGAAACATCACGACCGGGGTCGGCACGCAGCCGAACTGGATGGTCGGGGACTCTCTGAACGGCTACATCTATGTGGGAGAGGCCCAGTCAGATTTCATCTCGGTCCTTTCGCCGGGACAGACCCCTCCGATCATCACCTCGTTCACCGCTACCCCGGCGACGCTCGACCTGGGTGGGTCCACTACGCTTTCGGTCTCTGTTTCGGGCGGGAGTCCTCCGTACATCGTTTCCTACTCCGGGCTTCCCCCAGGGTGCACATCATCGAACACCACGACGGTCGTGTGCACTCCCACGGCAGTCGGGAACTTCTCAGTCACGGTCTCCATAGTCGACGTGTCACGGCACTCGGCGAGCGCACAGACACCGATCGCTGTGAATCCCAAGCTCGGGATCAGCAGTTGGACGTTCCGCCCGTCGACCATCACGGTCGGGAACACGACCCTGGGGGTTGTGAACGTCACGGGGGGAACTCCACCATTCAGTTACAGCTACAGCTCCTTGCCTCCCCAATGTTCTGGCACGAATGCGAACCAGATCAGCTGCGTCCCAACCTCACCCGGCAACTACTCACCGGCCGTGACCGTGACCGATGCCCACAATAACACGGTCACGGCCGTCACCGCATTGGTAGTGGTCGGAGCAGTGAACCCCCTCCGGGTGACCATCGATTTCGACTCCGCCGCCCAAGGGGATGCCCCGCTTACGGTCCAAGTGACCGCCCCCACTTCGGGAGGCTATCCCGCATATCTATACCAGTGGAACTTCGGGGACGGTACCGTGGGGTTTTCGTCCATAGCGAACATAGCCCACATGTACAACAACCCCGGGAACTACACTCTCTCCGTTGCGGTCTCAGACTCGAAAGGGGACCGGGCGACGGCTAGCGGGAATGTGATCGTTGTCTCCCCTACTCCGAACCAACTGGTAGCCCAAGTGAGCTTCGATTCCGCAAGCGTGGGTTACCCCCCGCTGTCGGTAACCGTCACCGGAAACGCCACGGGTGGAACGGCTCCCTATACCTTCAACTGGAGCTTCGGGGATGGCGCCAATGGATCGGGCCAGATCGTCAGTCACACCTACGGTGCCCTACCCACCCAGTGCCGGACGAGCCGCTGCACAGAGAACCTCACACTCCTTGTGCAGGACCGGCTGGGCGCCTCCGCCACGACGACAGTGCCCGTCATTCTGCTAGCGCCATCCGCTGGCTCGTTGTCAGTCTCCGCATCGACCAACGTTTCGACGGGGGAGGCTCCGTTGGGTGTGGCCTTGGATGCTACAGCTTCAGGAGGGGTCGCCCCCTACACCTACCTCTGGGACTTCGGAGATGGTGCGTCCGCCGCGGGAGCGAACGTGACCCATATCTACTCCACGGCCGGTACCTTCTCCGCCGTGGTCACGGTAGTTGACAGCACCGGCACGGTAGCGCAATCCGTCGTCACTATCGTCGCATACGAACGCCCGACAAGCAACCTGACCACATCGCTCGATCTATCCCTTTCAGCCTCCCCGACGACAGGCTCCGGACCCCTGACCGTGGAGCTCGGAGCTTCTGCTTCTAGCGGTATGGGGCCCTACACCTACCGGTGGAACTTTGGCGATGGAAGCTCGATAGGAACGGGATCGCGTGTCACCCACACCTACGGACTTCCCGGGGTCTATGTCGCCCAGATAGTGGTCTCCGACTCTGCAGGGGATGCGGCGACGAGCGGTGTGTACATCACAGTGACGAATCCCGCGGCCCAAGGCACTGGGCCCGAGCCTCTGGCGATTTCCGTGACCATGTTGCGCATGAACGGTCCGGGACCTCTAACCGTGGGTTTCTTCCCGTCGGTCCATGGGGGCACGGCCCCGTACCTACTTCATTGGAACTTCGGGGACGGTACCAGCTTGGCATCCTCAGGAGCCCATCAGGTCTCCCACACTTACACCGGACCCGGAACTTACTATCCCATAGTCAATGTCACGGATGCGGCGGGAAAAGTGAGCTCATGGTCGAGCGCGTTGAGCGGGTTCCAGCATCCCGTGACCGTGTTGGGGTCCCAGTCCACTTCGGGTCTTCCCGTCGAGGATTGGATGATCTTTGCCCTCTTGGCGGCGGTAGCTGTCGCCATCGTGCTCTACGGTACACGGGTTCGCCGGAAGCGCCAAGCGACTGGCGTCCGCCCGAACGGAAAGAATCCAAGCTTGGAGGGGAGAACTCCCGCGTTCCCTCCCCAGCATCCCGCCGCAATCCCACCGGCACCCCCCATGCTGGACGATCCCCTCAGAGACGTGTTTGCAGGAGCCTTCTGAACAGACTGCGCTTGGATTGGGTGGGTAGCGTCCGGGTCAGCAGGGACCTGGACTTGGTTTGATCCCAAGGACGTTTCTAATGTACTACGGTAGGTGGACATTCTTCGCGTTCCCGATATCCGAATCCCGTCCAAGGAAATCCCGAACCTGTTCGGGGTACACCGAGCCCGTTCCCGTACGGGAATCCACGCAAATCCCACCCTCGCATACTATAGGGTATGGAGCTTTCGAATCCGACCTTGAAGCCACGTCAGAGCCCTTCAACCCCTTCCCGCCAACGACCCCCGACGGACCATGTAGCCCTCGGTCCATCCGGGGGAAGCACCCCGGACCCTAACCCCAGCAACACGGTCACCTTTCCGCGGGTGGTCGGTACTCCCCTGGATGCGATGGCCGAGAAAGTGATGACGGCCCGGTTCAACCTGACGTTCGACCCGGAGGGTTTTGGACTCCCGGGCATCTCCTCCGTCTTTCCGGCTCTCGACGTCCGGATCATTTCCCTCTTTCCCCTGGGGAACAGCCTCGCTGTGATGGACCTTGAGATTCGGGGAGACCTCTCGGATCCCCGAACGGGTGCGACGATCGTGGAACAATCCCGGCCGAACGTGGTCGAGGTTCTCGACCAAACCGCACAGCGCCTTCTCATCCGTCTAACCACTCGGGCGGGAGTCCTCATTGACACGTTGCAGAGTTTGGGGGTGGCCCCAGTTCTCCCCATCCCGGTGTTGGAAGGGAGGATGTCGGTCACCGTCCGGGCGTCCCGGGTGAAGATCCAGCGCATCTTCGGCTTGCTGCGGGAGCGCAAGGTTGACGTGCTGCTGAGCCACATCACCGAGGGTTCCGTGAAGCGGGGTCCTCACGCCGGGTTGACCCCCCGGCAACTGGACCTCTACCGGATGGCCCGATCCTCAGGCTACTGGGACACTCCCCGACGGACCACCCTCACGGACATAGCGACGATCATGGGGCTATCGAAATCCGCGGTCTCCGAGACGCTCGCCAAGGTGGAACGCAAAGTGCTGACCGAGGGCTTGAACCCCCTCGAGATCTGAACTGGTCTTCGGGTACCGAGCGCAGAAAGACCCCGGGGGTCGGAGATCTAGCAGGGGATCCCCCCCCTCATCAAGGATAGGGGAGATTCCCGTCGTGGTCGACGGGGTCGCCCCGAAGGCCGCAAGGATCGACTCCGTCGTTTTCAACGGGTGGGACTTCGGACGATAGTTGCCGACATGTAGCGTTTTCACCTAAGAGTATCCTCACGCTCAGGACGCAACCAGCACATTGCTATCACGGATCGACAGGGGGAGCTTTGGCACATCTGGCGCCAAAGGCCTGATGACGCTACCAAGTCGGAAAGGAGGGCTTCCCGGTCGTTCCACGTGGGAACCTTGACGCTCCTCGCCACCGGTCCACCGCCGGAGGGGAGTGGGTAAGAAGTCGACGGGTCGAGTCGTTCCGAAGGAACCGGAGGACCGCAAAGGTGAGCAACACCTCGCCGATACCACTAACAAGTTCCTCCCAAAAATAGGGATCGCCAAACATGCCTTTCCCCCCACGCCGTCAGAACCCGCGCAGTGTGGCGGGGACCTGCAGTGAGCGTATTGGGCGGAGGACAGGGAAAAGATGTCCGAACGAGGACACATCAAAGACGAAAGCGCTCCGGGGTTGTTCGTTGTAACCGGGCTTCTTTTCTGGGTGGATCCGCCGTCCGATCATTTGCATCATGTTCGCTCGCCTCAACTATACTAAGGCGAGGAGCGATTTGGTCCGGGCCCCGAACCTTTTCCCCTCCCGGGTTGCCCGTACCCGTTCGGTTAGGGAAAGGGGCTCCTTTCCCCTCCCTTCACTGTGGGTTTGAGGGGGGCGGTAGGTCCTGACTCGGTGCTGGGGGAGGGGTTGTAGCTGGCGTGGGAGCTGGAGTGGGGGTGTAAGGCTGCAAAGATGTGGTCGGACCCCGGCGGCGCACCCACAGTGCAACCACGATCGCGATCACCACGGCGACCACCACGATGGCGAGGATGACGAGGAGTATCCCCAGACTGGATCCACCGCTGTTGGTGGAACTTGTGGCGGAGAGCACGGTGAGGTGGGTCGTGGCCGCCACGGACCGGCCCGCTCCATCGGTCACGGTCACCTGCACGGAGAAATTCCCGGCCGTGGAGGGCGCACACTGCAATGTGTTCGCATCCGTGCTCTGACATCCGGCGGGCAGCCCCCCATAGACGTAGCTCAGGGAACCCGTGCCTCCATGGACGGTGACCGAGAACGTGACCGACCCACCCACGGACGTCGTGGTAGGGGATACGGTGAAGGACGCGATCACGGGGTATCCCGCGGGCGAAGTGACCGAGAGGTTCGTCTGGGCGGTTGCGGTCTTCCCCGTCTTGTCCGTCACCACGACCCACACGTTGAACTGCCCCCCGATACCCGGCGAACATGAGAACACGGCCGCGTTCTGGGAAGCGCAGCCGGGGGCGAGCCCCGTGTACGAGTACGACAGCGGGTACGACCCACCTTGGGTCACGGTCGAGAACTGTACCGTCCCTCCGAGGGCCACAGGATTGGGAGTTACACTGAAGGAGGTGATCCGGGGCGCTCCCGAACTTGTGGGTAGTATCGAGATGGTAATGGCTGTCCCCACACCCCCCGTTCGTGTCTGGGCCTGCAGGTTGAGGGACACCGTGCCTGGTGTGCTTCCGGCAGTGAGCGTTGTAGTTTGGGCATTGTTCGGGCTGGCCACCGCGAGGTTGTTGCTCACCGACCAGGTGTAAGCGATGCCGAAGGCCGGGCACGGGGCGGGAGAACAGACGGGCTGGGCGGAGAGCTGGACCTTGCCATTGACCGCGATCGTCCCGATGGCCGGGGTGATGTTGACGGAGACGAGGGAGAAGACCTGGGTGGACGGTGAGACGATGAGTTCGGTCGTCGCTTCACTGGCGTGCTGGGCACTATCCATGACGGTGACCGTCAGGGAGTAGTTCCCTGAGAGGGCGGGAGAGCAGGTATAAACGGACACATCCCCGGGTGAACATCCCGGGGGCATGTTGGCGTAAGCATAGCTCAGGGTTCCTGAACCACCCGTGGCGCTCACATCGAACGTCGTCGAGCCCCCGAGGGCGATCGTCGACGGAGAGGCCGTGAAGGAGGCGATGATGGGATACCCCGGCGGCGACTGGACGGTGAGCACCGTGACCCCCGACGCTTGTTCACCGAGATTGTCCGTCACCGAAAGGGTCACCGTGAACCGCCCCGGAACGCTTGCGGTGCAAGAAAGGTTCGCGGTGTCGGCCGAAGTGCACCCCGACGGTAGGCCAGAGTACGCATAGGAATACGGGGCGAATCCACCCTGTACGGTGGAAACGAGGGAACTCGTTTGCCCCAGGGCAACATTGGCCGGAACCGCTGTGAAAGCGCTCACGGCCAGCGGGCCCACGACGGTGAAGACGGCCGATGTCGAGAAAGTGGCTCCGGTCGCATCCTTCACATAGGCGTTCACGTTGAACGTCCCATTCACCGAAGGTTTACAGGCGAGCGATGCCGTGTTGAGGGAAGTGCATCCGGCCGGCAGCGGCGCATAGGTGTACGAATACGGGGGGGCTCCTCCTGCGGCGGAGGCGTTGAGGTAGACGGTGCCCCCGAGAGGGACCGTGGCGGGCAAGGCGGTCAGCGTCGCGGAGAGGCTCGGGTCCACGACCAATACGGTCTGGGCGACCTGCGTATGCGATTGGGCATCCGCTACCGTAAGGAGGATCGCGTAAGTACCCGGCGTGCTGGGAGTGCAGGCGAGCGAGGACGTGTTCGCGGAAGCACAACCGGAGGGGAGTCCGGAATAGCCGTAAGTATAGGGCGGAAGGCCCCCGGCGACCGTGGCATTCAGGTACGTTGTGCGTAAGGCGTCGACCGTACTGGGTTGTGCTCCGAAGGCCGAGATCTGCAAAGCGGCCACGATCTGGATGCTGGCAGTAGAAGTCACCGTCCGACCATTGTACGTCACCGAAAGGTTCAGCTGGGCGATCCCGGGCGTGGCGCCCGCCGTGAATCTGACCGACGGTCCGTTCGAGGTATTCAGCCCGCCGAGCGTGTTGTTGAGTGCCCAGACGATGAGCAATCCGCTCGAGGGGCAGGGGGCGGGGGAGCATGAGGGGGTGGCGTTGAAGTTCGTGGGCAAACCGACCCCCACAGTGGCGGACGGAGGGGAGATGGCGGTGGAAAGCAGCGTCACGGCGGGATTGACCTGGAGCGTCAGCGAGCCGTTCACCGATTGGTTCGCCGAATCACGCACCGTCACGTTCACCGTGAAGAACCCGGTAGCGGTGGCGGTACAGTTGAAGGACAATGGGGGTACGCCCGTACAACTTCCCGGAAATCCTGTGAGAGTGTCGGTCAACGGCGGGACACCGCCCGAGGCGACCACGCTGACGTTGTCAGGTTTGCCTACGATCGCAGGATTGGGAACGATGCTGTAGGAGGTAAGGGTCAACCCGGGAGGGGTCGCGCATCCGAGCGGGAGGTAATCCCCTCCGGATGTGATCGCACCGGTGTTGTTGTAGGGTAGCACGCGCTGGGTGCAGTAGTAGTTGTCCCAATAGTTCCCGCCTTGCCAGGCCAGGCCGAGGATGTTGCCGGTAAGGTTGAGTCCATTGACCAGGCGGTAGTTGGACGCGCTCTGGTTGGAAACATTCCATAGGTCCTTGTAGGAGGCGGCCGCGCCCGTGTAGATGTCGTAGGTCGGGGTGTCCGCCGTCGAGTTGGTCAACACCTGGTTGTTGTAGATGGTATCCCCGGAGCCATCCATGACCAACCGACTCGGGGGCGGTGTGACAACCGCCGCATTCGGAGCCATGGAAAGGCGGTTGCCCCAGATATAGTCTCCCCCCGCTCGATTGGCGGGATTGTACACGAAGACAGACGCGGTGAAGCTCCCGTTGTTCAGGAAGGTCGAGTTGCCGATCAGGGAGGCCGTGGTGTTCCAGAATATCACATTGCCATCAGGTCCGGTCAGGAGGTTCGCGGACAGCCATCCCGTTAGGTTCGAACCGCCCCAGATGGAAATATGGGTGTCGTTGTAGGCTTCGACCGGCATTTGGTTCGTAGCGGGGCCCCCCAAGGCCGTTTCCAGGTTGCTCCAAGGTGCCGCGTAGGTCATGCTGAAGGTGGCCTCACCCGTGACGAGGGTATAGGCCGTGATGTCCCGGAGAAGGATGCTGGGGAAGACAGGGTACCCATAATCGTTCAGTTCGTTGAATTCGGGTACTAGCGCTGAGGATGGGGCATGGTCGAGGATGTAGGGGCTCGAAGGCGAGCCCGAGCCGGAGGAACTCACCGCGGACACCTGGGCGTTTCCCTGGGCAAAGATCGGTGTGTATATCCCACTGGTCGGATTGGCCGAAAGGTTCACGAAGATGCTCGTGGCCGTCCGAGTGAAATTGGTAAGGACCGGGGTGTGATCGCTCAGGAGCCCCGTCACGGTGTAGTTTCCCGGCATGAGGGTGTAGTTCGTCACTGGGGTCGCACCGTGGGGTGACCACACAGCGTCGGCGGGCTGGAACTGCGCCTTGTTCTTGAGGCCGGGTTCGAAGAAGAGGAAGGCATTCGCCGGGGAGAGCGTTGCGGCGACCCGCATCGACCCCCGGGTCGGGATGGTCCCGCTCGCATTCCAGAGCGGGGAGAGGAACGAGGGCCCCGTACCGAGATCGACCGTACCGTTCTGGGCATACCATTCCGTCACCCCGACGGCGGTCTCCCCGGTATCGGCTCCATAATCAAAGGCGGAATGGGCCGGAACGTACCGGGATAGTGTCGTATCGTAGGTAAAGATCGACATCGTGGCGTTGATGGCGTTGATCACGGCATTGGAGCCCCCGCCGGGGCCTCCAACAATGAGCTCCGCATCGAGGAGCAGGCAGAAACCCGTGGTCGAGTAGTCGCTGCACCGTTGGCCGTTGATCTGGTATCTGGGAGGAGTCGCCGGAGGAGCCGTGTCGGTCGAGTTGAAGTAGACCGTGTCAAAGGTGGAGGAATAAACGGACCGACCACCTTTGACCACGTCCACACCGAACGTGACGGTCGACGAGTAATGCTTGTACGGGGAGACGGCCGGGGAACTCACCGAGGTGTTCGTGTACAGCTGTAAGGTAAAGGGGAGGCTGAAATTGCCCACGGGCACGTAATCGTAGTAGAATTGACCCCCGGATCCGTGAGGGTCGGCTGCGGAGGTGCCCGTCAACGTGGTGGCGGGCAGTGAGGCGCGATAGCTCGAGAAGTTCCATACGTTGTCCAGTATCGCAAGGGTGTGGGTGCGGGCGGAGTAGAACGGGACATCCTGGGTCCAGAATTGACCCGAGGCGTTGCTCTGGAACGTCACGTTCACATCGACGGTGTTCAATTGGAACGTCACGCTCTGCGGGCTATCGTCGAGCAGGTCGAATGCTGAGAGATTGTTGAGCGCCAACGTCCCTTCGACACTCGATGTATTGAGGACCGTCCCCACGGAAGTGCCCGTCGTATTCACCAAGCCGAAGTCCCCGATCCCCATCGGTGCCGGTGCGTAAGTGTAAAATGGTGAGATCACCGCCCCGGCTTGGGTGGCTCCATACGCAAGGTTCGGAGGGTACACATAACGGCTAGGGACGCCCGAAGACAACGCTTGCTGCATCAACGCCCGCTCCATCGCCATCCGGGAAGCGAATCCGGGGGCGATACCATGGGGCGTGTCGAGGGCCGTGGAGGCTCCGGAGGTCGACTCCGGATGGTTGGACGTACCCGATGCACGGGCGGTGGAAGCCAACGGACTTCCCGCTGGGAGTCCGGAGTAGATGCTGGTGAACCCGCTAAGGGCCATCATCACCGAGAAGATCACCGCGACCCAGGCCACGGCACCAACCGGGTTACGGAAGATCTTGTTCAAGGAATGAGGGTCCCGAGTACTCCGCCCCGATCGCATATGTACACCTTGAACTAAGAAGGTGAGCGCGACATATAACCATTTGAAGTGCTTGGGGAGGCATCATGGTGAGGTCACCGGCCCTCTCGAGGCGTTTGAGAGTCCGGGGTCAAGATGCCTTTGAAACTCAGGAGTTCACCCCAGAAAATTGGAACGATTTCGAACGGTTGTTCCGGAAGTACCACGGTGTGCAGGCGGGCTGCTGGTGCATGTTCTATCACCGGGATGGGCCCACCGGGCCGTTGGAAAGTGCCGAGCGCCAGGATCAGAACCGCAAGGACCATCGGGCCCTCTTGCTCCGTGGCCATGCGCACGGGGTCCTTGTCTACCACGAAGGACAAGTGGTGGGATGGTGCCAGTTCGGTCGGCGGGAGGACCTTCCCCGCGTGGAGCGGGGGAGGAAGTACAAGTCCCATCCCGACCTTCTTGCTCCGCCCGCAGCGTGGCGGATTACCTGCTTCTTCGTGGACCGGCCGTTCCGCCATAAGGGTGTGGCCCGGATGGCGCTTTACGCTGCGTTGGACGCCATCGCACGAAAGGGGGGTGGAATCGTCGAAGCGTATCCGGCCACGCAGAAGCATGCCGTCGCCACGTGGTTCGGTTCCGCGGGAATGTTCGAACGGGCAGGATTCCGGGTAATCCACCCCTTTGGACGGAGCAACGTACTCGTCCGGAGACGGGTCGCGCCCAACGGGCGGTGAACCCTCCGTGGGTTCCCGCCGATAAGGCGAGGTCGAGGAGCCACTCACTGGTGGCTCGATAACATCGATCGGTTGGGACACCCGATCTACCCTGAAGAGGGATTCCCAAGCGCCGAACTGGGCTGCGACGCCCGGTCTCCGAGTCGAGGGTCGGTGCTGAAGTGGCCCGAATGATCGAGCTGGTCAAGGCCTAGAAGGAACGGTCCAAGAATGGGGTCGCACGCGCCACGGCTGCCTGGACAACGGCTCCGCTGAAGACGATCTGATTGGATAGGGGGAACCTTAAGGGGTTCTCCCCGGTTTGAGGGTTCCCTGGTGTTTCGGGGTTCGACAAAGTCACACCCCGGCGGTTCCCCGCCGGGGCGGCCAGGTCGAGGTCGTAAGCCCCATTCTGTTCCGGCAGCATTCGACTGCGCACCTATCTCGGCGGTCGCAGGACGCGCTTCATCCCGCCGTAACCGGCTTGCTCCTGGGAGTCGGCCGTTTCACCATCTCCGCAGGGATCCTCCTCGGCACCGTTCCCGATTCCCCGTGCCCTGCGGCTGTGTCGTTTCTGCTCCGTTGCTCCGGCTCTCACCGGGCGGGCTTGGGCCCGCTCCCATGCGTCCTCGGAGTGGGGACTTTCCTCAGCGGTCCGAACCTTGCGATCCATGACCACCGTCAGCTGCCCACCTCCTCCTGGCAAGGCTCCCCCAGGGTTCCGGCCCCTATGACCTTGCCTGTGCCCTGCGGGGACCGACATTCCCTGGCAAGCCTCTTCTAGGCTCACATCTCGCGGGAAGCTGAGGACCGATGGAGGCGACCCACCGACGGCACATCCTCGCCTACACCAGCCTCGGGCACTTTGTCAATGACGGGAACAACTTCTTCGTGCCGGTGATCGCCGCCATCCTGACCGCCCAGCGGGGTTTCTCCGCTTCGGAGATCGTGGCGCTCTTCGCCGTGTTCTACACCTCGATATCCCTCACGAGCCCGTACGTGGGGCGCCTTGCCGATGTCACCGGTCAACCCGAACTTCTGCTCTCGGTGGGAACCGCCTTGATGGGGGGAGGCCTCGTCGGGTTCTATTTCGTGATCGCCTCGCTCTCCGGCTTTAGCGCGCTCGTCGTGACCCTTGCCTCCTCCTTCCTCATGGGTTTCGGCGGAGCCTTCTACCATCCCCTCGGCGCCACGATCCTGCAGAAGAACTGGGGGCCTGAAGGACTGGGCATGGCGCTCGGGATCAACGGCGCCATGGGCAGTCTCGGGCGGGCGCTTTACCCGGTCGTCTACTACTTCGCAGCCCTTTCGCTCGTCACCGGGAGTTACCTCCTCGGGTTCGCCGCCATCTCGTTCATCTCGGCGATCGTCATCCTGGAAGCCACCCGCTACCTGCGTGAAAGGTCGGCGCCGGCTACCCCCACCACCCCCGGGGCCGCACGCGAGGCGCTCACCCGCGGGGTCGTCATCCTCACCATCCTCACCCTGGTCCGGTTCATGGCGACCCAGGGGATCATCGCGTGGCTTCCCACATACATGGTCGTCGCCCACACGATCCCCGAGGTCTCCCTGCTTGGTCTCTACGTCACCATCATCTATGCCGGTGGGATCTTCGGGCAGCCTCTCTTTGGCTATCTCACCCGGAACTTTGACGGGCGGATGCTCTTCGGTGCAAGCACCGCGGCCACCATGGTGGCTGCCCTCGGGTACCTGGACACGAGCGGCATCGTCGCCGACGTCATGCTCTTTCTCCTCGGATTCTTCGCGTTCAGCGCCTTCCCGATGCTCATGACCCTCTCCAAAGGGTACGTAAACGAGCGGTCTTCCTCCTTGGCAAATTCCCTCATCTTCGGCCTGGGGAATGGGGCGGGGAACACCCTCGGACCCCTCCTTGTCGGGCTCTTCGCCACGGGGAGCTACACCAACCTCACGCTCGGCTTCTACGGGATGATGGTCCTAGGCATTGCCTCCGCAGCGTCCATGGCGCTCCTTCCGCCGGCGGGACACGGGGCCAAAGCCCCCTTGTTCCACTGAAGCGGGCGGTTCCGAGAGAACCTAATCGCCCGATGGGGGTACGGGAGACGAGGGGATTGGGGGCGCAAGGTCGCTAGGAAAGAGACGCGGACGCAGCCAGAGGGCCACGTTCACAAGCGAGAGGAGGACCGGCACTTCCACGAGGGGACCGATCACCGCGGCGAAGGCCTCGCCGGATCCGATCCCAAACACGGATATCGCCACGGCGATCGCGAGCTCGAAGTTGTTGCTCGCGGCGGTGAACGAGAGCGCGGTGGACCGTTCGTAGTTCGTCCCGGCACGTTTCGCCATCAGAAGGGAAGTGAAGAACATGAGGATGTAGTAGAGGACGAGGGGTACGGCCACGATCAGAACGTCGGCCGGGAGGCGGATGATATAGGAACCCTTCAGCGAGAACATGACGACGATCGTGAAGAGCAGGGCGATCAGCGTGAGCGGTGCCAAACGAGGGGCGAACCGGGTATCATACCAACGGGACCCTTTCAGCCGGCGCAATCCCACGCTCGTGATCCATCCGGCGAAGAAGGGAATGCCAAGGTAGATCGCCACACTGGTCGCCACCTCGAGGACAGTGATGTGTACGACGACCCCCGCGAACCCGAGCGCAGCCGGCAGTATGGTGATGAATACGTAGGCGTATACGGAGTAGAAGAGCACCTGGAAGATCGAGTTCAGCGCGACCAGCCCCGCGGCGTACTCGCGGTCCCCGCAGGCGAGGTCGTTCCAAACGATGACCATGGCGATGCATCGGGCCAGGCCGATGAGGATCACACCGGCCATGAACGCCGGTTGACCCCGGAGGAAAACGACGGCCAACAAAAACATGAGGACCGGGCCGATGAGCCAGTTCTGGACCAGGGAGAGACCGAACACGCGCCGGTCGAAGAACGCCCGCCCGAGGTTCTCGTACCGGACTCGGGCCAGCGGAGGGTACATCATGACGATGAGGCCGATCGCGATCGGGATGCTCGTCGTGCCGATCTGGAAGCTCCCGACGAAAGAGGAGACCCCGGGAAAGTAGTAACCGATACCCACGCCGAAGGCCATGGCTCCGAGGATCCACGCCGTCAGGTACCGGTCCAGGAAGGAGAGGTGTTCGACCCGTCTCATAAACCCTACCCCGGGGTCGCACCGTTCTTCAAGTCTTGAACGAGGCGATCGACCCTTTGGCGGAGATCGTCCCGGACGTGCCGGAATCCCGCATCGTCAAGCTTGCCCGGGTCCGGGAGCCCCCAGTCCTCGAGCGGGAGGGATTTAAGGCGTGCCGGGCAACTCGCTCGGTCCAAGCACCCCATCGTGACACGACGGGCGGCCAGGCTCATCAACGCCCCTGTGAGCATCTGGGGTGGGTGAGAAGGGAGCGAAAGGCCAATCTCTCGGAGCATGGGGCCGGTTCGGGGATTCGGGGCGGAAGATGGTTCCGTTCCGGCCGAGATCGCGCGCCAACCCGGCGGGGCCCGGGCGTTGAACATCGCTTCAGCCATCAAGGACCGACAAGCGTTCTCAACACAGATGAACAGAACCACGTTATCCGACATCGACCTTCCCGGGATTGTCGAGCCTACGGAAGACGCGAACGGTCGCGAAGTCGATAATAGCGCCACTTTCCTCGCCGATCTTCGCTGACGATGCCAGCTTTCACGAGCAACTTCATGTGATGGCTAACCGTTGCGTGGGAAAGGCCGGTCGCGGCCTGGACCTCGCAGGCGCACAACTCTCCCTGGCGTTCAAGGAGAAGCACTGCGAGCAACCGGTTCGGATCCGAAAGGGCCCGCACCCGTTGCAACCGTTCCGCGAACTCGGGTGATCCCCGCACCGCCTTGGCCCGATCGAGGTAAAGCGGCACACAATTGGGGGCCTCGTTCCCGGTGAGGCGTTCGAGGCGCCGAGGTAGCATCGGGTCCGGGGTCGTGATCGCCATCATGTAGACTGGAATCGACATGATATATGTAGATACCGGTCGACATGACCTCGGGTCCGAGATGGTTGCGTTCCGGCGGCCCGGGCGAAACCTTACATCCACGCGGGCGTCGGACCCATCGATGCCCGCCCGGGTAAGTTCCGCTCAGAGATTCCGCTACGACTTTCACGCCCACACCTACCTCACGGACGGCACCGTGTCCGCCACGGACATGTGGACTACCTCCCGCTCCCTCGGACACCGGGCCCTCGCCATCACGGACCACGTCGGCCTTGAGAACCCGGAGGCGATGCTTCGGCAACTCCGGGAAGAGGCCGAGGGGTGGAAGGGTACGGACCTCATCACCATCATCGGCGTAGAGATCACCAAGGCCCCACCCCGGAAGATCGCTGAGGTCGCCCGCCGGGCCCGAAGCCTGGGGGCTGAGATCGTGATCGTCCACGGGGAAACCATCTACGAGGTTGTCCCGGAGGGAACCAACCACGCAGCGATCGAGTCTGGCGAGGTGGATATCTTGGCCCATCCCGGGCTCCTTTCCGAAAGGGATGCCGAGCTTGCCGCCGCCAACGGGACCATCCTCGAGATCAGCGGGCGGCGCGGCCATTGCCTTTCCAACGGCCACGTAGCCCGGCTCGCCCTTCAGGCCGGTGCCCGGCTCGTGGTGGATTCCGATGCCCATGGACCGGACCAACTGCTCACGCGGGAGACAGCGGAACGACTCGCCAAAGGAGCGGGCCTTTCACCTTCGGATGTCCAGCGGGCCGTCGAGGAGGCCCCCCTCGCACTCCTGAAGAAGCTCGGGAAGACATAGCCCGCCATGTCCCTGAGCGGACCTCTTCTCTACTTCCTCGCCGCCGGAGTCCCCCTCGGTCTTGCCTTCCTTCTCGATATCTCCTTGGGAGACCCCAAAGAGAGTTCCCTGGCCGAACGGCTGTACCCCCCCGTGCTCGTTGGGAATCTGGCCCTCGGGCTCTCGGAATCCATCCCCCGGGCCGGTCGGCCCCAAAGGGAATGGGCCCTCGGAACCCTCGTCTGGTTCGTTACGGTGGGTACGGCCGTCATCGTCGCCCTGCTCTTGTGTGTGGTGCTTGCCCCATTTTGGCTCGCATTCCTTCAAGTAGGTGGTCCCAATGGGAATGTCCGCTTCTGGATACCAGCGATCGCCGTCCTCGTCCTGTTCGTGTTCTGGACCAAGAGCCTCTTCACCACCCGAGGGCTTGTGCAGTACTGTCTCGCCCCATTGGGGAAACCCCTGGAAGAGAAGCGAACCCTCGTATCCCGGGTCGTGAACCGACCGACGGCGGAACTTCCCGATGCGCTCCTTAACTCGGCCCTCATCGAGTCCTTGGCCGAGAACACGACCGATAGCATCGTCTCCCCCCTTCTCTACTATGCGTTCCTGGGCCTCCCGGGAGCGGTGTTCTACCGCAGTGTCAACACTTTGGATGCCTTGATGGGGCATCGGGACCGCCATTGGATTCACGTGGGCGCTTTCGCCGCCAAGGTGGACCATGTGGCCAACTGGCCCGGAGAGAGATTGTCGAGTGCCTTCTTGGGAACCGGGAAGCGGGCAGAAGTGCAGACCCTCTACCCCGAGGTTCGGGCGCCACGGAGCATCGTTGCGATGGCGTCGTCCCTCGGGGTACGCCTTGAGCGCAAGGGTTCCTATGTCATCGGAAAGGATTGGGCTCCCCCTGAGGAAGAGGACGTGCGAAGGGCCGCCCGAAAGGTCAAGAAGGCGAGCCTCTTCGCCCTCGCCATGGCAGGAGGCATCCTGGGGGTGATGGCGGTTGTGGGTTGGACGTTCTTCCTCTGAGCGCAAGCCGAAGAGGGCGGTTCCGGATTGGGTCCCGGAACCGGTCATCGACCCCGATATCATCCCCGAAGCGAGCCATGGCGGGGTATCCCCAGAGCGAAGCACGGAAGGGCTGATTGACCTCTCCTTGTCGACGAACCCCTTCGGTCCTCCTCCGTACCTTGAGAGCGCGCTCGAAGATGCCCGGGCGGAGGCCACCCGCTACCCGGACCGCACCCAGAAGGACCTCGCCGAACAGATCGGGTCCCGACTGGGGCTAGACTCCGAAGAGGTCATCGTCGGAGGCTCGGCATCCGAGCTCCTGCGGGCGGCGATCACTGCCTTCGGCATGGGACGGTCCGTGCTTCTCCCCCGGTTCACCTACGAGGAGTACAACCGGGTAGCGATGCTTGCGCGGGCCCGGGTCGGACGGGTGCCTATGCCCGGCTTCGCCTTCTCGGTCCCGGCCGCCACGAAAATGATCCGGGAGGAGTCAATGGTCGTTCTTCCGAATCCCGGCACCCCCTTCGGCCATTGCCTCGGGAAGAGGGAGCTTCAGGCGCTCGTGGAGGCGGCGGAGGAACGCCACGCCATCGTGCTCGTGGACGAGAGCTACCTTCCCTTCGTCGAGGATGGAGAGTCCGCGGCCGGGCTCAGCCCCTCTGTCGTCACGGTGTTCTCTTGGTCCAAGGTCCTCGGAACGCCCGGCATGCCGTTCGGACACGCCACCGGGCACCCCGCCGTGCTCCGGGGGATCCGTACCCAGCTCCTTCCTTGGTCGGTGGGGGCGGTGGGTCGGCACCTCGCCCTCCGCACACTCGAAAACGAGAAATGGGTCCGGGAGAGCTTGGAGAAGACCCGGAGGCTCAGTGCCGAGGTCCGGAAACGGCTCCATGCCACCACACAGGCGAACTACTTCGCTGTAGAATCCGTCTCCGCGCGGAAACTGACCCAAGACTTGCGCACGAGAGGGTTTGCCGTGCGCGATCTCACCCCGCTAGGACTGCCCCGGCATGTGCGGTTCGGCCTGCGGGACCGGGAGACCACTTTCCGGTTCCTCGACGTGCTCAAGTCCCTGACCCGGCGGCTGAAGGCGGAATAAACGGGGCCTGAACCCGGCTTCAGAGGTACCGGGCCATCTGGTAGCCGTTCTCCCCGTCCGAGTAATAATTCCGGAGCAGGTCGGCCATCGTGAAACCGAACCGGTTGTAGAAACGGATGGCGTTCGCATTCCCGACGCGGACCTCCAGGGTGACCCGGCGCAACCCCTTGACCCGACAGCGGTTGAAGAACGTGCTCATGAGCGCACCACCGACCCCTCTCCGTCGCCAGGCGCCCTCGACAGCGAACATGAGCACCCGCCCTTCACTCGGGACCTGGCAGACGCCGAGGAGGAACCCCTGGACGGTGCCATCCCGGTCGACAGCCACGATGTACCCCTCGGGCCACTCGCGGCTGAGGGAGAGATAGAGCGAAGGGTCGTAGTGCTCGTTGAGCGCCTCCGCTGTAATCTGGGCGATCCGGGGGACATCCGCGGGATGGAAGTTCCGGAGGTAAAGGTTGTCGCTTACCTTGAAATAGGTGGTCTCCGCGCTCGGAGACGGCGCCGCATCAGCGATACATCTCACCCCCCGTTTCCTCAACGAGCTTCTTCAACGTGGTCTTCTGAGTGGCGATGTTCTCCCGCATCACCTTCTCGATCTGCGTGGCCTTCTGACGGAGCGGGGTGGTGTCGATAACAAGGAGCGGCACCAAGGGGTTCGCCGCCTCGAGGAGCATGGCGGCGGCATTCGCATCCGGGAACTCCTTGTGCGCCTGCGTGACGAGGCAGAATACCGGGCTCTTCCGGCCGATGCTGTGGAGGAGCATGGCCCCGGTGAATCCGGTGATGAGGCCGTTCGCCCGTTGGAACCCGTGGGTATCGAAGACCCCCATGGCCGCCTTATTGGCCATGGCCACGACGTTCGCCTCCCGGTCCTCCTTGGTGGGATGACCTTCCAAGACCACCGTGTTCGCGACCCCATTCTCCTCGGCCCAGTCCAAGATGGCGGTAGCGATGGGGGTGAGCGCCTCCACCGGGGGTTGGATGTCGGAGAGCAACACCACAAGCTGATCGCACTTCCCGTCAATACCGCACACGGTACGCGTGGTGTAAAGACGGATGGGGGGAGCCACCTGGCCATCCTCCATCACCACGGTGGGAGGGAGGTCTTCGGTGACCATGTAGCCGAACGGCTTCATCCCGAGGGAGTGGGTGAGGTAGCTTGCTGCGATCGATCCCACAAGGCCGAACGTGGGGAATCCCACAAGCAGCATGGAGCCGCGGACCGAGACGTTCCCGGTCCGGACGATGCGGACGGTGGGCTCGGTCCCTGGCGCCATCACGGGACTAGAAGGAGCACTGGGTTATCTACGTTTCGATGGCGGATGGCCCCCCGGCCGACGCTGATTTTAACTGGGAAACCGGCTTGGGTGGACCATGGGGGAGACCCCAAGAGTTCCCAAGACCGATCCACGCTGGGTCGCCGAGCTTACCGGCGCCCCGGTCCGAGAGGTGGCAGAAGCTCTCACCGAGGCGACGAAAGAACGGGCCCTCGAAGAACATGTCCAGCGGGAACACCGGGCGGCCGGCCGGGAGTTCTACGCTGAGATCCGCGCCCCACTCGAACTCTATGCCCTCGCCCGCATCCTGAAACCAGCCCACATCGTGGAGGTAGGGGTGTCGTCCGGCGTATCCTCCGCCCACTTTCTCCAGGCCCTCCAAAGGAACGGCCGAGGCACCTTGCACTCGATCGACTTCCCCACCCCCCAGAAGTCCACCCGGTTCTCCGAGAATGAGGACTCCCCCGTCGCCTTGCCCCCCGGTAGGGCGAGCGGATGGGCGGTGCCCTCCACGCTCAAACAAGGATGGGACCTCAGGATCGGTAGAAGCGAGGACCTCCTTCCCATTTTGGTGGATGAGCTCGATCGGGTCGATATCTTCCTCCACGACGACCTCCATACCTTCGAGCATGCCACCTGGGAGTTCCAGACCGTGGACCGCAAGGTACCCTCCGGCGGTGTCGTGCTCGCCGACAATACAAACTGGCTCGACGGGGCCCTCGACCGCTGGGCCTCCCGGTGGGGGAGCGTCCCGGTACGAAGGACCGGAACGTGGCTTTGCGGGTTTCGCAAGCCCTGAGTCCACACCCCCTACATGAAGGGCTTCCGACCGGCCTCTGGGTCAGGGAGCGTTCTCAGCGATCCATTCAAGGTCCGCCGGGGTGGTGACAGCCGCCCCGATCCAAGGGTCACGGAAGACGAATGTTTCCTTATCGTCGGGGTCCAGGACGTCCACCCGGTTCACTCCGACGATCCGGCAGGGGCCGAACGGTGGGACCTCGTGAGGCCACCGGGGTCCGGGGGTGAGCTGGGTCAAGCGAAGGCGTTCGGGAAGGAGACCGACGACGCTTGAACGACTGTGCTCGGCCGCTTCAAGGAAGCGCGTCAACTCAACCACAGGGGGGAACGGTATGTCGCCAGCCACGCAAACGAACTGGGGGAGCCTTTGGGTGATCCAACCTATGTCCTCAGCGTAACCCTTGCCTGGGGTCTGCAACACGTCCAGCCCCATGGACTCGACGAGCCGGGTGGTCTCTGGAACCCACGGGCTCGTCGCCACGGTCGGAGCAATAACACCGACGGCCCTTAGCGCACCAAGAAGATGATGGATCAGAGGTTGGCCCCGACACACGGCCATCGGCTTCTCTCCTCTTCCGAAGCGGGTACCCCTCCCCCCCGCCATGATCACTACTGGGATACCCATGGGCTCGACCGGCCCAATGTTAATGTAACGAGGTCCTAAAAGATGGGGGTCCAGGGAAGAAGGACCGCGATCAAGAGGCAGGCAGCAAAGACCACCTCGTGCGCGGCCCCTAGGACATCCCCGTTGACCCCCCCTAAGGCCCGGTTGGCCGTCCGGGCAATGTAGATGCCCAACAGACCTGTTGCCGCGACGCATACCACAAGCACTCCCCCGAGAATCAAGGAGACCCCCCAAGCCACGACCAACCCGAACATCATGCTCCCCATACGGGTCTTCTCCACAAGAGGCCTGGCGAGCTGGGATATGCGGGACGGGCGCCCAACCCCCATCACAAAGACCATGGCTGTCGTTGCGTTCAATTCGGCAACGATGAGGGCAAAGAAGATGGCCCAATCGAGGGAGTAACCCATCCACATTGCCGGGAGGAGAGCTCCGACAGGGTGGCTGCCATAGGAAAGACCGGCCAAGGAGAAGATGACCACGACTAGGAAGAGCAGGATGGCGAGGATGCCGGCCATGCCGGTGTGGGGGTCCTTGAGGATGCGCTGTCGGCGCTCCACGGTTCCCTGGCTTGCGAGAGCATCGGCCATATCGGAAAGACCGTCCATGTGCAAGCTACCCTTCAGAGCAAAGTAGGTCAGCAAGAACACAGGGACTCCCGCAAAGAGCGGGAGGAAGGTGAAGATCAGGAACCCGAATCCACCCAAAAGGATGGCCAGGACTCCGCCGGCCAATGGAATGGCCCAGACCGAGGGGGCAATGCCGTCCAGGGCTTGGGCCCCGAGCGGGAGCCGGGAAAGAAAGCTGAGGAGGGACCGGAATGCCACGGCAGGAGGAAAGAGCGGGGGGCTAAACCCTTGCTGCAGCACGCCGGCAGGGACGGGAAGGGGAGGGATCCCTGAAACCGCATTGGCCAGAGCTTCGGACAAAGTATTAAATACAAATCGTGCGATATCATAGCACACGAGGTGTGGACATCGATGTGGGAAAGTCTAAAAACGCGGGCGACGGATTTCACGGCTGGCGGCCGTTTCAAGCGCCGCGGAGCCAAGCTGGGGATATTGATCGCCATCATGATGACCCTACCGGGTTTGGTGGCGGCTACTTCGTTCATTAGCGTCCCCACGGCTTCCAATTCTTTGACAAGCACAGAGTCTGGGCAGCCGTCAGCTTCATGCGGCTTCGAACTGGCCGGTTCAAAGGATGCCGCGTACGTACCAACTTTGTCGGGCACTGCAGATAGCAACGGTTTGATCGCGACGGCTACCGTTACTGTGAACGTTTTGGAAGCTACGGGAACGTCTGGGTACGAGTACTTGGAAGGTGAGATTGTCTGGGCATGTGACAGCACACCCTCTTCGGTGACCAGCATCTCCGCAGCAATTACCATCTCTGGGACTGGGGTTTCAGGCGTGACATCAACAAGCGCTGACTGGGCGGCACTGTTCCTAACCTCAGACTCTGCGACCACAACCTCGGATGCGGCTATCGGGAACTGGTGCATTCCCACCACCCAGACGGTGTCGGGTGGAGCTTGCTCGGCTACCGCTCCAACTGCGTGCACTTACACCAGCAGTGCGTTCACTCCGTCTCTCTATCCGCCGGAAAACAAAGCCCTAGGTGCACAGTCTACGTCAAACACTTGGGTGTGGGTGAACGGTGTTGTTGGGGGTGCCCAGACTTCGGCATCGTCAGGTTGTGGGGGTTCAGCACTTCCAGGGACTGTGACGATTGCGAGGGGCTTGGCGTCGGTGACGTACTATGAAGACATAGGCTTTGGGTTCGGTGATATGCCAAGCAGTATAACCAGTGTCTCATGGGTCCTGTCTTCTACGGTGACGATCACACCCTAGGCAAGAAAGTGGGCCAGCTAAACGACTTGAAGGCCCCAAGCGGAGAACTACTCGCCTATTCTCTTGCGCTTGGGTGCCTTCCCAAACCGCTTCTGGTTGAGAGTGAGGTTAATCGCGGAGGGACAGTTTATTTTCCTCACGTGGTTCTCAGGTTCTAGAGATGGTTCGGGAATCACCGACGAAAGGGAAGAGCCTTGAGCTCTCGGTAGCCATAATTCTGGCTTGTGTTATCTGTACCCCACTGGCCTCGGCATCTTCGGTGGGCATAGAACCGTTGGCGGCAGGGAGTGGGACAATAACTTGCGGGAGGACTATTCTACTTCCGTTTGAAAGTGGGGTGCGTTCCAGCCAAGTTTGGAACGCAACTTGTCGGCTCCCAGCAAGCGCGAGCTATTCCAACGCCGAGTTAAGTGTTGCGACGCCTTCGCCCGATTCGAATCCCATCTTGAATCCTGCCATTGTATCGTCGGTAAACGGAAACAATATATGGACATGGCCGGGACCCTATGGAGGTTACACCAGTTCGAGTCGTTCTCTCTCAGTGGATGCCAACAATTCAAGCTACGCCGGAGGAATCGTTCTCCCCCCCGGATCAACACTCAGTGGCGCAGCGGTAGCGAGCACGCTCGCAGGTACTGTGGGAGGGAGTTATTCATTCAATCTCACCGTGGGAAGCCAGACAGTGTTGAACCGGTCAGGGGCAACGGCATATGGGCCAGAGGTACCCCTATCTTGGTCCCAGAGGTCCGAAGGCATTTCCAGTTTCACCTCGGGAAGCGAGCCCGATGGTTCGTCCCTGTTTGTAATGGGAGAAAGTGGTGGTAATGTCACCATTATGAGCGTTGACCCTGGTACACCGGGACGAGTCATCTATAGTCTTGCGCTCACCCCTGGATTGCCGGTCACGTCAGTTGCCGTTGGGTCATTGTTCATAGGTGCATCCCTATCCGTAGCGGCCACCGCAGGAGATGATGTCTTCGTCCTTACCCCAGTAAATTCAACATGGAGTGAAACCGTTTTGCTCCCCCCCAATGCTAGCACGGTGACCCCTATCTATTCTGGGATACAGCTCTTGCGCTATCCCAATGGCCTTCCGGCAGTCGTCGTGGCGGACAATAGCCGAGGACTCTTTCTTTCGAACTGGACGATCAGGGGAGGCACGGGAACATGGGCGAACCCCATGGTACCAATCCTAAAGCTTCAACAAAACCAAGCGATTCACTTGGGCGCCTCATCGGGGGCAGGGGTATCGAAAGTGGCGGTGGCGCAGGCAAGCCATATCCTTGTAATAAATTTCACGGGCCTCAGCGCATCGGAATCCTACTTTCACAACATTTCTTCAAATGACAGCGTAACTTCGATAGCGTTGGACCCTTCGGGAAGATTCTTGGCGTTTGGAACGGAGAGTGGTCAGATTTTTGTTGCTGACTTAGAGTCTGTCTCACCCCCAACCCAAGTTTTTTCTGGCACCATGCCCGTTTACTCCCTGGCGAACTTTGCCAACCCCGTACGTTCGCTGTTGGGGGCGGTGTTAGGATCCAACACAATGGTTTCGATTCTTCAACCATGGTCGTCCCCAAAGGTTGTCACGGAAACATCGGGTGCTGCTGGAAACACCTTTGACACAATTTCATTTGCCGCAGTGAGTGATGCGACGGGAGACGACATCATTGTCTCCACACCATTCCTTTTGGACTCGTTCAATGCCGAATTCACCTTCAATTCAACGGGATTGGAGAATTGGGTAAGCTCTTTTGAGAACTCCTTAAATTTAACCCCACCTCAGTTCACCCCATCGGGGAATCCATTTGTGAGGGTGCCATTAACCCTTAGCACAAGGAACATTGCAGTACACTTAGAACCTGCTTACCTGTATTACAATGCTTCTCAGGCCGTTTCCTTAGGAAAGCAGGGTTCGCTATCGAAACTCTCAGGCGGAGACGTGTTTAGTTTGGCACTGAGTGTATCGGGAGATTCAGGTGGCCAAATCTACCTAGTCCTGGCAGTCGGATACGTGTTCCCTCCAGCGCCAGGGTCTGCGGGGTGGTTCGTAGGCGGTATCGAAAATATGTTTCTCGCATTCTGGAAGATCGCACCGTGGGTGGCCGCGGTGCTTGCTGCCACGGCTTTAGCCATAATTCTGGTAGCTCATTTGAAGTCGTGGCAAACAGCTCATCTCGCGCGCAGGTCGCACGACCACGACAAGTCAGCGATTTCGGATAAGCGGGTTTATAAATGAGAGGGGCCATGAACTATCTTGAGGGACTCTACCCACAGCTCGATGTATCAAGCCGAAGTCCCCCAGTTTGCAGATATTTTCCCGAGGCTCGTAACTTGCCGAATGCACACATTCTTACCATAGAGAGAGCTGAACGTCGGTTTACCCTTGGAGCGTCTCCGTGCTTGGTCATCTGGGAGATATATGGGTAGAAGGTACGCCTATCGTGAGTTTCTCCGGCGTGCAGATACGGCCACGCGGGCGAGACCTAGGAGTTCACAGCTGATTTGGTTGGGGTCGACCCTTTTGATACTCACCGGGGTCGTTACCGCCACCCTCTTTGTGAACCCGCTTTCAACGCTCACAAGTACTTCGACTGGCGTCTCCAGTCCCATAGTGTGCGGTTTCGAGCAAGGCCCATATTGGAACACGGTTGGGTCAGGCGTTCCGCCGAACACGCCATACATTCAAGCCACACCGGCACTTAACCCGTACACGGTCGGGCCTGTTGTTCCCTCCGTAAGCATCGCTGTATATGCATACGGTGACGGCAGTGGTACTGAAGAGTACTTAGTTTCCGAAGTTTCATTCTTCTGTACTTCTTTACCGAGCGGCACTACCACTCTCACATTTACTGTCAGCGACACCACGCCTTTGGGTGCCTCGGCTGCTCATGCAGTTGTCTTCTTGCAGGACACTTGGATATCCGGCTCACCGTCGAACGCCGATCCCACGACAGCTGGCGCGTGCGTCGGTACCTCTCCCAACCTGCTCTACGAGCCAGCCGGTGGGGGGACGCTGTGGGCATGGGATGCGGAGGCCAATTCTGGGTCAGGGGGTGAGATTTCAAGCACTCTAGGAACCTGCCCGAACAATTTCGCCGCTGCCCCTATAACCCAAGCGTTGACTAGTGCAAGTAGTGCGAGCCCCGTGATCTCCCTTTCATTTGGATTCGTAGGCGTGGCCGCTTCCACTTGTCTCTCAAGTTGTGCCACATTCACAACCTATGATATCGGATTCATCGCGGAGTACCCCTGAACATGAGGGCTGGCAAAAATTGTCACCACTGGTTCAGAGATAGGGCCGTTAGATCCCTCCGGATGCGCCCACTTGGACAACGATGGCAAATTGTGTTCTTTGCTGTGGCGGTGATTGCATTGGGAGTCAGTGCGGGAACATCCTTCATTTCGGCATCGGGGACCGTCACAGTTCAGACAATCTGGCAGCACAATCCAATTTCTTGGACTCAATTGACCTGCAGTGGGACCTGCCCTGCCGCCGAAGCGGGTGCCGCTATGGCTGATGACCCTGGCGATGGGTTCGTGGTATTGCAGGATACCTCTGGAGATACCTGGACCTACCTTGACTCAGTCTGGACAAGCCTTGGAAGTCTGACCGGGGCGCCAGGAGCCCAAAAGGGCGGTATGATGATTTTTGCTCCGACCCCAGGTGGTGGTACAGGTGATGGGGGTCAGATATTGTATAAAAGTGCACTCGGGACAACTGCTAGTGACTTTGCCTTCTTGTTCGACAAGTCATACACCGGAACTGCAACATGGGCTGACATTTATTGCAACACGAGAACGAATCCGGATTGCTACCTTGGACAGGTTCCAGGAGCCAACGTCATGTACGACCCGGTAGGCGTGACGGGCGATACGTTTGGAGGGATGATAGTTTTCACGACAGTCCGAGGATCGTGGATAACCGAGCCTGGCTTCGCGCCAGTCGAATGGTCGTCGACCACCGGACCCGCCACGGGAATGTCAGGTGCCTCCATGGCGTGGGATTCTCATGATGGATATGGTGTCTTCTTCGATACCTCGGGGAACACTTGGAAATTGACTCCAGGTGGAGGCTGGACTGAGATTATTCCAGTCAGTAGTTGTACACCAACCACATGTCCGTCTCCCCGTTCAGGGGCAGTCATGGTGTACTATGGGGCATGTGGGGAAATCATACTGTATGGTGGAACCACGAATGGTGCTGGCTCAGGTGCACTGTCTGATACCTGGAAGTTTACCGGTGGCTCGTGGCAGGAATTGAACCCGGTCACTTCACCTCCAGCGCGTTACGACGCCACTGGGACATATGACAGCGAAGATGGATACATCCTCATCTTCGGAGGGTATAGCAGTTCAGGAACTGCACTTTCTGACTGGTGGAGTCTATCACCCAGCATTAGTGGATGCCCATGAACCCCACTCGGAGGTCGAGCTTGTTCTCCAGCCCGTCTCGACCCGTCAGTAGTCGATTCCGTCTCGGTGTGATCAAGATGAGCTTCGCTCATCAATGCTTTTTCGGGGGCATGCATTGAAGGATCCGGTTTCCGGACATAGCCCCGGTAAAGTGGAGCCGTCCGGAGTGGCGTTCATTTTCCGTGCGGAAGTCGGTAGTCGGCCCGGTTGTTCTTTAACAAGCCAATAGCGAGGAGACCACTAAGCTCCATTCTGGACCCGATGGGTGCCGCCACTGAAGTGTAAGAATCTCGGTATCACTTCTCTCACCAACTTCCCAACAGAAAATATCTTCTCTATGAGAAGTAACCAGACTCTACACGGAAAGGCTGTCGTCCCAAAGCTTATGAGAAGGGACCTATTCAGGGCGAGCGATGCCCGACCCTTCACCGCAAGAGATCGACGAGAACGAGGCGGTCCAGAACGACCTCGCCCGGCTCGACGCCTACAAGAATCAGGTGAACATCCTTCTCCGGCAGCAGGAGGTTCTCCGCTTATCGGTTCTCGAGCACACCCGGGCCCGGGATACCTTGGAAGGGATGGATCGGTTGGATGGTAGCGAAGAGACCCTGGCGCCTGTCGGGGCCAACACCTTTGTCAAAGTTTCCCATGTGTCCGCCCAGAAGGTCCTCATCGGCATCGGTACCGGGGTCGTGGTCGAAGTGGACCGGGAAAAGGCCCTTGCCATGCTCAACGAGCGTGTCGTCGCCCTCGAACGATCTAGCAAGGAGATGAACGACGAGCTGTTGCGGATCGATGCCGAGGCGCAGGTCATCTCCCAACGCCTTGAGTCTGCCGTTCGTCAGCAGCAGCAGGCCGCCGGCATGGCGGACGACCAATAGTCTTCCATGTGGGCCCGGCTCAAGGAACGCTTGGGCCTGTCGAAGCCAAAGGAGGAAGCCATCAACTCTGCTCCCTCTCAAAAGAGTCCGGCATCGAACCCTTCGTTCACCACAGGGTTCGGGATTGCGCTGAAGGAAAAAACGATCGATGACGTCCTCTCGGAGCTCGAGATCGTGCTTTTGGAGTCCGATGTCGCACTCAAGGTAGTCGAGCGGGTGCAGAAGAAGCTCCGTGGGGACCTCCAGGGAAAGAAGCTCAAGTGGGGGGAAGAAGCTTCCGAGGCGATCGAGCAGTCCCTGCGGGAATCCCTCCGGACCATCCTGGCCCTTCCCGGGATTGACTTGGAGGAGAACCTCCGCAAAGGACCGAAACCCTACACGATCCTCTTCCTGGGGGTCAACGGCTCCGGGAAGACCACTACCCTAGCCAAGCTCGCCCATCAGCTCTCACAGAAGGGCCACAGTGTGGTCATTGCCGCATCGGATACCTTCCGGGCCGGCGCCATCGAGCAGCTCGAGGTGCACGGCGAGCGGCTCGGCATCCGAGTCATCCGGCAGAAGGAAGGGGCCGACCCCGCCGCCGTCGCATTCGATGCCGTCCAGCACGCCACCAAGCGCCATGCCGAAGTCGTTCTCATTGACACGGCGGGCCGCCAGCACACCAACGAGAACCTGATCGAAGAAGCGAAGAAGATCCGTCGGGTTGTCAATCCCACCCTTACGATCTTCGTCGGGGATGCTCTGTCGGGGAACGACATGGTCGACCAAGCCCGTCTCTTCCACAAGGAGCTCGGGTTTGACGGTGTCATCCTCACCAAGCTGGACGCGGACGTGAAGGGCGGTGCGGCCGTCTCGGTCGCGGCCGTGGTGAAGAAGCCTATCCTGTATGTCGGGGTGGGACAAGGATACGACGACCTGCGCCCCTTCGATGCTGAATGGATGTTGGATCGCATCTTTGGGAGCGCTCCCTGAACCAGCAGTAACGGTGGGAAGCCCTCACAGGAGCAGTTCGAGAGGGAGCCATGGCTTCCCAAACCATTACGTAGGTCCTGCGAATGCTGTTTTAACGAGCACAAAGGATCGAACGTGTCTTCCAGTGGTCACATCAGAACGTTCCCCTTCGCCTTCGAGTTGAGGGGGCAAGCATGAGCGTCGGTACCCCCCGTGGAATGCCGGGGCTCTACACCACTCTGTACACCAAGGTCCTGATGTACACCGCCGCCAACTCGAGGAACGGTCTGCGGCCAGTGTTCCGGGACGACTATCTCCGCAACATGCGCAAGATCATGGGACCCTCCGTGAAGTGGTTGGAAGTACTGGAGACCTTGGAGGAACTCGAACGGGACGGTGAGGTCTGGATCGAGCATCTGGGTTCGGAGGACTTCAAGGTATGGCTCACTGAAAAGAGCCTTCAACGACTTCGACACACTTCTCCTCCTCCAAGGGATGTAGGGGTAGCCTCCTTCTCTTCGGGTCCCATTCAAAAAGAGGCTCCTTCCATGATTGACATCTCCACGCGTGGATCCACCACAGATGGCACTCCGAAGATCGACCTCAAACCATCAACCTCTCCCGTATCTCCTGTGGAGGAAGACCACGAACCTCAATCGAGTAGCGACCCGCTTATTCCTTCTGCCGAGTCAGCGAACCACCCGGAGACCTCTCCCCTCATACCCCCAACGGGAGACCTCGACAAGGCCATCATCGATCAGCATCTCCGGGAACTCGAAGACACCCGGCTCGCGCTTGTGCGCCGGGAGAAGGCACTGAACGACCGGCTGGTCCGCATGGTCGAGCATGAACGGGACCTCATCCGGCGGGAAGAGGAGTTCGAGAATACCCGCAAGTCGCTCGAAGACGGCCTCGCCAGACGGCAGGGGGAGGTGGAGCACCTGAACGCCGAGCTTAGATCGCGGCTTTCCAAAACAGGTGCACCACAGAACGGGATGGAAACACCCGCAGAGAACCTTCCCGAACAGCTTGCCGCCATCGAAGCGCGTGAGGAGGAGCTTCTCCGGTCCGCCCGGGCGCTTCAGACCGTCCTCGAAGACCAGGAGAGAGCCCTCGAAACACAGCAAGAGACCCACCGACGGCTTCGGGAAGGGATTGAAAGAACCCACGCCGAACTGGAAGAGCATGTGAAGAAGCACCGCAGATCGCGGAAGGAATGATGACCTCCGCAAAGCGATCCAGGGAACGAAGTCCCGTCGACCTCACGGTCGTCCTCGTGAGCCCCAAGGAGGATGGCAACGTAGGTGCCGTCGCCCGGGTCATGAGCAACTTCGGCGCCGAGCGCCTCGTGATCGTGAACCCCAGAGCCCCCTTGGCGGAAGAGGCCCAGCGTCGGGCGATGGCCGGAACTTCGATACTGCAGGCAGCCGTGGTCGTGCCGACCGTGGCGGAGGCGGTGCAGGGCATGGACCTCGTCGTAGGTTCAACGGATCTTTCCACCGGCCGGACGGAGTCGTACTTGCGTCGGTCCATGACCCCTCAGGAATGGGGCCGGCTCTTCGGTTCCGTCCAAGGAAAGGTTGCACTCCTTCTGGGACCGGAGGATAATGGCCTCGACCGGGAGGAGCTCAGGCTCTGCGAGGCCATCGTCACGATACCCACCCATCCGACATCGCCGACCCTGAACCTCTCGCATGCGGCGGCGGTGCTCCTCTATGAGGCCTTTCTGGGAACGTCGGGACACCCGCGCACCTTCGCTCCGAAGATTCCCTTATCCTCCCGCCAGAAGCAAGTGTATTACGAGCTTCTTGAGCGAACCTTGAGCGAACTCCGCTATCCCTCGCACAAACGACGGGCCCATGTCCTTCTGATGCGACGATTGCTCGGGAGGTCAGCCGCGTCCGAGAGCGAGGTGACCATGATGCTCGGATTCCTACGCAAGGTGCTCCGCGTCACCCCGAAGAAGGGGCGGCCTGCCGTCACCGCCAAGGACCACCCAATGCCTTCCCCGAAGGGGGTGCGGACGACACGGGGTGCGAGGGAGAGACGTTTTAAACCGGGAAACCCCTAAGGAGAGTGGTTCATCGGTGAACGGAATAGGAATGGATTGGCTCCGCTGCCATGGCGTGGGCCGGGATCGGATCGCACGCTATTTTTCCGAATACCTCGAGGGCATTGGCTTCAAGTTGAATGTGGAGTCGGTAGAGGGAACTCCCAAGGCCACGAGCCGGGTCTTGGCGGAGCTTTCCCGGGCGACCCCGTCAGTCCCTTCGAATCTCCAGCGCATCGTGATCGATGTGGTGGCGACCGGTTCGGGCTGCCAGATCCAGTGGGTCAGCCCTCCCCTTTCGAACGGGGAGACACCGACCGAAGGACAGAAACGGTTTGTGACGGAACTGGTGGCGCATATCGTCCGCACCGTTTCCACCACAAGCCGCGGCTCGGGGAAAGTCATCGAAGTCAACCCAGGGAAACTTCCCATGATGGCCGAGGGTCACTCCGGGAACTCCCAAGGTTCCGGGATTAACGGGAACTGAATTCGGAAAGTTCAGGGTTTACGGAGATCTCCCCGACGACTTGGACACTCTTCGCGTCGCTCAATCCCCTCCGGCCCGAGATGGCGTGCAAGAACTGGCTCACCTTGGGCTTCGTGCCCTGGACTTCGATGAGCACCACGCTGGGGGCATGGGGATCGTTGCGGACGCTTCCCACGAGACCGAGCTCGTTCGCGGCCTCCAAGCATCGGGCCCGGTAGCCGACACCCTGTACGGTGCCTTTGACTTCGATCTTCCAATGGATGAGGTCGTCCATGTTAGGAAGGCAGTTACCCTCGACCTCTTTATATGAGTTTCGAGCGGCGTCTTTCCCCTACGACCCGCTGGCTATTCCACTCCATCCAAGAGCCGTCGGATGCCCTCCTCAAACACGAGGGGCTCAACTCCGAGCGCACGTACCCGGTCCACGAGGAGACCCCCGCGGAGGGGGCGGGGGGCCCGCTCCGGGTCCCGCACATCGGATAGGCGCGTGGTCTTGAGGTCGTGGGTGGGAAGTCGGGCTTGGGAAAGCAGCGCTAGTCCAAAGGCCACCGGGGTGGTCGGATGGGGCGAAGCCACGTGGAACACTCCGGTGGCCCGGGTCCGCAATAGGGCCTCCACGACCCGCGTCACATCCGGGATCCATGTCGGCGTGAACATCTGGTCGATGTAGAGCGGGTAGAGCGTCCCCTCTCGGGCCCGGTCGAGCATGCTCCGGGCGAAATCTGTCTTGAAGGCAAACTTGGCCCGGTACGGGTAACTGATCCGAAGGATGGCCGAGTCCTTGGGGGCGAGGCTCAAGACCGCCCGTTCTCCTTGACCCTTGGTGTACCCGTACCAAGAGACCTTGGCACCGTAGGGATCAGGTAGAGCCGTCTCGGCATAGGGCCCCGATTCACCGTTGAACACGAAATCCGTCGAGATATGGATGAGGTAGACCCCTCGCTCGGCGCACATGCGCGCCAAGTGTCCGGGAAGCTCGGCATTGATCCGCCAGGCGTTCCGGCGTTCGGGTTCCGGGAGGAGGCTCTCTCGGGTGAGGGGACGTTCCTTCTCGCACCCGTCGACATCCGTGCGAGCGGCGAAATTCACGACGGATGCCCCGTCGCACTTCTTGAGCACTTCTTCGATCTCCCCCAAGGCCGAAAGGTCGGCCGAGAGGTACCGCTCCACCCGGAGGCCATGGTCCCTAGGGTCTCTTCGTCCTGCGGCGACGATTCCCTGACCGGCCCGGGATCCGACGAAGTGGCTCCCGACAAGCGAGGTGGAACCGAGGACGAGGACGGACAAGGTGGACCGCGGGAGGGGCAGTGAAGCCATAAGCTTGGCCCAGTTGGGGTACTTCGGTTATGCGGATCCTCGTCACTGGGGGCGCCGGATTCATCGGGGCGAACCTCTTGCACCTGATCTCCCGGGACCATCCCGAGGACTCCCTCGTCACCCTCGATGCGCTGACCTATGCCGGGCACCGAGAATCGATCAGATCCCTGGAACAGACGGGTCGACTAAAGTTCGTTCACGGGGATATCCGCTCCCAAGAGACGGTGGAGCCGCTGGTACGGGAGGCCGATGTTGTGGTCCACCTCGCTGCCGAGAGCCATGTGGACCGGTCAATCTCGGATGCCCGCCCTTTTCTGGAAACGAACGTCCTCGGGACGGGGGTCCTTCTCGAGGCGGCCCGACGCCACGACCTCCGTCGCTTCCATCTGGTTTCCACGGATGAGGTGATGGGATCGCTCCCCCTCGATCGTCCGGAGCTAAAGTTCACTACCTCCAGCCCGTATGATCCCCGGAGCCCTTACGCGGCGAGCAAGGCGGGGGCGGACCACCTTGCCCGGGCCTATTTCCACACCTACGGGCTCCCGGTGACATTGTCGAACTGCAGCAACAACTTCGGCCCTTTCCATCATCCAGAGAAGCTCATCCCTCTCGCCATCACCAATCTCCTGAGGGGCCGCAAGGTTCCTGTCTACGGGGATGGGAAGAATGTGCGGGATTGGATATACGTCGAGGATCACTGCTCCGCCATCGACCAGATCGTGCGTCGCGGGAAACCCGGTTCCACGTATCTCGTTGGGGCGGACTGTGAGCTACCCAACATCGAGGTGGTCCGACGCATACTCCGGATCATGGGGAAGGGAGAGGAATGGATCGAGTATGTACGGGACCGGCCGGGTCACGATCGCCGTTACGCCATCGATTCTTCCGTCCTGCGCGAAGCGCTAGGGTGGCGCCCCCGACATTCGTTCGATGAAGCACTGCGAGTGACCGTGCAGTGGTACACCGATCACCGGGAGTGGTGGGAGCCACTCGTGACTTCCTGAGTGGAGTGCCGAAGGTGGGTCGCGCATCCCGGATCTTGAGGCGCGAATGGGCGGTGAACGGTACCCTTGTGGGTCCCCGGATAGCCCAGACCGACCCCTTCCCAGGGGAGTACGGACAGGTCTCCCATTCGTCGAACGTCCCTGTGGAAAGGTAGCAATCGCCAACTTGCTCAGGAAAAGAGGTCCGGCACCGTCCGATCAATCTCCACATTGAGGAGCGCAGGACCCTCGGCGGCCTTGAACCGCTGGAGCTCGGATTCCAAGTTCTGCGGAGCCTCCACCGTCGTCGCGGGCAAGCCGTACCCCCGGGCGATCTCCGGGATGTCGATCCGGGGCAACTGGAAGTAGTCCACATCTACGAGCGTCGGGTGGTAGGCCTTGGAGT
>JAJYXQ010000036.1 GCA_021796385.1 Thermoplasmata archaeon | reverse complement strand
GGTCGCGTTCATGGGGGCTGCGACACGGAGGGAGAGGAGCACGGCGGTGTTTCTGGCGTGGGACTTCACGAGGTCCACCGTGATCGAGGAGGTGTTCTTCCAGTTCACGAAAACGGTGGACGTATCCGGAAGATACGTGGTGAGCGCTACCGAGATAGATGCGGTCCCGGTCGGCAAGTGCAGGTGGAACTCTCCATTCGAACCGGTGGTGGCATTCGATGTGACAAGATCGAAGCCCGAGACAGCTGCCCCTGCGAGCGGCTGCGTTGTCGTCGCATCGAGCACGTAGCCGGTCAGCGTATCTCGGGTGTAGTACATGACCACGACCAGATTCATCGGGCCAGACACGGTGACGGACATGGTGGTCACGTTGAAAGCCGGATTGATCGAAGGATAGGATACCCCGTAGTATCCCTTGACCGTGTACGTACCGTTGAGGAGGTAGAGCGTGAAGAAGCCCCCTGGGCCGGTGGTGGCCGATGCCAAGGTCGGACCTCCTGAGATGCTCACGAGACCTCCCTGCAAGGCGATATGGGTCTCAGTGACCATGGCTCCCGAGATCTTCTGAGCAGTTCCGTACTTTGCGATCCACGAGAGGTTGATATCTTCGTTGGAAAGCGCTGAGCCATTCACGGTTAGCCCCCGGGTGTTGCTATTGAAACCCGTGAGCTTCGCAGTAAGTGTGTAGGTCCCATTGGGCAGTTGTATCAGATAGGAACCGTTCGCCGTGGTCACGGTGGTCCCGACCCCTCCGTTGGCGGAGACGGTGACGCCCGGGATGCCTGCCCCGGTTGAGAGGTTATAGACATACCCCGAAACGTTGTATTTGAGAGGGAGGACGGTGCGCAGTCCCGCGACCATGTTGACAGCGACCGGGCTGCCCCATCCCGTGGTGGGGTCCCAGCCTGTGGCCGCCGAGTAGCCGTTCGGGTCACGATTGTTCCCTAGGGTGATGTCGTGGAAGGCAGAACCGTAGGCTGGGGACTTTCCGATCGCGTAGATTGGGGGGTTGAGGAAACCGGCGGGTGTGCTGCCATAACCACGGTTCATCGCTTGAAGCACGACGCTCATCAAGGCGGCGAACATTGGGGAGGCCAGGGATGTCCCACCGGTGGGGACCCAGCCATACCCCGGGTATTCGATATCGACCCACGTAGCGGCATCCATCGCCACATCCGGTACACCGCGGGGGCTCGCCAACGGCCATTTTGGCGGTGCCGGAGGGGCCCATCCGGGGCCACTCATGTTCTGTTGATATGTGGGAATGGGATAGAATCGGCTCCAGCCGCCACCAGTTCCCCAGGAGTTTCCACAGGAGGCACCGGGGGAGTATGCCGTACTGTTCCAAGTGTATTCTCCACTCCAATTTCCGGTGCTCGTGGTGGTGACGATGGTCCCGCCAACGCCGATCCCCATGGGGATGGACGAAGGGTAGCTGACGTTGACCCCAGCGGAGGGTTCGGCGGAGGAGACGTTCGCCGTCCCCCCACAGTCCCCGGAGGAGGAGAACAAGCTCACTCCCTCCGCAGCCGCTTGGTCCCAGATGGCATCGTAGGGGCCGGTCCCGCCGACACCCGAGATAGAAGCATATTCTTCGTTCAGGCCCCAACTGTTCGATGCCAAGAAGACACCACTGGAAGAGTTGGCCCAGATCGAGTCTCCTCCTTGGATGTCCGCCCCGGTGGATGACGCGCCAAAGTACACTTCTAAAGTCGCCTCCGGTGCCATGGCGTGGGCCCAGTCCATATCGAGTACGGTCTCTTGGGACCAACCGGAAACTCCTGATGAGGAAGAGCAACTGGTCCCCGGGCCGACAAACTTGATCGTGGGAGATGGCAGGGCCATCGCCGACGAGAAGTTGTCGACGACCGCGATGTAGTTCGAGGTCCCGGAGTCGAACGAGGGATCGCACATCTCGTCAAGGCCGATGGTCATCCCCTGTCCTTCGAACCCCTTCGCAAAGAGTGGGGATTCCCCATATGCTTGTTGCATCCAAGAGGGTGACATGGTCGGTATGACCGCATCCGCAGCTTCGCCGGTGTTGGACTGGGTGTCGGTCACGTTCACGGTGATTTGCATGGGGTTTGTGAACTGGTTGGCGGGTTCAGGGTAGGTGTAGTAAACGGTCTGGGTCGTGCTCGTCGAGTTGAGCACATAAGTCGCTACCAACGGGTTGAGGAAGGACCATGTGTACTTGCAGGGTGCGCACGTGTCCCCTGTGGGGAGTGTCACCGTCGCCTTGTAGGACAGGTTCATCCCAGCGGGCGGGGTGACGTAAGTAGACGCCCCGTTAACGAAACTAAACGATGGAGGCGTCAGTACCACCGAGATCGTGCCCGCGTGGGGAACCACCTTCGGTTCCGTGGCGATGGGGGATGCAAGCTGGGTCACCGGTCGCACAAAGGAATTGAAACCGCTCGCCCCATCGACGGCCGAAGCTACGGACGCGGGGAGCTCGATCGGCCCACTCGGTGCCCAGGCGGTGACCTTCCCGGTCTGGTAGACCATCAAATCGACAGAGAAAGCATGCTCGATGGCCTCCACCGTTCCAGTAACCGTGAGCATGCTACCGAGTTGCTGCGTGGAGAGTCCTTCGGTCCCGAGATAAGAGGTCAATGAGCGCACCTCGGCGGGAGCCGGTCCGTACGTACTTGCGTACTCGCTCGAGCTCAGTGATGCGTACCTTCCACTTGCCAAATCCTTCTCCTGTTGCTGGGCGGCGGCCGCAAGTCCTTCTGGGTTCCGAGGAGCGAGGGTCAACGATACTTCTATCGTCCGGCTCGGGTCAAGGGGGCCGAGCATGTGGGCTCCAGCGGGAGGGGGGGCCTTTCCAATCAGATCGAACGTCGTGGATAGGGGGGGTGCGGGGGATAATGAGACGGAAGAAGGGGTGGCCGCGTGCGCACTCGGTATGAGCAACCCTCCCATTACCATCACCAACACGGTGGCGATAACAGGCACAGGGCTATGCATTGCCATGGCAGCATTCCAATGCAGTATTTGAGGGTGTCCCTGTGGCCATGCTTTCGCCGGGGAGCGGTGGGCCTTCGTGTTGCCGGACGGACAGCATGCCATCCTCGCGGCGCAACCTTTTTTAGCTGCATGTCATGCTGTCCTTGCCCATGGCGTGGGAAAGCAAGCGTGGCTTTGGCATAGCCCGGCCGCGCCGCCTCGACCGAACTCGGTCTCCATGTTGGACAGTGCACAGGGTGGTGTTCGGGTGAGCCGATCGTTGGGGGAAGACCGGGCGTCAAGGGATGGTTCCTTGGGCAACGTTACCGGGAGGAGCAAGCTCCATATGCCTACGCGTGTAACTCACGGCGGCTTGGGAATGAAATACCTTTTGCTCTTCCCGCTCCTCATTTTGCTCCTGTCGAGCGGGCTCGTCAGTACGGGTGGAAGCATCTCGGCCTCCCACTCCGCATCTCTGACAGCCACGATCCCTCCACGTGATTTGATACCGTTAACCAATCACGCAACCAGTGCTGCGAACAACTCGACGGTCACGCTCCCTTGCTGGGCCGTCAATGCGACGATATGTGTCGCGATCAATGCATCGCAATCCGCAGCAGACAATGTGGTGCCGCAATCTCCACCATCTACCGGCGCGAACTACCACGACTATCCCAAATCGGGGGACAACATCTTTTTCGACATCTACTCAAAGTACAACCTCATCAAGGCCTGGGGAGGGACGGGTTCGACCAATGAGTTCAACTCCACGAACGCCTATCTCTACCTCAGCGTCACTGACGTACAGTGGAACGGTGTCCACTGGTTCTGCACCTGCGACGGGACCGTCTGGCATGCCGATGCCGGAGACCCCTGGGCCCCGAGTACCCAGGTCAATGCCACGAAGACGATCCAAGAGATGGTCTACCCACACACTCCGGGAGGAGACACATTGGCCTCGTCTTGCTTGGACGAGACTTCCTGGTACAATTGCACCATCACCACGAAGTACATCTATACACTGGAAATCCAGGGCACCGCGACGGCCATCGGTGGAGGAACCTCATCGAACTTCCGCCCTGGTTCCTTCGTCCAGTGGAATGTCACGTCGGTACACTATAGTAGCACCACAGGACGGCCTGCCTACAACAGCACCTCGAACAACTTCGGGCTCTTCAATTTCTACATCAAGGGGGCATGGTACTGGTCCCCAACTCCCGGGTCCGGGTGCAGCTACGCCGGGAACACCCAGTTGCCCTGCTATCCGAACACACCGAACTCCCCCACGAACCCGAATTGCCCTCTGAACCAGACGGGAAATTACACCGCCACAGCCTTTGCCTGCAACCTCAACTTGAAC
>JAJYXQ010000010.1 GCA_021796385.1 Thermoplasmata archaeon | reverse complement strand
TGGAGGAACCGACCTGTTTCGCCTCATCGAACGGTTCCATCAACTCCCCGATCTCGCTCCGCTGGAGGTTCCGTACCTCGGTCGCCAGTCGGTCGAGCGTGCTCCCGACCAGAGCCATCCATACCACGAACTCCGCGAGCCGGTCCCGGCCGGTGATCTGGGTCGGGGCCTCCTCGACCCCGAGCCCAAGGTACCCGAGAGTCCGGGACTCGATCCGGGCCGCCTTGGGTCCGAAACCGGCCCCGGTTCCCACCGCTCCGGACATCTTCCCGACGGATAAGCGCGGGGTCAACTGGCGAAGACGTTCGGCGTGACGGTCGAACTCGAGGAGAAAGTTCACGAGCTTGTAGCCGAACGTTGTCGGCACGGCCTGTTGGCCATGGGTCCGTCCGACCATGAGCGTGCCACGGTGCTCGATGGCCTGGCGCTCCAGCGCTTGGATGAGGGATTCGAGCGAGGCGGAGAGCACATCCGCCGCCTCCCGCATTTCAAGGCCCCGAGCGGTATCCAGCACGTCGTTCGAGGTCGCACCCATGTGCACGTAAGGAGCCCCCGGGCCGGAAACCTCCGAAAGAGCCTTCACAATGGCCATGACATCATGACGCGTTTCCTCCTCGAGGGCAGCGACTCGGGCAAGTTTCACCCGTCCTTCGGAAACCGCGCGGGCGATCGCCCGAGCCCCCGCAGGGGGGATAAGGTGTTCTTCGGCCAAAGACCGGGCCAGGGCGGCTTCGACGGCGAGACATCGACCCAGGAAGGCCTCGCGAGAAAAGAGGTCCCGGGTCGCACTGCGTCCGTAGCGATACTCGATGGGGCAAAGGGGCTCGTTTTCCATGGGAGCGCTCGTACCTCCCGGACAGGCGGGGAAGGCTTAATAGCGTGGTGGGGCTTTCTCACCATGGAGATAGGATGGGCCGCGGTTCTCACCGTCGTTGGTTAGCCCGAAGGCGCCTCCACGCTCAGCGCAGGGGAGTGGCGGCGGTTGTCGGGACCTTGCTTGCACTCCTCGTGTTCTTGGCCATCTTCGGCATTTTTCTTTCGGACTACATGCCACTTTGGATGCAGGATAACGAAGAGGCCCTGGCGGCGCAGGTCGAGAGCCAGTTCGGGGGTATCCAGAACCAGATGAGCTCCTCTTATCTGACAGCCCAGTCGGGCTACGAGGCGGCGAACCCCGTGACATTGCAGTCGGCGGGCGTGCCTGTCTTTGCCCAGCCGACCCAAGGGATCGTCTCGTTCCAGGAGAACAGGCAACTGTTCACGAACATCTCGTTCCGGTTGGACTCCGCATCCGGGCAGGCATACTATCAGAACATCACCTCGGTGGGGGAACTAGCCATCTCGCTTCCGAACCGCTACTACGTGCCGATGACATTCGACCTTCAGGACGGGGGCGTCATCCAGGCGCAGTCGAGCGCATCCCAGCAGAACATGGTGTTCGCACCTAGCGTGGTAGCAAATTCTAGCGGTGGTGTATCGACCCTCTACATCACGTTGTTCGCCTTGTACGGCAACAACTCGGTGCTGAACCTGCCGAGCACGGCGGTCTACACCACCTTCGTAGCCAGCCAGCAGTACCCAGGGTTCGTCGGAACGTATGTCTACGATAATTTCACCACGGAGTATGGATGTGCATGGTCCACCTATTGGAACAACCAGTTCAACTACCTCAACAGCACGGGGTATCCGACCTCGGCCAACCTCAACGTATACCCCAACCCGTCCCTCGATTGCATCCCGGGCCCCTCCGGGAGCCTTACGCTCGTTCACGTCCGTTTCGCCTCTGTCAGTCATTTTATACTCTCGGTGGCTGATTTTACGGTGAGTCTGGGGCAGACCACCTGAACGGGAGCGGAAATAGGAGAAGATGTCAGCAGAAGCAGGAAGCCATCACAGGATCGCCGTGCCAGTGAAGCGGGCGCGACCCGTGACGGTCACCCCGACTCCCGTTGCAAACGAGACTGTTTCCCCGGATGCCTCTCAGACCTTGGTGACTATTATCCCCGCCATCACCGACCCGATGATCAAAGAGGTCGACTTCATACAGGTCCAGCCCCCGTTCTCCTATGCCCGGGTGACGTTCGATGATCGCAAAAAGGAATTCCTCTACGAGATCATCGAACCGCAACTCAACCGGAGGGAACGCGACCTCCTGGCCGAGATCAAGGAGTCTTTGAATCGGATCCTCGGGGCCGAGGGGGGGATCAGCAAGATGGCCGATAAGCGCGCCTACCTCCGGGGCAGCGTGGAGTCCTACGTGAAGAGCCGGGCGATCAACCTCTCTTCCCTATCCCTCGAGCGCTTGAGCTATTACATCCTTCGGGACTTTGTAGGCTACGGACCTGTCGACGTACTGGTCAACGACCTGGGGGTCGAGGACATCTCCTGCGATGGCGTCGGGGTGCCGATATACATCTTCCACCAAAAGTATGAGTCGCTCCGAACTAACATCGTCATCGAGGACGAGGATGTCCTGAACGGTTTCATCGTCATGCTCGGACAGCGTTGCTCGAAGCAGGTGTCCGTCTCGTCCCCGATCCTCGACGGAACGACACCCGAAGGGCACCGTATCCAGGCGACGTACTCCCGCGAAGTGACGACCCGGGGGGGCACCTTCACCATTCGGAGGTTCAAGGAGAAGCCATGGACACCCGTCGAGCTCATCAAGGCGGGCACAGCCAGTCCCGAGATGGTCGCCTACCTCTGGCTCGCGGCCGAGAACGGCGAATCGCTGATCATCTGCGGCGGACCCGCGGCCGGGAAGACCTCCACGCTGAATGCCATCGCCCTCTTCATCCCCCCCACGGCGAAGATCGTTTCCCTTGAGGATACCCGGGAGGTCAATCTCCCGCACGAGAACTGGATCCCGGGGGCGACCCGGTCCGGAACCGGGGACAGGGGCCCGGATGGAAAGGCGGCAGGCGAGGTCGATATGTTCGATCTCGTCCGGGCGGCGCTGCGGCAACGCCCGAACTACATCATCGTGGGGGAGGTGCGCGGGAAGGAGACCTACACGATGTTCCAGGCCATGGCCACGGGCCACACGACGTATTCCACCATGCATGCGGACAGCGTGAAGAGCATGGTGAACCGGCTTGAGAATCCTCCCATCAACACCCCGCGCATCCTGCTCTCTGCGCTACGGATCGTGATCATCCAAGCCCAGGTGCGGGCAGGAGACCAATCGGTCCGACGGGTCAAGCAAATCCTCGAGATCGTGGGTTTCGAGCCCGAGACCAATGAGCTCATCACCAACACGGTCTACGAGTGGGAACCGGCGGGCGACAAGTTCGCCTACAAGGGCCATTCGTTCATGCTCGATACGATCATGGAGTTCAAGAACTTGACCCACGAAGGGATCGACGCGGAGTTCGACCGCCGGGTCGCCGTGGTCAAGTACATGGCCCAACACAATATCACGGACCATCGCGACATCTGGAAGCTGATCACCGGCTATTACCGTGACCCGGCCGCCGTCATGGAGCGGATCGGCTACAAAGCGCCGGAACCCGAGGTGACGGGATAGTTCTTCCATGTGCGCGCAAGGGATGATCTCCGAAGAAGGGCCGTTGCCGGGCCGGGCCCGCGTGGTCCGGATCGGCAAGGGCTCCCGCCCCACGTATTCGGGTCTCACACCGCTTCAGTCTACAGCTTGGCGACATTTCCGTTCGAAGTACGAGGCCGAGGGTGCGGTCGATCCGACTCTCGAGGAGGATCTGCTCAAGGCTCACATGCGGATCGGGGGCAAGGAGTACATGGCCTATGTCATGTTCGTGACGTGGGTCTTGGTGGGGGTCGGAATCGCCATTGCCGCGGTGCTGGCCGTGTTCGGGCTTTTCGTACTGGGCATTGGGCCCCTAGTCCTCGTTTTTGCAGCCATTGCCGCCGTGTTCATACCCGTGGGTGGATACGTGGGTCTTCGCTCCGCCCCGGCCTCCCGGGCGAAATCGCGCGGGCGGCAAATCGACCGTAAGATCACTTCCGCCATGAGCTTCATCTCCGCCATGGCCAGCGCGGATGTCAACATCGACACTATCTTCCGCGAGCTGGGAAAGGAGAAGATCTACGGAGAGGCCGCTGAGGAGGCCGCGTGGATCACCCGGGACACGGAGCTTCTCGGGGTCGACATCCTGACGGCCATCAAGCAGGCCGCCGCACGGACCCCGTCCCGCCGGATGCAGGACTTCCTCCAGGGGGTCGTGACCACGGCCACCACGGGCGGGCAACTGAAGCCGTACTTCCTCATCAAGGCCGAACAATACGAGAACGAGAACAAACTGGACACCGCAAAGCGCATCGAGACGATGGGGCTCATGGCTGAGAC
>JAJYXQ010000029.1 GCA_021796385.1 Thermoplasmata archaeon | reverse complement strand
GGGGGAGGGGGGGGGGGGGGGGGTCGGGGCCATCTCTGCAAAATAGGGCACGAAGGCTATAACGTGATTGTCGTCCGAGCTAATAGGGTTGGTTCTCAGAGATCGTGCCGCAACATCCCAGAGGAAAAGGACTTATGGTTTAGAACGTGGCCGCGAAGTACAGCCATCTGCGGGCGCGTAGATCAGCGGAAGATCGCCTGATTTGCAATCAGGAGGCCTCGGGTTCGATCCCCGACGCGTCCATCGGCCCACCATGGTCCAAGGTACATGGTCCCGTTACGTTGACTTCAACCTCGGGTTTTAAATCAAGGAAGGCTTTGGCTATCTTGTGTCTCAATCGGGCATCCCTCCACCGGGGCCTCCTCCGTATTGGCCCTCTCCATCATCCCCGCCGCCACAACCCTCGTTCGTGGGCAGCTACTCTCCCTCCACCCCAACGGGGTGGCCGCAAAACCCACCCCCTTCCCCCGCTCCCAAAGCCAAGTCGAAACCCCGTATTGGAAGGATTGCTCTCATACTGGTAGGCGTCTCAGTCGCACTCGTTGCCTTTTCGCTATTTTCCCCATGGTACGTCCTCTCCGAGAACGGGCCATCACTCTCTGCAACAGAAACGATCAGTATCTGGCACTGCGAGGTGGTCCAGGGGTCGTACGAAGGGATTTCGATTTCGGGGACGAATTGCACCTTGGAAGGAAACAACAACACGTTGGCATTGTACAATGCCGTACTCTGGCCGGAGCTTGCCGGACTTGCGGTGGGTGTCGCGGCCTTTGCCGTTGCCTTGGTTGTCCTTCTCGTGAAGAGGCCCTGGAAGGGGGGTCACCTACTCGCACCGGCCATCGTTTCCGTCGTCGCCGCCGCATTGCTTGTGGCTGGCCCCATGCTGCTCATGATCGATCAGCCGAGCGCGTTACAAGCGGACCAGATGGCCCACAGGTCCCCGGGCACCACAAGCACGAACCCGTGTGGCCCATCCAATCCTGCGGGACCCAACCAGACTTTCTTCGGAGGTTGCACTTACTCGAACATCTCGAACAGTTGGGGACCCGGCCTCGGTTGGTGGTTCTCGGTAGGAGCCGGTGTGGCCCTCATCGTGGCAGCGGTCCTCTTGTTGCGATATCGTAAGAAAGTGTGGGAAGGGGCACCCGATGCGCCACCGCCATCCGAACCCATCCCGACTCCATCTGGCTACGCTGGGTCCGTGGAGACGGGGCCGACCTCATACTATCCTCCCTCACCACCCGGGACGACCTCACCGTACCCCGCCGGAAGTTACCCTGCGTACTACGCGGGTCCCCCGCCGATACCATCACAAGGAAAACCCTGCATCACATGCGGCGCCACCAATCCACCCGGGGCGTCGACCTGTCATGTCTGCAAGACCCAATTATGGTAGGTCCGCTCAGGGTCGATGGTGCTTAAGGGACTAACTGCACGAATTCCGTGAGGACCCCACCGAAAGACGCCGGGTGGGCGAAGGCCACGAGGCGGCCTCTCGCCCCCTTGCGTGGGGCTTCATCGATGAGCCGAGTGCCCGACTGCTTCAACTCTGACAGCTTCGCAGCAAGGTCCGGCACCCGTAGCGCCAGATGGTGGATCCCCTCTCCGCGCTTTTCGATGAACCGGGCGATCGGAGAATCCTGCGATGTCGGCTCGAGCAGCTCGAAGTGCGTTTCCCCTACCTCCAGAAAGCTGACCCGGACCCGCTGGCTCTCCACCACCTCGGGGGAAGACCCCCGAGTTCCCAGGGTGCGTTCCCAGGCGGACAGGGCCGCATCCAGTTGCCGGACTGCGATCCCGATGTGGTCAAGATCCATGATCTCAGATCCCCTTCCGGGGGTGGTGTTCTCCGTAAAGCTCTCTCCACGCCGCACTGATCTCTCCTAGGGTGCCCCCTTCCTTGAGGGCGCGGATGACCCACGGCATGACGTTCTCTCCCTTTTGGGTATGGGTTGTGAGGTCGGAGAGGGCCGTCTCGACCGCGGATTTCTTGCGACCCTTCTTGAATGCAAGCGAACTCCGGACCGCTCTTTCTTCGACCGACTTCGGGATCTTCTGTCCCTGGGAAGCCTTCTTTCCCCGTCCTTCTGGGAACAGGTAGAATCCCTTCTCCGTCTCCGGATGTTCGGTGACCCCGACCACCTGTTCTTCGCCGGATTCCAAGGCCCGGGCGGTCCGGTACGCTTCCTTCGCGATCTCCTCCTGGAAGAACCCGCGTTCGATCGCAGCGACCGCTCCTCCCATCTTCTCGATCTCGACAAGATAGGCGCGAGCCTCGGATTCGAGGATGTCGGTCATCTCTTCGATGGCCCACGCACCGCCCACGGGATCGACGGTGTTCGCTACTCCGCTCTCTTCCGCGATGACCTGTTGGGTCCGTAGGGCGAGTCGAGCCGACGCCTCCGTCGGGAGGCCGAGGGCTTCGTCCATCGCGTTCGTATGGAGCGATTGGGTTCCCCCCAGGACACCGGCCAGGGCTTCGATGGTGGTACGGATCACGTTGAGCTCGGGCTGCTGAGCGGTGAGGGATGAGCCGGCCGTCTGGGTATGGAAGCGGAGCATCTGGGACCGTGGTGACCGGGCTCCGAGCTCGTCCCGAGCTATGTGGGCCCAGAGCCGTCGGGCCGCCCGGAACTTCGCGACCTCCTCCAGGATGCGGATCGATGAGGAAAAGAAGAAGGATACGCGCGGGAGGAAATCGTCGAGGTCGAGGCCCCGCTCCTGCGCCGCTCGAGCATAGGCCATCGCATCAGCTATCGTGAAAGCGATCTCCTGGGCGGCGGTGGCCCCCGCCTCCCGCATGTGGTAACCGGAGACGGAAATAGAGTTCCACAATGGCATCTCCCTCGTGGCGAACTCGATGACGTCGATCGCAAGGCGCATCGAGGGCACCGGGGGATAGATGTAGGTGCCGCGGGCCGTGAACTCCTTGAGGATGTCATTCTGGACGGTTCCCCCGAGCTTCGCGCGCGGGATGCCCCGGGACTCCCCTGCGAGGACCATCAATCCCAGCAGAATCGGGCTCGTCGCATTGATGGTCATCGAGACGGTGACCTTGTCGAGCGGGATGTCTTGGAACAGTCGGGCGATGTCCTTGTGGTTCGAGATCGATACTCCCACCCTCCCGACCTCACCGCGGGCTCGGGGGTGGTCCGGGTCGAATCCGATCTGCGTCGGAAGGTCGAACGCTACCGAAAGACCGGTCTGCCCGTCCCCAAGGAGCGTGCGGAAGCGTTGGTTCGTCTCTTCCACAGTGCCGAAGCCCGAGTACTGGCGCATCGTCCACGATCGCCCGCGGTACATGGTGGGCTGGATGCCACGGGTGAAGGGGAACTCGCCTGGGAATCCAAGCCGCTCCAAGTACTGCTGGTCTTCACCGGGGCGCGGCTCTCCCAAGAAGGGATAACGGCCGATGCCCTCCGGGTCCTTGCCCGATTGGGCCTTGACCTCGCGCCGCCATCGCTCGCGGGAAGGGGGCTCCACCGTCGACATCACCGGGGGAGACGCCACTCAGGCCCTTAAAGCCTCTTGAACCAGCCCGGGGATCTCGTAGGGGAATCGGGCGACGCGGACGCCGGCCTTCGACAGTGCCTGCACCTTGCTCTCGGCGGTCCCTTTGCCCCGCGTGATGATCGCACCGGCGTGACCCATGCGCTTTCCGGGGGGGGCGGATTGCCCCGCGATGTACGCGACCACGGGCTTCCTCACATGAGCCGTGATGTACGCCGCCGCTTCCTCCTCGGCCACACCACCGATCTCTCCGACCATGACGATGGCCTTCGTGGCCGGATCGGCCTCGAACTTTTCGAGCGCATCCAAGAACGTGGTGCCCGGGACGGGATCTCCCCCGAGGCCGATGCACGTGGTCTGCCCTATCTTGTTCTCGGAGAGGCTGTTCACGATCTCATAGGTCAACGTACCGCTCCGGCTCACCACCCCGACGTTTCCGGGATGGAAGATGACGTTGGGAAGGATGCCCACCTTGGCTCCGCCCGGGGTCGCAATGCCTGGACAGTTCGGCCCGATGATACGGGTCCCCTTTTCCTTGGCATAGTAGAGCATGTCCAGCATGTCGTGGAACGGGATGTGCTCCGTGATGATCACGGCGAGCGGGATCCCGGCATCGGCCACTTCGAACAGGGCGTCCTTGGCGTACGGAGCTGGCACAAAGAGGCACGCAGCGTTGGGGTGGGTCTTTTCTACCGCTTCCTCCACGTTGGCGAACACCGGGACTCCCTCGACCTCGGGTACCCCGGAACGCATCGAGGTTCCGGCTACCACCTGGGTCCCGAAGGCTTTCATTCCGCGGGTGTGGATAGTACCCTGGTGTCCCGTAATGCCGAGGACGAGTACCCGGGTTGACGCATCGACAAGGACG
>JAJYXQ010000047.1 GCA_021796385.1 Thermoplasmata archaeon | reverse complement strand
CTATCCTGGTGGTGCAGCAGCTACCAAGGGTGGGGTTGTTCGCCCATTAAAAGGGATCGTGAGCTGGGTTCACACCGTCGTGAGACAGGTGTGTTGCTTTTTGGCAGTGGTGTTTTGGTGTCTGAGGGGAAGGTTCCCACAGTACGAGAGGAACGGGGAATCGGCGCCTCTAGTTTACCTGTTATCCGGCAGGGTATCGCAGGGCAGCCACGCGCTACGGGATAAGGGCTGAAAGCATCTAAGCCCGAAACCCCCCTCAAAAATAGACACCTTCGAGATCATCCGTGAAAGTCGGGTTTGATAGAGTCTGGGTGTACGGCGGAAGCCCTCGGGCGACCGTTTCAGCCCGAGACCACTAACGATCGAAGCTGTCTGAGGCTCACTTACCGTTAAGCAGGAACTGCGTGTGAATACCCAACCAAATCAAGGGATGAGCACCTCCCTTGATGGTTCGCCTTTCAATGATCTTCTGGTCGTGAATCGCCAGAGGGTCCTATTTTGTCATTGGGTCCTTCGGGTCCTTGTTTTCGAGCGGTTCCCGAACGATCTCCCAGGTGTGCCCTTTGGGAGGCACAGGAAGGGGTTTCTCCGGTAGCGTCTTGGTTGGCCGAGCCTTGGTCGATATAGTCCCGGAGCTCGACCTACGCCGTTTTCGGGCTTTTCGTAGGATGATACCCCCGATGATGAGGAGCGTAGCAACCGCAACGCCGAGGAGGAAGTATGCCACGGGCCAGGGCACTCCTAGCAGGGTAGCCAACGGGCCGGGAGATCTGGTGAAATGAATGGAAAGGTGCTGCTCTTGGCCCCTGAGCGAGATCACGCTGTTCGCAGGGGTGGCCACATACCCCTGAGGGGGAAGGACCGAGACCGTGTACGTCCCGTTCCATAGAGCGATGACGATCGTACCGTTGTGGGTAGAAGTCACGCTTCCGTTCACGCTCACCGACCAAATGAGCCCGGTGGGCAGTCCGGTCTCCCCAAAGACGACCGGATACGTCCAAGGCATGGGATTGAAGACCAGGGGGATGGTAAGCCCATGCCCGTCCACGGAAAACGTGCCGCTCACCTGCGTCGGTACGTAGGACCTTCCCATGCTCGCAGAAAAGGAGTACGAGCCATTGGGTTCCAATAGTGCGATAACCGACAGGGTCGAGCTAACCGTGGCGTTACCAATCCAGACCTCCCATGGATGTGCCGGGACCGGTTCGTTCACCTTGAACTGGATGGGAAACTCCCCCGTGGGATCCGGCGAGAACTGTATCGAAACGATGGAATTCTCACCCAGGATGGTGACGATTCCCTCGTATACATCCGGGAAAAACCCGGTTTCTGGCCCGACATAGAAAGAGTAGGTCCCGTTGGTCAGATTGGTGGCGACAAGGGCCGGGGCCGACCCCTGAAGTATGTTGGCCCCGACCCCTATCGACCATTCCACGTTCGGAGAGAGCCCGGTCTGTTCGAACACGGCTGAGTACCGACCGCTCGGGGTCTTGACGAAGGTCACGTTCACAACTACGTCCTTCCCCTGAACCGTGACATTTCCGTTCGGGGACTCCGGGGCGAAGCCGTCGACCGGCAAGACCTCGTAGGAATAGATGCCATTCCGGACGTCATCCATTGTGACGTTCTGGGAAGGAAGTGAACTTTCCAAGGTCAAGCTCTCGTTCCAAATGAGATCCCAACCGACGGCAGGGGGCAGCCCATGTTCCTCCCAGACAACAGTGAACACCCTTGCGAAATCGACGACCTCGAAGACCGTGGTCCCCGAGACGTTGACCGAACCGTTGAACGCGGAAGGCGAGAACAACCGGGATCCGGAAGACGGTCGGACCTCATAACTTCCGTTCCCAAGGGAGAATGCGATCTCGGGAGAGACGGAGGATAGCGACTCCACCGGCGGTGGCGGCGTCGGTCCGGACCTTTGGGGTGCGATTCCGACCGACCACGAGGTGCCCGCCGGCAATCCGTCCTCCTTGAAGACCACGGTGGAATTGAATGAAGGAATCTTCGTAAAGGGGATCGTCTCAGAGACGGCACTCCCGGCCACGGAAATGTTCCCGGTGGCCGTCCCGGGGGATGCAATATATCCGATAACTCCCCCCACTCCCCATGCATACGTTCCGTTCGGAATATCGAACACTTGTGTACCATTGGATGTGGACATGGTCTGGTTCCCCACGGTCAGGGAACACGGTGTGCCGATGGGTATCCCTTGTTCTGAGAAGATTACTGGGAAGGTGCCGCGGGGAGCTGGATAGTACTGGATCCCAATGGCCGGGGGATCGCTACCGTTGACGATTACGCTTCCTGAAGTGGGGTAGGGAAAGTAGCCGGGGACATTCAACGGATAATAGACATAGCTTCCGTTCGTGACGTTCACGACAACTTCCGGTGACGTCGCGGTGTAGGCTGTTGGCGCCTCATTGAAGTATAGACCCCAAGGAGTTCCGTAGGGCAGGCCGTTTTCAAGGTAGGTCACTTGGTAGGTCGTGGGAAGGTAAGTCACGTTGACGAAGGCCGGCTGGAACGAAGTGTTCACTCCATGTCGTTGAAAGTTCGAGTATCGCACCTCGGAGTAGGGATTTCCCCGCAAGCAGCCGGGTAGGATGCATACGTCTACAGGGGTGAGATTGTTCTCCTGCGTCGTAGGAAAGGCAGAAGTCACCGACACATTGAACGACGCACTCCAGGAGTCGTTCGGGTACATGCTTGGGTAAGGCCATCCCCACCCTATCCCATTCGAGACAGGAAATTGAGGCGCGTTCTGGCATAATCCATCGACGTTCGTCCCGTTGTGGATGCAATTGTAGGTCGTTCCACCGGGACCCATCTGAAAGCCAGCAGCTGGGATGAATTGGAAGACATCTTGTCGGGAACCGAACACCACCGCACCGGTGTACGATGTGTTCGCGCTTGCATTCACGATCAAGGTGACCAAAGTGTATGTGGGCCCGGGTGTCCCGCACTGGCTCGGTACACACAAGACCGTCCGGGATATACAGATGGAAGGGACCAGCTGGGGTGACGCATTCGCGGGCTGCCCCCAACTGCAACTCATGCGGGTGTGCTTGGTAGCTGGCGTAGAGATGTGTTGATGAAGAGGGGGGTCGTGATTCTGAACAGACGTCTCGTTTCCGTGTAACCCGTGATCGGTCCCGCCCGACAATAACAAGGGGAATGGTAAGGTCATACTCACGATGGCCACCCCGACGAACGCCCATAATGACCATTTGGGTTGCATCATCGAGAAATACTCCTTGCGTGCTTAAGGTTAGCGTGCCGCTCGGAGCCGGAAATTTATCAAAAAAGGTTTCCTAGAGAACTGTTCCCCATTCATTCATGGAGGTGCCAGGCCGAACTCGGGAAAGTCGGCGGAGGTAACTCTAAATGTCATCGGGGTGTACCATTAATCCTGATGAACGTAGGGGTACACCCGCGCATTCTACTCCTCTCGCTCGCCTTGGCGCTCACTTCCCTCGCCATGTTCCCTAGTACACCGACTTCGACCCAGTCCGCAGTGCATCTATCACCTCAGATGGGGATGGTCTCCGCGCCAAGCGATAGATCTTGGCTTTCCCAGGCATCCTCTTCCGCCGCGGGTACGGAATGGGTCAACCTGACGGATCCCTATGACTCCCCTCCACCTCTGGCCGCCCCTGCCACCGCGTACGACCCGATCAGCCAGACCCTACTTCTTTTTGGTGGTGCTTTGGTCGCAGGGAACGGTTCGACCATTTCCCTTTCTAATGCAACTTGGGAACTTTCTCCATCGGGGCATTGGCAAGAGCTCCACCCTGCGTTGTCTCCATCCGCCCGCACGGGAGCCGTCATGGTCTACCTCCCTCCTCCGGAGAATGCGTTTTTTCTGTTTGCGGGCGGCAATCTGACCGCTCCGCTCAGTGACACCTGGATGTTCAACGTGACTACGGGAAGTTGGAGTCAGTTTGTTACGCCAGTGCACCCTTTGGGTCGTGTACTGGCGGCAACGGCAGAGGTCCCGGGCCAGGATGGGTTCTACGTGTTCAGCGGGGCAAATGCTACCGGTAATGTTGCGAATATCATTTCGAAGAAGTACTACTCAGACATGTGGTATTTTTCACCGACGAGCGGTTGGAAAAACATGACACGCTCTGTTTCCCCGCCCAGTCGGTTCGGGGCCATGATGGCCTTCAGCGGCGAGAACTCATCCTTGGTCATGTCGGGGGGTCTTGGGGTCATAAATGGCCAGACCCTGCCCTACTACGACACATGGTTGTACTCCACGACCAGTGGGAACTGGACGGAGTTGACCAACAACACGTTGGGGATCTCCACCTTCCCCACCAATTCTCCCACCCTGGGCTGTGGGTACTATGATCCGATAAGCAACAAGGCCGACTACATCGGCGGTTCGGGGTTCCTTGGTTCGACCAATTCGACGTGGGACTGGGATGCACTCTCCGGGTGGCAACAGGTGCCTCCGGCCAATGTCCCCCCCACCACGGTGACTGGGACCGGTTGCTCCTTTGATGGTGCTCTTGACGGTGCGGTCCTGTTCGGTGGCCTCGAGCTCAATATCTTCGGCAGCCCTCGGTACACCCAAGAAGACTCCACGTACTTGGTCCGGTATGCCGACTGGGGTCTCAGTGCCGTTGCCAGCAGAGTACTGGTAGCGGGAGCCTCGTTCAATGTCTCGGCGTACTTGGCCGGTGGCAAGGGCCTCAACGGGAACGTCGATATCACTCTCACGCTCAATGATTCCAGTGGAACGCTTACTCCTAAGGTTCTCGCTCTGGTGAATGGAACTGGGCAGACCTCCGTGGTGGTTTGGCGTTCCGACCCGAGCGATACTCTTCGGGCGTGTGGGTGGGATGTCTGCGCGAACCTGACAGTGGATGTCCATGCATCACCGGCAAGGGTCTCGGCGTCTTTCTCGTCCAGCGTAGTGGCAGGACAGCCTCTCAATGTGACTATCGATGTCCTCAACTCGACCGGAGCTCTGGTGCCATGGTGGAACGGTACGGCGACGATCGAGACCGTCCCCGGTTCCCAGGTGTACGACGTTTCGGTGAACGACGGGATTGGCAAGTTGCCGCTCACTCTTCAAAATGCCGGAACGTATAGCCTGTTCGCCGAAGCCCCCGGCCTTTCAAGCAGCTCGGGTACCTTTGAAGTCACACCTGGGCCCCTAGCGAGCATCGCTCTACGTCTTTCCGCCTCCTCAGCCACTCCCGGGAGCCAAGTGGCCATCGGGATATCCACGGTGGATCAGTTCGGCAACCCTGTCGCCGTATCCGCTCTCAATCTTTCGGACACGTTGGGAGACATCGGTCCGAAGACCCTCACCGTTCCGGTAACCGGCATGCTAAATGTTACCCTTCAGATTGGGAACCGGTCGGGCAATGACACCATCTCCGTATCCGGCGATGGCGTCCACGGCACAGCGTTTCTCACGGTCGCATCGTCGCCCGTCCCACCTGCGAAGAAGACATCCACGGGTTCTGTGGCGATCCCAGCATGGGAGATCGAACTTATGGTGGCCGGCATAGCGGCGGTGCTCGCGGTGGTAGGGTTGCTCTACTATCGGCGTCGCAAAGGTCAGAAGGTTCGCGAGCGGGAGAAGAAGGAGCACCCACCTTCCCCACCGGCCCCGGCGTACCTCGGTTTCCTCCCCTTCAAGGAGGAAGAGAACGAGGACGACAAATGACCGCAAGGGGACTTGGAACGTGGCTTGGAGATACGAGGGCCCAAATCTTCCCGACCCCCTTCCAGGACTGTGGTCCAATCACCTGTGATTGGGTGGCTTCGTTCACCATTACAAGCGCAGCCTAGCCCCCCGCCGTCCATCCGTTGAAATCGGCGCGTGCCGGGTTTGTCTAGAAGGAAATGCCTAAATGCCACCAACGCCTATCAATAATCCTAATGAACTCGGGTGCACCAGCCGCCATCCTGTTCCTGGTCCTTATCCTCACCCTTCCGACAGTGACCCATACTCTGACCGCTACGCCTTCGGGGTCCTCTCCTCGCTCCCTCACAAAGGAAACCGATGGTCTTCTCCGGCCTTTGGGTATCGAGTTGCCTCATGCCTCAGCCACGGCCATCGGGTCCGTCTGGTCCAATCTCACGGATCCCTACGATACACCGCCACCGTTGAGCGCCGCCTCGGCGGCCTACGATCCGACTTCACAGCAGATGCTTCTCTTTGGAGGAGGGTTGATCTCGGGGAACGGGTCCTCCTCCACGCTCTCCAACGCGACATGGTTGCTTTCTCCTTCAGGGCACTGGCAAGAGCTCCACCCCTCTGTGTCCCCGTCGCCACGCGCCGGTGCGTCCCTAGTCTACTTGCCTCCGCCGGCGAACAGTTTCGTTCTTTTTGCAGGCGCCAACCTGACCCAACCCCTGTTCGACACCTGGGCGTTCAACCTAACGGCGGACACTTGGAGTCAGGTGTCCACCCCCATCCATCCTGCGGGCCGTCTGTTCGCCGACGCTGCCTCGCTTCCAGGGCAGGACGGGTTCTACCTTTACGGTGGAGCCAACGCAACCGGTAACGTTGCGAAGATAATCTCCAAGGTCTACTACAGCGACACATGGTACTATTCTCCCTCGGTCGGCTGGAAGAATGTGACTCCCGCGCTCTCCCCTCCGGGCCGAGTGGGTGCAATGATGGCCTACAGCGGTTCGAGCTCTTCCTTTGTCATGTCAGGAGGCATCGGGGTGGTCAATACCCAGACAACGCCCTTCTACGACACGTGGCTCTTCTCCACGGTCAATGGAACTTGGTCTGAAGTCACGAACAAGACCTTGGGAGTGGCGACTTTCCCCACGCCAACCCCCGCCCTCGGATGTGGCTACTACAACCCGATAAACAACAAGGTCGACTATGTCGGAGGTTCCGGGCTTCTCGGAACGAGTAACTCGACTTGGCAATGGGATCCCACCACCGGCTGGCAGTCGATCGCCTCGGCCAACACTCCCCCGCTCCCCATGACCGGGACCGGATGCGCCTTTGATGGTGCGCTGAACGGCGCGATCCTCTTCGGAGGACTGAACCTTAATGTCTTTGGCAATCCCCGGTTCACAAGCGAGGATTCCACAACCCAGGTCAGGTTCGTGGACTGGGGGCTTTCGATCGATACCAGCTCTCCCCTCGTGGCTGCGACTCCCTTCAACCTTTCGGTGGATTTGGCGGGAGGGAAGGGGCCCGCAGGAAACCTTTCCCTCAATCTCACATTGTCGGATTCGAGCGGCACCTTGACCCCGGGGAGCGTCGCGATGAAGAACGGCACCGGAAACTCCACGGTTGTGGTCTGGCGTCCTGACCCGGCCGATGTCATCCAGGCGTGCCAGTGGGGGTTGTGTGTGAATCTGACCGTTGATATCCGGGCGCCGCCGGAAAGCCTTGCGGTGACTCTCCCCGCAAGCGTGGTGGCGGGCAGTCCCCTCAATGTTACTCTCGCAGTGGTCGATGCTATGGGGGTTCCGACCCCATGGTGGAACGGCACCGCCTCGGTCGTCACCGTTCCCGGGTCAGTGACGTACAATGCCTCGGTTGTGGACGGGACTGCCAAGTTGATCTTGAACCCGACACGGTCGGGCAATTACACTCTACTCGCTGGGGCTCCGGGACTCGTGGGCGGCTCCGAGACCTTCAGGGTCTTGCCGGGCCCGCTAGCGAGCATTCTACTGCACCTCTCGGCCAATCCGGTAGATCCGAACGCCCAGGTGACCTTAGGCATCGCCACGGCGGACCAGTTTGGGAACCCGGTGTCCGTGACCTCGCTCAACCTTTCGGACTCCTTGGGGGACATAAGCCCGAAGACCTTGGCTGTTCCTGCGACCGGTATACTGAACGTGACCCTCCAGATCGGGAACCGATCAGGCAATGACACCATCTCCGTATCCAGCGGTAGCACCCACGGCACGGCGATTCTCACGGTCGCATCGTTGCCCGTCCCCCCACCGAAGAAGACCTCCTCGGGTTCCGGAGCGGTTCCGGCATGGGAGATCGAGCTTTTGGTGGCCGTGACGGTGGCGGTGCTTGCGGTGGTCGGATTGCTCTTTTATCGTCGTCGCAAGGGTCAGAAGTTGCGCGAGCGGGAGAAGAAGGATCACCCTCCATCCCCACCGGCCCCGGCGTACCTCGGTTTCCTCCCCTTCAAGGAGGAACAGAACGAGGACGAGAAGTAGGGCAAAGGGCTCCCGTCGTATTGGATGGCTCGCTGTAGCGGCCCATCAGGACTTAGATCAGGGTTTGGACCGTTACTCCATCGCCCCGATGGAACTGGTCTCCCCGGATTTAGGTACATGGGCCCTTTCTCTCCGCTGGCCCATGCCCATGGCGACCATCTTCTTCTGCCGCTGGCGGTTCATCACGCCAAGGGAAGTAAATACCCCGACGAAACCGGCGGCACCCGGGATGCTCGTTCCGAGGGGAGTGGTCAGGGTGAGCCCGGCCAGGGATGGCTGGGAGACGCTCACGGTCACGGACTGGATGGCCGGGTTGGATATCGGTATGTTGATCGGCTGCCCCACGATGACTCCCACGGGGTTGATGATGGGCATTGGTGGCGGCGGGGGCGGTGGCGGAGGTGGTGGAGGTGGAGGTGGCGGCGGAGGAGCCACTAGGATGCCTGTGACGAGGACGAGACCGGGCGGGAACGACTGCTGTACGGTCGCTGTCCCTTTGTAGTTCATGTAGTTCACCTGGGTGTACCCGCCCGCCGTAGGACCGGTGCACGCGCTCCAGGGGTTCGCCCCATTGACGCACGCATCCACCGGTACGGGGGTATTGAGCAAGTTGGGGGGAAACGACGTCGTGGCCACGAGATTGAACGACTCCTCCCAACTATCGTTGATGTACATGAACGGATAGGGCCAGGCCCATGAAACCCCTCCATTCGGCAATCCCGTAGCGTACGGGGTGGCAACGCATGGTGGATGGGGATTCACGAGGCTGAAGCACTGAACACTCCAACCGGGACTTCCGATCGAGCCGCCGATCGGTGTGGAATCGATCGAGAAATTGCCGTTCGGAATGAACTCGAAGATCCCCGTGTTGGTGTTCCGCGCCGCGAGCGAGGACTTGATGAAGGGGAAATTGACATTGGAGAGTGCCCAACCGAGGGCTGGGTTGGACGCCCAAGTAGTCGGTGGGTTGTTGTTCTGGCCCATCGGGATGCACCCCATGACGGGCGCCACGCAACTGATCGAAAGGTTTCCTTGGTTATTGCTCCCCTTGGGGGCGGCCGGGCAAGAGAAGCCGGAGGGTCCTTCCCACATGCCCCCCGTGGCAACGGCCATAGCGCATCCTGCCCCCAAGATGGCACGGGTATCATTGGCGGCCTGTTGTGCATACGCCGGCGTGGAGAGATTATAGTCTCCAGAGTTCACCTGCGTTACTCCGTCCGGTACGTCGATCACATTGATGGTCACGTTCTGACTCTTCGCAATGTCCGCGATGGACCCGGAGCTCCCGGGTCCCGGCGTCACCCATCCCACACACGCCGGAGAACTTCCTCCCCCGGGGAAGGTGTAGGAAGGTTCGCACACTGAGCTCGGCCCTTGGTTCCACCAGTCCGAGTATGTGGGGGCGTACTCCACCTGGTACGAAGAGGATCGGGGGATCGTCGAAGTGAGGAGCACGATGGCATGGTCTTGGCTCTTGTTCCACCCTAGCCCGCTACCCTCCAAAGCCCCATAGAGGGCGGTGATGGATGAGGAGCTCAGGAAGTTATCGGAAAGGTCCGAATCACAATAGAGCCATGCCCCATTGCCATCGTAGCACTTCGGATTATTGAATCCGCCCCCCAAAAGACTCCCGGACGTGAGCATGGAGTTCACCATGCTGCCAAACGTCTGGGCGGGGACAAAGTTCGAGATGTCCACATTGTACTCGCTCCCGTCAGCATCATTGTGGCTCCCACCTGCGCACGCTGCGGGAGGAGAGTTGGTACAGGTGGCAAAATAGTCCACCAATGCGAAACACACCGAATTCGTAGTACTGGACGAAGTGCAAGAGTTCTGGGAGGCACCGTATTTGGTCGCAAGATTCGAGGCGATAGTCCCGGCATTGGCAAGGAAATACGGGACCGCATTCGACTCCATGCAGGGGCCGTGGCACGGGTCGTTCGGACCTCCCGTGTCGAAGCTGCCCGGGGAGGAGCCACCGTAGTCTTGGGATCCTGGATCGTAGGCGCCATCATACGGCGTCGTCTCGATCACGAAGACCACTTGCACATTCGGAGGGTAACCCAAGGGTGACCCTGCCGCGGTAACGTTGAGAGTGACGCGGGCATCGATGGGGATCGGGCCGCATCCCATGCCCCCCTCCACGCATATCTCCGAGGGGCTTACGCTGATCGAAGGGACCAGATGGGGGCAGGTCCCACCGAGCCCTCCCGTGCAGGACATGTGCGGGACCACGAACTGGCCCAGAGGGGTCACGGTCTTGGAAGCGGACGGCGGAACTCCCGAGGACGGGGCCGGGAGACGGGACTGGGCCGGTGCCCTCCCTCCCGCTTCATGTCCTCCCAATACGACCGACGGTGTAGCGGGATACAGGACGGAAACGACACTGAGCGAGCTTAAGATCAATACCACAACGCCAACCCAGCGTTGCATTGGCTCACCCACATTGTCACCCCACGACGTACAATGCTACGTCGTCTATTTAAATTCCCCCTCACGGGGCGCTTTGCAATCCACATATCGAGCAGGGTTCCCCAGGCCCGGGCAAGGGGAAACCACACTTGGGGCATTTCTGCAGGGCGGAATCCGAAGGTTTTGGTGGCGAAACTCCAGGAGAAAAGGGCGGCGGTTCCGGAAGTGGGGGTGCGGACCTGTAGGAGTCCAGATACTCCTGGAGGGCCGCCGCCCCTTCGGTGGGTTGGGCCTCTGGGAAGGGAGGAAGTCCGGTGGGGCTACCGCACACCGGGCATGGCTCCCCCGGGTAGACTGGGGATCCGCACTCCGGACACCCAGGAAGTCCTGCTTCGGGAGGCATGTAGACATCAGCCGAAGACACAGGTTCCTCGGTCGGATACATCATCGGAACCTCCTGTGGGACGACTTCCGGTGCCTCCCCCATCAAGGGAGGGGCGGACGTCATATCGAGCGGCGGGGGAGCGGCGGCGGGGGTCGGCGCGGGCTCTACCGCAGATTCCTTCGAGAACACCGGGGAAGGAGGGTTTTCATCCTCGGATTTCTGAGCGGTCCGTTTCTGACGCACTCGTCTCGCTGTGAATATGACGAAGAGGATGACGACCAGCAGAGCGATGAGCGAAGGTATCCACCAACTGAGCTCCGATGGCTGCGACAGTATGGGCGGTACCGGGGTGACTTGCACGAGGAGGGAGGTCGTCGAAGAGACCCCTGCCGCATCCACTACCGACACGGCGATGGTGAAGTTTCCCGTGACCGTCGGATAACACTGGAGTGTCGAGTTGTTCGAAGAGCCGCAACCTAGGCCCGCCGGGAATTGCCAGGTGTAGCTGAAAGGATTGGTACCGCCCACGACCCGGACGGAGTACGACTGGGATACCCCTACCTCGGTGACGTTCTTGCCGACAAGGATCACCTGCGGGTCGGCGTTCACCTGCAAAGTGAAGTTGGATGTGCTGGAGAGACCCGCCGCATCGACCAGGTGCACACCGATCTGATATCGGCCGGGTTTGCTCGGCTGGCACGAAAGCGACGGTCCCGTGGAGGGGGCACACAAGAGCGACTTTTGCGTACCCCAGATGTAGTTGTACGGGGCTGAACCGTTCCCGACGATGGCATCGAATCGTACGGTCTGGTTCACATCGACCAGTGTCGGTCCGGAAAGGGTCACGCTAGGGGGGGAATTGACCGTGATCGATAACGTGGAAGTGTCGAACACACCGACTGAGTCCTGAAGCGTGACCGAGAGGGCATAGACCCCTGTAGCGAGTGGTGTGCAGGAGTTCTTGGGACCTGTGGTCGACTTACATCCAAGCGCCGCCGGGGCACTCCATTGGTACGTGTACGGTGGGGTCCCCCCACTCGCCGAAGGGGCAAAGTTCAGGGTCTGTTTGATGTCGGTGGTGTTCGCACCAAAGAGATAGATTGTGGGGTGCGTGTTCACCGTCTCCACTAGCAGGTTCGAGATGTTCTTTCCCGTGGCATCAGTCACCGTGATACCGATCGTCGAGTATCCTTGCAAGGTCGGTGTGCAGCGTAAGGTCTGGTTGGATGAGGGAAGGCAGCCCATTCCGGAAGAGTACGACCACGTGTAGACGTAGGGCTTCGATCCAAAGGAGGCCGCCGCCGTGAACGTGACGGTCTGCCCGATGTCCACCGTTCGGGCGCTTGCCGTCAAGAGGACCGTGAGCGTGTTGTTCACCACAAGCTTCACGTGCGGACTGGAGACAGAGTACCCGTTCGAATCCGTGACGGTGACGCTTACGTTGTAGATGCCACCCGACTGGGGGACGCAGGTGTCCTTGGATTTTCCTGAACTCACGCAGTTCGACGGGAGACCGTTCCAGGTGTAGTTGTAAGGCGGGAGTCCACCCACGGGGGCTGAGCTCGTGAGATTTACCCATTGCCCCACGTCCACCGCCCCGGGGGACACGGTCGGAGGACCTACGGTCGGATCTGAGTATACAAGCAGCGGGGGAGACGTACTGGGGACCGGCGCACACCCACCCGGAGTTCCTGAAGAGCACCCGTTCGAGTCCGTCACCGTCACGCTAGTCGTGAAGGTCCCATTGATCACTGGGGTACAGACGATCGAAGGGGCATTGGCTAGCGTACAACCAAGGTTGGTGGAGGATTCCTTCCAGGCGAAGTTGGTGTAATTGGTCGTGCCACCTGAAGCGGTGGCATTGTAGGTGAGGGTCTGATTGGCGTCCGCGGAAGGTTGAGAAGGTTTAGGTGGGCCCACCGAGGGGTCCGAATAGACCGTGAACGGCAAGGTCCCACTGGACGTAGAATAGCCCGTGCTGTCCCGGATCGAGACGGATACAAGGAAGGATCCCACCCCGGTTGGAGTACAAGTGATCGAGGTGGCACTAACTGAAGAACATCCGGTTGGGAGTCCATTCCAAGTGTAAGTGTAGGGTGGGACCCCGCCTTGGGAGAGCGTAGAGAAGGTGACGCTCTGGCTGATGTCAACGCTGGAGACGGAGGCGACCGGGATGGTGACCTGGGGGTTCGAAGTCGATATCACACTCACCGAGTTGGACCCGGCATTCGTGACATAGAGGTCGCCATTGGCGGTATCGTAGACGACCGCACAGGGGTTGTTCTGCACGGTGATCGAGGTGAGGTACGTGTTGCTGGAACCGTTGATCACATACACCTGGTTTCCGCCGCAGGGAGTGGCGTAGGCGTCGTTGTTCCCGCTATCGTAGGACATTTCGATGTTCGTTGATGGAACGGGAATCGTGGCGACAAGAGCGTTCGTGTATCCAGAAATGGCGTAAATGTCTCGCGTCCCATAGCTAGCCACGTAGATGTTCCCGCTCTTCGCACCATAGGCGACCCAGTACGGATACCAACTGCTCCCCACCGTCACGGTCCCTACCACTGTATTGGTCGCGCCCGAGATCACGCTGAGCGTCTGGCTTCCACTATTCGCCGTGTAGACGTTCCCGTTCTCCCCGTCGTAGGTGACGCCATCGGGGCTACTCCCCACACCGATCGTTGTGACGACGCTCGTACCGGATATGACCCAGACGGCATCTCCCCCGCCATCGTTGGCAGCGTAGACGTAGCCGTTTCGACTATCGTAATCAATGCCCCATGGGTAGACGGGGTTCGGGACTGCAATGTTGGCCAGGACGGTGTTGGTGGCATCCGAGATGACGGAGACCGTGCCGCCCCCTGTGTTGGCCGTGTAGATGTATCCGTTCCGGCTGTCATACGTGTCTCCTTCGGGGTTGCTTCCGGCGGGCAACGGGATCGTCGCGACCACCGAATTGGAGGTGGCCGAGATGACGGTCACGGAGCTGCCGCAGGAGTTCACCACAAAGATCTCCTGCTTGCCGCTGTCATAGGTGTCTCCGTAGGGTCCGCACCCCACCGGTATATTTGCTATCACGGAACCAGACTCAGAAGGGCGCGCCGACCCGCTCGAGACATCCGTACCGCAATTGGATGGTGCGGTCGAGTCACTTGGGGAGAAGGAACAACTTTGCGTATGCGTCTGGGCAGACCAATCGTTCGGGGGATGGGGAAGACCCCCATGGCTTGCTTCCGAAGAGGGAAGTTGGGTCAGGGTGGGTAGGGTGAGGCTCACGGCCGCGATGGCGATGAAAACCAACCATTTGGTCATCCAATCGCCTCGGCTCCCAAGCTCGCACCCAAGGTGTGAGCGCTGGGCGCAACCCGCCTTCATTTCACTCTTTTAAGTGGGGGCGAGTACTAAACATTGCCGATGGGGTTCCGGCATTCAGCCAGTGTCGAACGAATATGGCTCTTTGGTGCCTTCGCTTTTGGTCGGATAGCCCGAGAGCTGGTCCTGAAAGGAAGGCCTTTCGGTGAGAAGTAGAGGCGCATGCGGCGCGGTGTGCGGGACTTCAGAATCCTCCTCACCCTGAAGAGCAATTATACCCGATGTACGATTCCTATTTTGTGTTGCGTTCCACCCGATCCGTGAGCTTTTCCGTCCCGATGTCGGGGGCACGCCAATCCCTTTGGCTCCTTCAACGGAGTAGTCGCCTTACGTCAGTTCGCGTAATGACCACTTCCTTAGCTGTGGTGGTGCTAGTCTTCTCTGGATACGGTGCGTTGGTACCGCCCTCTGTCCGATGTTCCCTCCCGGGTGCTGTCGCCTGCCCGGGCGGTCTGTTGGGCCCCTCATTGGCGCCCCACGCTGCGGGCGTCCAGTGGTTCAATGTCACCGAATATGACTATGGGTTCTGGATCATTGATTCCTCTAACGGTGCGAACGAGTCGGCGTCTTGGAACATCTTTGAAGGATTCAAGGTCATGGTCAACTCCACAAGTCTTCCGCCTGACCCCAGCTATTCGGGAACCAATGAACATGGGCTCGGTATTCTTATCGGGAGCAATCTGGTCCTTAACCAAGCGAGCCCGGTCGGTTCCTGGGCTGCGGGCTCGTTCGTAGCACCCAACACTCCCTCAACAGGGAACGAAGTCTATTGTACCATCTTTTGCGGTCCGGGCCACGAAGGGATGCGCGCAAACATCGTCGATGTCGTGCCACCCACTGCTCAGGCCGTTGCCACAGGGTCGCCGACATCCGGTTCGATCCCGCTCCTAGTGTCGTTCACAGGGTCCGCTATTGGGGGTAGCCCTCCCTACACGTATGCATGGAGCTTTGGAGATGGGAGCCCAACCTCTGCGTTGCAAAGCCCCGCCCACACCTACACCGCTGCCGGACCCTATACGGCGGTCTTGACCGTCCATGATTCCACCGGCGCGGTGTCGACAGCCCAGGTTCAGATCACCGCAAATCCCCCAGGGGCCTTGAACGTCACTCTGAAAGCTCAGCCCGGCTCTGGTGGGGTCCCCCTCACGGTCGTCTTCAACGGTTCGGCCACTGGTGGGGCAACCCCCTACAACTACACTTGGGCCTTCGGGGATGGGTCGATAGGGACGGGCGCTGCTGTCGTGCACACGTACAGCCTTGTTGGAGACTATTCCGCCTCGCTGACGGTCGTGGACGCATCGGGGACGAAAGCTACTCAAGTGACTCGGATAGCCGTGCAGGCCTCAACACCTCCACTTCCCGTGACAATCTCGACCCAGCCCAATTCCGGTACGGCACCGCTGAACGTGACGTTCACGGCGAAACCGGGTGGTGGAGTTCCCCCATACAAGGCCACATGGGATTTCGGAGATGGCTCCACAGGGAGTGGACTTGTCACTACACATGAGTTCACCATTGCGGGGAGTTTCAAGGCCACGGTAACGGTCACAGATTCGAATGGGACGACGGGTTCTGCGTCGGGGTACGTGAATGTGAGCGGCGGCAATGCCGTCCCGTTGTCGGTAACTGTGAGCACGAACGTTACGACCGGTCCCGCCCCATTGCCCGTCTCCGCTTTCGCATCCATCACCGGAGGTTCGGGGACCTACGCCTCCGTTAGCTGGACGCTCGGGGACGGTTCGGTAGGGAGTGGGCTCTCGGTCCAACACACCTACCTTCACCCCGGAGTGTACACACTGGTGGCCACCGTGACGGATTCGGGAGGGAATCTGACCCGGAACTCTACCGTGATCACAGTGACGGGATTGAGCCTCACGGTTTCGTTGAATGCCAACATCGGGGATGCCCCATTCACGGTGAATGCGACAGCGTCGGTCTTCGGAGGAGATGGGCACTATTCCCCCGTCGACTGGTCTTGGGGTGACGGAACTGCGAGCGTGGGCGCTGCCGCCAGCCACGAGTACAATCTCACCAGCCTCGGAAACTTCACCGTTCGGGCTTCCGTGATGGACGCGGCCGGGAACACGGCCACCCGCGCGGTCTCTATCCTCATCCTTCCCCAGGACGTGGCTTCGATCCAAGCTCAGATCGAGTCCCGATGGGCCCCCACTCAAGTCCTCCTCTCTCTTATCCCAGCCCCTCAGTCGGACATCAATTCCACAAATGCTCAGTGGGATTTCGGGAACGGGATCGACCAGACGGCACCGTTCAATACCAGCGTCACCTACATCCATCCCGGGAGCTTCGTAGTGACCGCGAGGACAAGGGATGCGCTTGGGTTCTGGACCGTTGCCCGTGTGGAATTGAAGATACCTGCCCCGCCTCCACCAGGCGGGGCCGTCGCTGGGTCCGACTCACGTTCCAGTTCCTGGTTTGGAAGTGGAGCAGGGAATCCATCGGAGGATGCGTTCGGGCTCATCTTTCTCGTTTCCCTTGGTCTGCTTTACATGCTTGTGACGGGGCCAAGGGTCCGTAGTAAGGAAAAGGAGCCCGTGCCCAGGCCTCCTCGAAAGCTCTACATGCCTCCTCGTCGGAGCTCGGAGGTTCCATCAGAGCGACCTGACGAAAAGAAGTAGCGGAGGGAGTTTTTTGGTGCATCGGACCGAAACATTCTCGGTTCTTTTTTCGGTCGGGTCGAGGAACATTCCCCGAGACGAGCGGCCGTCCATGGATTCTCGGCTGAATCTTTCCAACAGCGCGGTAGCTCAAGGGTCGGATCGGTCAATGCCCCTAGGTTTGGGTAGGAGGATGGCCTCGTTTCCCCTCTGGGTCGGTTGTCCGCTTGTTCTCTTAGGGTCCTTATCGTCGGATAACTTGGCATTGAAGAGGTACGGCCTGAACTCGTGTGGTGGCGGTACAAGGGTTTCTGGTAACCGTTCGGCAAGACCAACACCCTCCGCTAGAGGTGCAGTAGACCCATCACCGCACACCATCTTCTCCCCCGCGAGGGACTTGTGTTCCGTGACCGAGCTGAAGATACGTGGCTCTAAGATAGGTAAAGGGTCATGTAGTCTCACAAGGGCACGCCGGTGGTTCCCAAATGCGATCAGACCGCCACTCCCCCAGTGATCGCACAGGTTGAGCCACATAGGGAGGTACGCTAAAGGGCCGCAACCATTTTCCCTTCGGTAGCCTATCGAGGGACCGATGGCCCGGCCACCGGAAGAGCCGAAGTCTCGATCCGAACCTCGGGGAAACGCCGTTTCACAATCCATCGATGCGCTGTTAGCCGACGAGGTCAAGGTCCCACCTCCTCCGGGCATGAAAGACCAGGCGAACGTTCGGGACTTGGAAATCTTCGACCGGTTCTCTGAAGAACACTTCCCCGCGTGTTTTGAGGAGTACGCCCGCCTGCTCGATTGGGACCGGCCGTGGCGGACGGTCTTGGACACTTCAAAGGCGCCCTTCTGGAAGTGGTTCGTCGGTGGTGAACTCAATGCCGCGTACAACTGCGTGGATCGCCACCTGGAACGGCACGGGGACAAGGCCGCACTGATCTTCGTATCCGAGGATGAATCGCAGCCCGCCCAAGCAGTGTCCTATCGGGACCTATACCGGAGAGTCAACGAGTTCGCTTGCCTCCTCAGGGACTTTGCTGGCATTCGTCGGGGAGACCGGATCACATTCCATCTGCCCATGACGCCCGAGTTACCGGTGTCGATGCTCGCGGCCGCACGTATTGGGGCGGTGCACTGCCAGGTCTTCGGGGGTTTCAGTGGGGCTGCCTGTGGGACCCGGATCGCAGACTCTGGGAGCCGCGTCCTCGTTACGATGGACGGGTACTACCGGAACGGCCACTGGATATCGCATCTGGATAACGTGGGGGCTGCTGTAGAGACCGCCGAAAGCCTGGGACAACCTGTCGAAAAGGTGCTCATCTGGCAGAGGACCCCAGGTAAACCCCCGGGGTCTTATCGCCTGAAGGAGGGTAGAGACTTCTACCTCGACGAAGTTCTTCCGCGATACCATGGGAAGGCCGTTCCCCCAGAGCGCATGCGTTCGGAGGACCCTCTCTTTCTCATGTACACGAGCGGGACCACTGGCCGGCCCAAAGGATGTCAGCATAGCACCGGGGGATACCTCGCCTACGTCACAACGACAGCCAAGTACATTCTGGACATCAAGCCGCAAGATGTATACTGGTGCACCGCGGACATCGGTTGGATAACGGGACATTCCTATGTCGTCTACGGGCCGCTGGCCTTGGGGACAACCTCGGTCTTGTACGAAGGAGTTCCCTCCTATCCGGATGCGGAGCGCCCTTGGCGGATCTCCGAGAGTCTGGGGGTGACGATATTCCATACGTCTCCAACAGCCATCCGACAGTTACGGAAGACCAACCCCGAGGGCCCGGCGAGGCACAAGTGCCGCTACCGGGTTCTGGTCTCGGTGGGAGAGCCGATCGAGCCGGAGGTTTGGCGGTGGTACCATGGAAAGGTCGGGAAGGGCCGCGCCGCCGTGGTGGACACCTGGTGGCAGACCGAAACCGGAGGATTCCTTTGCAGTACTTTGCCTGCCATCCACCCGATGAAGCCCGGCAGCACGGGCCCGGCCCTCCCTGGTATCTACCCTGTCATCCTGGACGAAGAGGGCCAGCCGGTGGAACGAGGGTCCGGGAGAGCCGGGAACATTTGCATCCGGAACCCTTGGCCGGGGATATTTCAGACGATATGGGGCGATCCGCAGCGCTTTGTGGACCAGTACTACAAGCGATACAACCGGGACCCCAAGAGCACCGACTGGCGAGACTGGCCGTACTTCACGGGGGATGGCGCCTTGGAGGACACCGATGGGTATTACCGGATCCTCGGGCGAATTGACGACGTTATCAAGGTGGCCGGCCATCGATTGGGGGCGAAGGAACTGGAGAGCGCTTGCCTCCAGGTCCCGGGAGTGGCCGAGGCCGCCGCAGTCCCGTTGGCCGATGAGGTCAAAGGTCGGGTGCCCGATATATACGTCGCGCTCCGGCCCGGCGTGACCCCGTCATCGGAAATGGCCGACCGGGTCAAGACCACGATCATCGAACGTATCGGGAAGATCGCGGCACCCCAACATGTCTACATTGTCGAGGACATGCCCAAGACCCGGTCCGGCAAGATCATGCGTCGGGTGCTCGCAGCCATCTCGAACGGTGTGGAACCCGGCGATGTCTCCACCCTCGTGAACCCGGAAGTGGTGGATGCGATCCGGATGATCGCGGGTCGGCGGGTGGGCGAAGGGCCGGGGCTCTCGGGCGAGACGATCCGCCGAGAGGTCCGGGACTTGGACTGAGATCGCGTTCCCGTCCGAGGGGTGCCCATTCACTCGAAGGTCCCGATCGAAGCGGTATCCCCGGACGGCTTGTCCGAGTCCTTCGGCGAGCGCATCGCTTGGCTCTTCATGGCGACCATCTTGCGTTGCTTCACTTTGGTCCCGATGCCAAGCGAAGTGAACACCCCTACGAATCCCGCAGACACCAGCGGTGAACCCATCGGGGTCGCCATGACTTGGCCGACCAGCGTGGGCTGAGAGACGATGGAGGTCACAGGGTTCACCGTGGGGTTGGTGATCGGCACATTGAGCGGCGATCCCACGCTGATCCCCACCGGATTGACGACCGGCATCCCGGGAGGTGGCGGGGGTGGCGGTGGTGGTGGGGGCGGAGGCGGTGGGGGAGGCTCGACTGGGGTGGGCGGGACGATGTACACGGGAGCCGGGGGGAGCGGGAAAGATCCGCTACTTCCACAGAAGTCCATGTACGATACCCAACTCCCAGTTGAGTTCCCGAGTCCAGCGCACGTGGCGCCGCCATTCGATACCGTGGAGCTGCAGACATTCAAGGGAATGAAGACCCCGAACGGTGGGCCCGTAGCTTGGATATCGAACGATCCGGTCCAAGAATCCCCTGCCGCGAATCCCTGCCCGGCCGCCCAATAGAATCCGATCTCACTCGGACCCAGCCGCGCATCGGAGCATCCCGGGATGGGTCCCGCGGGTGTTGTACATGTGAAGCTCGCATTGAGCGAGGGAGCGAACTGGATGTTGCTCGAGAGCGAGACCTCGAAGAGTGGGGCGGTCGGTCCGCTAGGAAGAGCGAAGAGGGGGCCACCGCTGCTATTGGCATAGAATGTGGCCCTTGCCACCTGGGGTTGGGCACAGGTTCCGGCGGTTCCGTTCTTGCATATCTGCACCGGGCTAGTAGACGCCCCCAGGCTGACGGCCGGCGGCAGAGGGTCCACAATGAATTGAACGTCGGCACCGAACCCGGGACCGACTCCCAACGTGGCGGGAAAGCTTGTTTGATTCCCATTGACGAGTATGGTCGAAAGCGTAAATCCAGGGGGTGGGATGACGGATACGGTATAGGGGTTGTTCAGGTCTCCCGGCGGGAATTCGCTCTGGGGAATCTCGAGCCCCCACGTTCCATCGGGAGCCGACATGAGTTGATAGGACCATCCCGTCCCGTAACCCGCTTTCACAGTGACGGTCAGGCCTGCGACCGGCTTCGGACCAGCGGGGCAATTGCATACGACGCTCCCGTAGATTGCAGTCTGGGGGAAGAAGGTCTGGGAATTTCCCGGGCCAGCACCGCCGGCATTCAGCAACCCGGAACCGAACGCATCGCCCTGGTTGGTATAGAACCAATACGACAACGCCGCGGGGCCTCCACAGCACTCACCGTAAGCAACGTGGAGGTAGTATAGCCCCTTCAGTGTGGTGAGTGCACCGTTGCTCGAGCTCCAACTGCTCGGGCAACCGTAGCCGCACCCCGAAGGGGATCCCACGATGAAGTTGTAGTTGGTGGAGGTTTCCAAGGACCCCGGAGTCAAGGTTGGGTTTTGGTCGAGAAAGATGGTGGACCCGTCGTCCGAGCCGATGTTGACCTGGTACGTCCCGGCCTGAAGGTTCCCTGATTGAGGGCTCGTGGCAAAGTAGATGGGGAAGGACTGGATGCCGACGTAGCACACCCCATCCATGTTTCCGGGGATGTTCGGGGGGTTCGCTGAGATGTTGCCCGGGCACGCCTCGTTCTGACCCGAAGCACAATCAAAACAGTCGTAGCCGCCCCCGAAATGGGAGGGCAGGGAAAAGATCTGAGGGGAACCCCAGGGCCAGTTCGTGTACCAGTGCATGGGTGCGCCCTCGCACCCAGAGTTACACAATCCGCCAAGAGGTTGAGCTGGAGCTACCGGGGCGACCTGAGGGCCCGTGTGCAATGATGCCGTCACACCGCTCGCCGCGGCCGACGGCGACATCGAAAGAACTATGGAAAGGATGGCAAGGGAGGTACTGGCGATCAGCAGCCTTCCTGCCGTTCCCATCCGACACCTAGAGTGTAATATTGGTGGGCCCTCTATAAGTAACTTTGGGTCAGGTCTCGGCGAAGTTGAACCGGTGTGCACGGTGGGGGCTCGCAGGTCGGGGCCCAAAGGGGCTCGGACAATCGGAGTTTTCGTCCTTGCAAGTGGGCTCGGAAGTCACCCCGAGGGTCAGAATCTGTACGGGGCGTACTCTTTTAAGGAAGTCACCATCCCATTTGTGTAGCAGACGAACTCCCCACATCGGCAACGTCGGTTTGGGACGCCTGAGACGCACATGAACGAACCCAAACAGACCCAAGCCCAGGAGACCCCCACGATAGAACTGTTCGACGAACTTCCCCTCCACGACTCCCTGCGAAAGGGCGTGCGTGAGATGGGCTATGTCCAACCGACCCCCATCCAGGCGAGAACGATCCCTGAAGCCGTCCGGGGTCGAGACATCATCGGTTCCGCCCAGACCGGTAGCGGAAAGACGGCCGCGTTCCTATTGCCCATCTTGGAACGGCTGATGCAGCACCCGCGCGGACGGATCTATGCGCTCGTACTGACACCGACCCGAGAACTGGCCCTTCAGGTGGAGGGGTTCCTCAAGCTCTTGGGCCGGCATACGCATCTGCGCGGCCTCGCCGTGTATGGTGGCGTGGGAATGGAGGATCAACGCCGACGGCTCCATGGTGGGGCTGAGATCATCGTCGCAACCCCGGGCCGATTGCTCGATCATATGCGACGGGGAGCTGTGGATTTCCGGTCCCTCGAGGTCTTGGTCTTAGATGAAGCCGATCGCATGTTGGACATGGGCTTCCTTCCCGACGTGCGAACCATCCTGCACCAACTCCCGAAGACTCGACAGACTATGCTCTTTTCGGCCACCATGCCTCCTGAGATCATCCGCCTGTCCCAGGAGTTCCTGACGCACCCGCACCTTGTGAGGATGCAGGAGCGTTCGGCGACAGCCGCGGGCATCACCCACTCCGCGTACTTGGTCGAAGCGAGCCGGAAGACGGATGTTCTTTGCGAACTGTTAGGCCGCGAAGGCATGGACAGCGTTCTCGTCTTCGCACGGACGAAACACCGGGCGGACCGATTGGCCCGTCAGTTGGAGATGCGAAAGATCAAGGCGGCCGTGATCCATGGGGACAAGAGCCAAGCCCACCGGGTCCGGGCCCTAGAGGGGTTCCGGAATGGCCGACACCGAGTACTTGTCGCTACCGACATCGCAGCGCGCGGGATCGACGTGGAAGGCATATCCTGCGTTATCAACTACGACAATCCCAATGATGGTGACACCTACATCCATCGGGTGGGGCGAACGGCCCGTGCCCAGCGGCAGGGGATGGCCATCTCGCTAGTATCTCGGGAAGAGGCGGATGACTTCGACCGGATCGAGCAGCATCTCGGGATCAAGATCACCCGGGAGGACCTTCTGAGCGCGTATCCTCCATCCTTCCCATCGAGCCCACCTTCCGCCCGCAGGTACCCTCCTTCCCAAAGTCGAGGGCGACCTGTTTCCCACCGTCCCCGGCAGGGATACCGGTTCTAGGGTATCCCCGTCTCGCGGGAAGTCGCACCCGGAAGATCAGAGCTCGCGCAGCCTGCGCGACATCTTGACGACGGCCCGCACGGCGTCTGCTGCCTTTTCTATCCGGTCCTGGGCCTGCAAACGGGTCTCGCCGGGTCCGGAGATCCCCAGCCCCAACGGTTTCCCCTCCAAGACGGAGATGTCCAAGAGCTTCCGGGCCGATTGGTTCGCCACGAGCTCGTCATGGCTGGTCTCGCCCTCGATGACGGCTCCCAAGACCACCACCGCATCCACAGTGGGGCGCTTCATGAGGCGAGCCACAGCTAGTGGCATGTCAAAGACCCCCGGCACCTTCACGACGGTCTCCAATCCGACCCCCAAGAAGTCGATCTCCTCCTTGGCACGCTCGACCATGAGCGAGGTCACATCGTAGTTGAACTCGCTGGCCACTACTCCGATACGGACGTTCATCGGGCGCTCTTTAGGCGTACTTTGCGATACCATTTTTCAATCCTCGGTTCCTGGGAGGTGAACCGGCGGGACCCACATCGGGGAAACCTTGCCGGGCCCCGGACCCTGCGGTCCGGGCGAGATCTTCGGGACGGTAGAGCAATCGGTAGGCATTCCAGGCGTGTTCCACGGTGCGATTCCGAGCGAGGGTCCTCAGGGTACGGTCCTTGGAGGCCTCCCCCTCGAACACAAAAACCTCGACGATCGGCCGACCCACCCGGACGCCCACGGAGATGAGTCCCTGGCTTGCCTCGTGGGCACAGGTCCGATCGTATTCCGCCTTCCCGGGCATCCCGAGGGCCATCACTAGGTCAGCGCCCTCCGCGAAGCATTGGACGGCGGCGACCGGCAGGTCCTTGATCCCCGGGACCGTGCGTCGGACGATGCGGAAGGACCCTCCGGTAGATCGGAGGGCAGAACGGGCGATGGCACCCATCGGGACCCGGGCAAAGGTGGTGTCGATGACAGCGACCGTCTTCATGGTCCTCCGGGGGTCCCTCCATTGAGCGTCAAAATCTTCCGGACAATGGCCCGCGTGGAATACATCTCTCCCGGGACCCCTCCGACCCGCACGGCCCGGCAGGGGACCCCTCGGGCGGCACACTTCGCCTCGATATCTGCCTCCTCCCACCTCTGGTCGAAACCCAGGGCGATGATGTCGGGTTTGACCTTGGCGACGGTGTCGAACATGTCAGTCTCCGAACCCAGGATCGCTCGATCGACGGGCTTGAGGGATTCGACCATGGCTCGCCGAGTCTCTTCTTTCACGATAGGTTCCCGCTTCAACTTGCGGACGGTCGCGTCGCGCGCCACTACGACCACGAGTTCATCCCCCAGGTGCTTCGCCTCGGTAAGATAGTGGAGGTGACCGGGGTGAAGAAGATCGAATACCCCAGTAGCCATCACACGGACCATCGGGACCACGTCTGCAGGACTTGCCGGCCTTCTACAAAAGCCCATCCCCTGTTCCGAGCCTCCCGCTGGGCCCCCTCCCGAGGAAGGGCCCGTCCATCATCCCCCAGCATCTCCATCAGGGCGAGCGACGGGGTCAGGTTTCCCATCTGGGCGATCGCCGTCGAAAGCTCGGTGTGGCCCTTCCGTTCGGAAAGGAGGCCCGTAGCGGCATGGAGCAGCGGTACGTGACCGGGCACATGGAATCCCTCGCAGAATCGCTTCCGGAGTATGGCGGGGCTCGTCCCGGGCGCTTCCCGGACAAAGCGTCCGATGGAGGATATCGTGAGAGCCCGATCGGCATCAGTGACCCCCGTAAAGGTACCCCGGGCATTCACCCAAAGCCCGAAGGAGCTGCGCCGATCGTACGGGAGCGACTCCGGGAGCAAGTCCCCAAGGATCGCGTGCGATGGGGCCAGTTCCCTGAGGAGGTCGTGCTGGTATCCCAGCCCCAGCTGAAGGGCGATCTCGTAGGGGGTCGTAACACAAAGCAAGCCCCCGGCGATCGCGCGCATCTCCCGGACATCCTCGGAGCGAACTTTCTCGGCAAGCATGACGATGTCCGTTTCCCCTTCCCGCCCGGGGTCGTCGAACAAAAGGATGGGTCGGCCCGCCCGGAGTTCCGCGGCGGCTTCCTCGAGGCGATCGTTCCCGTGCTCTTTCCAGAAGTCCTCAGGCCGGTTGCGGGAAAGCGCCATGCTGGGAAGGAGCAGGCAGGACATATATAAGATGCTTGTAACAACTATTTTTTTTGTAGATGACCCCACGGGGGCTGGGAAGGCGTTCTCGGCAAAGGATGCGGGAGGATCAGCTCTTGGAGGTGATCCATCTGCAGGTTCCCCTACAGATACCTTGTTATGACTTAGTCCCCCTTGCTGAACCTAAGTTCGAGCGACCCAGTGATGAGTCACCCTCACTCAGGCCCAACTCGGATGACTTGACAGGCGGTGTGTGCAAGGAGCAGGGGCACATTCACCGCGGGATGTTGACCCGCGATTACTACGGAATCCATTTTCGTGAGGGCGAGTTAC
>JAJYXQ010000060.1 GCA_021796385.1 Thermoplasmata archaeon | reverse complement strand
AGTGTATGGGGTGGCGGTACGAAGGTATTTGGGTGCGCGTGGCTATTGGTGAAGAGTCTCTGTCAGGGGAGTCATCAACCAATCACCACACAGCACCTGGAAACTCCCTCTTCAAGAAGGGGCGGGAGAAACGGTCCACCATGTCTCCACCTGTGCCCCCGAGGCCCAATCCAGGATTTTGGATTCCCCAGGCCACCGATTACTTCCGTCAGTTCGACGACTTGTTCGACACGGGCACCCGAGGGCGAGATACTCAGAGGAATGGGGTCGTATACTTCACCACCCTCCTCCTACCCAGCGAGGAACGCAAGAGCATGGAGAACATGGCCGAGAAGCTCCCGGGTATTCCCGAGCACCGCCTCCGTCATTTCGCGACCTACTCCCCGTGGGATTATCGGGACGTCCAAATCCGCATGGCGCAGATTCTGGGTCGGACCTTTGCCTCCCCCCAAGGAGTTCTGGCCTTGGATGACACAGGGATTCCCAAACAGGGTCGAGTCTCGGTGGGGGTGGGCCACCAGTACATGGGCGTCTTGGGGAAGGTGGCCAATGGCCAAGATGCCGTGAGCTTGCAGTATGTCCTTCCGGACTTCACCTTCTACCCGAACCTCTCCACGTTCCTCCTCGGCATGGAACTCTATCTTCCCCAGGAGTGGGTGGAGGATCCGAAGCGACGAGAGCGCGCTCACATTCCGGAAGAGGTGGCCTTTCGAACGAAATGGCAGATCGGGCTGGAGTTCCTGGACCGGGCCCGTGCGTTGAAGCTTCCCCACCGTGCGGTGGTCGGGGACTCGGGGTTCAGCCGTACTTGGACAGCCGAACCGGATTTTCGGCGTGAAATGCGGTAGTTGCTATTGTGTTACGACAGCTGCCACGCAGGGTGGACGAGGTAAACATCTCCTACCCCCGCTTCGGCGTTAACCCGCCCCACCCTGCCACCGATCGCGCTATATACCTCGTTGTATTCCGGCTTACAGTCGTTGCTATGAGTTGGGCCTTCGAGTACCACGCCAACAATGGGCGCCGCTACCTCTACGCCGTCGAGAAGCGCCGCACGCCCAAGGGTCCTCGCAACACCCGCTACGTCTACCTCGGCACCGCCGAGACCCTCCTGAAGCGCCTCGCCACCCCGGGTAAACCCCTCAAATCCTTCGAATTTGGAAAACTCGCCGCCCTCGTCCATGCCGCCCAGGCGACGGGTCTCCTCGAGGCCCTGTCCCGCCACGTTCCCCGGGGCCTCTTCGACGGCTACTCTGTGGAGCATGTCCTCTTCCTCCAGATGGCGGCCCGTGTCGAGAGACCGCTCAGCCGGGAGGGGATGGCCGAGTGGATCTCCGAGTCCGCCCTGCCCTTGATCCTTCCCGCCACCGGTCACCCCTCCAGTCGCACCATCCGTCGCTACCTCAAGCGCCTCTATGGAGCGGGGGAAGGAGCGAAGCGGGGGGAGGGGCTCCTCTCCCGCGCCGTCACTCACCGGATCGAGACCCACGTATTCAAGGCCCTATGGAAGCAGGGCATCGACCCCCGGTGGATGCTCTTTGACACCACCAATTTCTTCGCGTACCACGAGGAGGGTCATTACCTCAAGCGGGCCCACTCGAAAGAGAAGCGCTACGACAAGCTCCATGTGGGGCTGGGTTTGGTCACCCTGGGGAACCTCCCGGTGCTGACCGAGGTGTACCCGGCGAACGATGGGGATGCCCAGGTCTTTTCCCGGGTCTTTGATGCGCTGGTGAAGCGGTTGGTGGACCTGGAGGTGGCCACCGACCGCCTAGTGATGGTCTTTGACCGGGGGATCAACTCCCTGGAGAACTTCGGGAAGGTGAGGGAGATCATGCATGTGATCGCCGCTTTGAATCGCCAGCAAGGGCAGCCATTCTTCCGGGTCCCCCTGGAAAAGTACGGGCCGGTGGGAACGGACTCGGAGGGGAAACCGGTGCTCGGCTTCCCGGCCCAGTGGAAGGGATTTGGACAGGATTGGCGGGTGCTGGTGACGTACCGGGAGGCGACCGCGAGAAAGGAGGCCAACACCTGGGAGGATGTCCGCACCCGGGTACTGGCCCAGGTAGAAAAGTGGCGCAAGACCCCCTCCCGGAAGGAGAAGGCGCTGTGGCGAAAGCTCACCCAGCTCATTCCGAAGCCCTACCAAGCGGAGTTTGAGGTGACGGTGGAAACGGTGGGGGTCCAGCGGAAGGGGAAGACGGTTCCCGGCTACCTTCCGGTGGTGCGGGTGGCGGCGGAGGCCGAGGAACGTCTCCGAGCCTCCTTCGGGAAGACGGCGGTCATCACCGACCTTTCGGAAGAGGAACTTTCGGCCGAAAAGCTGGTGGAGGGGTTCGTGGCCCGGGCGGAGGTGGAGGAGGACTTCAAGTGGTTGAAGGATGGGCATGTGGTGTCAGTAAAGCCGTTCTGGGTGTGGCATGACGCTACGGTGGCGGGACACACGTTCCTGTGCGTCATGGGACTCCTGCTACTCCGCTACCTGCAATGGGAGTTGCGGGAGCTGGATCTGTCGATCAAGGAGTTGGTGAAGGAACTGGAAAGGATCCGGGTGGTACTGGTGCGAGGGGAAGACGGGAAGCCTCAGATGGTGTTGGAACGGATGAGCCGGCGGGGGGCGCTGATGTTCTCCAAGCTGAACCTGGGGAGTTTCATCCCCACCTGAAGGCGAGCGGAGTCTGGCTTGCGATAGGAGTACGTACAACTACAGGGTTCTCCCCGAGAAAATCGCTTCGCTGTCCAAGTCCGGCTGAGCCCTTCGCTGATAGAGGCGGGAGAGATCGCCTAACGGTGAATGGAAATCAGATACCTTGGTGTTTGAGACGAACAGTACGCTTAAAGCTGTGGGTGTCTTGCTTTGCCATGAATGGCCCCAGTTCACGCAGAGGTCAGTACTATCGCCGTTGCTAGATACAGATTCGAGTACAATCATCCCCATGATGTGCTCGGAATCATAGAAGCGGTCATTTGGGACGCCTACAGCAGCAAACGAGTCTGTGAAGGATCTACGGTAATCGATCTCGGAGCAGGAATCGGAGATTTCTCGGTTGTTGCCTCTCGCGCGGTAGGAGTTGACGGCAAGGTGGTTGCGGTTGAACCTAGTCCTGAGGACTTTAGATGCCTCGTAAGGAATCTGGAGCTAAACCGATGCAGGAACGTGGTCCCTATCAATGCAGCCGTATCAGATGGCGAAAAGGAGATGGCGTTTTCGTTCAAAGGCCGTTCTACAGTGGTCAGGACCAAACACCTGCGGGACCTGTTGCTAGACGCCGATATAGATTCAAGCACCATTCGCTTCGTCAAGATTGATATCGAAGGCGGTGAGCGGGTTGTCGTCCCCGACAACATCGACATTCTGAGACATTGTGACTGCGTAGCCATGGAACTCCATGATGGAGCCAAATTGGTGGTTGATCCTATCATGGAGGGGGCTGGATTCACATTTAAACGCATATCGACTCGTAGTTATTTTTGGTCTACCCTCTCATTTTCCGTCTCCCACCCTTTGCAAGCCATGAGGGTGTACAGGGTTGCTAAGCAAGCCGAGGCCTTCCACGGGATACTTAAATTTGCTCGAGGCGTGGATGTTGCAAGGTCATCCAATCTCATTCTAGGGACTTACTCTCCTAGAGTACGCCAATCTCCTTCTTCTGCCTGATAGCGCACGAGTCGATAACTATGGGTTCGGCTGCATCGGGGCTCTAACCTGACCGGAGTTCGACAAAGTAGAGTAGGAGGCGGGGTTCCCCCCCGCCGTCGCCGGGTAGGAGGGAGCCCTTCCAGACTCCCGCCCCCCCCCAGAGCCGGACTTGCAGTTTTCCCGCATGCGGCTCACTCGACCTTTTCAGAACTCATAGGACGTTACGATGTGGTAGGGCACTCGTAACCCCACCCATACAGCTTGGAGGTGGGGCAATACTGCTCCCATCGTCGTACTCGCATGCTCTCCGTTTCGTAAGCCTTCAGCCGGGTTATCAACCAGCCCCCATGGCTATACACCACGCGGCTCCTCCCGGCCAGCCGGAAGTAGTTACTCCACCCTCGAACTACCGGCATCACTTGTCGTATGACTTCCGCCAGTGGCTTCGTTCGGTGCCGCACCGTCATCGAGCGCACCTTTTCCCGGAACTTCCTCACTGACTTCTCCGAAGGCTCCGCCTTCCTCGCTGTGATTCGGTAGCCCAGAAACTCCGCGCCCTCTGACAGCCGCACGATGTGTGTCTTCTCGGGTTTCAGCTTCAGCCCTTCTTGCTGTAGGGTCTCCTCTATCTCCCTTTCCGTGGTTTTCGCCTCTTCCTCCGTGGCGCACAGCGCCACAATATCATCGGCATAGCGCACGAACGAGTGATCGTTCCCTATCCTTCGGTCGAAGTCCGCCAAGTAGACGTTCGCCAGGGTAGGCGACAGCGGGCTCCCTTGTGGGACTCCCACGGTTCCGGCCCCCAACTCTTCCCCCAGCACCCCCGACCGCAAGATGGACCTCACCAGCTTCAAGAAGCTCCCATCCGCTATGCGCACCGCCAGCTTGTCGATCAGCCGCTCCCGCGGTATCGTGTCGAAGAACTTGGACAGGTCACTTTCAAAGACCCATCCTCGTCCTGACCTTCCCTCCCGCTGGACTCGCTGGACGGCATCCAGTGCGCTCCGGCCCCTCACGTAGGTGTAACAATCCGGGCCGAACTCGCTCTCGAATACCGAGTAGACCACCTTGGAGACGGCGGCATGCACCACCCGGTCCTCCACGCACGGCACCGCCAAACCTCTCTTCGACCCGTCTGGTTTGGGAATCCAGATTCTCTTGAGCGGTTTCGGGTGCCATTCGTGCTTGCGCAGCGCTGCTGACAGCTTCTGGAGTCTTTCCTCCGCGTTCTCGGAGAACTTCTCCACGCTTTCCCCGTCCACCCCGGGGACACCATGATTCCTTCTCACCTCGCCCAGCGCTGCCACGAGTGTCTTCTTATCGAAGACGAGGGGCATCAAGGATGGTAACTTCCGCCCCTCCCATCGTGGCCAGTTGGCCGGGCTTGGTTGTGGTTCTGGACGGCTTTCTGCCTCCTAGGGGGCGCTCGCGCCCTCCCCCTCCCCTTGGGGTTGTCCGGACTTGACGGGCAGGACTTCCCGCGTATCCGTTCCTTCCTTCATGGAGGTCTTGTCGAGGCCTTTCCCCAGCCGTCTTTGGTCGACAGGCGCCCTCCCCTCTGCCCCCATTACAAGACCTCCTCGGTACTATGGCGCCATTCGACTCCCTCGTCCCTTTGGCCCTGCGTTGCCGCAGGGCCTACCCCTCCCGCTTCTTGGGCTCCCTGCTGGATTTCCAGTTCAGCAAGACCCCTCATCTCCGCGGTGGGGAGGACGGAGGGTATCTCAGGGTCGCCATGAGAACCCAATACCCGCATTCCCACCTCACGCACGCCGCTGCGGTTCGCCGCGTTGGTTTCCCCAGACAGGGAGTGGGTCACCCTTCTGCAGCGGTGCTGGCTATCGGTTCGTCTTCCTTGAGCCTGCGAACTCGCCCGCTCCCCCACTCTGGTGGGCTCCTTGCGCTGGGGCCCTCCGGACCAGAAGTTTCCTTCTGCGCCTTGCCCTGTGCTATGGCTTACTCGCGGTTTCTGCTCTTGTTCGGCTCTCATGGTTGCCTGGCGCGACCCTGACCACAAACCCCGGGGTGCTCTACCATGATCTCACCTGCACCTACTGCGAATGGCGGGACGACGACCTCATTACGTTCGGCTACCCCCGGGACCGGGTGGAGGGTGCTCCTCAGGTGAACTGGGGGATGATTGTCACCCCTGAGGGACTTCCCATCACCGTTCAGGTCTATCCCGGCAACACCAAGGACGAGACCACGGTCACGGGCATGCGAGAGAGGCTCGAGAAGGTCTTCGGCCTGCACGGGGGGGTCTACGTGGGAGATCGGGGGATGCGCACGAAGGACAATCTCAGCGAGTCGAACGTGGCGCGGGAGGTGGTGACCGCGAACGGGGTGCGCCATGTGGTCCTTCTCAACGAGAGGCGTCGGTAGTCGGAGTTGGAGGTCCTCAAGGAACGGCAGGAGGAAGGCAAAGTCATCCTGACGGGGTGGAGAAGACCCGCCGGGAAGATGCACCATCACGAGATCCTGAAGGGGGCGCAGTCCGAGCTGAGGAAGGCGGGCTTGCAAGCGCTCTTCAACCTGGGGTTTGACGAGGATTCCTTCCAGGGGTTGACATCGGAGTGGAAGGACAAGGTCCGCCGGACCCAGGAGTGGGCGGGATGGTGGGTCCTCGCGACCGACACGGGACTGTCGGTCGAGGAAGTGACACGGCTCTTCCAGGGGCTTGCGATCATCGAGCGCGGGTGGAAGGAGATCAAGAGCGTGCTGGAAGTACGTCCCCTCCACCACAGTCTCCGACGCCGCATCGAATCGCATCTGGTGATCCGTTCGCTGGCCTTCCTGTTGGAACGCTACGTGGAGCTCAAGGTGAGGGAGGCGAAGCTCGAGCACGAGGGGAGACCCCTCACGGGTCCTGCCGCGGTGAAGCAGTTTGAGAGCTTGGTGGTTAACCGGCAGGAGATTGTGGGCACCGGCGTGAGGTTCAACCAGTTCACAGAACTGGACGCCCGGCAGACCGCGAGCGTTCGGGCGGTAGGGCTAAAGCCCGAGCAGTTCGCCAAGGGCTGGACGGGGCTTGACCCTGCCGAGATCGAGGGGTAGCTCACGCCGAGAAGCTATCATAACAATAGGGGGGTGCTCATACCCCGGTGCATCGACGTGTACGACAAAGCTCCTCGTGTAGAAGTTCGGCTTGGGGTGGGCCACCGTGAGGTCGGTATATCCCAAGCCTTTGAGGGTCTTCGAGAACGAGTAGACCATCCCTTACGCCTCGAAGGCGCTCCTCGTGCCCGCGGGAATCCTTCGGGCAAACTCCACCTACCTCTCGAGGTTCATGGAGAAGGTGAACCTGTCGATGACGTCTCCTTCCACCGATAGATAGGTGGTCTCGCTTTGCTACTCTCCGATGTCTATTCCTACAGCAGTTGTTCCCATGTGTCGTCGATGGTTCTTCGAATTCTTCATCCTTGTTCCTCCTTCCAGAAGGCGGTTCCGAGGGCTGACATGGAGCCGCCGGGAAGAACCGGCCGGTGCAGGCCGCTTACCATTCAGTCAATACCATGCCTTCCCTCCGGTCACGAGTTTCGGAAATGCTTCGCCGTGGCGGAGAGACCTTGCTCGAGGCGGATCCGGGGAGTCCAGCCGAGGAGCTCCTTCGCCTTCGAGATGTCCGGCCGTCGGCGTTCCGGATCATCCTCCGCCTTCGCGTCGTGGACGATGGTGGAGCGCCCGCCGGTGAGGCCGACGACCCTTTCTGCGAGCGTTTCCACGGAGACCTCCTCGAGAGGGTTCCCGAGGTTCACGGGTCCCTCGACCGTTTCAGCGCGGGCGAGGCGCACGAGGCCCTCCACGAGGTCGTCCACATAGCAGAGGGAACGGGTCTGCTTCCCGGTCCCGTGGATGCGCAGCGGCTCGCCCTTCCATCCCGCCACGAGGAAATTCGAGACGACGCGCCCATCGTCGGGAGCCATGCGGGGACCGTAGGTGTTGAAGATCCGGGCGATGCGCGCATCCACAGCGCGCTCCCGGTGCCAGGCCATTGTGAGGGCTTCGGCGAAACGCTTCCCCTCGTCGTAACAGGAGCGGACCCCGATCGGGTTCACATGACCCCAGTACGTCTCGGGTTGGGGATGCACCTCGGGGTCCCCGTAGACCTCGGAGGTGGAGGCGAGCACGAAGCGCGCACGGCACCGGCGGGCGTGGGCGAGCATTTGGGCTGTCCCGAACGCGTTGACCTCGAGCGTGGCGACCGGGATCTTGAGGTACCGGGGAGGGGAGGCGGGAGAGGCGAGGTGGTAGATCGTCCGGGCTCGGGGTAGGGATATCGGCTGGGCGAGGTCGCCCCGGACCAGCGTGAGATCGGGGGACCCCCGAAGCCCCTCGAGGTTCTCCCGTCGGCCGCTGGAGAAGTTGTCGATGCCGACGACGCGGTTTCCCTCGGCCACCAAGCGCTCGGCGAGATGCGATCCGAGGAACCCCGCCACACCGCTGACGATGACGGTCTCCTTCATCGGCCGTACTCGCGGCAGGCGTCGAGGACCGCCGACCGAAGGGCGGGGTTCTTCATGGCGAACTCGATGTTCGTGCGCAGCCAGATCGCCCGGTCCCCGATATCGTATCGGCGACCTTGGAAGGTCACCGCGTAGACCTTCTCCTCGCGGGAAAGGGTGTTGAGCGCCGTCGTGAGCTGGGTCTCCCCGGTGGCATCGGGCGCGGTCTGCTCGATGGCCCGGAAGATCCCCGGGGTGAGGAAGTAGGCCCCGGTGGTCCCGAGCCGGCTTGGGGCTTCCTCGAGGCGGGGCTTCTCGACCATCTGCTCGACCTCGAAGACGCCCGGGGAGACTTCGCGCCCTCTCACGATCCCGTAGTCCTTGACCTTGGTATCCGGCACAGGCTCCACGGAGAGGACGGAACTCTGGCCGCCCAAGGCGTCGAACCGGGACTTCAACTGCGCAAGGAGCGGGGGGGAGCAGACGTTGATCGTGTCTCCCAGGAGGACTCCGAAGGGTTCGTTGCCGACAAAGTGGCTCGCGCAGTAGATCGCGTTGGCCAGCCCCTTCGGCATCCGCTGGCGGATGTAGTATATCGAGACCCGGCGGGTGATCGCCTCGAGCTCCTCGAGCTCACGCGCTTCACCGATGTTTCCGAGGTCGGGGTTGTGGTCGAAGTAATCCTCGACCGCGCGCTTCCCGCGCCCGGTGATGATGACGATGTTGGTCGCACCGGCCGACACGGCCTCCTCCACGACGTAATGGATGACCGGTCGGTCGACCACCGGGAGCATCTCCTTCGGCATGCTCTTCGTCACCGGAAGGAATCTCCGTCCCAGCCCCGCCGCCGGAATGACGACCTTCATCTTCGAGCAAGATAGGTCGAGGATTGAAGGAGGAAGCGTCCGGGTAAACCGAAGAATTGCGGCCGACAACAGGGAGACCAACGATATAGATAGAATAGTGGGTTAGTATCACTGGGTACATTCCTTAGCGAATACTCCCACCCCCATGGTCCTCGCAATGCATTTAGCATGTGAATATTCCACACCGGGCTCACCGACGAGTTAAGCATACTTCCGCGTAGTGGCCAGGCTATAATCCGAAGAACTATCCCTCCCTCGGTGTGTCATGTGAATGCTGAACAAATGATGTCCATTTAAAAGAGTGATATCTAAGTGACCTTAAGCCTTCGTAAGATCGCTCTGCACCATGGTCTTGACCAATTGAGCAAATCTGACTTGTGGATCCCAGTGCGTTCTCAAGCGGGCCTTGGTGGAGTCAGCACGATAGTTGTCGGATTCGAGCGGGCGGTAGAACTTCGGGCTCACACGCACCAGGACCTCACCGGATTCAGAGATTCCCGTTTCATCAAGGCCGGTCCCCTTCCAATGCACGACCTTGCCAATCTCCCGGAAGGCCTCCGTCACGAACTCCCGGACGGTGTGCACTTCGCCCGTCCCCAAGACAAAGTCATCCGGTTCGTCGAGTTGCATCATCTTCCACATCCCTTCGACGAACTCCTTGGCATACCCCCAATCCTTTCTGGCATCCAAGTTCCCGAGCTCCAAGACCGAGGTATCTCCGTGCTTGTGCCGAGCCACGTGGAGAGAGATCTTCCGGGTCACGAACTCGGGTCCGCGTACCTCTGACTCATGATTGAACAGAATGCCATTCGTCATGAACAGCTTATAGGCCTCCCGGTAGGTCTTCACCGTCCAGAAGCCCGCCAGCTTCGAGATCGCATACGGGCTCCTGGGATAGAACGGGGTGTTCTCGTTCTGCGGGGTCTCCTTCGGCTGGCCGAAGAGTTCGGAGGTCGCCGCAAAATAGAGCCGCGTGTTCCGGGAATAGTCCTTGATGGCGTTCGCCACATTCAAGGTTCCCCCGATGTTGACGTCGTACGTGGAGGACGGGTTCTGGAAGCTATATCCCACAAAGCTCTGGGCGGCGAGCTGGTAGAGTTCCTGCGGCTTCTCCGCCCCCAAGAGGTCGTCGAGGAAATTCGCATCCGTGAGGTCACCATAGTGAATATGGACTTGCTCCCGGAGCTTGGGTTCCAGTAGTGCCAGGGTACCCACACTCATCGAGCTGTTCCTTCGGATGACCCCGTGCACCTCGTACCCTTTCTCGAGGAGGAGTCTGGTCAGGAAGTATCCATCCTGTCCCGTGATCCCCGTGATGATCGCCTTGGTCGTCATGCGATGGAGTCGTTCATCGCTGGGAACTTATAAGTCTCGCCATCCGACGGCTTCCGACCTACGCACTATCGCGATTCCCGGCAAAACAGGTCATGGTCATTATCGGAATGGTCGCGGTGGTCGCTTTCCTCCACCGCCGTCGAGAATCCTACCGAACGAAACTTCCAGTATCACAGGATGCAAACAAGGGAAAACGCGGGAACTGACACCCATCCAAAGGGGGGTCTACGAAGTCTTCCCTCTGGATGCAGGAGAGCGAGGGTCCAAAACTGGTCCCAACTCTTGGTCCGCTGCGTCAGCAGTTCAGTTGCCTGAAGGGGCACCGGAAGACGGCGGCCCGGGGGGTCCCACACCGTCCTTTACCAGTTGCTCGGGACCGAGCGGACGAGAACCCGTGGAACCCCAGGACTCCAAAAGGGTGGCCTCGCGGCCCAAGAAGGCCCGCACCTCGAGCTCATCCTCGACCGCTTCCGCCCCTTCCCGCCCCAGGGCTTTTCGGTCTAACGCTTCTACTCGCTTGGCAACCCACTCGAGGTTGTGAAATACCAGTGGGTCCTTGAGCACCTCGCGGATCTTTCCCACCAGGTCGACCGGGTGGCGCACCGCGGTGTGGTATGTGGTGATCCAGGTCCCAAAGGCCTCCCAAACCAGCTCCTCGTCCAGAAGCCGGCGCCGCGTCATGGACCCAACCAGCTCAAAAAAGGTCAGGACCTCCATGCTGACGATGTCCTCGTGCGATCCGGCAAGCAACATCTGGCTCAGGTGACGGCGGGCCGACCGCATCCGGTCTGAATCGAAACGCTCCCGCAGGGTCAAGACCGCGTTCGCGGAGTTGAGTATCTGGTTCTGCCGCGTCTGCCAGTACATAAGGAACAATGTCCCGAGAACCAGGACCCAGGTTCCGATGAGTCCAAGGACGGTCAGGGTGTAGGGGTCGAGCCAGTTCACTTCCGCTCCAACAAAACGGTGTGGCAACGGACCCTAATCCGCATCCCCTTGGGGTTTCCGTGAGTGGCGTGGTGGGTCATGGTGCCGAGATTGTTGAGGAACATATATAGACAAGAATCCGTCGAATCCGTGCGAGGAACACAGCGGTAGGCCGTGCCCGTATCCCGGCCGAAGGCTCCCCGGAAGTCTCCGTGCGGTTAACGACCTTACCCCGAGAGCACTCCCAGGAGTTACACAAAGTGGTCGGATTCGAAAGCGCCCCAGTCCTCAGCGTGTACATTCCAGAATGGGAGGTTCCCACCAACGATCCAAACTTCCGCCGGTCAAGACCGGAGTTCCGGAATCTCGTGACTTCCCGAGCTTACCGCCCCTTGGATGATTCGCTTGCCGAGTAACCCGAGTCCTCGACGGCTTCGACCAACCGGTCCACAGCCGTCGACTTCGGCCGCAAGAACCGGGCTTTGCCCTCAGGATAGGAAACACGGACATCCTGCGCACCGGCATGTTCCAATGCGGCGGCGACCGATGTCGTGCAGCTCTCGCAGTGCATGCCACTGATCTCGAGCTCCATCGGGACCAAGGGAACCTCACGGCTTGAGTCCAGCTCACGGGCCACCTGTTTCAGGCTGGGGCGCGCATCGGCATGCGCAAGCTTCAACGCTTGCTCCACCACATCCTTGAGGTAGGTCCGGCAGCAGACGCCCGAGGGGTTGGTGGTCAGGCACCATTTCCCGGTTCCCGCGCGCGTGAAGCGCTCCACGTCCTGGAACGAGTCGCAACACCGCTTCTCCACGACCTCCTCCAGGAGACGCTCCTGGGTGATCCCAAGGCAATAGCAGATGGGTCGGGGCGTGCCGGTCTCCTTGAGACCGAAACGCGAACGGACCTCCCGCATGTCCTTGGAAACGTACGTGGCGTGGGCATTGTCATAGTAGAGGATGGGGCAGGAGGAGGTCCAGCAGAACCAAAAATCCTCCGCGACCTTGTCCCAGAACTCGGAACGCAAGTGCGAGGTCACGGTGAGTGCGGTGACCTTGCGACCTTGCTTCCCACAGACCGGGCAGTTCTTAGGCCCCGGGCGGGATGGTCCAACATCGTCCTTGACGGCCAATCGAATGCCCGAAACGGTCGTGATCTCAGCGCCCATGCTCCGGGGAATCCCGGCTGAGATAAGAAGGCTCAGTACGAGGTAGCGGGCTTCGTTCAGGGGACGGCGTCAAGCAGACGCCGTTCCTTTCTTCGGTTCGAACGTTCCAAAGTTCGCCCTGTCGAGGTCCCTGGACCTGAGCCCGGGCTACGTGTGCTGGCTATCCCAAGTGGTTCCAGAAATCATCCTGCCAGAGGTCGGGAGATTCGTGGACGCGTCGCAGAGGAGTGGGAGTGAGCCCCTCCCGCTTCGCTTGGTGGAACCGCTGGCTCAGTTCCTCCTCGCTCTCATTGGAAAGGTCGTCCAGCGTCTTCTTCAACGCATGGGTAAGACCGAGGTCGAGGGCACGTTCCGGATGGCGGACAACGAGCCGGTAGTGATGGTGTTGGGTCTCGTCCACCCGGATCACTTGCCATTGCAGGGGCTCGTTCCGATCCTTCTGCAGGCGAAAGGCCGCAAGGTTGCCCAAGGCCTCGGCGATGAAGTTCTCGTTCTTAAGCCCAGGGGTCAGATGAATGTCGATCTCGATACCGCGGTGCATGGTGTGCTATCCTTAGGGCAGACCGACTATAAGGCGTAGCCGAAAGAATCCTCCCCAGTGGAACCGGAACGTTCGCAAGGTCTCGATAGGACCCGGTTGAAGAACGTATCGGCCAAGTCTATACCGGACCTATTCAAGGTTCTATCGTTCCCTCCGGCCACCCTGGGAAAGCTTCGGAGTCGACAGGAGAGCCGTTCACGAAACACCCATTTCTGCCGGCTCGACAGGTCTCTCCGAGGATTAGCATAATATTTGCAGCCTTGTATGACAATATTGATATACATGGTGTTATCTGTATACACCCCGGGTCGGGGGGCAGATGAATCTCCATGATATCCGGGACCAATTGCGCACGACGGGCAATCCCATCGTTACGGGGACGCAGCTCGCCATGGTGGCCGGTGTGGAACTTCGCACGGCTCACGTCTACCTTCAGCGGATGGTCGGAAGAGGGATGGTTCATCACGTCGAGCGGGGAAAGTTCGCGCTTTGCGAGGATGTCTTCCCAGTGGCAACGGGGGTGTCCTTCCCATCGTACATCTCTTTCATGACGGCGCTTCAGCTACACCATCGGGTCGAACAGGTCATCGGCAGGGTCTTTGTCGCCACCTCAGTGCGGCGGAGGGACCTTACCTACTTGGGGAGTCCAATCCATTTTGTCACCCTCCACCCCGACCATATCTTTGGCTATAGGAAGGTCCGGCAAGGTGGGTTCGACGTATTCCTGGCCGATGTCGAGAAGGCGATCTTGGACCTCCTCGCCTTCCCGCGGTACGGACGGATAGCGAACGTCCCGGAAATACTCAGGAAAGCGGTGGATAGGGACCTCTTGCTGCAATACGCCGACCGTCAACCCCGGGAGGCCGTGCGACGGCGCCTTGGGTACCTGCTCGAAAGAGCCGGAATGGCGGCAGACCTTCACCCTCGCTCCCGAACCCCATACCTTCTGAACCCGTCGCTCCCGGGCCGGGGACGGTTCGATGCGAAATGGCGGTTGTACATCAACGAGGTGGTCGCATGATCACACCGGAACAGATCTCCTCTCTCGCCAAGACCACGGGCTTGAGGCCCCATCAGCAGGAGAAGAACTATGTTCAGACCGTGGTGCTCCGGTCCTTGTACTCTGAGTCTCCGGGATCCTTGGTGTTCAAGGGGGGGACTGCGCTCATGTTTGCCTTCGGGCTTCGAAGATTCTCGGACGACTTGGACTTCACCGGCTCCCCGTCCTTGGACGCCAAGAAGTTGGTGGAACGGGCCGCAACCGACCTTAAGAATCTTGGCATGCCCTCCAAGGCGAAACAGGAGTCGGATCGAAGGACGGGGGAGTCTTACCGACTATCTGTGGAGAGGCCCCTGTATTCCAGCCCGGTATCGATCGTGAGCGTGAAGGTGGAGGTGAGCCACCGCGAGGAGGTCATCCGAAAGCCGATACCTCTATACCTCGATCCCATTTATCCCGATGTCCCTCCGTTCACCTATCTCGTCATGGACCCGGGAGAGATCGTGTCCGAGAAGGTGCGGGCCATCCTGACGCGGCACCAGGCGCGCGATATCTTCGACCTCGCCTTCCTCCTGAAGAAGGGCTACACCACGACCGTCGAAGAGATCGACCGGAAACTGGATCACTACCACCTGAGGTTCGACCGCGGAGCTTTCCGGCGCCGGCTCGCGGAGAGGAAGGCGCTCTGGAAGCCGGAGATGGACCCTATCGTGGTCGGGAAGGTCCCGGACTATGTCGATACGGTAGGGACCATTGAAGGACACCTCTCCGCCTGGGCAGGAAGATTATGAGGTGGTCGCATGATCACACCGGAACAGATCTCCTCTCTCGCCCAGACCACGGGCTTGAGGCTCCATCAGCAGGAGAAGAACTATGTACAGACCGGTGCTTCGGTCCCTGTACTCGGAATCTCCCGGGCCCTTGGTGTTCAAAGCGGGAACCGCGCTCATGTTCGCTTAAGGGCTGCGAAGGCTCTCGGACGATTTGGATTTCACTGGCTCCCGGTCCCTGGACGTCAGGAAGTTGGTGGTACGGGCCGCCACCGACCTCAGGAATCTTGGCAAGACATCCACTCCGAAACAAGAGTCGGATCGATGGACGGGGGAGCCACGCTACAAAAAAGTGACCCTTCAGTGCCGCCCAACCCTATTCAAAATTCCTGAGCAGACGGCGAACGGTACGCTTGAGCCGAGGTAGTTCCTTCTCCACAATAGCCCAGGTCCGTTCGAGACTCACTGTGTCGTACCCGTGAATGGCCACATCCCGAAAGCCCGCGACTTGGGACCACTCAATCTCGGGGGCTCGTTCCCGAGTCGCGTTGGAAAGACGTTTAGTCGCTTCTCCAATCACTTCAAGATTTCGAATGAGAGCGTCCTGATCCCAGGATTGGTCCAGGAAATGAGCTTTGTCGACCCCGCTGGTCTCTATCCGCTCGATCCTCTCCAGAATCTGGGTGAGAGTCACGCGGTCGTCTCGCTTCATAGGGGAATCGCCTCGGCGAGAATCTGAGGGGCCAACATCCAATAAATTGAGTCATCCCCCACCACATCCACCTTCCTGCGGAGATGCCTTTCTAACTCCTGCTTGAGAGCAATCTGATCGAGAAGGCTCGCCCCCTCATCAAAGGTCACGAGGAGGTCGAGGTCACTCTTCCCCTCGGCCTCGCCCCGGCGGACAGACCCAAAGACTCGCACGTTCTTGGCGTGATGGCGACGGGCGGCTTCGAGGATCTCTTCACGATGCGGTTCCACGATTTCCTTCCACGACTGGTTATCGGGGCGGAAAGGTGGGATCACGGGGGTACGGGGCACATTCCAAAGTCGGGACTTGCACAGGGGGCAAGTGCCCACCCGGGTCTTTCGGGGCCTCCAGACGTTGCCGCACCGATAGCAGTGAAAGAGCTCCATTGTTCTGAAACATAAGTGATTGACCCTACTTAAGAGTAATCCCTATCACTCACGTCTTGGAAACCTGGAATCCTGCCCCACTTTGAGTTTCTATCCGACTTTGAACGGCGCTGATGTCCCAATTGCTTCCTTGCTCCACGTCTACTTCAGCGGGTGGTGACCCCTGCAGATCACCCGTAGCTTGCTACCGGGGTACTTCCCATTACGAGGATGTCCTGGGTCATCCGAGGTTACGCCCATACGTGGAGGGAGAAGGTCACCAATGTCTAGGTATGGGAGAACGGCAATGGTTGCGGCTCACGGTGAGGAAAGCGCTCTAGTACTCTCGCCCATCGATTCATCAGTCTCTTTGGGACTAAAGAGGCACTCCAAGGACTATCCTCAGAGCGCACCCGCAAACGCGGGGAAGATCCTCACGGACTTTTACTCTGGCCTTCACTCTCGGGAGAACCCGGGGCCCTGTCCGTCGCCAAAAGGTCGATGTAGGGCTGAAATCGGAAGAAGCGGTTCCGCTTCTGTCCGGTGAACTCGGTAAGCAAACCCAACTTTACGAAGTCTGCTACCAGCCCGCCGGCGGTAGGGAATGTGACCCCCAAGTGCCTCGCAAGAGCATTCACGGAGATCACAGGCTGCCGATACAAGAGTTCGAGGAACCGCTGCCCATTGCCGGCACGCCCTGCCGAGAGCGCACGGGATACTTGGGAAGCGTGCTCTTTCCTCAAGGCGAGAATGGCACGGCCCGTCGTCGAAGCTTCGCGGGACGTCTCCATCACTCCCTTCAAGAAGAACTCGACCCAGCCCTCCCAATCCCCATCATCCCGCACACGCTGGAGACGGTTGATGTACTGGTCCCGATTCTTTAGGAAATAATAAGAAAGGTAGAGTACGGGCCTCCGATGCACTTCCCACTGGGAAAGAAGGAGGGTCACCAGCAATCGGCCCATCCGGCCGTTCCCATCCAGGAACGGATGTATCGTCTCGAACTGTGAGTGCACCAAGGCGGTCCTCAGAAGCGGAGGGTATTCTGGTTCGGCTGTGATGTAGGCGATCATGGCGTTCATCGCTTCGAGGGTCTCGTCCGGAGGAGGTGGAATGTAGTCGGCCGTGGCCGGACTGCTCCCAGGCGGGCCTATCCAGTTCTGCCGGGTCTTCAGTTGGCCAGGGTGGTCCGAGCCACCGCGTACCCCTTGAAGCAACGTTCGGTGAAGGTCTTGGAGCAACGTCAGGGAGATCGCCTCCCCCCGACCGACCCTGACGAGTGCCTCGTTGAGCCCGCGGATGTAGTTCACCACTTCCCTGACGTCCTTCGGGTAGTTCTTTCGCTCGGCCCCCGCCTCGAAGTCCAATACGTCGACAAGCGACGACCGAGTACCTTCGATCTGGCTGGACAACACCGCCTCCTTTCGGACATAGCTATATACGAAGAAGTCCGGGTCGGGGAGGATCTCCGCGATCCCATCGAGGCGGCCAAGCTCTGTAGAGGCCTTGGACAGCAGGCTCAAGAGGGAGGAGTTCAACTCTAGCGGTGGGTCCGGAGGGAGGGGTTTCGGGTGGAAAGCGCGCCACCCTTCCTTCGTGTCTGCGTAGGAGCCTGCGCGACCCGGGTGATAGGGCCGAGAAGAAGGCTCCTTTACTATGGGGGACATTTTACTAATTACTAAAGGTAATGACGCAATCCCTTAATAATGTCTCCTTGCCCTTCGGAAACGACTGGTGTCTCGTAGAGAGAACCCCGAGGCGTCCCCCCGTCGCATTGGCGAACGGAACCGATGGGGCAAACCTGCCTCCGGTCCAAAATCTCCCGGCATTATCAACCACGTACGGTACCGAGTTCAAGGTCAAGGCCTCGGTCTCCGAAGGCCAGAGAGCCTTGCAAACCCAACACGATCTTCGCCGCAGGGATGTTGGGCTGATTGACATTGAGGGTGAAGTGCCGTCCACACGACTCCCATAGCCCTGCTCGAGAGCCCGTGACTAGACACGGGTCAATGTTAGAACTGGATTAGAGGTCGTTTAGGAACCTACATGAAGGTAAGAACGTCCTGCCGAGCAGCCAGACCTGCGCCGACTTCCTCCAACAACCCCCCTTAACCTGACCCGTCCGACGCCGAAAGTTGGGAGACCTTAAATACGATGACCAGCATTCATTCTACGTAGTTAACTACCTGGAAATGTGGGTAACACACTCTATCTCGCAGGGACTAACACCAGTCGGCGTGACTAAAATTAAGTCCGTCTGATGCTGGTCGATTCTACGGTCCAGCAGAGCGCTCCCTTTCGCCCTGCATCGAGGGATACGTGCTTCAATCCTCGCCTTTGTAAGGAACGGACGCTCTCCTATCCACTTCGCCTGGTTAAGCGAGGTTTGCCCAACGGCCAACCCCGGAGCCAATCTGTCGGGAGCCTTGGGATTTGGTTTACCCTTGTGTTGATGCTGGCACCGGTGGGCCTGGGACTGGGCACCCTTTCCTCCGCCCCAACCCACACCGGAGGGGCTACGACGAACCCCGCCCAAGCGTTCGCTCCTCAACCATCGACCTCGTACGTGGCGATCCCCCCGGGGGAGAGTCCGGCAGTGCCCCGGGGCCGGGGGACTTCGATCGGAGACGCGGTGGTGAGCTCCCCAACGGAACCTGTGGTGGCCACTCCTGCCTTGTCTAATGTAGGTTCCACCAGTGTTCCGAACGATGAAACCCCTCCTCCAGCGTCAGGAACTACGGAAACCACCCGCCTCTCTTCTTCGGGACAGAACGAGGAGACACCGCATACACCGACCAATGCCGCGGATGCTGCCGTGGTCTTTGCCGGACGGTCCTCGGTCGTGGGCACGGTTCAAGTGGGAATACTTCCGGTTGCCGTGTCCTACAACACCTCCAGCGGGTATGTATACGTAGTGAACAGCAATTCGAACAACGTCAGTATCATCGATGGTTCTATCCTGGTAGCGTCGCCAAGGGTGGGCACTGATCCAGATGCGGTGCTCTATGACCCGAGCAATGGTTTCGCCTATGTGGCGAACGATGCGACGGACAATGTGAGCATCATCCGAGGAACCACCACGATCATGGCGGTCCCCGTGGGCACGAGTCCGCAAGCCCTCGCCTTCGATCCCGCCAATGGTTGGGTGTACGTTGCGAATTATCGGTCAGGGAATGTGACGGCCATTTCCGGTTCCAAGGTAGTGGCGAACATCACCGTGGGTATCAATTCCACCGCACTCCTCTGGGACCCTTTCGATGACGATGTCTACGTGGCGAACTTTGGCTCCAATTCGGTCTCCATCATCAGCGGAGCCACAGTCGTCAACCAAGTGGCGGTAGGGAATGGCCCGGATGCCCTGAACCTCACTACGCAAGGAGACATCTATGTCGCTGACGAGACTTCAAATCTGGTCACCATCATAAGCGGCACATCGGTCGTCGGCTCGGTCCGTGTCGGTACCAACCCCGATGACATCGTGGTCGACTCTTCGAACAATGTGGTCTACGTACCGAACTTGGGCACGAGCAATGTGAGCCTGATCAGCGGTGTTTCGCTCATAGGCACCGTTCACGTCGGTTCGTCACCCAATTCCGGGGTCTATGATGCTCAGAATGGCTTTGTCTACATACCGAACGCCGGTTCTCACAATGTATCCGTGATCGGGGGTTCCACCGTCATCGACTCTGTCAATGTCGGCAAAGAACCCCGACAAGCACTGGTCGACCCGAAGAACGGGTTTGTGTACGTGATCAACTATGGCTCCAACAATGTGAGCCTCATCGGGACACTGGTCGTGGACCGACCCACCTCCACGTATAACCCGTTGGACGTCGGGCAATCCTCCACCCTCAGTGTCCAAGCTGTCGGCGGTACCGGGACCGGATACACCTATTCTTGGGCGGGGCTTCCAAGCCCTTGCTCGAGCACCCTTCCTTCGTTCACCTGTGTCCCGAACACGGCAGGAAGCTATTCTATCACGGTAACCGTGCGTGATTCGAACGGTGATCAGGCCACTAGCCCCCCCTTGAACTTGACCGTGGATTCGGACCCCACCGTCGCAGTGACCCCCAAAGGGCCCTTTGCGTACGACACGGGCCAGACCGCCGTCACCCTCGATGCCGTGGTAAGCTACGTCGGGCCGAACGTAGCCACTGTATCCTGGTACTACGCTCCCTCGGCCCCCTGCGGACCCTCTAACATAAGCACCGGGTCCACCGGAACTAGTTACACCCCTTCCACCGCATCCCTTGGTACCCGTTACTATTGCGCCGTGGTCACGGATGGGGGCGTCCCCGGGTACTCGAACCGGTCGTCCAGCGTGAGCGTGCAGGTGAACGCCACCCTGAGCGCTGGCGTAGTGACCCCGAGTGCCGCGACCATCGACTCCGGCCAATCCCTCAATCTTGCCTCGAGCACACCGACGGGGGGAACGCCCCCCTATTCCCTCCAGTGGCTCGCCGGGACTTCCACCAATTGCGCATCCGACACGGCCCTTACCGGTGCCACCTCTCCCGGTCTCACCGTAACGCCCACGGCCAACACGGACTATTGTTTGCGCTACGGGGATGCGAGCGAGGGTTCGCCCGCGTCCGTGGTCTATTCGAATGTGGTCACCATCACGGTGAACCCGACCTTGGTCCGCGGCACGGTTTCGCCGGCTTCCGCATCGATCGACAAGGGCCAGTCGCTGAACCTGAGCACGACCGCCCCTACCGGCGGTACCCTCCCTTACGCCTATGCCTGGAGGGCCGGCAGTAGCGCCCAGTGCTCCTCGGACGCGGTGCAGAGCGGTCAAACAAAGACCTACGATGTGGTGACCCCATCTTCGAGCACCTACTTTTGCGTCGAATACACGGACAGCAGCCAAGGCACTCCGCCCATGGTCCAATTTTCTTCCACGGTGCTGGTGACCGTGAATCTCCCGTTGTCCCCGGGGAATGCCACCCCCGCATCGCCCGCGATCGATTACCATCAATCCATCACGCTATCAGCGACGGCCACGGACGGCACCCCCCTCCTCTCATACCAATGGTACTCTTCTTCCAGCGGAAGTGGGAGTTGCTCTTCGGGAACGGCGATATCCGGAGCCACTTCCCCCACCTACACCGCAGCTCCATCGGTCAGCACGTACTACTGTTACGTGGTCCGGGACAATAGTTCGGCGGGGGCGGAGGTCGGTTCCTCCGGGTGGGACCACATCCAGGTCAACCAGGTCCTGTCCAGTGGCCAGATCACCCCAACCTCGGTATCGATGGATGCGGGGCAGTCCTTGACGCTGAGCTCCTCATCCCCCACGGGTGGAACTCCGGCTTATCTCTACCAGTGGCGTTCGGGAAGCTCGACCGATTGCAGCTTGGACCCTGCGCTCGCTGGAGATACCAGTTCGACCCTCACCTTGTCCCCTACCGCCACCGCCTACTTCTGCACCGAGTACATGGACCACAGCCAGGGATCTCCTTCCGCCGTGAACTATTCCCAAGCGGTCCTCGTGACGGTCTATAGTCCCCCATTGGCGGGGGCGATCCTACCCTCAACCGCCGTCATCGATGCCGGACAAAGTGTCAGCCTCGCCACCCAAGCAACCGGAGGAACGCCGCCCCTCAAGTTCCAATGGTACTCTTCGTCCGCGGGAACCGGCGCATGTACCTCGGGCACCCTCCTTACGGGGGTTACCGGGACAACCTACGTCCCGAACCCCGCGACCACGACCCATTATTGTTACACCGTCACCGACAATAGTTCCAATGCTCCGGAGACTTCGGCCAGCCCCTGGGCAACGGTCACCGTGAACCCTGCCCTGCAGGCCGGAACGCTCCGGCCCGCCTCCGCGACCATCGACCTTGGACAATCTTTGCATATCTATTCAACCCTCCCGACGGGAGGAACCCCGAACTACACCTACCAATGGTTGGAAGGGTCCTCGGCCACCTGTAGCCAGGATACCCCGATCAACGGTCAGACCAGCAACACGACCGTGGTCGCTCCGACCACGACCACGTACTACTGCGTACGCTACGGGGACTCGAGCGTGGGGGCTCCGGCGGCGGTAGCTTACTCCGCCACGACCTTGGTCCAGGTCAACCCGATCCTCAAGTCCGGCACCGTTACACCGAAGACCTCCGCCATCGATAGCGGCCAATCGCTCACGCTGACCTCGACCGTTCCCCAGAACGGAACTCCTCCCTACGGCTACCAGTGGCGCACAGGCTCTTCTGCCTCCTGCCCCTCGGATGTGGCGATCACGGGACAACGGAACGCCACGTTGACCATCACCCCCATCCTCACCGCCTATTATTGCGTCGAGTACAGCGATTCCAGCGTCGGGTCCCCGACCGAAGTGAACTACTCGGCCACGGTCCTCGTCGTGGTCAATCCCGCCTTGACGGCAAGCCCCGTGTCCCCCTCCGGCCCGACCGTGGACTCCGGACAATCCGTCAACCTCACGACGGCGGAATCCGGTGGGACGGCCCCTTTCACCTACCAATGGTACTCCACGACGACCCAGGGGGTCTCTTGCAGTTCCGGGACCACCGTGACGGGAGGGACCGCCCCGAAGCTCGTCGTGACCCCCTCCCAATCCACCTACTACTGCTACGCCGTGAAGGACAACAGCACCGCCGGGTCGGAGATCAGCTACTCCGCGTGGGACCTCGTCACCGTGAACCCGTCCCTGGCTGCGGGCAGCCTTTCTCCATCCTCGTCCACGATCGATCTGGGGCAGACTGTGCCGTTGGTCTCCACATTCCCATCCGGAGGAACCCCGGCTTACACATTCGCCTGGCGGGCGGGCTTTTCCGCCATCTGCTCGAGCGACACCATCGTGAGCGGACAACACGGCTCCTCCTTCAATGCCACCCCGGGTACCCTCACCTATTATTGCGTCCAGTACGGGGACGCAAGCCAAGGCTACCCGAGCGAAGTGGCCTATTCGAACGTGGTCTTCATCTCGGTCAACCCGACCCTCGCAAGCGGTACCGTGAGCCCACCCTCGGTAAGCCTGGACCTGGGACAGTCCTTCTCCTTGACCACCACGGCTCCAACAGGCGGAACACCCGGGTACTCCTACCAATGGCGGACAGGCAGTTCACCCAAGTGCGCCAACGATAGCAACATCTCGGGCGCGACTTCGACCACGCTCTCCATCCAGCCCACCGTGAGCACTTACTACTGCGTGCTTTACACCGATTCGAGCCAAGGCACTCCCCCGACCGGAAATTATTCCAACGTGGTGCGGGTGGTCGTCAACGCGCCCCTTGAGGCGGGGCCCGTGAGCCCCAACCTCCCACCCATCGATATCGGGCAGGCCATCCTCTTGTCGAGCGAGGCAAGCTACGGGACCGCTCCCTACAGCTTCCAGTGGTACTCCTACTCCACCGACACCCTCGCTTGTTCCAGCGGGAACCCGATCACCAATGCGACCCAGTCCACCTTGACCACCCAACCCACGGGGAACACATACTACTGCTACGAGGTCCGGGACAGCAGCACGGCCGGGGCCGAGGTCAACGCGTCCGCTTGGGACCTCGTGACCGTTCACAGCGTCCTTGCCCCGGGGACCGTCACGCCAACGAGCCCCACGATCGATGACGGTCAATCGATCACCCTCACCGCAACCGCCCCCCTCAACGGGACTCCAACATACTCCTACCAATGGGTCGCCGGGTCCTCCTCCACCTGTTCCTCGGATTCTCCCATCCCCGGAGCGACGGTCCGCACCCTAAACTTCGCCCCGGCGGTTACCTCATACATCTGCATGCGGTACGGGGATAGCAGCCTCGGGTCTCCCACAGAGACCGCGTACTCGAACGCAGCGCTCATCCACGTCAATGGGCGATTGGCATCGGGTTCGGTCACCCCTTCGTCCCCATCCATCGATCGGGGACAGACATTGACCCTCCAATCCAGCTCGCCCAGTCTGGGCACGCCCACGTACACCTATCAGTGGAGGTCCGGCACTTCTTCGACCTGCGCGGCGGATACGAATATCAGCGGAGCGACGGGAACTAGCTTCACGGTCACTCCTACCGCGGATACCTACTATTGCGTCCTCTACGGGGATTCGAGCCAGGGGTTCCCGGCCGAGGAAAATTCCAGCGCAACCATCCTGGTGGTGGTCAGCCTCCCGCCCTCCGCAGGGGCCATCCAACCCGCCGGAAGCATCATCGACTCGGGCCAGTCCCAGAACCTCACGGCAATGGCCGCGTACGGAACCCAACCCTACACTTACGAATGGTACTCCTCGACCAACGGATCCGGAAGTTGCGGTAGCGGCTCGCTCATTTCCGGAGCGACCACCTCGGTCTACCGGGCCAGCCCTACCACCACCGAGTACTATTGCTACATCGTCAGTGATTCGAGCTCCGCCGGCAGTATGCAGAACTCCTCCAGTTGGGACAAGGTCGTGGTCGATGCCGCCCTGACCGCCGGAACCCTCTCCCCCACCTCGGCGGACATCGATGTCGGCCAGAGCATACTGTTGACGACCAGCGCCCCCTTCGGTGGAACCACCCCCTATGCGTACCAGTGGCTATCTGGAAGCTCCTCCACTTGCAGTTCGGACTCGGTCGTCACCGGGGCAAACGCGTCGACCTACAGTCCATCCCCGGCATCCACCACGTACTACTGCGTCGAATACAGTGACCAGAGCGATGGGACGCCCGCCGCCCACGCTTTCAGTGCGACCGTCCTCGTCACGGTAAATCCCCCGCTCTCGGTCGGCGCAGTTTCTCCGGCTTCCGCGGTGATCGATCTGGGCCAATCCATGAACTTGACGGCCAGCGCTTCGGGTGGAACCCTTCCCCTCAAGTTCCAATGGTATGAATCGTCGAGCAACACAGCAGCCTGCTCGGCCGGCACCCTCCTGAGTGGAGCCACGAGTTCCCTCTATGTGGCGCATCCGTCGGCAACAACCTACTATTGCTTCCAGGTCGCCGACAGCAGCACGGCCGGAGCCGAGGTCCAGTACTCGGGGTGGGCCAGGATCGATGTGTCGGCGGCCCTTTCTCCCGGCTCGATTACCCCGGGCTCCCCGGCCATCGACCTGGGCCAAAGCTTGAGCCTTACCACCTCCTCCCCGACCGGAGGAACAGGGCCTTACCGGCTCCAGTGGCTCTCAGGCGCCTCTTCCATCTGTTCCTCCGACGGCGCCGTCAGCGCGGCCAACGGCTCCAGCTACACCATCACTCCGGCTCAATCCACCTACTATTGCGTGGAATACCGCGATAGCAGCCAAGGCTACCCAACCGCCACGGTGTACTCCGGGGTAGACCTCGTCTTGGTGAACAGCGCCCTTGCTGCCGGGAGCATCTCCCCAGGAAACGCAGTGATAGACTATGGCCAATCCATCCTCCTATCCTCGAGCGCTCCTTCGGGTGGGACACCGTCATACAAGTACCAATGGCGTGAAGGTAGCTCAACCACGTGCTCTGCGGACGTTGCCCTGTCGGGCGCCACCGCTTCCTCAATGACCGCGAGCCCCACATCGAACACGTACTATTGTGTGCAATACACGGACTCCTCGCTGGGTACTCCCGCCCAGATCGTTTATTCCACGGCGATCCTGGTGACGGTGGATCCCCAGCTCTCCCCAGGCTATGTGAACCCCATACGAGCCACCATCGATCTCGGACAGACCCTCGTGTTGAACGGTAGCGGTCCCACGGGTGGAACCCCAACCTACTCCTACCAGTGGGTCGGTAGCAGCAACAATGGAAGCTGTGCATCCGAACCCGTACTGAGTGGACAGACCGGCCTTTCAATCAGTGTTTCCCCCACGGGAAACGCGTACTACTGCCTCCGATACGCCGACCAGAGCCAGGGGAGCCCGGCCGGGGTCGTTTACTCAGCGATCGTCAGCATCAGTGTGAACTCGGCCCTCCAGGCCAAGAGCATCAGCCCGGGATCGGCCGTCGCGGACAGCGGGCAGGTGCTCGGGCTCGCCGCGAATCCAACCGGAGGAACCGTCCCCTATGCTTACCAGTGGTGGTCCTCCGCAACGGGTTCGGGACCCTGCGATTCGGGAACCTTCATTTCGGGCGCAACCCAGTCCAGCTACATCACCTCCGGACTGTCCGTGGGCCACATTTACTACTGCTACATTGTGAAGGACAGCAGCGCCGCCGGCCCGGAGACGGTGAGCTCCGCTTGGATGACGGTGACAGTGAACCCGGCCCTGAGCGCCGGGAGTCTAACCCCCTCGTTTAGCAATGTCGATTCGGGCCAGAACATCTCATTCGCCGCGGGGATCCCGAACGGAGGAACCCCCGCCTACAGTTACGTGTGGAGGGAGGGAACCAGCCCGACCTGTTCATTGGATACCCTGATCGTGGGAGCCCACAATGCGACGTACACGATGGCCCCGAGGTCTTCGCTCTACGTTTGTGTGGTCGAATCCGATGCAAGCCAGGGAACGCCGGCTCCGCAAGTTCCGACCCAGGCGGCGTACGTCCAGGTCAATACGCCCCTCGTTAGTGGGAACGTCAGCCCGGGTTCCGCCAAGTTCGACGTAGGACAAGTCTTGGATTTGACGGCCGGGTCTCCCACGGGAGGTACCCAACCCTACCGCCTCCAGTGGTACGAAGGCACCTACAACAATTGCTCCTACGATGCCCCCATTTCCGGAGCGAACAATTCGACCTACGCCATACCCTCCAAGGTTGGGACCTACGTCTTTTGCGTCCTCTACACCGATGGTTCCAAGGGGTTCCCGGAAACAGTACTCTTCTCCAATGCGGTGCACGTCACGGTGAACCCCACCCTCGTGGCCGCC
>JAJYXQ010000028.1 GCA_021796385.1 Thermoplasmata archaeon | reverse complement strand
TGAATAGCACCCCGATCATGACCAACACCCACTCAACAAAGATCACAGGCCCGAGCGGATCCGGCACCTACACGCTACCGGTCGGCCCCCAGCGCTGGTACGTGGCCGTCTCGAACGAGCCAATCCTTGTGGTGGCGAAGATCCAGGCCACGGGATTGTCGGATGCCATGGAGTATGGGTCGATCGCCCTTGTCATTGGCGGTTTGGCCCTCGCAGTGGCGGGCTTCTTCTTGCCCGACCCCAAACGGCGCCCGACCCCTCGGATAGCCCAGATGAAACGTACGCTCTACTTCTTCTTCCAGAACAAGCTCGCTGTCCTTGGACTTGCTATCCTGGTCTTCTTTGTTCTGGTTGCGATATTTGCCCCCGTGCTGGCCCCAGTCGCCCCGGGCTACTATTCCACCACGAACCCCAACTCGCAGTTCGGCACGTTTACTTCCAACCCCGTGTACTGCGTTCTCCTCATCACAGGGTCCAGTTCCTCGATCAATACCTGCCCCGTGAGCGACATCGTGCAGCCGGTCTGCAACGTTGCAGGTGGGTGTTCTCTCGGAGGCAACACGATCAATCCGCCCTCGACTACATATGGCACCATCTTGGCCCCAACCTGGAGTCTTTCAAATCCGTTCAATCTGGGGCCGATGCCCTTGGGCAGCTTGTGCACGCAGTGCACATCCTCATCGGGGGGCACGGCCTTCGTCAATACCTATGAAAGTCTCATCCGAGCCACACCGATAGATCTGGCCTTCTCTGGCTCTATCGTGCTCACAGGTGCCCTCATCGGTATTGTCCTCGGTGCCATGGCCGGCTACCTTGGTGGATATATCGACGAGGCGATCATGCGGATCACGGACATCTTCTTGTCTATACCGCAGATCCTGCTCGTCATCATCATCCTTGTCGCATTCGTTTCCGCACACACAGGGTTTTCGACGTACACCATCCTTGAGTTGCTCATCCTGGGGTTCATCGTGATCTGGTGGCCCACGTACACCCGGTTGGTACGTGGCCAAGTCCTCGTTACCCGCGAACAGAAGTACGTGGAAGCCGCTCGGGCGAGCGGTGCCGGCCCGGGCCGGATCATCGGGAAGCACATCATTCCGAACAGCATCTATCCCGTCTTCGTCCAGATGTCACTCGATGTGGGCACGGTCCCCCTCCTCTTCGGAACCCTCGCCTATCTCGGGTTTGACCAAGAGATCGGACTGCAGACCGCTTACGGGTTTCCTCTGCTACCAGAATGGGGAAGTCTGTCCGCGGCCAGTGTCTCGACGAACTCCATAGGGAACATTCTGACAGCGACCAACGTTCCCTTCCCGTGGTGGCAGATCGTATTCACGGGACTGGCGTTGTTCTTGTTCGCGATCGCGGTGAACTTCCTAGCAGATGGATTGCGGGATGCCCTGGACCCCCGGCTCCGCAGGTGAACATGGCAGCAGAAGTCGTTCCATCAAGCTATGATGTATCTTCGGAGGTCATGCTCTCCATCAAGGACCTGAAGACCTACTTCTTCACGTATGATGGCGTGGTCCGCGCCCTCGATGGTGTGACCTTCTCGGTACGGAAAGGGGAGACCATTGGGCTCGTTGGGGAGACCGGTTGCGGCAAGTCGGTCACGGCCTTCTCCATCACCCGCCTCATCCCTGACCCTCCGGGCCGGGTGTATTCCGGGTCCATATGGTTTCGGGGGAGTAACCTCCTTTGGAACATAGAGCGCGAAGCGAAGTACAAACCGGTCCGGAGGACCGTCCGGGTCAACGTGTCACGCCGGTACGGCCGGATCAAAGATGCCCAGAACCGTCTCGGTGCGATCCGGGGCAAGGATATTTCGATGATATTCCAAGAGCCTACCGCGGCCATGAACCCCGTGTTCAGCATCTGGAAACAGCTGGCTGAGTCGCTGGAGATCCATCAGATGGGGAAGATCGTCACCGCTTTGTTGGCGGCTAAGCTCCCTCCTCCCGAGATTCGCCGGAAGATGGTCGGGGACCTTTTGGCCGCTGCTCGGGAACCGAACCAACCTCGATTGCGCGAGGTCGCTCGACAAGTGGCGCAATCCATCGGTCTTTCCACGCTCGAGCCCGAACTCTTCTACGCCCTCAAGGGCCAGGCCTTAGACCCGAGCCGGGCTGCCCGTACTATCGAGCAGATACTCGAAAGGGTACCGGCCAAACCCCTCCAATTCCAATACTTGCGGATGCGTGCCCATCGGGCCACCCTTGACGACTCGATGAAGGCGCTTTTTGTCAAGGAGATGAAGGACGAGCGCAGTTATGGGTTCGAGCGCAGGAAAGTTTCCGCCCGGATCACGGCATTCCGGGTCAAGAGCTTCTGGCTCGGACTTCCGGTCATCGGCCGTTTGGCCCGAAAGTCATTGGACGAGGAGCTCTTCTGGCGAACTATCCTCCTACTCGAGAACGTCGGGATCGCCAACCCTGTCCAGATTGCCCGGGGGTACCCCCACGAGCTCTCTGGTGGCATGCTCCAGCGGGTAATGATATCGATGGCCCTCGCCCCTGAACCCTCCCTTCTTATCGCGGATGAGCCGACAACGGCCCTCGATGTGACGATACAAGCTCAGATCCTCGAGCTAATGAACGAGCTTAAACGACGGATTGGCACCTCCATCATCCTTATCACCCACGACCTCGGCGTCGTTGCCGAGACCTGCGATCGGGTTGCCGTCATGTATGCCGGTGTGATCGCCGAGGTCGGGGATGTACGGGAGATATTCACCCACCCGCTCCACCCGTACACCCAGGGGCTGATCGCCTCCCTCCCAAGGCTCGACAATCCTGACAAGAAGTTGGACTCTATTCCAGGTTCCGTCCCCAATCTCATTCGTCCCCCTGCAGGTTGCCGGTTCCATCCTCGCTGCCCCCATGTGATGGATCGGTGCAAGGTGGAGCGTCCCCCCATGATCCAGCAGGGAGCGGGTCACGCCGTGGCCTGCTGGCTCTACCAAGGTGAGGAGGCGAAGGACTACTGAAACCATGTCCGCAGCAATCCCTGAAGCCCACGACGTGGAGTTCGAGAAGATCTCCGCATCGCTCGCACCGGCGAGCAATGAACCGCTCTTGGATGTCTGGAACGTGCGAAAGTACTTTCCCATCCGGGGGGGTGTCCTTTCGTCCCGTATCGGCGACGTGAAAGCCGTCGACGGGGTCAGCTTTAGCATCCGCCGCGGAGAGACCGTCGGACTCGTCGGCGAAAGCGGGTGCGGTAAGACCACCGTCGGCCGGGTCGTACTGCGATTGATCGAGCCGACCAGCGGACACGCCTTCTATCGCCCCCCACCCGAAGTCTCGGATCGGCTTGCCAGCCTCTACAGTGAGATCCGGAACCTCCAGTCGGCCAATATTCACGCAGGGCCTGATGCAGTCCTCGCCGATCCCCGCCTCAAACCCATCCTCCTCCAACTCGACACATTGGCTTCCAAGTACTCGATCTTCCGTCTGAAGGGACAACAGATGAAGAAGGTCCGGGGCAAGATGCAGATCGTGTTCCAGGATCCCTTCTCGTCCCTGTCTCCGCGCATGCTCGTGCGAGATATCGTGGCCGAGCCCATGGCAATCCATCACGTCGGTTCTCGGAATCAACGGTACAAGCGGGTCGCCGAACTCCTTGCGGATGTCGGATTGAACCCCGAACACCTCTGGAGGTTCCCTCACGAGTTCTCGGGTGGGCAACGTCAGCGCCTTGGCATAGCTCGCGCCTTGGCTCTAGAACCCGAGTTCATTGTCCTTGACGAACCGACCAGTGCCCTCGACGTGTCGGTGCAGGCCCAGATACTCAACATCCTCCTCAAGCTGCAACGAGATCACCACCTAGCCTACCTCTTCATCTCCCATCACTTGAGCGTGGTACGGGCCGTCTCCCACCGGGTCGTGGTGATGTACCTTGGAAAGGTAGTGGAAACGGCAAAGACGGAAGAGCTCTTCCGCAGGCCGCTTCACCCGTACACACAAGCTCTCCTTTCTGCGATTCCAATCCCGGATCCCCACCTCCGCCGGCAGCGGATCATCCTCAAGGGAGACGTACCAAGCCCGGCAGCCCCCCCAAAGGGGTGCCGTTTCCACACCCGTTGCCCCATGGTGATGCCGATCTGCTCTCAGGTCGAGCCCATGCTTCTCCCTATCCCGGGACGCCCCAACCATCTTGTGGCCTGCCACTTGTACACCGAAGGCACCCAGGGGGTGCCGATCCCCAAGGTCGTACCGGGGATCGTCTCCGACAGCGAGAGCGCCAAGACGCTCGTTCCTCACTACGCCGTGGCGGAGGAGGTGACCGCGGCACAGCCTGCAACGGTACACCCGCTCGAAGCTGGAGGTCCTACCAGTCCTCAAGAATCGCCCATCAAACCTGAATTTTCCGCCTCTTCCGCAACCCGCCCTCCGTCTTCCCCTTCTCCCGCCGACGCCGTACCGTTGCCACCTCCTCCACCAGGGCTTGGTTCCCCCTCTCCTGTCCTGCCCACGTCGACTCAGAACCCGCAATCCGAGCATCCGACGGCGCCCACCCCCCCGTCTCTGCCCAAAGGCTCGCCCCTCCCTTCGAGCCACACCCGCCCACCCCCC
>JAJYXQ010000013.1 GCA_021796385.1 Thermoplasmata archaeon | reverse complement strand
GAAGCAGAGAGGGAAACGATCGTGGCCGGTAGGACCTGCCCAACGCTCAGGTCATGGGTCGTCCAGACATTGTATCCGGCAACCACGGGAAGCGGGGCAGAAAGGTTCCCCCCCCAAGCGAGAGCGAAGGAACCGGTGGTGACCGAGTACTTGAATATCGACTGGACGGAGGCATTGGTCCCCGTGATATCGGCGAGGGACTTTCCCCAGGCGGGAAGGTCGACGGACAGACCATCGATCATGATGGGGGCGACCGCGGCGAGATGGGGGACCGAACGGGCAATCGCCTGCGCATCCCCCACGGTGAGCGGATAGATCGATGCGCTGTTGGAGGTCCCGGGCTCCACGTAGATCCAGGTGACCCCCAGGGCGTTGATCTCCCCGATGAAGGTCTGCTCGGTCCCCACGATGGCGGAGGTGAGGAGCAAGGTGACGGTGACAGCAGCGGTGAAGGTGGCGACCACGAAGCCGGTGCGCATCTTCTGCCGCCACAAGTAACGGAACGCCAGGGTGGTCCGGCCCGTCATGCGCCCACCGCCCCGACGATCCTCCCGTCCTTAAGGGAGACCGTACGCGCAGCATGAGCGGCGACCTCGGGATTATGGGTGACCACCACGATGGTCGCTCCTGCGTGGTTCAGGGAGTCGAAGATCCCCATGACCGCGGTAGAGTTGGCGGAATCCAGGTTTCCCGTGGGCTCATCGCAGAGCAACATGGACGGATTGTTCGACAGGGCCCGGGCGATGGCAACCCGTTGACGCTCGCCCCCGGAGATCTCGGTGGGCCGACGGTCGAGCACCGCCAAGGGCATGTGGACCTTCTCGATAAGCTCCTCGGCGGTGGGAAGCTTCTTCCCGTCGTTGCGTCGGAGGAACATACGCGGCAGCTCGATGTTCTCCCGTACGGAGAGCTCATTGAGGAGATGGAAGGCTTGGAACACGAAGCCGATCTTCTCGCCCCGCAATTGGGTCCGCTTTCGCTCGTTCTCCCGAGGGACCGGCTCGCCATCGATCTCGATCGAGCCAGTGGTCGGGATGTCCATGCAGCCGAGAATGTGGAGCAGCGTGGACTTTCCGCTTCCCGAGGGGCCGACAACGGCCAGAAAGTCGGCCGGATCGATCTGGAGGTTGATCCCGCGCAAGGCGGCCACGGTGTTCCTACCCGAGCCATAGACCTTGGTGACGTCCTGGAGATAAGCGATTGGCCGCTCGTTCATCCCCCGCCCCATGGCGACAAGGTCTCTTGATGCTTTTGGTCCACCCGCTGGATGAGCAGCACCCCCGGCGGTCACCGAAGGGGTAAATAGCTCGAGCGTTCTTTGCACCCTCCATGTTCTGTCCCTCGTGCAAGAAGCTCATGCGGCCCAACACAGCCCAAGGCCTCTGGGTATGCCCGAAATGCGGTACCACCGTGAAAATGGGAGGAGGGAAGGTGGTGGAACACCACCAAACGAAGGCAAAGGACATCGCCGTGGTCGAGGAGAAAGTGAACCCACTGCCCAAGGCGAAGGAAGAGTGCCCCAAGTGCAAGAACGATGAAGCGTACTGGGTCCTCCGACAGACCCGGGGTGCCGACGAGCCCGAGACCCGCATCTTCCAGTGCACGAAGTGCGGTCACAAATGGCGGGAGTACGATTAATGGGGTCCTTCCTTCCCATCGCGAAGGCCAACGCGAAGTCCTCGGTGGGGACCCGGGTATCCATCCGCGGATGGATCTACCGGACCCGAAGTTCGGGCGGACTCGCCTTTGTCGTGGTCCGGGATGCGACGGGCATCATTCAGGTGACCGCTCGGAAGCAAGCGTTAGGGGAAGAGGGCTTCACGAAGTTCTCATCCGCCTTGATCGAGAGTTCGGTCGAGGTGACGGGCACGGTCGCGGAAGATGCCCGGGCTCCGGGAGGGTTCGAACTCCGGGTCGAAGAAGCGCGGGTCATCGCCACGGCCGAACCCTTCCCGATATTCAGCGGCCAGACCGAGGAGTTCCAGCTCGATCACCGCCACCTCGCGATCCGATCGAGCGACATCGTGGCCACATTGAAGGTTAAGGCCGAGGTACTCAGATCGGCCCGGGCGTTCCTGGACAACAACGGCTACCTCGAAATGACCCCCCCGCTCCTGACCGGGAACGCGGCGGAAGGTGGGGCGGAGGCGTTCACCCTTGATTACTTTGGCCGGGAAGCTTACCTCGCTCAGACCGCGCAACTTTACTTGGAGGCCCTTATTTTTCCCCTCGAAAAGGTCTATTCCATCACGACATCGTTCCGGGCAGAGAAGTCCCGGACCAATCGCCATCTCACGGAGTACACCCACCTTGAGGTGGAGAGTGCCTGGGCGGGGCTCAAGGAGAACCTGGAGCTGCAGGAGGCGCTCGTGGTCCAGGTCTGCCACGATGTGGCCGAACATCGCCCTCGCGAACTGGAGGCACTTGGCCGCAAACCGGAGGAACTGCTCGCCCTTCATGCCCCCTTCGAACGCATCCGCTACGAGCAAGCCTTGGAACGGTTGGCAAGCCAAGGTATCGAGATCCCGTTCGGGAGGGACCTGGGAACCAACGAGGAGCGCGCCCTGACGATCGATCGGAAGGAGCCACTCTTCGTTACCAACTATCCGGCGGCGATCAAGGCATTCTACATGCTTCGCACCGTGGAGGACGAACGCGTGGTGGATGGCAACGACCTCTTGGCCCCGGAGGGCTATGGGGAGCTCATCGGGGCCTCCTGCCGAGAGACCCGGATCGATGTCCTGCGTTCCCGACTGGAACACGACGGTGCGAACATGGCGAACTACGAATGGTATCTCGATCTGCGAAGGTACGGCAGTGTCCCCCATGCCGGTTTTGGACTTGGGGTGGAACGGCTGGTCCGATGGATCGGTCGCCGGGAGCATATCCGAGACACCACACCTTTCCCGCGAACACCCTCCCGGGTCACCCCGTGAAGGCAGCGGACGGGTACCTCTTTCGGCGAACCCCAATGAATTGGAAGCCCGAATGACATCGCGGCCGGGCGTCGGTGCACAGCACCCCGTCTCCGTTCCGGGCCTCCCGATTGGGGTTCGTCGGCGAGACGCTAGCGCTAGACTTAAGGCCTCAGTCGACTATGTCTAGCGCGGCAACCAAGATGAGTGCACAGGGCAAGGCTGAGGGGGTGCCCGCCGCACCTCCGCAGAAGAAGGAGCCTGCCTCGCAAGAACGAAACGCCGGTGTGTCATCACCGGAGCCTGCCTCGACGGCCATCCAAGTGGCCCAGGCAACGCACAGCGACATTCAGGACATCTGTGCCCTGTACAAGAAGGTCTGGGAGGAGTTCAAGGGGAAGATCCCCAACGAGTTTGAGAAGACCTGGCAACCCTCCCCGCTTGAGTTCACGAGCCAGATGGAAGGGGTGACGTTCTTCGCGGCACGACGGGACCGCAAGCTCATCGGCATCTTAGGTGTCTCGATGCTCGACGGTTCGGCTCGGATCGTCCATGTGGCTGTCGAGCCCGAATATCGGAAGCAGGGGGTGGGCCGGGCTCTTCTCCTTTCCGGCATCGAGTGGGCCAAGCGATCCAATGCGGCCTCGCTATGGACAGAACCCTTGACCCGATTCAACCATGCGATCGCCCTCTTCAAGAAGTTGGGCTTCCACGAGACTGGCGTCTTCCACAAACATCTATGGAAGGAAGACGTTCAACTCCTTGAGATGGTCCTGTAGATAGGCGGAGATGGCGGCCACCAAGAGGGCGCCAGTTCCCGGAACTTCCGGGAAGGACCTCGAAATGGCGGGGAAGAAGTGGGAGGAGCAGACCCTGAATCCGGCCCTTGAAAAATGGCCCGAACGAGCGCCTCATTTTCTGAATCTCTCTTGGACCGAGATCGAGCGATTGTACACCCCGCTCAATTCGCGAAGGGCGTTCAACGAGATCGGTTACCCGGGGCAATTCCCCTATACCCGGGGGGTCCACCCTACCATGTACCAGGGACGCAAGTGGTCCATGCGGATGTTCTCGGGGTTCGGAACTCCGGAGGACACGAACCGCCGGTTCCACTACCTCCTGAAACACGGGGAGTCGGGACTTTCGATCGCCTTCGACGATCCGACGCTCTATGGTCTGGACGTGGACGACCCGCAGACCCTGGGAGAGGTGGGAAAGTGCGGTGTCAATGTCTCCTCCATGGACGATATGGAACGCCTCCTCAAGGGCATCCACCCGGAGCAGATCACCACCTCGATGACGATCAACGCCCCCGCGTCGATCATCTGGGGCATGTACATCGTGGACGCCGAGAACAAGGGTATCGACCCATCCCTTCTGGGAGGGACCACGCAGAACGATATCCTCAAGGAATACATCGCCCAGAAGGAGTTCATCTACCCTCCTCGGGCCGCCTTGCGGCTCGTCACGGACACGATCGAGTTCGCCACGAAACGCATGCCCCGGTGGAACCCGATCTCCGTTTCGGGCTACCACATCCGGGAGGCGGGTTCGACCGCGGTCCAGGAGTTGGCATTCACCCTCGCCGACGGCTTCACCTACGTAGAGGAGGCCCTACGACGCGGCCTGGCCGCGGACGACTTCCTGCCCCGGATATCGTTCTTCTTCAATGCCCACAACGATTTCTTCGAGGAGATTGCAAAGTTTCGAGCCGCACGGCGAATCTGGGCCCGGCGCACCCGGGAGGTCTATGGCGCGAAGAAGGAACGTTCTTGGTGGATGCGGTTCCATACCCAGACCGCAGGCTGTTCCTGCACGGCGGAGCAACCGGAGGTCAACATCGTGCGGACGGCGGTCCAAGCCCTCTCGGCGGTCCTCGGTGGAACGCAGTCGCTGCACACCAATTCCTATGACGAGGCGCTCCAGCTTCCCAGCGAGAGCGCGGCCCGGATCGCCCTGCGCACGCAACAG
>JAJYXQ010000038.1 GCA_021796385.1 Thermoplasmata archaeon | reverse complement strand
AAGGCGAGACCCCCCAGGAGTTGACCGGAGCACCGGGCGCAGAGGTGCACCCGCCGGGTCCCGATGCATAAGGAGAGGGTCCGATCGTACCGGGCAGGAATGTGATGGCTCAGCAGGAATTCGCGTGCCGACGGACCTTGGGCCCCATTCATGAAAGAATTCTGCGCACCTCACGTGTCCAGCCCCTTCCTGCTATTTATTATATCTCGGAGCTTCTCATGCAAAGGGGAGTAGGAATGGCAGGCCAACCCGTGATGGCGCCGGGGCCCATCCAGTACAAACGACAATTCGACCTGCTCATACTGGTCCTCCTCATCATCTTCTGTTGGCCCGCGGCGATCGTTTACTATTTCACTCGCCCGATGGTCCCGGTCTCGGAGTACCAGACCTATGTCCAACCCGTCGGGGCGTACACGGCGCCCCCCGCAGCTTCCCCCTCGGCGGCACCCACCCTCGCCCCTCTTTGCAAGACCTGCGGGCGGCCGACCACCTTCATCCCCCAGTACAACCGGTACTACTGCTACGCGTGCAACCAGTACGCCTGAAACCGACATACATCCATAGGCGAGCCTGGGACGCTCTCCCGGATGAGTCATTCCCCGAAGACACCGGTCGACCTTGGGGCACCCATCGCCACATTTGGTACAAGCGACCCATTCCAGATTGTGCGTGGAGGGGGGAAGGGGGGGCACCCAAAGTATATCTTCTTCCTGCGCTCGAATCCTTCATGCCGAAAGGTCCTGCGAAATCGGGGAAGGGAATGCCCAAGCCCAATTCATCGGGAGGTTCCAAGGAGGGATTGACCGCCGCCTGTGTAGGAGATTGTGGACGAACCGTGGCGCTTACCGTGGTGGAAGGTTCACCTATCCGGGAGATGGTCTTCTCGGTCCAAGGCTGGTCAGCGTTGAACACCCCGGAATCTGGATCGGTGTCGTTCATCTGTCCTGATTGCTTCCGCTTGATGGAGGAAGAAGAGGGGGACCTCCCGCTCGATGACGACGACCCCACAGAAGACTCCGATTCGCCCTGAAGTCCACGCGAGTCACGTATGGCTGAACGTTCCCCAGCGTCGTTAGAGGAGCAGGCCCGCAAGCTCCTCGAAGACCTCGTGGCGATCGATACCACGAACCTCGAGGACCCGGGAAATGGACGCATGGAGAAACGCAACTATCTCCGGGCGGCACAATACATCTCAGCGCGCGGTAAGGACCTTGGCCTCGGCGCCCGCGTCTGGGATGCCCGGGAGGAGTTGAAGGACGGGAAGGACCGGTTCGCCGAACCGCGGCCGAACGTGGTGATCGACCTAGATCGTGGCCGGTCGCAAACGCTCCTTATTCTCGCCCATTTCGACGTGGTCCCCGTCCCCGAGGAGCAACTGGAGCGTTGGAAGAGCCCTCCGCACTCGCTCCGCCTTCGGGAGGACGGAAGGTACTATGGAAGGGGTGCGGCCGATGACATCGGAAGTGGTGTGGTCCCTGGCCTGCTCGCCCTAGATGCGTTGCGCCGGAGATCGGACCTACCCGTGAACGTGCGCTTCATCGCCTGTTGCGATGAGGAGACGGGAGGCACGGGGGGCATCGAGGCGCTCCGGGAGCATGACGATGCCCTTCCCCGGGACAGCCCGGAGCGGATCCTCACGGCCGAAATGGCCCTCATCCCCGACGGCTCGCCTTTCGTAGGGGCGGGATCGAGCGGTGTCTCCTTCGTTGACGTCTCGCTGGCCCAAGGCACACGCGTGACGGAATATCTGCGCGTCGCGGATGCCCTGGTAGACTTCCATTCCATCACCTCGACCTGGACGTCGGCGCTCCCTTCCCCGCCCGAGCCCGAGGGGAAGCCCCCCAATGCCTACATCCTCGGACGCGCTACCCCGACCCTCGAGCATCTCGATGTCCGCGAGGGGCACGGAAAAGGGGCTCGTCTGGTCAGGATACACTCGAACTCTCTAGCTGCGAACCAGATCCCGGCGTCGGTCTCACTCACCTTCGCTGGAAGCGGTCCGGAACTACAGGCGCTCCGGACCTTCCTTTCCGAAACGGTTCGGGTCCCGTACCGGTTGACGTTCACCGAGACCCCCGCCACGCTGACGGTCCAGGTCGTGGGGGTCTCGGGCCATGGGGGCTACCCGCACCGGGCCCGGAACCCCGTCCCGGAGTCCACGCGACTTCTTCTCGATGGTCTTCAGCAAGGGATCCTGGCCGAGGGTGAGGTCGCCGCCGGTACGATGACCCTCGACCTTCGGTCCCCTCCGGAGATGGAGGCGGAACAGGCGCTGGCGATCTTCCGCAATTATTTCCTCCGGCTCGAGAACGAGGTGCCGGGAGCCACCGCCGTGGTGCCTCCGGGAAGGGAGCGTTCTGGTTACTTTGTCTCCCCACAGAATCCCCGGATCCTACTTCTCCAGAAGACCTACGAGGAGGTGGCCGGACGGCCCATCGGCATCTACGGAGAGTACGGGGGGACCGATGCGAGCGCTCTCCGGAAGATACGGACCCCGAAGGGAGATCCTCTGCCCGTCGTGGTATTGGGTGCGATGGATTCGCCGGCCCACATCCACGACGCGGAAGAGAGCATCGATCCCCGGTACCTCAACGAGGTCACCCGGCTCCTCGTGCGCTGGGTCGAGACCTTCGGATGAGCGCGGGCGGTCCCTCTCTCATCCCCGGTTACGCGACACCCGAGGGAACGGCGCACTTCGCCGCTCGTTCCCTGGCGGCCGGGAAGGTGAGCTCTCACCACTTCCGGATCTTCCAGGAGCTCCAGCTTTCGAGCCTGGGGATCGGCACGTACCTCGGAAAGCCGGATCTGGAGACCGACCGCAGGGTGTCCGCCGCCGTCGTCCGATCGGTCGATAGCGGTGTCGTGAACGTGATCGATACCGCAATCAACTATCGGAACTCGCACGGGGAGCAGGCGGTCGGCGCGGCGATCCGTTCCCTCCTTTCGAAGGGTGAGATACCACGCGAGGCGTTCTTCGTCTCTTCGAAGAACGGTTACGTGGCCGATCCTTCCCTCCTACGCCGCATGATATCGGAAGGAACGATCCGGTCCTCCGATGTCGCCTCGGGATGCAACTGCATGGAGGTGCCCTTTCTGCGCGACCAGCTGGCGCGGAGCCGCGTCAACCTCGGGCTTGAGACCCTGGACCTCCTCTATCTGCATAACGTGACCGATGAACACATCCCCGATCTCGGCATCGACGCATTCCTCGACAAGCTCAGGGATGCATTCCGGTTCCTTGAGGAAGCGCGAATGGCGCACCACATCCGGTACTATGGTCTTGCCACGTGGGATTCGTTGCGCCTCCCTCCAGGGCAGCTCGAACTCCTGTCCCTGGAGGATGTGGTGCAGTTGGCGGAGCGTGTGGGCGGCCCGAACCACGGGTTCCGGTTCGTGCAGTTCCCGTTCAACCTTCGGATGCCTGAAGCGGCGTCCGTTCAGAACCAGGCCGTGGGTCCGGAGCATTACACGCTATTCGAGGCCGCCGCGCGGTTGGGGATCGGCACGTTCTCCTCAGTCCCGCTGCTGCAGGCTCAACTTCCGGCTCCCGATGCCCTGGAGTTCGCCCGGAGCCCCCCGGGGCACATCGCCCCGCTCGTCGGTCACAAGGACCCCCTCCATGTGGAGGAGAACCTCGCGCTCGCCGCTCGTCCGCCACTCTCCCCGGAAGCGTTCGCAAACCGGCTGGACCGGCTGCTCCGGGGCGGCGGGTAGGCACGGTCACCGTGCCACTCGACCTTATACCCTTGGGTGCCTCCCCCCTTCCCCTGAGGGTTCGCCCCTCGGGAAATGAGCGCCTTCCTCTTCGAGTTCCTGCAGAACCTTCCCCTCGCCTTCTGGGACATGGGTGCGTCGATGGTCCGGATGATCCTGGCGTACCTACTCTCACTCGTCTTCGCCATCTCCTACGGTTACTTCGCCGCGACCTCGAAAGCGGCGGAACGGGTCCTCCTTCCGATCCTGGACATACTGCAATCAGTCCCCATCATGGGGTTCTTCCCGGTGGCGATCGTCGTCATCGTGAACCTGACGGGGAGCCAGAGCATCATCGGCCCGAACCTCGCCTCGGTCTTCCTCATCTTCACCTCGATGTCCTGGAACATGGCCTTCGGGGTCTACGAGTCACTGAAGTCGCTGCCGGGAGACCTGCGCGAGGTGGCCGATTCCGTCGGCATGTCGGGGTGGAAACGGATGAAATACCTGCTCCTGCCCTCGACGGCCAACCGCCTCGTCTACAACTCGGTCCTCTCCTGGACCAACGGCTGGTACTTCCTCGTGTCCGCCGAGATCTTCTCGACGTACACAAACTCCATCACCCTAGCGGGGATCGGAAGCTTCCTCCTCACGGGGGCCGCGCTGGGGGACACCCCGGCCATCGTGGCTGGGGTCTTCGTGCTCATCCTCGTCATTGTCACCCTGAACTTCGCACTTTGGCGTCCGCTCTCCCGCTGGGCGGAGAAGTACCGCTACGACACCTCGCCGAGCGGGGCCCCGGGCGACGTAGGATCGGGGGCGGCGCGCCTCCGCGCTTCCCGGATCGTCGGGCGTGCCTTTGTGCGGGGGGTGGGAGTGGTCACCGGACCCTTCACCCGCATCGGAGAACGTGCGCGGACCCGTCTCCAACGCCCACCCGAACATCCCATGGGTCTTCATCCCTCTCGTTCCTCCCTCGTCCACCGCGCCGTCCGGACCGCCGTGCTCGGCGCGGTCCTTGTCGTAAGCTGGCTGATCCTCATTGTCCTGGGGGTCGCCATCTTCACCACCTATACGAGCCCCATCCCCCCCGCGGCACTATCCTACATCCATCTCGTGCCGCTCGCGCTCCTGTATTCCTCCAGTCGGGTGTTCACCGCGTACCTCATTGCGTTGGCCATCAGTTTCCCGCTCGCACTCTATCTCTACCGT
>JAJYXQ010000007.1 GCA_021796385.1 Thermoplasmata archaeon | reverse complement strand
TCTGGCAGGCTTCCCGGCAGGGATGGAAATCCCGTCAGGTACGTATGAGAGCACCCTGACGTTGACCGCGGGAGCGACGTCCTACCTCTGCACGGCCGCCTGCACCAACAACAACAATGTCGCGGTTGCCTTCCATAAGGCGGGCTGGGGGCCGACGTTCTCTACTTCTTTCGACATTGCCACGCTATCGACAACACTTACGTATGGGGGTTCCCCAGTGGTCTCCAGTGCTACAGGAGCCCAAGCAGACCTCGTCTACAATGTGTTCAACTATCTCGCCGGGTTCACGCAATCGACCAATCCCGCGAAGAACGTGAACACCGGGACGGATTGGGCTGTGAGCCAAGTCACGGTTGTCCCCTCGCACGTTTCCTACCAGACCAACACTGGCGTATTCTTCACGCTCCGCGATAATGGGATATTCTCCGGTCCGGTCGCCGCCACTCTGCTGGTCGACGGGCTTCCGTACCCCGCGGCTTCCCCCGTCACCCTCACCCTGTCTCCGCCCCCCGGGTCTCTCGGCGGGTCATTGCAAGGGGTTTTGACTTGGTACCCCGCCACGGTCGGCTACGTCTCGGTTGGTGTCGAGATCACCCCACCCCCGAACGACTCGAACGCGGGAAACAACATCATGTATAGCTCCCTGTTCAATGTCCAGGTCTATGTGAGCTATAGCGTTCTCGTTGTGGATGACACCCTCCATGCCCTGTCCCCCACCACCTATCCGGACGATACGAACCAGACCGTGCTGCCAGCGCTGATCGCAGCCGGCTTTAGCCCGAACACGGTCAACGTCACCTACATCACAAAACCCTGCCAACAGGTGGCTGCACCCCTCTCCCAGTACAACCTGGTGGTTTGGAACAGCGGGGTGGTCACCAACGCTACCGCCACTCCCTGTACGTCCACGACCGTGGGCACACCCCTATCGGACAAGAATGCCCAGTTGCTGAGCTCCTTCTTGGTCAATGGGGGTACCCACAGCTCGCTCCTCTTCCTAGGAGGCGGGCTCATGACGGACCCGGTTACGGACCTTGCTGTGAAAAACTTCTCCACCCGCTACCTGGGTACCACTCTTACTGGCGCATCCACACCGACCGGAACCGTAGGGTTGCCGAACGGGGTGGTGGGCAGCACGAACACACAAGCGGGCAACGACCTTATCGGGAACGGGGTCACAATCCCGTACGCCCACGTTGGAACTGCGGCCAACTATACCTGCCTTCCGACAGGGAATGGCTCGGGCTCATTCTACTACAATTTCACCGGTTTCGCCGTCGATTACTGGTCAGGTCAAACCTATTGCGCCGGGACGGAAGTGCTCGGGGGCAACGGATGGCACACGGCCTACTGGGCCTTCAACCTCCTCAATACAGGGTCTACTGCTAACTTGGACCTGGCGGTTCTCCGGGCTGGAACCTTCTTCGGTCGGTTGCTCCCGAATAGCGATACCGTTGTGTCCCCTCCGGACATAACATTCGCTACCGCAATCCGATCGTGGACCAACTTTGACAACATGCATCCTCAACTCCAGCAACAATACCTTATCACGACCAATGTGACCAACCTTGGCGCGGCCACCGCCAACAACTTGGCTATCACCCTCTACGATGGATCGCACATACTGGGATCGCAAACCCTTACCATCGGAGGATCCTCGTCGAGCATTTCTGGTGCCGTCACCCTCGGCACGAGCGAGTTTTCCGTGCCCTGGACCCCGCTTTATGCTGGGAACAACAAGATCACCCTTTCCATCACTTCAAGCACGGCGGGCCAGATCCTGCCTGGGGTAGCGAATCAAGCCAGTTGGAATGTGACCGTCTACTTCTTCTATGACGATGGAGGTGCAGGAGAGAACATCTGGACGCACAGCCAGCTCAGCCTCCTTCAGACCACGGAGGATCCGAGCTGCGTCCCGGCCCTTTCAGGCCAGAGCACGTATGCGTTCGCAGGCCATACCAATGTGCCCGGGGAGTGGCCCCAAGGGGATACAACGGGCATCACACAAGGGTATAACCCGGCAAACGGTGCGTCGTATGGATACCGGACGGTAGGATCCAACGGGGATTGCGAGACATACTGGCCCGGGGGAACACTATTCATGAAGGGATACGCATCGACGTGGCCGAATGCCGCCTATCTCTTGGACCACCTGGGCCAGTATTGCCCGATTGGGAACATCCCCGCCTACCCATACCTAAAGGACATGTCCGGTTCGAACTACGAGATATATTGCCCGGGCGCATGGGGGGTCGATAACATGGGTGCTGGTGACACTGGGAACTCGGGTGATGCCTGCTACTTGGTGACCGCCTCGTACATGTGCGGTTCGCTCGCAATATTGGATGATAACCAGATGCCGAACTATGTGGCGCCCTGGGCGTACTCATCCCCAGTTCACGTCCCCAGTGACATCTCTTCAGCCTCTGCTACCTTCTGGTCCCGGTACAATCTTGCGTACGCTTATTCCGGAGGATTGGTCTGCGTCGTGTACTCCGGTACCCAGACGGGGACATACACCGGAACTGGCGGTGGGAACGGCATCGGGAACACACCCACCTGCAATGCCGGCCCGGGGGGTACCGTCCCAGTACCCTCTCCAGGGTACACCGGGACCATCCCCTCAGGAGGATGCTCGACGGTATCCGTCTTCACTGGAAGCAGTGCAGGAGGGACAGAAGGTTGGCAAGAGGAGACCGTGAACCTAACTCAATATGCCGGCAAGTGGGTCGAGCTGGCCTTCAACTGGTTGGAGGGGAACACCAACGGTTGCGGCGGCACGCCTCCCGCCTTTAGTGGCGCTGGTTGGTGGATCAATGGATTGAACTTCTATGCTTCGAACACCGGGACCGTCACTACAGCGACCGACACGGTGACAGAGGGCACCACATCTGGCTACTGTACGGCTCCCACGTCCCCCCCCACGACATACTATCCGCAGTTCGTACCGAACGACCTATGGCACCGCCTGAGAACCGTGCCGTCGCCTTACAACGTTCTCCCCTCCGGTAGCCAAGGGGCATGGGTTTCCGCGGTGCCGAACAGTGGCGGAACCCTGCAATTGGACCCCAACATGTGGGATTCCCTGAACACCCGGACCATCGACCTGACCCAAGCTTCCCAAGCGAACCTGAACTTCGAGTACGTCGCTTCGGTGGACAACGCCAACTACAACCCGGCCATGGGCCTCGTGCTCTTGGCGAGCCCGGTGAGTTCCAGCGGTCAGTTCAACTGGATCCAACTCTGGGCAAGCGGAACGAGCCATACCGGTTGGAATCCCTCCGGCACTATCTCACTCAGCGGATATCTGGGTGAAGTCATCGAATTGGCTTTTGTTGCCGGTACCAACTGCCAGCAGGTCGCATACCCTTACGCGGGTGCGTTCATGGTCTCTGACGTCCAGATAACGGGTTCCACGATCGTGCCAGCGGTGAGACCATCTACCAAAGGGGCCCTACTTGGGTTCGGTGACATGCCTGCCTTCCCAGCGATGACCGTGGCTGCGCCTTCGGCTGCGGGTCTGCCCTCCCCCATTAAGCTGTCGCTTGCCCAAGTGACGGACCACGCTATTTCCTCAGGATCGGACCGGGGAACCCTGGGAACCTCCATGAACCCTCCCGCCATGGCCTCTTGGCGTAAGGTCGTCAAGGTCTATGGACCGACCCCCTTCGGACCACTTCTTCCAACTCCCTCTTGAGCACTGAAGTAGACGCAAAGGTCGAAAGGCACCTAGACGGGGTGGCTTGGCCCCACCCGCGATAACGAAGGGAGGGTCAGGGATGTTGTTGACAGAGCGATTGCTGGATCTCGGACGGCACCTTCGCTCTCGAACGGCTACTGAGACGGGACAACTTTATCTTCAGTGCGGGCGCTACCCCGCGCCATGGTGGCCGGGTCTGGGGAACACAAAGCGGAACCCAAGCATGTACACGTCAAGTTCTCGCCGGAAGATACCGATGTCTACGATGTGATTACCCTCTACCTTGAGGAGGCGGGACGCTCCCCCGACACCTTCTGGCGCAGTGTGGGCCGCCTCGAAAAGCAGGATGAGGACACGATGGCCGACCTCCTCATCTCGGCCTTCAAGGCCGGCACGTTCTTCGCTCGGGAGCACCCGGAGCAGGTGCGCACCGTCTGGGTGACAGAGCAGGAGTGCTCCCAGGAACAGAAGGAAGACTCGGACGAAGCGAAGAAGGCCCAGTCCCGCAAGCGAGAGAGCGCCGCCTTCTCGCACTACGCATGAAGTACGTCGCCGTCACCGGAGGGGTCATTTCGGGCCTAGGAAAGGGTATCACGGCGAGCTCCATTGCCCGCATCTTCAAGGCCCGAGGCGTGGCCGTGACCCCCCTCAAGATCGACCCGTACCTCAACGTGGACGCGGGGACCATGAACCCCTACCAGCATGGAGAGGTCTTCGTGCTCGACGACGGCACCGAGGTCGACCTCGACCTCGGGAACTATGAGCGGTTCCTTGGGGAGAGCCTTGCGGGGAACCACAACATCACGACCGGCAAGGTCTACCGCTCCGTCATCGAAAAAGAGCGGCGCGGAGACTATCTCGGCAACACCGTGCAGATCATCCCCCACATCACCGGTGAGGTCAAACGCATGATCCGGGAGGTCGGAGAGACCTCCGGGGCCGAGGTCACGGTGATCGAGGTCGGCGGCACCGTCGGGGACATCGAGTCGATGCCCTTCCTCGAGGCGCTCCGGGAGCTGCGGCAGGAGGTCGGAAAACGGGAGGACATGGCCTTCGTCCACACCACGCTCGTCCCGGTCGTAGGTGCCGTAGGCGAGGCTAAGACCAAACCCACACAACACTCGGTCCGGGAACTTCGATCCCTCGGTATCGACCCGGACATGATCGTCGCCCGGTCCACCCTGCCCATCTCGACTGAGATCAAGCAGAAGATCTCCCTCTTCTGCGGCATACGCCAGGAGAACGTCATCTCGGTGCCCGACATGGCGTGCATCTACGACCTACCCGTCCACCTCGAGAACGAGGGGGTCGGGGATCGCCTCATGCAAATCCTCAATCTCCCCCCGCGTCCGGCCGACCTTACCAACTGGAAGGCGTTCACCGAGCGCTACCACCAAGCTTCCGGAGAGGTCCGCATCGGCGTCGTGGGCAAGTACGCCGAGCTCAAGGACTCCTATCTTTCCCACTCCGAGGCGTTCCACCACACCCAGGGACACCTCGGGGTGAACGTGAAGGTCGTCTGGTTCGACGCGGAGGACCTGGTGAAGTCTACCCCGCTCGCCGATCAGCTGGATCGTGTGGATGCCATCCTCATTCCCGGTGGCTACGGACGGCGCGGTATCGACGGCAAGATGTTGGCGATCCGCAAGGCCCGGGAGTCAGGGACCCCGCTCCTCGGTGTGTGCCTCGGCTTCCAGCTGGCCGCCGTTGAGTTCGCGCGAAACGTCCTCGGGCTCGCGGACGCGAACTCGACGGAGTTCGACCCCGGGACAAAGAACCCCGTGGTGGACCTGCTCCGGGAACAGGGTCGGGTCAAGGACCTGGGCGGGACGCAACATCTGGGCTCCGAGAAGGTCGTCCTCACGGAAGGCACCCTCGTGAGCCGGATCTACGGTAGAAAGGACATACGCGAACGGCACCGTCACCGCTACGAGATCAACCGGGAGTACCTCCCCAAGTTCGAAGAGAAGGGGCTCCATGTGAGCGGTGTAGCCCCGGACGGAAGGGTCGAAGCATTCGAGATGCCGACCCACCCGTTCTTCATCGGGGTCCAGTACCACCCCGAGTTCCTCTCCCGCCCCGAAGCGCCCCATCCTCTCTACGTGGGCCTCGTGAAGGCCGCCATGGAACGGCGGGGAGGTGGGACCCCTGCCCCTTGAACGTGTACTTTCATCGGACCTTCCGTCCCGGCGGGCACAGAAGGTGCGGGTAGCCGGTCACCTTCAGGAGTACCGGGCCCACGGCAGCCTCGGTTTCGCCGTGGTCCGGGACCGGGGGGGACTCTTCCAGGTCACGCTGAAGAAGGGGGAGTCCCCAGAGGAGACCTTCGAGACCCTGGGCCGTGCGACCCGGGAATCCGTCATCTCCGTCGAGGGAACCAACGTGGAGAACCCACGGACCAAACTCGGCTCCGAAGTCCTCGCCGAAAGGGTGGAAGTCCTTTCCCCCGCCGAGACCCCACTCCCGCTCGGGGTGGTGGACAAGGTGGGCGCCGACCTCGACACCCGCTTCAATCACCGGTTCCTCGACCTGAGGAAGCGCGAGAACCAGGACCTGTTCGTATTCCGCGCCGTCCTTGAAGAAGCTCTGCGGGCTTCCTTCCGCGAACTGGGGTTCGTGGAGGTGGAGACCCCCAAGATCCTACGGCAGGGAGCCGAGGGAGGGGCCACCCTATTCTCCGTGGATTACTTCGGAGGCAAGGCGTATCTAGCACAGAGCCCCCAGCTCTACAAACAGATGCTCATGGCGACCGACCTCGAGCGGGTCTTCGAGATCGCCCCTGCTTTCCGCGCTGAACCTTCAGACACCCTACGCCACCTCACGGAGTTCACGAGCGTGGACGCTGAAATGGCCTACATCGATGGACCCGAGGACCTCTGGCGCACCATCGAAGAATTATTGTCCCGCACCCTCAGCCGGACCCGGAGCGAGCTCGAGCGGACAGGGCACCCGCTCGCCGGTCGGATCCCAGCCCCTCGCCGACCTTTTCCCCGGATCCCCTTCCCTGAGGCACGACGGAAACTGGGTCTGGGTCCGGGGGACGAGGACCTGGGCTCGGAGGATGAGAAGGCCCTTGGCGAGATCCTGTGCAAAGAAGAGGATGCGGAGATGTACTTCATCACGGAGTACCCCTCCGAGCTCAAGCGCAGCACCTTCTACGCCATGCGCCAGGACGGACACCCGGAGCGGACGAACTACTTCGACCTCGACTTCGGGGGCCTCGAGATCATCTCGGGCGGCCAGCGCGAGCACCGTATCGAGAAGCTCCGATCGCAGATCCGAGATGCCGGCCTTGACCCCGAGAACTTTGCAGGGTATCTGGAACCCTTCCGCTTCGGGATGCCCCCCCATGGTGGCTTCGCCCTGGGACTGGACCGGCTGACGGCCAAGATTGCCGGGGTGGCGAATGTCCGGGAGGCAAGGCTTTTCCCCCGCGACCGCTTCCGGTTGGACCCCTGAGAAGGGCCTTTGTCCCATGGCCGCCCCGGAAACCATCCATCTTTCATCGACTGAGCTCGAAGGGCGGTGGAGCCGCGTCTTCGAGACCCCCGAGGTGCGCCGACGGATCCAAGCCCTCGCCCCGAAGTACCCCGAGGTGCATTCGCTCGAGATGGCCTTCCCGGAACTCGATGCTCTCGATTCGCAACTTGCCGATCATCTCCTGCAATATCCGGAAGAGACGATACAGCGGGGCGAGAACGCCCTCGCCGACCTTCCCTCCCCGATCCCCGGCGTCCCCCTTCGCCTCAAGTTACGATTCCATGACCTTCCCGCCAGCCAGCGCATCCCGATCCATCTCCTCCGGGAGGTCCACTTGGGCCACCTGCTCACGATCGAGGGGATCGTGCGCCGGATGACGGAGGTCCGGCCCCAGATCAAGTTCGCCGTGTACGAGTGCGTGGCCTGCAAGGGAAGGACCACCATCGAGCAGGACGACGTTTCGCAGTCCCTCAAGGAAGCTACGGTCTGCAGCAGCTGCAACAAACCGGTCGGAAAGACACGGTTCAACCTCCTCGCCGAAGCCTCCACCTACGTCAACTCCCAGAAGCTCGAGGTGCAAGAGAATCCGGAGAGCTTGCGGGGAGGCTCGCATCCCGAGGGCCTTACCCTTCTACTGGTGGACGATCTCGTCGGGACCGTGATCCCCGGCAACCGGGTCGTGGTGATCGGGGTGCTCCGCAGCATACCCCGGATCAATACGAAGGGCATGACCAGCAAGCACACCGTGTTCGACATCGTGCTGATGGCGAACCATCTCCGCCGAGAGGACAAGGAGTATCAGGAGATCGAGATCTCCGAGGAGGAGACCCGTCAGATCGAGGCGCTCCGAGGGCAGGAGGGGGTCTTCGAGCGGTTTGTCGGTTCCATGGCCCCCTCGATCCAGGGGATGCGGGTCGAGAAGGAGGCCATCTCCCTCCAGCTCTTCGGCGGGGTCGCCAAGGTCCAGCCCGATGGCGTGAAGATCCGGGGGGACATCCACGTCCTCCTCGTGGGAGACCCCGGGACGGCGAAGAGCCAGTTGCTTCGGTACGTGGCGGAGAAGATCGCCCCCCGAGGGATCTACACGAGCGGGAAGGGCACCACGGCCGCGGGGCTCACGGCCGCCGCCGTCAAGGATGACTTCGGCGGCGGGCGTTGGACGCTCGAGGCCGGCGCCATGGTCCTCGCCGACCAAGGGGAGCTCGTCATCGATGAGTTCGACAAGATGACGGACAATGACCGGTCGGCGCTGCACGAAGGGCTTGAGTCCCAGACCATTTCCATATCGAAGGCGGGGATCGTGGCCCAGCTCCGGGCCCGGTGCCCGGTGCTCGCTGCGGCCAACCCGAAGCTCGGTCGGTTCACCCCCGACAAGCTCCCGGCCGAGGAGATCGACCTCCCGCCCACACTCCTTTCCCGGTTCGATGTGATCTTCGCGGTGCTCGACAAGCCCGAACGGGAACGGGATCGGGCGCTCGCCGGGGCGATCATCTCCCAGCATGTGCGTGCCGAGGAGCGCGAGGCCAAGGTGGCCCAGCGACTGGGCGTCGAGGACCTGCACCCTGTGGCCGAGCCCGGCACCTTCACCCCGGATTTCATGCGCAAGTACGTGGCCTATGCGAAGCGCCACGTCTTTCCGGTCATGGACCCGGTCGCCCACAAGACGATCCTCGACTACTTCGTCGACCTACGTAAGCAAGGGGAGGGGGAACACAAACCCGTGCCCATCACCCTGAGGCAAGTCGAGGGGCTCATCCGGCTCACGGAAGCCTCCGCCCGGGCCCGCTTGTCCCCCGTCGCCACCAAGAGCGATGCGGACCGGGCCATCGCCGTCATGGAGCACTTCCTCAAGACCGTCCTCTCAGCGGAGGGCTCCGCGCTCGATATCGATTACATTACGGTAGGCATAAGTACCAGCATTCGCAATAGTCTACTGACGATCCGGGAAATGATGGCCGAACTCCAGAAACAGTCCCCCAACGGATTCACGGTCGAAGAACTGGTGGCGGAGGGGGAGAAGCGAGGGATCGCCAAGGACCGGGTCCTGCGGCTCATGCATGAGATGGAACGTTTGAATGAGGTCTACGAGCCCAAGACCGGCTCCGGCTTCTGGAAGCTCATGTGACCGATCAGGAAGGAGCCGTGGTCATCCGGGTGCATCGCACTCAGGGCGAAGTCGTGCTGGCGGCTTGCGACGAGGAGCTCCTTGGCCGCAAGCTGAAGACGGGCCGACGAGAGTATCTCGTGAGCCCCGGATTCTACGGCTCGACCCGGGTCCAGGAGGACGAGCTCGTGGATCTTATCCGGTCCTCCACCATCGTGAACCTGCTCGGGTCCCGGACGGTCGGCGTGGCCCGGAGGGCGGGGCTCCTTGCCGAGGGGGCGACGACCCTGCTGGATGGCGTGGAGCATGCCGAGATCGTCCAATTCTGAGCGTTCGACCATGGGAAACAACGCTCGACCAGTTCTGACCGACGAGGCCTTCTGCGTGGTATGCGGCAAGTCCGGTGTGAAACTCTTCGACGCGCTCTGTGCCGATTGCCTCGCGGCCAAGGTCCGCCCGATCACCCTCCCCCCGCAACTGCGCGTGATCGTCTGTCCCTTTTGTGGTGCGCGACTTTATGGCCGCCATTGGGAAAAGGGACCCCCCCCGGGATTTCTCCAGGGAAAGGACCTCGAAGGGCACCTCACGGTGCATCCGCCTTTCACGCTAAAGTCGGTCACCTGGGAAGAAGGGGGACAGAATCCCAAGCTCCGCCAGTATTCTGGCCTCGCCGTGGTGGAATTGGGAGGGAGCTCTCTGGAAGTCCGCCTGCAGACCGAAGTGAAGGTCCAGCATCAGGTCTGCCCCCACTGCAGCCGCCGGGGGGGGAAGTTCTATACCGCGAAGCTGCAACTTCGGGCTGACGAGGATGTGGACGCCGAAAGAGACCTTGCCGAGTTCCGCGAGTCCGTGATCCTGCTTTGGAACCGGCTTCTCGCCCGTTCGTCGAAGTCCTGGTCTGAGGCCATTGCCTGGGACGAGGTCCTGAAGGAGGGCGTCGATGTCTATTTCACCGAGACGTCCGTGGCGAAGGTCGTCGCCAAGGAACTGCGGAGCTTCACAGGGGCGCAGACGAAGGAGTCCGCTTCGCTCTGGGGCGTCAAGGATGGGCGGCAGGTCTACCGGACCACGGTCCTTCTTCGGCTCCCCCCCATCCTTCCGGGCGACTTCCTGGACCTCGATGGGAGATTGGTCCAGGTCCGTCGGCGGACCGGGGACCGACTTCAGGTGACGGATGTGGGGTCGGGCGAGGCGGCCACCAAGAAGATCGAGGGACGACGCTTCCCGGGTCGTATCGTGGGCGGCCAGGCCGCCCTCCAATGGGCCACGGTCGTCCCAGGCGACCGAGGGTACGTGCTCGATCCGGCCTCCGGAGACCGGCTCCGGCTGGTCAATCCCCTCTCCGAAGAGGCGACCAGATCGACCGAGGTCCCAATCGTGCGCGACGGAGGCGACGCCTGGTGGACCCCACGGCTCTCTCCACGGAAATGAGCGGGCTCGCCTTGGCCCGCGAGGGGGGAACTACCCTGCTCCTCCCTGAATTCGAGCCCGGGCAGAAGGGACCGGCACGCCGACAGGTGCTCTTCTATAATCCTGCGATGGCACTCTCGCGGGACCTTACGGTCGCTTTGGTCAAGGAAGAAGGTCGCCAGCAAGGAAGGCGGTTGAGCGTCTGGGACGCTCATGCCGCCACGGGCGTCCGCGGCCTCCGTTTGCTGTACGAGACCCAAGCCGTCGACCGCCTCCTTGCCACGGATACGCAACCGGCCGCGTGCCTGGTAGCCCGAGAAAACGCCCAACGAGAGGGAAGTGGCCGGATGGAGGTCCGGGAACACGATGCCCGGATTCCCCCCGGGGAACGATTCGATTGGGTCGATATCGATCCTTTCGGGACCCCAGCACCGTACCTGTCCACGGGGATCGAGACGACGGAGGAGGGGGGGATCCTGGCGGTCACCGCGACCGACATGGCTGTCCTTGCGGGGCCGGAGACCCGGACATGTGAAACGCGCTATGGGGCTTGGCCGGTCCGGGGGTACCTTGCCCGGGAAGGTGCGCTCCGGGTCCTCCTGGCCGCGCTCTCACGCGAAGCACGCGCACAGGGTCGTAGGGTCCACCCCATGCTCTCGTTCATCTCGGGCTATTTCGTGAGGGTCCATGTCCGCGTGACCTCTCCCTCCAGAGGCCCCGGATCGGAGGACCCCATTGGAATGGTCCCCTATCCGGGGTATGATGGGCCGCCATTGCACCAGCTGCACCCGGCCGGGCCGCTCTGGCTCGGACCGATCCAGGACCCGGGATTCGTTGCGAACGTCCGCAGTTCCCTCCCCACGAGCCTGAGCCCGAAGGCCGTCCAGACCCTCGACCTCATCCAGGCAGAATCGGCCATCGAACGGCCTTTCTACCACGAGACCGGCGTCCTTTCAAAACGGTTGCATCTGGCCTCCCCACCATCCCTCGATACGATCTTCGCCGTTCTTCGGGGGGCGGGATATCTCGCCGAGAGGACGCACGCCGCACCTTCGGGGTGGAGGACCAGTGCACCGCTGGGCGCCCTCGAGTCATTGTTCCGTTCCGGGTCAGTCGCCGCTGATGGACACCTATATTAACCACCGCAGCATTTGTATATTCGGGGAGGAGACGGCGACCGGAAAGTCGAGAGGAAGGAAACGGTGAGAGGGCGAAAGGCTACACCCCGTTCGTTCAGACGATCCCGGCGGGTGTGCAGAAAAGACAAGCACGCCCGCGGTCCTCTACCCCTTCGTCGAACCGCCTGCCTCCCTACCTTCTGAATCTACGTTGGTAGGACTCTTCCGCTGCCCCCGGGCCGGTGGGCTCAGCGCTGTGGGACCCGCTTCCCACCGGAAAGCGCCCCGACCGGGCAGTAGGGCACGCACCAACCACAATCGGTACAGTTGGTCAGGACCTTGAGCCTCTCCAACGATAGGTCCAACGCATCCGGCGGGCAGACGCCCACACACAGCCCGCACAGGCAACACGCCTCAGTGTCGACCTTGATCATGTTCCGGTCGGGGAGGAAACGGGGGATCCCTTTTCTGGTGCATGGAGGGCATGCCCGAGGGCCGCGAACGATGTCATGGCACACTTGATCCGTACAGGGGAGAGCGGAACCCCCACCATCTTCTCGATGTCCTTCGGAGTGAGCTGAACGACCTCGGCAATGGTCTTCCCCTTGATCTGGAGGGTGAGCAGGGACGCCGCCGCGACCGAAATCGCACAGCCCTCACCGGAGAAGCGCACGTCCTCGATGCGGGAACGGGTGGGGTCAAGCTTCAGCTCGATCGCGATCTGGTCGCCACAGAGCGGGTTCGACTCCCGCCCGGATAGGTCCGGGTGGTCGAGGCGGCCGGAATTCCTGGGCTTCCGGTAGTGTTCGAGGATCCGCTCCTGATACATGTCGTAGGCCATTGTTTCTCACCGACTGTAGGATTCGGAGCTTCAGAGTGTTTATGACTTGCGCGAGCGTCGGACGAACCCGTATGAGGTCACGCTTTGGCGGTCCGGCGTCCCGCCTTCCGGGCGGCGAGCCGAGGTGGTACTTTTTGAGGTGTTTTCTATGGTCGACGCCGTGAGCCAGTCTGAACCCCCGACTTCCGGTAGCGTGCAGAAGACCCGGTGGACCCCAGAGTACATCCCGTTGGAGCTTTCCGATCGATGGAAAGAGCCCCCCGTGGTCCGCACCGCCCGCGAGGCGGCTTGGGAAGCGTTCGTTTCCCTTCCCGCTGAGAAGGATCCCCTCTACAAGAAATACGCCCACCTCGGGAACGTCGACCTTTCGAGGACAGGCGTGCCCACGGCTGGCACCCCCATCGCCCTGCCCGACCCGCGCCCCTACGAGATCGTTCTGCTCCATGATGCAACGGGGACCCGGTCTCGTGCCTCGAAGGAGCTCGACGGGGCGCGCGTGGAAGTGCTCTCGCGGGAGGAGTTGACGAAGAGGGGAGGTTCCGTCCTTACCGAGTTCCTGACGGCCGGGGACCCACTCTCCGAGAAGTTCCACGCCATGAACCTAGCCCTTTCCACTCATTGGACCCGGATCCAGGTCGCCGACGGTTTCGAACACCCAGTACGGGTCCGTGATATCGCCATCCTGACGGAACCCGACCAGTTGATCTCCGTGAAGCGGCAGATCCTGGCCGGACGAATGACCCGCGTCTTCCACACTGAGGAGGTCTATGTACGCTCGGCCCTGGCAACGCCGCGGCTCTATTCGAGCGACACCACCTTGAACGCGGGTGCGGATTCGGAGGTCATCGCCTGGTCCGGGCATGCCCCGGATTCCGCAACGGTCGCGTTCTATAACCGAACCCTCTCCACGGCCGAGAATGCCCACGTCTACTGGCTCTTTGCCGGGATGGATGGGTACCGCACGACCGTTCGGAACTTCTCAAAGTTGGAGCGGAGGGGGGCCGAAGTGACGGACCTTCAGGTCTACTTCGCCGATTCGGACCAGTCCTGCGCAAGCAGCATCCGGGTCCTCCACGATGCGGACGATACCCGCGGTCAATCGATCGCCCGGGGAGTGTTCAAGGACTCAGCGCGCGGAACGCTCACCGGAATGATGCGGATCGACCCTTCCGTGAAGAAGATCTATTCCTACCTCTCCGAGCATGCGATGCTCCTGTCGAAGACGGCCCGGGCCGAGACCGCCCCCGGGATGGAGATCCACTCTTCGAACGATGTCAAGGCAGCCCATTCGTCCTCGGTAGCGCCGCTCGATCCCGAACGGGTCTTCTACATCGAATCGCGGGGATTCCCGGAGGCCTTGGCCGTCCGATTCATTGTCGACGGGTTCCTCTCCTCAGTCCTGTCGAAGTCCCCGTTGGAGGGGGTCGATACCGTGCTGACCGGCCTTCTGGACGCCCGTTGGGGAGGACAGCACCCGACGTGGAACGGACGCGGCTGGAGCCAAGACCTCAACCCAGGCACGGCGATCTGGAAGACATCGGGTGAGGAACGGTTCGACGAGAAACTACGCGGAGCGTAGTGCGTACCGCAAGATCGCCGCCACACCACCCAACGCCTGCAACCTACGCCCGGGTTCTCCTTCGTGCCGCACGATGAGGATCCTTCCGCCAGAGTCCCGGACGGAGTCGAGGCACTTTCCGATGGCGGGCTCCCGAAGCCGGTTGTCGAGGGCCAACAGGAGCTCCACGGCCCCGGAATCCGCCACGGCTTGAACGCCGGTGGCCCCCACGGCCGTCATGTTGGGCGTTCCTAGGAGGCTGACGAGGCGCTCCACTTCCCTCGCCTCCTCGGCCGAGAGCGAGCCGGAGAGCGCCTGTTCGGCTTTTCCGGACCGCAGGAGCTCGTTCACACCGATGAGCGCGGCCTCGGAAGTAGATTCGACGACCGGAGGAGGCCCTGGCCGCTTGCGGGACCGCCAGAGCTTGGCGAGCGACTCTTTGCAGAATCCCGGACCCGAAATGACAAGGCCTTGGGCTTCCGCCACCTCCTTCTCAAGGATCGTTGCGATCCCTTCGAGGTACTGCGTATCCTCCTTCTCCCGCTTGGCCCCTCCAGACTTCACATACTTTCCCGTTCCCCGACGGGTGTTCTCCACAACCACCTCCATGGACCGGCCGCGGATCCGGACGATCGCCCCCTCGCTCCAGTCGAGGCACACCACGAGCAGCCGAGGTTCGTGCTTTCCCTTCTGGCCTTCCTCAAGGAGGGCCCAATCGGCCGCTCTTAGCTCGGGCTTCGTGAGGGAGACCACAGCCCCCTCCTCGAGGTCCAGTGTGTGGTGGCGACCGATGTCGAAAGGCCCTTCGGTGATCGGGCCGGTGATGCGGAGATGGCCGGAGAACTCATGGAACTCGATCTTTTCGACCCGCACGCTCAGGAAGACGGGCCGCCGCTCCTTCTGGGCCTCCGGGGTGTCCGAGGGGGCTTCCGGATCTCGACGGTGCGTGAAAGCCCCCAGACGGTCGCCGGGTAACACTAGGTGGGAGAGGCGCCATAGGTCGCTCCCGGTCTCGACCCGGAGCTTGAGAAAGTTGGTCTTCCGGTCGATGGCAAGAACCTGCACGCCGGATGGCATTTGACGGATTAATATAACTCATGGTCTTTGCGAAGCTCGTGCCCGAAGAAGAGCCGATCGCGCCGGTGGACACCCATGCGGAGACCCGGATGGTCCGAACCTCCATCCCCGCGGCCGATGCCCTGATCGGGGTCCACCACCCGGTGCTCAGTCACGGGTTCGTCGCCTTGGTCGACTACATGGGGGACGACAAGGCCATCGTCCAGGCGGCCCGCGTCTCCTACGGCCAAGGGACCAAGTCCACCCGTTCCGACCGAGCCCTCATCCGGTATCTCATGCGGCATCACCATACGACCCCGTTCGAGATGGTGGAGTTCAAGTTCCTCGTCCGGCTCCCTATTTATGTCGCCCGGCAATGGGTTCGCCACCGAACGGTCTCGCTCAACGAGATATCGTACCGCTATTCCATCGCCCCGGACGAGTATGAGGTACCTCGGCCGGAATCGATCCGGGCTCAGAGCCAAAAGAACCGCCAAGGTCGCTCGACAGAACCTATGGATCCCAAGGTCGTCGAGCAATACCGCCAGCAGGTGGAAGCGATCTGTGACGATGCCTATGCAAAGTACGAGGGATTCTTGGGACTCGGCGTGGCACGGGAACTCGCTCGCATCGTACTTCCCGTCGGTTTCTACACGGAGTGGTATTGGAAGATCAACCTCCACAACCTGTTCCACTTCCTCAAGCTGCGCTTGGATGATCACGCCCAGGAGGAGATCCGGGAGTACTCCCGGGTCATCGCAAGGATCGCTCGCACGGTGGCGCCGGTGGCGTTCGAGGCCTTCGAGGACTTCGACCTTGGAGCCCAATCCTTCAGCCGGAGCGAACAAGAGGCTTTGGCGCACATCCTCTCGGGCCTGGAAGAGCAGGAGGCTTGCTTGAAGGCGGGTCTTCCCCTCACCCGGGAAGACGGGAAGCTTATGACCACGGGAGAAGGGGTGGAGTTCTTGGACAAGCTAACTCGTCTGCGCGCACTCAGTCAACCGCGCTAGGGCCCCGCTCTATACTCAGTTTTCTCACGCCAAGGAAAGAGTTTGGAAGGGGAGGCATGCTCCCTCCCCTTCCGGACCTGCTCGAGGACTTATCGATCCTGCCCGATTGAGCGTAGCCTCTACCGGGGGGGAGGGGCGCCCGATGGTCCGCCAAAGGTCGGTTCAGACGCGGGTGTGGGTCCCGAGGTGGTGCTGGAGCCCGTCCCCTGGGCCGGAGGGGGGACACCCGGGCTCTGCTTCCGACGCCAAAGGAGCGCCAGGAATGCCAGGGCCAGGGCGGCGATTCCCACTACGACCGCGATGATGAAGTAGGTCTGCAGGTCCGACTGCGATGCCACGGCGGGTCCCGGCTTCACCACTTGGGTGAATTGGCAACCCACGGTCACATCACTGCCCGACACCGTTACTGACCCGGACGTTCCCGACCCGCAGGACAAAGTGTATCCTGAGATCGTGGCCACCGAGTAACCGTACGTGCCGTTGGTCTCGGAGAACGTCAGGGAGGGTCCCGCCGTCGATTGGGTGACCCCGTTCACGGTGGCCGACCAGACCACGCCACCACTGAGCCCCCCTTCTTCGACCGTCACGGTGTACTTCACCGGTGTGAACGTCACCGAGATGGTGTAGTTCCCGCTGATGGAGACCGAGCCAGAGGCCGGGTTGACGGTGTATCCTGCGACCCCGTTCACCGCAAAGCTGTACGTCCCGGAGAAGGTGGTATAGGTCAGGGCGGCTCCGGCATTCGCCGTCTGGGGGACTCCGTTAAAGGAGGCCGTCCAGTTCGCTCCCGAGGCAAGCCCGGATTCCTGTATCGTCACTGTGTAGGTGGGTTTCGGCGGGTTCAGGTTCGTGAAGGTGATCCACAGTGTGTAGTTCCCCGTAACGTTGACCGATCCGCTCGTCGGGCTGGCCGAGTACCCTGAGACCGTGCCCACCTGGTAGTTGTAGACACCCTTGGTCACCGAGTAGGCGAGCGAGGTGGCGCTCCCCGACTGGGCGACGCCATTGAATGTCGCCGACCAAGTGGTATTCGTGGGGAGCCCCGTTTCCGACAGCGTGATCGCATAGTACTGTGGCTTCGGTGGGATCAAGCTGAAGAAGATGGTCTCATTGGTGGAAAGGACCGTACCTCCTGTCACGGATCCGGTGGTTGGGGTGTTCGAGTATCCCGCCACGGCCGGGATCGAGAATGTGGAGGTCCCAGGGGACGCATCCAGGACCAGCCAGGTATTCGTGGTAGAGTACGTGGTCCCATTGAGGGTGACCGACCAGCTCGTGCCCGAGGGCAGCCCCACCTCGTTGAAGTAGACGGCCGTATCTCCCATGCGAGCACCGAGTGGATAGTAGTCCCACACGCCGTCGGAGACGTAGTAGGGGTTGAGATGGCCTTGAGCGTTGTAGGAATGCCAGTCCGCCCAGTAGTTCCCGATCTTTGCTGAGGAGTTGAAGTAGTTCCCCTGGACGGTGAATGCCTGGATGTGGAGCTCGTTGTAGACCGATGTCGCCCCATTGTCCCCGATGAAGTTGTTGTTGTAGACAAAGTTGGCTCGGCCGCTCTCGATGTCCACTCCATAGGAGGAATCCGCCACGAAGGCGGAAGTGAAGATGGCGTTCTGGAAGGCGCCGTCGTTGACCTGCACCCCTTCGACATCCTGGAAGGTCCCGATCCCGGCGAAGATGCCATCCGAGGTCCCGTTGAGCACCATCCCGTAGTCTCCCTTCGATGCGTTCAACCCGTTGACGAGCAGGTTGGAGGAGTAGTAGTCGTAGAGCCCCATCGGGTAGTCCGTAGCAGAGACGGCCAGGATGGTGATCTTGGACGAACGTTCCGTGACAACCGCCGAGACGGGCCAACCGAAGAAGTTTATCCCAGACCAAGGGGCCGACAAAGTGGAGTTTGTGGCGGTGACGGTCTCGACCATATCACTGGTCGAATAGTCGACCTCGATCCCCAGGCTCCAGCCACTGACGGTGATCGTGTTGACCGTGACATCCTGGGTCCGATAAAGGTACACCCCTTCGGACTGGTTGGTCGCAACTGTGGTGGTCACAACGTCCCCTTGCGAGTAATCAATGGCGACTCCAAGAGCATTGTTGCTGGCCGTAGTGGTGGTCACCGTCGCGGAGTTTGTCCTATAGATGAATACACCCTCCCCCGTAGCGATGGACACCTGGGAGACGCTGACTGTTCCGCTCCCGTAGTAGATCTCTATAGCGTAGTTGGCGAAAAATGCGCTGAGAGAAGAGGCGGTGATCCCATCGATGTAGTCTAGGAAGATACCGTTGAGGAACCAAGCCGCCGTCCCGGTCATTGTGGCCCCGGAAATGGCATAGTTCGAACCCTGGTAGGCATAGAACACGTTTAGGGGGGTTACGGGCATCGGGTTCGCCTCCAGTGCCGTCAGAGTGTTCAAGGTGACGTTTGAGGTACTCCGTAGATACACCCCATATACGGTCGTGGAGTTCTCAAAGCGATCCGTGAGTTGGGATAGCGTAAGGTGATTGGCTCCGGAAGCATAGATCCCGTAGCTCTCACTAAGCCCCACCAGATAGTCGTACCAGAAGTCGAACGTTGCTCCGGTCACCGTCACGTTGGTCGAACTGCTAAGATAAACACTGTAGTAGGTGGAGTTCGTGTCCAAGGAAGAAATGGAGACTTGGTTATCGTCGACGGAATAAATCCCATAATACGTGTCATTCAACTTCACGTTGGATATACTATCATAGTTGCAGTAATAGCCATAGTATGCGTAGTCCAACCCATTCAGGTTCGCATATGCGTTGAGATTGCTGACATTGGTGTAATTAGAGTATTCGTTGACTATCCCATAAAGCCCACCTTGCCAGAACGAGGACGATGTGATGGATATGCCAAGATCATTCTCGAGCAGGACTCCGTAATAAAAAAGCCCAGTGGCATTGTAGCTCGACACGGAATCGTGGTTGGACACTTCAAGAAACGCCCCATAAGTGTAGAACCCGCTCATCCCAAGCTGGCTGATCGATGTGGAATCGACACCGGGGATGTTGTAGTAGGCCATCGGCCCGAGCCCGGCGAACGAACCCGCTTGAACTGCTTGGGTGTAGGTTCCCGTTGCATTGATCCATGTGTATTCCCCATTGGACGAGGCGTACGCGTAGACTCCCAGTCCGGATGGAACGCTAACCCCCCGGATGATGGTCCCATGGGATCCGATGTCGGAGACACCGATCCCACCGCTTGTAGCCACGACGTTCTTCGCGGTGGTGGTGATGGAGTCCCCATTCCAGACCCCGTAGGAACAGTACGAGGTGACATTCTCTGCCAAGGTGTTCGTGTCCTTCCACAGGAAGATGGCGGGAGAGCCAACAAGCAGGGTGCAAGTGCCCATCAACGATTCGTTGGTCACGACCGGCGAGGCACTATCGAAGATGTTGATGTTCTCGGTAAGGTTGTTGTAGCCGACTAAGAGGGAAGGCGGCTGGTCACCTACCAATCCGCATGCCGGGTAGCAGGTCGTGTTGACATCATAGATATAGTTCGCACTCGTCCCGGAATCGCCACCCTGCCAGACGTTGTTCACGTGGACCGTGTGGCTCAATCCCTGAGCCTGGAAGATTCCGAACTCAGGATAATGATAGTCGTTGAGGTGGTTGAAGGTGTAATTCAGGTTGACTCCGAGGTTCGAGAACACATACGGGGCCACGGAGGAACCCGAGACGTTCTTGGCAAGGCTGGCCGCCTGGGCATCCCCGTTCATGTAGAGCGGGGCGTTGATGTGGCCCGGAGACGAGGTCATGGTGATGAAATAGTTCGACTGGCTCGTCGAGAATGGGGTGCCATTGTACTCGCTCTCCTCGGGAGCGAACGCCTGAACGTAGTACTGCGTGCCCGGCTTGATGATGGGTGGAAGGTAGGTGTTGAAGGCCCCGGTGTTCGTGGTGGGGACCCAGCTCATGTTGTACGCGATCGGTCCGGGAGCGATGTTGCTCACGAAGACGAACCCGTAGTCCGGGCTGATTCCGCCTTTGAACTGGATGTCACCGACGGGGACTTGAACCTGGGGCTCCGAACCCCACAGGCCATAGAGGAAGCTTGGACCGGCGTTAATCTCCTCCACATGGCTCGCGGTCCAGTACCCAGCGATACCCGCCGAGGTCTCTCCGGTATCCGTTCCGAAGTCATAGGCCGAAGGAACGTTCTTCCAGCCGCCCGCCGAGACGTTCGAGTACTCGAGCGACATGGAACCGTTGAGCGAAGTGAAGAGGGCATTGTCCCCACCGATCTGTCCACAGAAGGTGAGCTCGGAGTCGTAGAAGATCCCTGCGGGGGAAGATTCCTTTCCATTGACTTGGAATCCGACGGGGTTTGCAAAATTGGCCGGGGCGGTGAAGACCGGGTTGCTCTCCACGCCCGTGAAGTGGAAGCCGTTCGCTCCGACGAAGTTGTATCCAAAGACGATCTGGTCATTCCCGTTGGGAGCTACGGTCGCGTTGTTGTAGAGTTGGATGGTCAGAGGGTAGTCCGCGGGGGAGATCGGAATGGTGCCTCCCACGCATTGATAAACGCCACCGTAGACCGAGAGCATCAGGCTGATGTTCGCTGTCGGGCAACCGCCCGGGAGGAAAGTGGTCCCGGGTGTGATGTAGAAACCGCCGCCGGCGCTTGCGTTGAAGATATCATCGACGAAATGGATGCCCGTGTCGTTGAAGTTGATCACGTTCTGCGTCCAGAAGACCCCGTCCGCCACGCCCGGAAGTGTGACGTTCGAAACGACCGTGTTCAACTGGATGCCGAACTCATAGACCGATCCTACTTCTCCCAGGTTCGCTCCTCCTGGATTGATGACGGTATAGGACGCGGGGCCGGTGGCATTCGGGGGCGCATTGAATGTGATCTGCCCGAGCACATGCGAGGTATTGTAGGCATATGGGCCGTTGGAGCCCAGGCCAAGGTCAGAGATCCCCATGGGGGCTGGCTGGGCGCCGTAGAAGGGGTTGATGGTCCCGACCACTTGGTGGGGATCCTTGACGATATTCATATTTGGGTACGATGTGAGGGGTAGGAGATTACGAGTGGCTGGGGAGTGCACGCCCAAAATGCGCTGGGCCCATGGGGCTTGGTCCTGGGTGGGAATGGACGGTGGGGAAGGGGAGGGAGGGTTCGTCGGATTGAGAGGGCTCTGGGACGGGTTGAACAAATTACCGTGGGAGCTTGATCCGGTGGCGACATTCGACGATGGGTTCGACGAATGAGAGGACGCTACCGGCGTGCTGGCATGGGACAACTGCGAAGGAACTATCCCCGGGGAGAACGCCATGAGGAAACTGAGGGCAATCACGGCGACGGTCAGCAGATACTTCTGGCGGGTTACGACGCTTGACATAACGTTTGGCACGTTGGGGCCAGTATATTAGCCTTTTGATGTGTTAATTCTTCTCACGCCAAGGAGAGTAACGGTTGCGAAGCGCGCATCGGGATGGAGGTCGAACGGGCAGTTCACCGAGTGCTAACGGGTACCTTTCCCTCGGTATCAGGAAGGGAGGGTGGCCCATAGGGTGTGTCCAAGCCGAGCCAAAGCATGCCCAAACCGAGGAAGGTTGTGACAGTACCGATGACCATGGACAATGTCGCATACCAGCCCCACGTCGGGTAGACCGTCACGAAGAATATGGTAGAACCTGCGGCCGGAGCCGTTAGATGGGCCACGATGTTCAACATGACGCCCACGCCAAAGCCGAGGATGACCAAGAAGGAGGCGCCCACCAAGTATCCCGCCCGCCGGTTGCCGAACGAGCCCTGGGCTGCTGCCATGTGGGACCCGGAGGAGACCGACGCTTTAAAGCCTTCGCGGGAGGCGGCGCTCGTCCGGAAGGGCGGGCCCCCGGTCGGTGGATGCGGTGCAACGAAGTCGGATTCGTCGCGCTCTGTACGGCGCTAGGTTTATCTGCTCCCATGCCATGTTAAATCATGGTGTGGCCAGGGATGATGACCGAGACCACAGAAATGGAATCGGGCTCCGATGCTTCGGACCGCATCCAGCTCGCGCAGTTGTGCCGGGGATTCCTCATCTTGAACGAGGTCGACGCAGATCACGCCCGGCAGTTCCTGGTGACCTTCCTTCAAGAGGCCACGTCGAGCGAATCGTAGGGCTGCCGCCTCAATGGGGACGGGCCGCTTCCCGCTTCTGGAGCAGGTTCTCCCGCACTCGGAGTTGGGCCTCTAGTCGGGCCAAGGCCGCCTCCCGCTCTTGGAGTTCCTTTTCCTTGTCCTTGGCGAACTGCAGCTTCAGGGCCAGTTCCGTGTCCTTTCGCTTGGTCTCGACCTTCGCCGCCTCCAGTCGATCGGTCTCCTTCTGCAGTATCCCGAGCAGGAACTCGATGGACATGTCCTCTTGCGGCCCCCCCGGTGCCTTGGTCGGGTGCTGGATCAACTTGAGGAGCGCCCCGGCCAGCAGGCCGGCCATGTTCTCCCGTTCCAGCGGCTTGTTGGTGCCTCCCTCGGCGAGGTCGAGTGCGTCGCGGAGGAGCTTGGCGATCGTCGCCATCCGTTCGGGATCGTTCCGACCCTCGGACATCAGTCTAGGACCTTCGTCACCTCCTTCGCTATCGCTTCGGGAGTTCCGTCCGCGCGGATTGTCTGAAGCAGCTTGAGTTCTTGGTAGTGCCGCACGAGGGGCTCGGTCTGTTCTAGGTAGGTCTTGAACCGTGCCTCCACCACCTCCCTGCGGTCGTCAGGGCGCTGCACGAGCGTGATACCGTCCCGGTCGCAACGCAAATCCACGCGGGGGGGGTTGGACTTGAGGTTGTACACCGCCTGGCATTGAGGGCACACCCGACGTTCCACGAGGCGGTCCTCAAGCGCACCGAGGTCGATCGAGAAGAAGACCACCCTATCGATCTGCGTGAGTGACGCAAGCGATATGGCTTGCTCCACGTTGCGTGGGTAGCCATCAAGGATGAACCCCGAACGGGCATCGGGTTCCCGGAGCCGCTCTTCCAGCATCTTCAGGACCACTGGGTCCGGCACCAGCTTCCCCGCGTTCATGAACTCGGCCGCGTCCTTCCCAGCGGGCGTGCCCCGGGCGACCGCGCTCCGGAGCATGTCGCCCGTGGAGATGTGAGGGATCTTGAGGCGGGCGGCGGCCAGTTCGGCCTGGGTACCCTTTCCTGCTCCCGGCGGACCCAGAAAGACGATGCGCATCGAACCGGACCGAAAGACGGGACGAATATTAGGGTGATTACATCTCCCGGTCTACCCGGGTCCGGGGACTGGAAAGAGCGAGGGCGGTCGGAAGCGAACTATATCCAAGCCGAGAGCACGTCATGCCGGGTCAGGATGCCGACCAGTTTGCCCCTTTCCACGACCGGCAACCGATTGATGCCACGTTCCTTGAGGATCCGGGCGGCAGAATCCAACGGGGCTTCCGGGCCGATCACCACGGGGTCTGGGCTCATCGCCTCTGCGACGGTCACTGAGGTCAATGTGCTCCGGATGATCTCCTTCGCCTCTCCGTCCGCGATCCGAGGGTTGGGCTTTTGCCGTCCCGCTCGAGGACTTGTGTGCACGAGAACTTCAAGGAGGTACGAGGAGTTCTCACCGAGCGATTCCGACAAGACCCGCGCGATGTCCTTCTCGCTGAGCACCCCGACCACGACCCCCCGGGCATCCGTCACCGGAAGCCCTGAAATACCGTTACGCCTGAGTACGCTCATGGCCTTCTCCAAGGAGTCGGATGGGTGCACCGTCCACACCGAGCGGGTCATCGCATCCTCCACCGTCACATCCCTCATGCGGTCCATCCTGCACCTTCCCGAATGGGTCGGCGTGGAATGCGCAAGACGCTGGTGAGGATAATGATTGCGCAGGTGGGAGGAGGCCCCACGGCCGTTCGACTTCCGGCCGAGCGCACCTCCAGGGATCGCTGATGGGTGCTAAGATTCCCCCTTTGGAAGAGAGCGAGGGAGTGACCCTGCCGAAGGCCACGGAGGAGGATTTCCTTGCTGCGCTTGGCGATGCTTCTTCCCGTCGGATCCTCCTCACGCTGGACACCTCGGCGCAGCCTGTGCATGACCTGGTGGTCGCGCTGAACCTGCCCCAGAGCACGGTCTATCACAAGCTCCACGAATTGCAACGCATGGGCCTCGTGACCATCCAGTCCGTGACGATCACGTCAGATGGAAAGCGGTTGGAGCTGTTCCGTAGTTTGCTGGAGAGCGTGAGGATCGAAATGATTGGCGGAAAGCTTATCGTGAAGGTTCGATATCGCAACTTGGCCGCGGAGCGGCTGGGCCAGATGTGGGAAGCGATGCGAAAGGAGGTGAAGCGATGACCAGTTTCCCCACGATCCTAGGCATCCCCGAGATATGGTACCTGCGAGCGTTCATGATCCTCGTCCTCGTGATGGGCGGGATCATCAGTTACTATGCGTACCGGACGTGGCGGCGAACGCGCCTCCGGCCGTTCTTTTACATGGCCCTTGGATTTGCCCTCGTCTCGCTCGGAGCGGCGCTCGCCGGAATCCTGTTCGAGATCATTACCGCAGGCGACTATCTTACCGCGTGGGTGGCGAGCGCCAGTTTCACGGTCGTCGGCTTCTTCAGCATCCTCTACTCCCTCCTCACCAGTTCGGAGGAGATCGTGGACGTACCCGGAAAGTGAGGTCGGTTTACGGCGCCCGTTGGGAAGGCATCGATATCTTGTACCCGAACGAAAGTGGTGACCCAGCCTCTCAGTCCCTAAGATTCGGGAGTTGGCTGAGATGACCGGGAACTCTTCACCGGCGCGACGCCGGTCCGTGACACTGGCGGGAAAGGAAAAGGTCGCGACCGACACCTATGTCCTTCGGTTCGAACTGCCTTCAGGGGACTCCATCCACACCGTTGCGGGACAATACGTCACCTTCCTTTTGGAACGGAATGGAAAGAGCGTGACCCGCTCGTATTCCATCACGTCGGAGCCGGGTTCGCACGCGGCGTTCGAGCTGGTGATCAAGAAGGTGGCGGGGGGGTTCGCCTCGAACCTTCTTTGCGATGCCCCGCTAGGAACGGCATTCACCGTGCTGGCCCCTCTCGGGAAGTTCGTGGTCCATGACCCAGGTGGGAGGAGCGCCCTGTTCGTGGCCACGGGTACCGGTATCGCCCCCTTCTTTCCGATGATCCAAGCACTCCACCGGGACCGACCACAGACCGACACGACCCTGGTCGTCGGTTATCGGTACCCGGCCGACATCATCCTGAACGAACGATGGACGAGACTGAGCGAGGCGTGGCCCCGGTTCCATCTGGTGAATGTTCTCTCCCGACCCGATCCGGAATGGGCCGTCAAACCCCGCCATGTGCAGGAAGCCCTACGCGAAAGGTTCCGGGACCTGTCCAACTTCGACGTGTACATTTGCGGGGCCCCCGAGATGGTCTCGGACGTGCAGGACCTCTCGGTCCAGCTCGGCGCATCCAAGGACCGTATCTTCGTGGAGCGGTACTGAGCCGGGCGGACTTACGCGCATCGCTCAGAGCAGTGGGAGCGAACCTGTGACCCGGTCGATATCGGACGGCGACCCGGGCCCGATCCCAAGGACGGTCTTGGTACCGGCCGGCACTTCAGTGAGGCCGGCGTCCTGGACGAAGACCGTGCGCAATCCCAAACGACGTGCCTTGTGCTGCAGGTCCTCCATCTCCGTCAGGGTCGGTACACGGAGGGCGACCTTCTTCTGTCCCTGTTCCAACCACTGCTCGAACATCTTGTCCTTCCTCGAGCGGCCCTCGAGGGCAAGCATCACAGCGGCATGGGCGACTTGGACGGCGGCCTTCCCGGGGGAGAGCCCGAGCTCACCCCGGACCACGAGGACCATCTTGAGCGCGGTGGGATCCGAAACCGAGACCACAAGAGCGGAGACCCTCCCGAGCCGATAAAGCCATCGAGCACGGACACTACGACCCCGGGGTATCGAAGCGATGATGGGCTCTGGCTTCACGCCGGTTCCCGGAGGGGTTGCATCGGTCGGTTTGTCCCCCGGCTCGGATTCTTCGCTCCACCCCGGTTTCGATGGTTTCCCATCCGATGAGGGTTTCCCATCCAATTTCACCGTACCCTCTTCCCCTTCGCCCTCCTTCGTGGTCGGCGGTGTGCCCTGACCACCGGAGCGTCCACGGGTCATCAGGACGAGGGCGAACATCACGACGATGACCACGACCTCCACCAAGACCCAGAGGATATCGCCCGACAACCAGGAAGTGGGTGTGGAATTGTTCGTCGGACCACTCGATCCGGGTTTCGACGTCACGGTCAGCAAGACGAGTCCGGTCGCCGTCTCTCCGACAGAATCGCTCACGGTGACCTTGATGGAGAATCGTCCGGCAGTCTGGGGGGTGCAGTTCAACTGCGGAGAATCGACGGTAGCGCACCCGGAGGGGAGTCCGGTATAGTGATACGAATAGGGCGCCGTTCCACCTGAGACGCTCACGTTGATCTTGGTGGGGTTTCCGGCCACGACGTTGCTCGGGTTGGCGGTCATGCCCGTCACGGAAGGTGACGGGTTCACTTGGACCTCGGTCGAAGCAGCGGAGGTAACGAACTCCGGTGTGGTCGCACTATCGTTCACCGCTATCTAAAAAGCGTACTGTGCGCCGGCTCTCAGTTCGCTTGGAGCGACCGCGCAGGTTTCCGATGCTCCGGTAATGGCCCCCGTTCCGTTCGGGTTAACGCAGAGCGAAGCCTTCGAGTATGGCCCGGAGTTCACGGACACGAGCCATTCGTAGGAATAGGGGGCCGTCCCGGTGGTCTCCAGCGTCGCCTTTACCGAAAGGGGTTGGCCCATGTCCACCACGTTCGGGTTGGGTGCGGGAGCCGATGGGGCTGTGAGGGCAGGGTTGACCGGGACAAGGACCGGCGGGGAGAACACCTGGTGAGGGAATGAGGTCGAATCGTTCACGGCGTAGCAGTACGATCCCGTGCTCGAAGGTTTGATCGAGAGCACATGCCCAGTTCCTCCCGGAGCGGCGGTACCGGATGCGCATGACGTTCCTGGGCTCAGGAAGAACCACTGCAGGGTGTACGGAGGGGTACCTCCGGAGGGAGCGGCTGTGAGGGTGAGAGACTGACCACTGTCCAAGACTGCCACCGCCGGGGTCGCCGCAGGGGCCAACAGCGCGGGGTTTACGGTCACATCGGCTACGGGAGAGTTTGCCTCTTCCGGAGTCGTGGCGCTATCCTTCACCACGAAACAAAAGAACCCGCTCCGGGTGGGGGCGAAACGATACGCGGAATTCGTGGCACCGGGAAGAGGCGTTCCTGAAGTGCAGGCGGTTGCGTTCGACGATAGCGCAGAGTACCACTGGTAACTGAGGGGACCCGTGCCTCCCGAGACATTGGCTATCAACGTAAGATTCTCTCCGAGGTCGACGACGAATTGGAGCGGGAGGGGTTCGTGCGCAGCCGGTGGAGCACTCACGGGGATGGAAACAGTGGAGGGCGAAGTAGCATTCGCCGATCTGCTGGCGCTATCGTTGATCCAGAGTTCGAACGCATAGCTCGAGCCGATCGTGAGGTTGATGGCAGCGATGGCACAGGTGACGTTGACACCGGTGCCGGAAAGGGTGCCCGATGGGATGGCGCAGAGCGAAGCTTGACCAAAGGCTCCCCCGTTCACTGAGACCCACCAGGCGTAGTGGTAGGGAGCAACCCCTCTCGGAGCGATCGGGACCACGAGGTCCAAGGCTTGTCCTCAGTCTAAGGCGGTGGCGCTCGCGGTCGGGATGTTAGGAACCGCAAGCGGTGCGAACACATGGATGGGGGATGAGGGTGCCGAGACGCTCCGTTCAGGGTTCGTGGCCGAATCGTTGAGCTGGAGCTCGAAGGAGTAGTTCGTTCCCGCGGCAAGGGTGCCGGGGAGTATGGCACAGGAGACAGAGGACCCCGCCGCTGCCCCGGAACCCCCCGGGGTTTGTCATACGACCGCTTTGGAGAAAGACAAGCAGGCGTTCAATGCCATCAACCACTCGTAACTGTACGGTGCGGTCCCGTTCCCCGCCGTCCCATGCACCGGAAGGGAAGCATGGACCCAGAGCTCTTGATTTGCGTCCAAAATGCTCACCGAGGGGAGCGGCGTCATCGGCGCTGAGAGTGCCGAAGCGACCAACACAGGTGCGGAGCGATCAGGATAACCGGGACGGGGACGGCCGTGAAAAGCAACAACCCGGCTACCACGGTCCATTGGAGAGTCCGGGTATGCCCTTGTCCCCACACCGATGCAATAATCGGGGGGGTTGTCGACGATGTTTGCTCAACCACATGTGATTCGTCCGTCACGTTGCATTCTCCATTTAGAAGCATCCTTAGAATGTATAATACCGTGAATCTCCCCGGAAGGAGGCTCGAGCCGTCCCCGGCAGGCGGGTCATTCTTACCAATCGAGCCGGGTCTGCCGAACCCTAGCCCCACTCGACTTGAGCGCGGTCACCGGGCTATCCAGGTCCGCTGAAATGGACGCCCGATCCTCTGGGTCTCCGAGCTTCTGTTGGGCGGGCTTCCCGAGGAGCTCTTCCTCCGGTACGCCGAACACCTCGGTGATCCGGGCCAAGGTCTGGGCCAGTCGCTCGGCATAATAGCGGTGGTCTGGCTGACGCCGCTCCGGGAAGGGCCGCCCCAAAAGATAGGGTTCGATGTCCTGTGGAGACCGCTTCGAGTCCACCACGATCCAGGCGACCTTCATGCCGGGGATCACATCATACCCCTCGTCCCTCAAGGTCTTGTAGACGCGAAGGAAGGGGAGGTTCCCGCGGGTCTTCTCGTTGTACTCCTGCTCGGCCCGGACCGTGCGGGCGATCACGAGCTTCTCCTTCGGTGCCGCCCCGGCCATTGTGCTCTTCACGATCGCCTTCGCGTACTCCACGGCCTCGTCCTTCCGCCCGTCAAGGATGAGCCGGAAGACCTCGTTCAAGGCTTCGACTTGGAGCTCGAACGAATCCGACCGGCGCGTTTCGTACCCCCGCACGATCTGCTCCTCCTTCGGCCACACCTGCCGGGCCACGTAGCGTTTCTTCGCACCGTGACTGAAGAACGATTGGAAGACGCTCTGGAACTCGAGCGTGACCCCTTCACGGGTGAACCGGGAGGCCAGGTCTTCCCCGAACCGACGGCTTCCTTCCAGGGAAGGCGCGGGCGATTGCACGAACACGCTGTCCGTGTCGGAATAGAGCACCTCCGCGCCGGTCTTGCGTACCTCGTCGATGACCCGATGGATCTCTTCCCGGGCGAACGCGGTGATCGCCGCCCCGATGTCCTTGTTCGTGAACCGGTAAAAGGAACTCGCCAGGACGCCGTAGAAGGAGTTCATGAGGATCTTGACCGCGGACTGGAGGCCGTCAAAGTACTCCCGCTCGCGGGGATCGGTGGCGTCCCGGGCAAGGCGCTTGAGTCGATCGCGCTCTCCCATAAGGTCGCGCAGGATCTCCGGGACCAGCCCGGCCCGTACATCCTTCGTCAAGAACCGGACGCCGTTTGGGGCTACGGTCCCTCCCGCTTCGGACAAGGTGGTGAAGCAAATGTTCCGTGAGATGATGATCGAGGGGTACATCGACTTGAAGTCCAGGACCACGACCCAGTTCGCCAACTGAGGTTTGAGGTCGAGGACAAAGCCCCCCTCGATGGGGGCTTCCCCGGAAGTGCGGTGGGTAGGAGGTACGCCAATCCCCCGGCGGTCGGCGCCCCGGATGAGGAGCGCATCCACCAAGGTGCTCGTCCGGCCGTTCAGCCCTTCATCGAGGTAAACCCCCGCGACCGAGGCCATGTTCTCCGCACGCTCGATCGCCCGGAGCTGACGGAGGATGCGCAAGGCGAGCTCGGCGTCCTTTATGCAGTACAGGACGACCTTTTTCGGGTCCGCCATCCACTCGGCATCGATGTTCCGCCGGTCGACGTCCATCTTACCCTCCCCGAGCATGAGATTGGACACGAACTGGAGGGACTCCTGCTTCGGGTGGAGGATCGTACGGACGGACCACCAGGCATCCGCGACGACCCGACCGTGGGCTCGCCACAACCGGTCCCCGAAATCCGAGAGGGGGCCGCCATCTCGGCCGAAGGCCATGGCCCCCTTGGGAAGCCCCAGTTTCTGTGCCCGTTCCTCGAGGAGCGGGAGATCATAGCCCCCGATGTTGTATCCGGTGATGATGTCGGGGTCGGACTTCCGGACCTGCGTCACGAATCCTTCAAGGATCTCGCGCTCGTCTCCTTCGAGGGTAAAGGTCTCGGCGGACCGATCGCCGCGTTGCACCACCCCGCACAGGCAGAATATCCGCCGGTCCTTGAGCGAGTTCTCGATGTCGAACGAGAGATAGGTCAGCTCCGGCTTGAACGGGGGCGCGCTCTCGATCTCCCCGACGATCTGCACCACTTGGTCCGTCGAATAGCGCTGCGCCACGGCCGGTGTCTCCGGAACGGCCATGAAGGCTACGGTCGCCGAACCGGCTCTCAACTTGTCGTAGAGGAAACGGTGGGCGAACGGGATGTCGCATGCCAGGACGCTCGTGTCGTCGTCCGGGATCCCATACGTGGTCCGGAACTTGGGAACGGTGTTCGGAAGCTTCACTTCCACCCGGAGGCACGGCCGGTCCTTTCCGTCGACCAAGAGCGTCACCTCGCGGGAATCGTCGTAATCCGGGTCTTGCCGCACCCGCTCCCGGGTCTCCGGGGCAGGGTCCCGCAACTCGAAATAGGGCTTGAACCCGTAGTAACGAGCGGCCACCGAAAGGCCGTCCCGGGTCCGACCAAAGAGCTCGACGACCGGTTTCCCGCTCGATGAGTCGTACGACCCGCCGATGAGGAACATCTCGTACCGTTGGGGTTCGGGCATGCGATCTCGAAGTGCCGATGGGATGGAGGTATAATAGCGTGGTCGGGGAACGCGCGCGGCGCCGATATATCCGGAGGAGCATCCCCCGGATGCTATGCGCGTGGCGGTCCTCGGAGGAGGGATCACCGGCCTATTCGCCGCACGTTACCTCCGCGCCCGCGGCGCCGAGGTCACGCTCTATGAGCAGACCCGGATGGGGGCCGGCTCAATCCACGCCGCCGGGATCCTGGAAGGGCACAACTACTACACCATCAACAACCTCCGGTACCTTCGTCGAGCGTTCCGTTACCTCCGGAACGGGTCCTCGCAGCTACGCCGGGTCGACCGACGTTGGTTCATGGGATATCTGCGAAGTTTCGGGCGCACGATCCGCCCGCAGGACCTCGAAAGGGTGGCCGAGTTGGGAAGCCACTCCCTCCGCGAGTACGCTTCCCTCGCCCAAACGGCCGACGATTTCGGATTTTGGATCGGGGGACTCACCGAACGCTACGAAAACCCGCGGCTCTTTCGGGACGCCCTCCGGAACCTCCGGTCGCGCCCGGAGCAGGAACGCGTCGAGGTGACCGAGGACAAGGGTGGTGGGGGAAGCCTGCATTACCCCGACATGGGTTGGCTGGACACCGAGCGCTGCATCCAACGTATCACCCGGGAACTATCCGGGGTGCGGACGGTCCTCGCCGAAGTGGATCGGGTCGACGTTGACGGGAAGGTCGAATCCCCGGAGGGACGGGAACCCTTCGATCGCGTGATCGTCACGACCGGGATCGCCTGCCGGAGGCTCGGACTTCCCATCACCGCGGTCAAGGGGTACGGATGGACCGCACCTCGGGTCGCTTCGCTACGGAACGCGGTCATCTTTGCCGATTGGGGTTTGGCCGCCGTCCCCTTGACCCAATCGGTGAAGGTCACCAGCGGTTGGGACTTCACGCTCTCCGCGGACTCCCGGAGAGCGAACGCGTTGTGGGCCCGGGCTCGAAAACTGCTCGGGGTCCCCGAAAACGTTCCCATGGAGCAAGGGTATCGACCCGCTACACCCGATGGACTGCCGCTGGTCGGCCGTCGAGAGCGGCTCGTCGTGGCGACCGGGGGGTTTCGCCTCGGTTGGAGCTTCGCCCCCGGGCTCGCCCGTCATGCGGTGGACCTGGCGCTCGACGACGCCACCGAAGACCCGTTCCTTTCCCGATACTGTGGTTCCCTGCGGGGTGGCAGCCTCCGGGGCGCGTTCCCCTCGTGAACGCTCGGATGGAAACCTACAATTGGGAGGGTATCTGGTCCGCGATCACCTCGGCGATCGCGAGCGATGCGGTCGCCGCGGGAGAGGGTGCGTTCAGCACATGGAGGGACCGCGGACCCCGTTCGAAGACGAAATCGTCCACGAGCTCGCCCTTCTTGTTGAGGGCCTGTGCGCGGACACCCGAACCCCCCGGCCGGAGGTCCTTCTCGGAGAGGGCGGGAATCAGCCGCCGCAGGTCCTCGGCGAATTGGGCCCGGCTGAACGAACGGAGATACTCATAGGACGCCGTCCGCCACATGTGGAGCGCCATCGGGTAAAATCCCGGGAACGTTAGGGCCATCATCATCTCCCGGGAGCTCCAATCCCATAGGCTGTATCCCTCCCGGCGAAAGGCAAGGACCGCATTCGGTCCGAGCTCCAAGGTCCCGTCCATCTTCCGCGTGATGTGGACGCCGAGGAAAGGGAAGCGGGGATCGGGCACCGGATAGATGTGGCGACTACCCCGAAGGGCACCTTCCCTTCCCAGCCGGTAGTACTCTCCGCGGAATGGGAGGATGAGGGTGGCCGTCGGGACCCCCGCCATCCTCGCAACAAGGTCGGACCCGAGCCCGGCACAATTGACCAAGAATCGAGCGCGGTACTCCCCAGTAGAAGTGCGCGCGCGGACACCCGACCCATCGACCCCGAGCGCCTCCAACCGGCTGGAGGTCACCACATCGGCGCCCCCGTTCTCGATGTCCTTCGCGTACGCACGGGAGACCTCCCGGTAGTCGACCATCCCGGTTCCGGGAACCTCGAGCCCCGCGATGCCGCCTGCGTCCGGTTCGATGGAGCGGATGTCCTTGGCCTCGAGCCGGCGGCAACCCGGGATCCCGTTCGAGCGCGCTCGCTCCTCCAGCCGGCGCAGGGCCGGGAGCTCGTGGAGTTGGGTCGCGAGGATCAGTTTGCCGCAGATACGGAACGGGATGGAGTGCTGTTGGAGATAGTCCAAGAGCATCGCCCGACCGCGGACACAGAGCACGGCTTTTGAACTACCGGGGGCGTAATAGATCCCGGTGTGGATCACCCCGCTGTTGTGGCCGCTCTGGTGCGCGGCCACCGTCCGCTCCTTTTCGAGCACCACGATCTTCCATTCGGGGTGGTGCCGGAGAAGGGCCCGACCGGTGGCCAGCCCCACGATCCCGCCGCCGATCACGAGGACATCCGAAGTACCCGTCACCATCGATCTTCCGGGGGCCTATTCGAGCGCAATGAGGGTCCGCGTGCGCACGACGCCCGCTTTCGCATCGATGTGCGTGAGCAGGAGCTCCTTGAGGTGTGCGGGATCGCGTGCAATGACCTTGAGGAGGATGTCCGCCTCCCCCGCGATGATGTGCCCCTCCCGCACGTAATGAAGGCCGAGAAGCTCCTGGAGCAGCTTGTCTTGCGACTTTCCAAGCGATTTAAGGAGGTTCGCATCCGTGGTCACGAGGATGAAGGCCGAGATGGTGAACCCGGCCTTGCGCCAATCGACCTCGCCCTTGTATCGTTCGATGACCGAGTTCGTCTCGAGCCGGCGAAGGCGGAAGTGCACCGTGGAAAGGGGCACATTCAGCCGCCGGGCAAGCTGAGTGGACCGGATCGTTCCTCCATCGACCTCCTGAAGGATCCTGCGGTCGAGCTCGTCCATTGTTGCAGTATATCCAATCTAGTATTTAAGTCACAGTGACGGTACGGTAATATATTCAGGAAAATGTGAACCTCCTTCATTACCTTTCTCGACCTTCCCTTTTCCATGGCCTTTAATGCACCCGGGGCAAGAGAACAGTTGGTGACCCGACTGAAGGTGGGCAGCGCGCTCATCCGCCGCACGATCGAGTTCTTCCAGGACGAGCATTTCATCCAGTTGCTCCCGGTCATGCTCGGGCGCAGTACGGACCCCCTAGGTCCCGATCCCGGATCGTCCATCATGAAGACCCCGGAGGTCGATTACCTCGGCACCCGCCTCTACACGATGAACTCGATGATCCTCCACAAACAATGTGCGGTCCGGGACCTCGATCGGATCTTCATCCTTTCTCCGAACATCCGGTTGGAGCGGGCCGAGCGGCAGGCCACGGGAAAGCACCTCTTCGAGTTCACCCAGCTAGACTTCGAATGGGCGCTCGCACGCCAGGAAGATGTGATGCGCCTGGTCGAGCGTTACTTCTTGTCGCTGAACGGTCATGCGTCCGACTTCCTTCCGTTGCTGGAGGAGCTCGGTGTGCCCGGATTCGAGTTTCGACCTCCGTTCCGAGTGTACACGACCCATGACCTGGAGAGCCAGTTCGGGACGGATTGGGAGTTCGCGGCCTCCCAGGCCCACGAACAGCCCTTCTGGGCCCTTTGTCACCGAAGGGAGTTCTACGATCGGGAGGACCCGAGCGACCCGGGCCACTTCCTCAACTACGATCTCATTTACCCGGAGGGATTTGGCGAGGCGCTTTCGGGGGCGGAGCGCGAGTTCGATCTCGGACGCCTCCGAACCCGGATGGGCCGGGACAAGCTTGACAACGAGGCGTACCGTGCCTACCTTTCCGAGGCGGCGGAGGGCTTCGTCCCCTCGGCAGGTGCGGGTTTCGGGATCGAGCGGCTCGTCCGCTTCCTCACCCGGGCACCGCATGTCGGGGATGTCCAGCTCTTCAAACGTGTCCCGGGGATCGAGGTCTCTATCTAGGTCCGGAGCGGGTCTTCTGTCGCCGGTCAACTGAACATCCTGAAGCTTCCGGACCCACCCCATTCGTTCCTTAAAGGGGGATTTGGGAGTCAGAAGGACCTGAAATGCTGGGGTAGCGAGAGGTTGATATAGCCACTGGAGTGTGGGGAAACCATGGCCTCCGCTTCCACAGCGCTCCTTGTGATTGGCGTGCTTCTCGTCCTCCTCGGTGCAGGTGCAATCGCGCTCGACCTGATGGGGCACGGAGATTCTTCGGGCCTGGACTACAAGGATCTGGGCATCCTCGGAATCGGCTTCGTCCTCCTGATCATCGGGGCGGCCACTCGGAATCCAATAAAGCCTGCCGCTGCCACCCCCAAGGTCTGAACGGCCCACCAGTCTTGGACCGGTCCCGTAGTTGATCACCCCGATTAGAGCGTTTCCGGCGGGGTCCACGACCGCCCCGACCAGCCCGGCACTTCCCCTCGCCACAAGGATTTTAAACCACCTTCACATTCCCCCGTTCTGGTGCTTCCGATCTTCGCTCCGTTGACCCGTCCCCGAGGTCCCCGAGAACACTGATGCTGGACAGTGGGGGGGGGACGCCATCCGAACGATCGGCGCAGCCGTTCGGCGTAGGGCCCGTCGAGGTACGGGGCCCCGAGGTGCCCCGGACCGGGGAAGTGCTCTCTTCGGACGTGCTCTCCTTCCTCGGCTCCCTTCACGAGCGCTTTGAGCCCATGCGTCGGGAACTTTTAGGGGCCCGAGGGTGGTTCCGGGAGGCCCTACGCCGGGGCGATGTGCCGACATTCCCCTCCGAAACGCAAGAGGTCCGAACGGCGGAGTGGAAGGTGGCCCCCTGCCCCGAGGACCTTGCGGACCGGCGCGTCGAGATCACTGGGCCTCCGGAACGCAAGATGATCATCAACGCCCTCAACTCGGGGGCCCGCGTCTACATGGCGGACTTCGAGGATGCCCACGCACCAACATGGAAAGGGACCATCACGGGGCAAGCGAACCTGATCGACGCGGTACGGAAGACCATTGCTTACACGTCTCCCGAAGGCCGAGAGTACCATCTCTCCGACCAGGTCGCTCGCCTCATGGTCCGCCCCCGGGGCTGGCACCTTCCCGAATCCCACGTTCTCGTGGAGGATCGACCGATCTCGGCGAGCCTCTTCGATTTCGGCGTCTATCTCCATCACAATGCGAACGAGCTGCGCCGCCGGGGTAGCGGACCGTACTTCTACCTCCCGAAACTGGAGCATTACTTGGAAGCGCGACTTTGGAACGATGTCTTTTGTTATTCCGAGGAACGCCTCGGGCTTCCTCCCGGAACCATCCGAGCCACGGTCCTCATCGAGACGGTGCCGGCCGCGTTCCAGATGGACGAGATCCTATGGGAACTGCGGACGCACTCCGTGGGGCTCAATTGCGGCCGGTGGGATTACCTCTTCAGCTTCATCAAACAATACCGGGACGTCCCGGGCGTCCTCTTTCCCGACCGAGACCAGCTCACGATGTCCACCGCCTTTCTGACCGCCTATTCACGCCGGCTGGTGCAGGTCTGCCACCGGAGGGGCGCCCATGCGATCGGTGGCATGGCCGCGCAGATACCGATCAAGGGGAACGCCGCAGCGAACGAGGACGCCCTGGCCAAGGTCCGTGCGGACAAGGAACGGGAGGTCCGGAACGGCCATGATGGCACGTGGGTGGCACATCCCGGCCTCGTGCCCGTGGCGCTTTCGGTGTTCAACGAGCATATGCCCGATGCGAACCGGATCGGGACCGCCTTGCCTCCCGAGAACATCACACCGGCCGAACTGTTGGCGATTCCTCCCGGGGACATCACGCTCGCAGGGGTCCACCGGAACGCTAAGGCCGCCCTCCGATACACGGCCTCATGGTTGGGTGGCAACGGTTGCGTCCCGATAGAGAACCTCATGGAGGATGCCGCGACGGCGGAGATCGCCCGGACCCAGCTCTGGCAGTGGGTACACCACGGTGCCCGGGTGCGGGAGGGCCCCCCGGTCGACCTGGGCTTGATCGGGGAGGTCCTGCTCGAGGAGGTGTCCCGGTACCTCAGCGAGGCCGATCACGCCGGCGAGGCGCCGGTGGTAGAAGCAGCTTCCAGGATTCTGCTAGAGAGCGTTGCCCGGGACGAACTCGATGAATTCCTCACGCTGCTAGCGTATCCAGAACTGGAGGAACCGGGATCTTACATTAGGTGATAGGAATGGAGAGTGTGGGGAGGGACTGGAAAGAGAACGAGCGGTGGAAGGGAATACAACGGCCGTACCGGGGGGAGGATGTGGAACGCTTGCGCGGATCGGTCCCGATCGAGTACACGCTTGCGACCCGGGGTTCCCAACGCTTCTGGCGCCTGCTCCACTCCGAACCTTACGTTCCAACGCTCGGGGCCATGACCGGAACCCAGGCGGTCCAGATGGTGGCGGCGGGCCTCCAGGCCATCTACGCTAGCGGCTGGCAAGTGGCTGCGGACGCGAACGGCGCCGCGCAGACGTATCCCGATCAGAGCCTCTATCCGGCGGACTCGATGCCGGCCCTTGTACGACGGATCAACAATGCCTTCCGCCGGGAGGACGAGAAACAGCACGCCCGGGGAAAGGATGACGTCTACTGGTACGCCCCGATCGTTGCGGACGCCGAGGCTGGTTTTGGAGGCGTCCTGAACGCCTTCGAGCTCACGAAGGCCCTCATCGAGGCCGGGACGGCGGCGATCCATATAGAAGACCAGCTGGCCTCTGCGAAGAAGTGCGGACACATGGGGGGGAAGGTCCTGGTCCCGGTCCGGGAGTTCAACCAGAAGCTCTGGGCCGCCCGTCTCGCCGCCGACGTCCTGGGCGTGCCCACGGTGCTCATTGCCCGGACGGATGCCCTCTCGGCAAAGCTCCTGACGAGCGACATCGACCCGCGGGACCGGCCGTTCATGACCGGGAACCGGACGCCCGAGGGGTACTACGAGGTCACGGGGGGGCTCGACATGGTCATCGCCCGGGGGATCGCCTACGCGCCGTACGCGGACCTCCTGTGGTTCGAGACCTCCTCTCCCGACATCGACGAGGCCGAGCGCTTTGCCCGGGAGGTCCATGCGAAATATCCCGGGAAGCTCCTCGCCTACAATTGCTCCCCCTCGTTCAATTGGCGCAAGAAGCTCTCCCGGGAAGAGATCGCGAGCTTCCAATCGTCCATCGCGGAGATGGGATATCGCTTCCAGTTCGTCACGCTGGCCGGCTTCCACGCGGTGAACCTCACAATGTTCCAGTTGGCCAAGGGATATGCCCAGAGCGGTATGACGGCCTACACGGAACTCCAGGAGACGGAGTTCCAAGCGGAACGGGAAGGCTATTCCGCCGTAAAGCACCAATCGTTCGTCGGGACCGGCTATTTTGATGATGTCGCCCAGGTCCTCTCCGGAGGGCTCACCAGCACGCTCGCCCTGGAAGGTTCCACCGAGGCCGAACAGTTCACACCAACGAAACCGCGGGAGAAGCCCTCGGGAGCGGAGCCTTCTGGGCGGCCCAGGATACCCTCCTCCCCCTGAACCGGGAAACGACGATCCCGGGGCCGGGGGAACCGACCGCATGAAGGCACGGCGTTCAGTGCGCATGGGAGGAAAGCCTCGGCTCCTCGGTGGGAAGCTCGCCGCGGTCCGGCTCCCCATCCGGACCCGGCGGTTGATCCTTCGGGCGCCGGTGACCTCCGATGTCGAGTCGGTCTATCGTGCGTTACGCGACGAGACGATGGGCCGCTTCGTCTCCGGGCGTCCGCGCCCCTACACCCGTGTCCATGCCACCGACTTCGTAAGCGGGGCTCGGCGAAAGATGCGGCGAGGGGAGATGCTCAACCTGATCGGGGTCGATGCACGGACCGGGGAACTCTCCGTCGCCGTGGGATTGTACAACCTCAACTGGAAGGACCGCCATGGCGAGATCGGGTACTGGGTACCCCGGAGACTCTGGGGACAGGGCTTAGCCACCGAGGCCGTGATCGCCGTCTGTGCCGAGGTCTTCCGCCACACCAATGTCCACCGGATCGAAGCGACGGTCGAGGTCGACAACGAGGCTTCGGCGCGGGTGTTGACCAAGGCCGGTTTCGTCAAGGAGGGCACCCGGAGACACGCGCACCTCCACGGAACATCCTGGACCGATGCCGACCTCTATGCCCTGCTCAACGAGGGTTCCTTAGCTCCGAGCGGAACCGTTCTCGGAAACCGCTCGGGCCGCAACCGGGTGCTGAAGGTGAAGAAGGTCGTAGCGGGAGTTCGCACGTCACCCCCCTAGCCCACGGACCCTAGGACACCATGGGTGGGTCCTGGGTCCGGCAGGGTACGGGAGGACCATGCAGGGGGAGGGATTTGAACCCACGGACTCCTTCGAGACCAGACCCTGAATCTGGCGCCTTTGGCCAAGCTAGGCTACCCCTGCATCCCGACCCGATTACTTCCCGTATCTCCGTTTCCTCCGCTGGTAATCGTGGATGGCCCTCAAGAAATCGAGCTTCCTGAGCCCCGGCCACATCACATCGGAGAAATAAAGCTCTGCATAGGCCACCTGCCAGAGGAGGAAGTTCGAGATGCGCTCTTCGCCGCTCGTGCGGAACACGAGGTCCGGGTCCGGGAGATGGGGTGTGTAGAGATGCTCGGAAACGAGCTTCTCGGTGATGTCGTCGGTCGAGATCTTCCCCTCCTTCACTTCTTGCGCGATGGCCCGAACGGCGTGAATGATCTCCTCCCGTCCGCCATATGCCACCGCGATGTTGTAATGGTAGTCGGAGTAGTCCCGGGTCCGGGATTCCGCTAGTTCGATCGCCTCGACCACATCCGGACGGAGCTTGTTGCGATCTCCGATGACGGCCACATGGATGTGGTGCTTGTGCACTCGGGGGTCCTCGGCGACCTTCCGGAAGCTCTCGACGAACAGGTCCATGAGCTTGTCGACCTCTTCTTTCTCACGGTTCAGGTTCTCGGTCGAAAGGGCGTACACCGTCAGCACCTTGACCCCGACCTCAAGGCACCAGTTGAGCAGGTCCTCGAGCTTGTCCTTGCCCTTTAGATGGCCCTCCTCGGTGAGGAGGCCATGGTCCCGGGCAAAACGGCGGTTCCCATCCATGATGATGCCGAGGTGTCGGGGGACCGGTTCCTTCCGTATCTCCTCGAGGAGCCTTTGCTCGAGCGCGGTCTGCGCCGTCAGGGCGAGCATGTCGGCCAAATGGGCGGGTTGTCGTCCCCGGGTCGGTTGCGAGGTCATGGCCGGACCCGGGAGGTGGCAAGGAGGGTTAAGTGTTGCGCCCGCCGTCTGGGTCAAACTTCCGGTGGATTCGCCTTCCAGAGGAAATCGTAACGGCTATCCCCGGCACGCGCTCCCGGGCCCCATGGATCGTCCACCGAACCCGGTGAAGGGGGTGCTCTTCGACATGGGAAGTGTCCTCATCCGATGGCGGGATGAGTGGATCTTCCGCCGGCTGTGCCGCCGATACGGCCTGCCCTACGATCGTGTCGAGAGCGCCATCCTCCCCCTCCGGGACCAGTTGCAAGGCGGCCGGATCTCCTTGCGGACCATGTGGGGCCAGCTCGCGCACGATCTCGGCATCCCGTTTCCCCGAGATTACCGGAGCCTATGGATCGGGATGTTGAGCGAACATCTTGAAGTGATCCCGTCCTCCGTGCGCATCGCCCATCAGCTCCGGAACGTGGGCTATGTGACAGGGGTCTTTTCCAACACCGACGCAACGCACGCCGCTCTTTTCCGGTGGCATCCCGAGCTAAAGTTCCTTCACCCATGGGTCCTCTCCTACCGGATCCGGGCCACAAAGCCCGACCTCGCCGCCTACCGGGCAGCGGAGCGGACCCTCAAGATGCGTCCCGAGGAGATCCTCCTCATCGACGATCGTATCCGGAACGTTGCGGGTGCTCGGAATGCCGGATGGTCGGCAGTACACTACACGACGGCGAGGGGGCTCCGGCGATCCCTAAGGCCGTTCCTTGCGCCCGAGGGTCCGAAGACTCAACCTTAACTCTTGCGTCGCTTGGGGAAGGGCATGGCAGGGGAGAAGGGGCACGCGCTCGTGACAGGGGCCGGAACCGGCATCGGCAAACAGACCGCCCTCGCCTTGGCCCGCCAGGGATTCGATGTCGCCGTGCACTATCGCACCCACAAGGCCGAGGCGGAGGGGGTCGCCAAGGAGATAACGGACCTGGGACGCAAGGCCTTCCCCGTCGCCGGGGACCTCACCTCGAAGAAGGATATCGAGCAGTTGGCCCAGACCCTCGGCAAGGAGTTCCCTTCCCTCGAAGTCTTGGTCAACAATGCGGGGGAATACCCGAGAAGGACAATCGAGGACTTAGATGAGGAGGAGTTCATGTACACGCTCATCACGAACCTTTGGGCCCCCTATGTGGTGACCCGGGAGCTCCTTCCGCAGCTCCGCAAGGCGCCCTGGGGCCGGATCATCTTCGTGGGGAGCGTGCTGGCCCTCAACGGCTCCACCCACGGTGCGGATTATGCGGCGAGCAAAGCGGCCATCGGGGGGCTGGCAAAGTCCCTCGCCCGGGAGCTCGCGCCCCAGATCACCGTGAACGTGGTCGCGCCCGGCTCGATCGACACGGCGATCCTGGCTGCGGATACCCCCGAGGTGCGGGCCCAGCGGGAAAGGACGATCCCCCTGGGGCGTCTCGGTCAGCCCGAAGATGTGGCCGGGGTGATCGCCTTTCTTGCGTCCCCGGAAGCATCGTACCTCACAGGAACCACGGTCCACGTGAACGGTGGGCTGCGCATGGACTGATGGAGATCGTCACGCGCTGGTTCGGGGCGTACCTCGTCGAGAAGGGCAAGGTCGTGAACGGCCGGGACTTTCCCCGGGACCGGGGCGAGATCCTCGCGCGGTGGAAGGTCCGCGGGGAAGGCGGGCTCACGATGGAGGAGCGGGGATTGTGGGAAGAGGTGCCCGAGCCCCAACGTCGCGAACTCACCAGCCGCGATGCCCGGTTCCGCTCCCTCGGTGTTCGACCGGCGATGGGATACGTCCCCCGCATCCCGGCACGGGACCGTGGGTTCGATCCGGAATGGCAACGGTCCTTACTATCCGACGCGGGAAAGGCCTTCCTCTCGGAAGCCCTCGGCCCCTCCCAAGAGATCGTGGAGGGTGTCCGGTCCCTTCAGGACTTGGGCGAGGTGGTCAACCTGCTGGGAGAGCGGCTGAGCAACTGGTGGGTGAACGAAGCCCCGGCCGAGATCGCCCGGAGCGACGAGGGGAGCACCGGAGTGGCCCGCCAGATGATGGATGAGGAACCGACCTCCGCGATCCAGGCCGCCCGTAAGGACATCGCCGGGCTCGTGTTGAACCTGGGACAGAGCCTCCGCGCCATGGAGACCGCGGTCGAGCAGGAGTCAGCGTCCCGCTTCCCGAACCTTTCGGCCTTGCTCGGCCCGATGTTAGCGGCCCGGATCATCGAAAAGGCCGGGGGGATCGAACGGTTGGCGCGCCTTCCGGCGGGAACCCTCCAGGTGCTGGGAGCCGAACGGGCCTTCTTCGACCACCTCCGCACGGGGAGGGCGCCTCCCAAGTACGGATTGCTCTTCCTCCATCCCGCGGTGCAAGGGGCTCCGACCCGGCTCAAGGGCAAGGCGGCGCGGATCCTCGCCGGCAAGGCCGCCATCGCTGCGCGTCGGGACCTCACCGGTGCACCGGCGCTCCCGGAACTCAAGACGTCCCTGGACGCACGCCTCAAGCACCTGAGGGAGGGACCGCGCATTCCTCCGACGGCGCCGTAGAGGGGCCCCGGGGACCCCGCGCCCTTGGGAGTCTCACGGGGGGGGCGGAGGGAGGTTCGGTGGCGGGGGAAGGTTCGTGCCTATTGAGGGGCCGGGGACCGGTGTATTCGGAGCCCCACTTGGAGAAGATACCGGTACCGGAGAGACCCCGGTGGATGGAGGAACAGGTGAGAGCTTGCGGTGGCGCTGGCGGAGGAACAAGGCTACCGCCAAGGCACCGGCCACCAAGGCTATTGATACGACCACGAAGACCCACAGGGGGGTTCCCGAATTCGAGTTGGTGGGGGAGGGTCCGCTGGTTCCCGTGCTCGAGCGGTTCACGGTCGTAGAGATCGTGGCGTTCGCAGTATCCCCGATGGCGTCGGTCACAGCGACGCGCGATGTAAAGATGCCGGAGGCTGTCGGGTGGCAGGAGAGCTGGCTAGAGTTGATCGGGAGGCACCCGGCCGGCAACCCGCTCCAGAGGTAGGTGTAGGGGGGGTCTCCCCCAGTCGTCCCGGCGGTGAATGTGACCAGCTGACCGACGATGGGATCGCCGGGGGTGGCGGCCAGGGTGATGTTGAGCGAGGGCAGCACGGTGACCGTCAGGTTCGATACGGCCCCCTTCCCCGCCGAGTCGTTCACCCAAAGTTCGACCCGGTAGGTACCGGGCCGGGTGTAGTTCGCTTGGACAAGGGCCCCAGTGCCGACGGTGCCGTCACCGAAGACCCAGGAGTACGAGTACGGCGCTGTTCCCCCGGTGACCGAGGCCGAGAAATTATCGACGAGGGGGGCCACCCCGAGATCGTGGGAGCCGGTCGAATGGACGGTCAATGGACCGGGGGGAGGAGGCACGGCATTCACGACCACCTCCTGCAGCGCGCGGACGACGTCCTGCGCGCTGTCGTTTACCTGTAGGAAAATGTTGTAGACCCCGGCGTTCGAGTACACATGGGGCGGCGGGCTCGCGAGCGCGCTCAGGGTCCCGTCCCCAAAGTTCCAGTCATAGGTGTACGGGGGAGACCCTCCCGTGACGTTACCCCAGACGGTCACGGTCAACGGTGCTGTCCCGGTGATAGGGCTCACGCCCAAGGAGAGTTGGAGCGGGAGGATCGAAGGTTGGACGGTCACGGTGATGCCATGCGTGGCGGAGTTCCCGATAGAATCGTGCACGGTGAGGGTGACCGTGTACCCCCCGGAGGCGTTGTAGGTATGCGTCGGGTCTTGGAGCGGGGAAAGGGATGAGGCATCCCCGAAGTTCCAAGAAAAGGTGTACGGAGGGACCCCACCGGTGGCCTGCCCGTTGAAAGATACTGTTAACGGTGCGGGCCCCGAAAGGGGTGTTGCCTTCGCCACGGCCATGAGCGGTGTGAGGGGGGGCAGTCCATACAACCACGTCTGGTTGCTTTCCATGGGATTGGCACGCCCCCCGAAGAGGAGGAAGCCGGAACCCCCCGTGTCATTGACCAGGGACGCCCCATAGAGTGCGGGTGGGGAGAGGGCCAATCCCGAGGTGAGGTTGGTCCACGTTCCGGTCCCGAAGGTCCAGGTATCGTTCAGGGGATGACCGGACGAGGACTCCCCACCGTAAAGTATCAATTGGCTCGACGTGCCGTCCCAGCCCATCGCAGGGGCGCTGCGGGAGGCTGGCGATAAGGTCTCGGTGAGGGGGGACCAGGAGCCACCGTGGAACTCCCAGGTGTCGTTCCGCGTTTGGGCGCATGTGACCGAAGCGCATCCCCCAAAGAGCACCAGACCCCCGAGCAAGGGATCGTATGCCATCGCCGCGCTGCTCCTCGCCGGAGGAGAGAGGGCGAGCTTCGGCCCGAGGTCCGTCCAATTCCCGCCGGAGTAGGTCCAGGTGTCGTTGAGGGTCGCCGTTCCGTTGTACCCCCCGAAGAGAACCACATAGTTGTCGAGCGCATCATAGGCCATGGTGGCTGAAGTACGGGGGCTGGGGCTGACGAGAGGGAATAGTTCTGTCCACTGTCCCGCGGTGTACTTCCATGTCTGGTCCGTGCTCCCGGAAAAGTAGAGGACGTAGCCGTCCTTTGTGTCGTAGGTCATGGCCCCCCATCCCGATGGCCCGGGAGAAGTGACCAAAGAGGGTGTCCGGTTTGTCCAAGCGCCGGCATGGAACGTCCAGGTGTCGCCCTCGATCCCGCTCGAGAGGCAGCAACCGCCGAAGAGAAGGACGTTGCCATCCGCGGCATCGTAGACCATACCTCCGGGGGTACGGGCGGAGGGACTGGAAGGCAGAGCTGGGGTAAGGTTACCCCAAGTAGGGTTCAATGTCAACGGACCAGGTCGTGCCTCCGTAATCTTCCCAAGGGGGGTCCCCACGGTGCTCACGGATCCTCCGACCGGCGGATGGCTATGGGAGTCCCCGGTCGGGAAAGCCGGCGCATAGAGGGCACCCAAGAACAAAAGCCCGGACAGGGCAAGTATAGCAAACCACCGTCCCAGCTCCGGGCCCGGCATCGACCTCCACTTCCTCTGCCTTTGGATCGCCCTCATGTGGGAGGAACTCCGGGGGGTGGTGGAGGGGGAACGGAGAACGTGGGTGGCGGGGATGGTGCCGTTGGTTGGGTGACCGCAGGGCTCGGAGGAGAGGAGGGGGGTGCCAGGCCCTTTCCCGGTCGCCACCGCCAGTAAGCAAGAAAGAGGATCCCGGCGGCTGCGGCTATCGCCACGCCAAGGAGGATGATCTCCCATAGGGAGTTACCAGTTCCGCTGCCCCCGCCCGAGCCGGTTGGCGTGCCGGTCCCGGAAGGCGTTTTGGCGACCACAAGTGTCGTGTTCTCGAACGCCGGGACACCGAAGGCATCACGGACCTCAAGGGAGACCGGGTAGCTCCCCGCAGCGAGCGTGCAGTGCACAGGGTTGGCATTGGTCGCAAGGCAACCGGTGGGGAGTTGGGGCCAAGAGATGAGGTAGGGAGCCATCCCCCCCGAGACGATGCCCGTGAGAAGGAAGGGTTGCCCCGCCACGGGGGAACTCCCGATGGCGAGCGCCACGGACGGGTCCGGGAACACGACCAGTGGGATTGCCGGGCTCAGGACCGAGCGCCCCGCCGTATCCCGGACCGTGACGGAAATGGCGTATGTCCCGGGCGTCGTGGGGGAGCAAGAGATGCGGGAAGCATTCTGCGATAGGCATCCCGAGGGAAGACCCGACCAATTGTACGTATAGGGGCCTTTTCCACCCCCGGCCTCGACGAGCAAGGTGGTGGGGAAGGAAGGGTCGACGGTCCCAAGTGTCGCAAGCGGGCGGTCCACCCAAAGACCTCCGGCGCTGGAAGAACTAGACGTGGGTGCCAGAACGCGGAGCACCACGCCTGGCCCAGTCACCGTGTGGAGGTCGGCATCCATGGCCGTGAGAGAGATCGTATAGCTACCGGGAGTGGGGTTCGGGCACGTCAGGGAGTACGTCCCCGCCGTACCCGCGGTGCAACCCACCGGAAGACCGTTCCAGGTGACGGTGACCGGGGTGGGGGAACTTGCGGTCGCGGTGATGTTGACGGTGGCTCCGGGACCGGCGGGGTTGGGTGTGACGACCGGGGCGCTCACCTGGATCAAGGGGACATCGTTCACAAGGAGGTTCAGGAGGGGGCGGGAAGAAGTACCGGTATTGACCAACGTGGTGACGATCAGGTACGAGCCTTGCTCGACCCCGGAGAGCGACGCTATGTCCCCTGTGTAGGTGAAGGGGGTTTGGAGACGACCATCCGAGAGGTTCTCAATGGTGTAGCCATATCGGTACCCGATCACACCGTAAAAGGCCCCATTGAAGCCAACCACTTGAACGGAGACAGGATTCCCAGGAAGGTCCCGAGACAATATCGCAGAGCCGCTCCCCGCGTCGAACACGGTGACCCGCTCACCGCTCGAGGAGATCTCAAGCAGCGCAAAGGTTCCCGAAGCGTTCCTCACGGCCCCGAGCGATGCGGCATGGTACCCCACATCGAGCGGGATCGGAATGACACTCCCGGAGGCCAGGTTGAGGAGACCTTGGGCACCGGACGGAGTAAGGTAGGACACATCGCCTGTCGTGCAATCGAGCCCCTGCAGGGCCTCTACCGATGCCACGGTCCGGTTGGTAACCAGGCTAGATCCGGTGCTGCTCAGTCGCCAAAGTTGAACGTATTGCCCGGGAGCACCGAACGAGGGGCCGATGAGTGCAGCGACCTCGGCACCGCCACCGCAAGGGGCCGACACAAAGCTCTGCGCCACCCCCGTTTGAGTAAGGTTGCTCGGAGTGCTCCAGGCGCCGGTGGTCGCATTGTAGTAATCCGCCTGCAAGGCAGCGGTGCGGATGCCCGCGGGGCCGCCTTGGATCTGGGCGGGAACGATGGCCTGCCACAGCCCGAGCTCGGTCCCGTTCGACAAATTCTGGAGGAGAGGATGGAGCAACACCTGCGTGGCGGCCGAAGGCGGGGGCGGGAGGGAGGAGAGGGTCCGGGTGGCCGTGTTGAGATCGTACCCCTCGATCGAAGTTCCAACGGCTTCGCTCTTGTTCACGGCGTCCGTCATGTACAAGAATGATGCTCCGTCCGCCGAAGGAGCCAGGGAGAGAGAGGTATAGGGGAACACATCGTGGAGGGCGGTACCGGACCAACTCCCGTTGGCCCACACCGGAGAGTCGTAACCGGTGACGTTCCAGTATCGGGGAAGGAGGGAAACGATCGTCTTCGGGGCCGGATGAGCGGCGGGCCGTTGTATGGGGACGAGCCCCGAGGGCGTCCATTGCCAGATGATCCCGGAGTAGAGCATGAGGGTGTACCCGAAAGGCCCGAAAGTAGCGCTCATGAACAGCTGTCCCGACAGCACGAACTTCGAGAGATACATCTGGTTGTTTGACACCGTGAACTGGGCCGTGATCCCCACGTCCCCTCCCCCGGATACGGAGGCGATGGCGACCGCCGCGGTGAGCACTACCTCAAGCGTCAGACCGATCCCGAAGATGAATGCCTTGAGCATGATGCCAAGTCCCAGAATGTCGTCGGACCTCGACGTATTGGGGGCAAAGACGAACGTGAACGAGAGATTCGTCTTCACTGTGATGGTGACGTAGATGCCCACCCCGGGGACCCCATTCTGCGGTGGCGCGTAGCCCTCGATCGGGACCACGAAGGACAAGCTGCCCTTGACCTGCAAGCTGACGTTGAAGTAGACGAAATCCACCGAGTCGGTGGTGCCGTTCACCTTCCAAGTGCCCGTGACATCCAGTCTCAGGGCGATCGAAAAGGTCTCGCTGGAGGCCGCGTTGTTCGACGGCCCGGACTGCGGCATATCGTTGAACGGGTCATCATCCGAAGGGAAGGGAGAGGGGGGTGGATGGGTCTTGTAGGTGCCGGACACGAAGCCCCCCAGGGTGATGTACCCGTTCGAAAGGTAGTTGACGTAGAGGCCGAAATCGGGTAGCACCTTGAACGAGCCATTGGTCGTATTGATGAAGGGGGGGACGGTCACGTTGAACGCGTTCAGGAGCTGGAGAAGGTCGACCTCCCGACCCAGGCCATACATGGCGTACCACTTCCCCCCACTCGAGGAACTCGCATCCGGATGGGGGGTCGGGGCCTTTCCCCCCGGGCCCCGGGCGTTCGTGGGACCTCCCCCCAAGAAATCCGTCAACCACGACGGAGTGTCGATGATCCCCAGATTGTAATTCTCCGAAAGCGTGCCCCCTCCCGGGAAGGTTGCCGTCACATCCAGAACGGAACGGGGGGCCAACTGACCCATGTCGATGGAGACCGTCCAGGCGCCATTCGTGCCCTTCGGGGCGGAGAAGGTGTACGTTGCGCCTCCGATCGTACCGGTGACGGACGTGGCGGATTGGTTGTTGTCCTCGGCATATACCCCGAGAGTATTCTGGACGGAGATTCCATGCAGGAAGTACCCCCCATAATGACTCACGACACAGACGAAATTCCCCGAGTTTGGACAGAGCGTCGATATCTCGAGGCGGACGGAGGCATTCGTGTCGTTCTTGTCGGTGACCGTGAGGGTCGCTGTGAAGATGGCCGTGGCATTGTACGTGTGGGTCGGGTTCTGGGCCGTGGACTCCGGTGAGGCATCTCCGAAGTTCCAGAGGTAGCGGTACGGGCCCGTGCCCTCCACCGCTGCCCCCGTGAAGTGGACTGTGAGCGGCGAGAGCCCCTGGGCCGGGGTCGCCGTGGCGAGCGCACGAAGAGGCGGAGGTCCGAACGTCCAGGTGGTCCCCCAGCAATAGCCGCCGGAAACTGGGAAGAGTTGGATGCTCTCCGCTGTGGGGTAGCAGTTGTACGGCACCACGGTCGTCCAATAGGGATACCCCGAGGGGATGGGGGCGGCGCTTGCAATGTAGGGTGGCGTGTCTCCCGTCACGTACACGATCGTGTTGTCCGCCTGATCGAACACCATCGCCCCGTCGTTAGAGATGGGGGGAGCTTCGGATAACGCCGCGGAAAGGTTCGTCCACTGACCCGCGCGGAAGGCCCACGTGGCGTTCGTACCGTTGTTGACGGTCGACGGTAGGTCCCCCGGGAAGGCGGGCCACAGGGTCGGGTATGGCGCCCCGGAACCGAAGAGGATGACCTCGTGGTCGTTCTGGTCGTACGCCAGCTGAGGGGCTCCGACGAGGGGGGGAGGGGTGGTAGGGTTCAACTGGGTCCAGGTGTCGTTCGTGAACTTCCAGGTATCGTCGAGGAACCCCAGGTTCAATCCGCTCCGCAGCCCGTAGAAATCCTGCCCGTTGAGTCCTCCGAACAGGACCATGTAATTGTCGGCGTAGTCCCAGACCATCCCCGCGTTCGAACGGTTGGATGGACCGGAGGCCGTCAATCGGGTCCATGTGTCGTTGCTGAAGAGCCAAGTGCCCCCCGCTTCCCCGCAGGGTTTCAAGAGGATGGTCACCATGTATATGCAATGCCCCGTCAAGGAGTCCCAACCACCGAACAGCAGAAGGCCCTGGTCTTGCGGGTCCCACGCCAGCGACGCCCCGCCACGCGGAAGCATTCCAAGCTGCTCGAAGAAGGGCTGGCTGGAGTCATTGACGGTGACCATTTGTGAGATATCGGTCCAGGAGCCCGCGGCGAAGGTCCAGGTGTCCCCCAAGGCGACGTCGTTAGTGTACGCCGGGTCCGCCGTCCCACTGATCCCGCCATACAGGACCACATCGGAGTCGGCGGGGTCGTAGGCCATCGAAGCGTCCCACCGTGCGGATGGGGACGGATACGAGGTCACATTGGTCCACACCCCGTTCGAATACGTCCAGGTGTCGTTGAGAGGGCCTTGGGGAACGAGGGTATCGATCTCGTCCGAGAACCCTCCGAAGAGCACGACCTCCTGGTCGGCGTCGTCGTAGACCATGCTCATCCCGGTGACGGGAGGGGGTCCCTGGGGAAGTTGATAGCTCGAGGTCATGTTGATCCACCAGTATTCCGTCGTGCTATTGTTCCCGAAATTCACGAGCTCCAACGTCCAGCTGTCCCCAAGGGCCTCTCCGGAAGGGCTCTTGCCCCCCCACAGATAGATTTCCATCGTCTCGTATCCGCCAGGATAAATGGCGGAGGGGACGCATAGGGACGATCCGATTCGAGGGGGAGGGGGGCGGTTCACGAGAATGTCCGACTTCGACATGTTCGTGAGGGTACCGCTGCCGCCGAGGTTCGTGAAGTCCCAGAGGTCGCCGTAGAGTTCCCCACCCGGACCCGTGCCGCCGTAGAGCTTGCCTCCATTCGAGGAGTACGCCATCCCATACCGGGGGGAGGGGAGGTTGCCGGTGAAATTGGCCGTCACATTGTGCCAAACGCAGAATACCGTGGGAAGGCCGCTCGCCCCGCATGTCCCGAGCGGATCTGAGGTCCAGATCCAAAGGTCGCCAAGTACGACGTGGTTCGATCCGAGCCCGCCGAAAAGGGCGAATGATGGAGCGGAGGTCCAAAGCAGGCTCGAGAACGCACGCGGTGGGGGACTCCGGGCCGGGGTCACGTTGACCCACTGTCCGGAGGAGAACTGCCAGGTATCCCCTAGCATTCGACCGTTCGCCGTCTCGCCTCCGAATAGGACGACCGGACCTGTGGGAGAACCCCAGACCGCGCGGCCATCACTGCCTCCCGAGATCGCGGCCGCAAATCGCGCCGACGGGGACGCGACAGAATTCACCTCAGTCCAGTTGCCATCCTGGAACGTCCAAGTATCGTTAAGGGCAGTGCCTCCGGGCCCCTCGCCACCGAAGAGCAGCACCTCGTTGTCCATCTGATCATAGGTCGCGCTCGCGTTGGCACGGGGGGACGGCGATACGGTTCCATTCAACTCTTGCCAATAGCCGCCGGGAGGTCCGGTGTTCGTGAAAAAAGAGCAGGCGCTAGAGTAGGGCCAACAGGCGGAGGCCGAATGAAACTCCCAAGTATCTCCGAGGTAGATCCCCTGGGCCGACACCCCTCCGAAGAGCAGGGTGACATTGTCCTTTGTATCGATGACGAGAACCTCGTCTGACCGCGGTGACGGGACCGCAGGGTACACCTCTCTCCATCCGACAGCCCCAGGCGGAGTTGCGAGGGGGGCGGAAGTCTTCGTGGGGGCACAGTGGGCAGAACTTCCCTCCTCCGCACACGAAGTGGGGCGACCATAGGCCGGGCCCGCCCCCTGGGCGAGCGAACGCTCGGCGGCATAGAGCGGACCCGAAGGGGAATTTTCGGATGAGGGGACCACGGACCGGGAGTGAGTGGGAGTGGATGGGTGATCGGGGGCGTGGGCGACACCGGTCGAGTTCAGGACGGGGGGTAGGTGGAACACGATCCCGGTCGGCACAAGGAGAAGGGCGACGGCGGCCATGGCAAAGCCGTACACCGAGAGGTACGGGGGCATCCTCATACGGGTTCACCTCCGGGGAACCAAGGATCTGACGGAGAGGGCGTTGGTCTTCCGACGCGGATTGAGCTTGACCTGATGAGGCCTAACCCTCGGAGCTTTCGCACGGGATTCCGAATGGGGGCTGCAGTACTTATGCTGTCGGTTGTTATTCAACGGTATTCATGCCCATCCTTACCCTCATGGTTTTGCCTTCGCCCGGATCCTTCTGGAGGGCAACTTCGCTCCGAGGTGGACCATGAACCTCGGCTCGAACGAGCTTTCTGTGGCCACCCGGCCTTCAATCCCGAGGAGCGGCGTCCGGGAAAGGGGGTGGCCACTCCATCGCCCAGGACTTAGGAGCAATACCGCACTTCACGAGCCGGGCCCGGGCACTGGCTCGGAGTGCCTGGGCCTTTTCGGCATTTCCAAAGCGTTCTTCCCACTGCGCAAGGTGTCGTTCTACCATTCCTTGGTCGAATGAGTTCTCCACCCGCGCGGCATGGGCGAGGGCCTCATCGAACTTTTGGCGGGACCCCTCCCGCTCCCCTTGCGCAAGCAAGACCCGTCCCTCCAACATCAAGAGGCTTGCGAGCTCAGAAATGCGCAAGTCCTGTTCCGAGGACCGGATCGTTGCGATGATGCTTAGAGCCCGGGACAGATCCCCGAGGCAAAGTAGGGCGTCCACGTGGGAAAGCCGTACCGAGAGCAGGAGCTCGAGATCGCCAGACTGTATCATCTGTTGCTCGGCCTCCTCGAACAGGTCGCACGCCTCCTTCCATCGACGTTCGTGAAGGGCGATATCGGCTTCCCGGACCCGGGAGAGAGGTATGGCCCGTGTGAAGCGGAACCGGTGGCAGAGCTGTCGGAACTCCGCGAGCGTGCGCTTGGCTCCGTCGAGATCGCCTTCCAAAACATACCCCACCGACAGGTTGGAGAGGGCGGTCACCAAGGATGCCGGGTTTCCGATCCGACGGGCAAGCTCCACCCTCCGTTCGCTCGCATGGCATTGTCCGATAACGTCCCCCGTAGCTTCCGCAATGAAGATCTCAAGGTTCGCCTGGTCGGCGAGGGTCCGCACGTTCCCCGTGACGGCGCTCAGTTCTTTCAAACGGGCGAGCCGTTCTCGGGCCGGCCCGAGGGTTCCGCGATGGGCGAGGGCCCCGCCCGAAAGATAGGTGGCCTGCGCCTCGATCCACTCGGGCAGGTCCCGCCCGAGCGCGATCACCCCGTCCGCTTCCCGTTCCACGTCCTCTTCCCGAGCTTCTGCCGCCGCCGACCGGGCCGCGGCCAGCCCCGCCAGGGCCAAAAGCTGCTTGGGTAGGTCGGCATGCCCGGTCCACTCGGCCCGTATTCTTTCGATGATCTCGTGGCTCTCCCGAGGCGCGGTGGGGGCTAGGACGAAGGCGCGGCACGCCTCGACCTCCCAGCGCAGGCCGTTCGGCGGTTGAAGGTCCATCAATCCCCGAAGGATCCGTTCCACCTCAGGAGCGGGGCCGACGACCTCCAACAATCGGAGCGAATATTCGAGACCTTCTTGGACTCGGAGGTTGCGCGCGATGCCTCCAACCTCCAGGAGATCCTGCAGCCATCGGTGGAGCCGTTCGGCCGCTTCGACATTCCGGGATTCCACCGCCTGTTGGAGGGCTTTACGGACCCAGGCAAGGCCGGGTTCGGCGACCTTTGCTTCGTGATACAGGCGAGCCACGGCCTCGCGTTCTTCCGGACGGTGCATCGACCACCACTCGGCAAGCGCCAAGGCGTGGCGTTGCCATGCCTCCATTGGCAGCCCTTCGGAAACGACCTCCCAGACAAAGGGATGACCGAAGGCCCACCGCCCTTTCATCCCCGTACCCTGGGTGCGCTCGACAAGGTGCTCCCGATGTTCGATCCGCTCGACCAGCCGTTCGACCGACGAGCGCGGCACAGAGAGCATGGCCGCGAGGGGCTCAGTGTCGAACTCGCTGCCGCAAACGGCCGCCCATTGCAAAAGTTCCCGTTCATCCGGGTGGAGGGGTTCAAGACGACGCCCCACGAGCCTCCGAAGGGTATCGGGGATCACGTCGCCGAGCCGTTCCTCCTCGCCGGGAGGGAAGTTCCAGGAGAGTCCCCCGTTCTTGAGGTGAAGGTAGGACCTCTCCGCCAATTGCCGGAGGGTCTCGAGGAGGAAGTACGCATTTCCCCCCGAGCGCTCGAGAACATGGCGCAGCACGGGGTCCTCTGCCCCCGAGGGCAGGGTTCCGCCAAAGGCCTTCTCCACCAAGTCGGCAGCCTCGTTCGGGCCAAGTCCGTGGAGGGCGATCCGGCGGATCGATCCTTCCTTCTCGAGATCGTCCAAGAGTACGCGCCAGCTGGGAAGAACCTCCCCTGGAGCCGTAGGGTCCAGGTCGGTGCGCGCCGTGGCCACCATCACCACGCGTAGATCTCGAACGTTCCGGGAGAGAAACTGGAACGTTCGTAGGGAGTCCGGGTCCGCCCAAGGGAGATCGTCAAAGACCAGCAATATGGGATGTACCGCCGAGTCACCTTCCAGCTCGTCGAGATAACGCATCATCGCGGTCACCCCCGTTTCCGGGGCGGTCGGGGAAGCTTCCGGGAGGTGGTGGGCATTGTGCACCTCGCCTTCCCCCTCCAAAAGGGAGACCTCCCGCCTTTCCAGGCTTTCCGGGTTGACGGAGATCAGCAATTGGCCACCCGTCTCCTCGGCCACGTCCCGGACGAACTGGACCAATCGAAGGACGGGCGGAAATCCATTCTGGGTGACAAGGAACTCGATCCCGGCCATCGTGACCAAGCTCCCGGGGGCGGACCTCAGGAAGTCCTCGACCGCGTTCCCCAGATGATCGATGTCCGTCGGAGAAAGCTTCTCCGGGCCTTCGCCTTTGGATAGCCACAGGGACCGGACCCCCTCGGGCCACGAGGGGTACCGAGACTTCAGAGTCTCCGGCCGCTCCCGGGATAGGACGAGGACGGCCCGTCCGGCCCCAAGCGAACCCACTTGGTCGAAAACCTCCCGAGTGCGCGGTTCTTCGATGATGACGACGGGAGACCCTCTCAGGTCCTGGGACGCGCTCCCTCGGGCAAGGGCTACGGGGGTCCGGAAGATCTGAAGGAAAGGGAAGAACGGGGTGGAGACCTCCTTAACCGAGTACCCCCATAAGGTCCGGTAGGCGGAACATCCCGCCTCTTGCTGCACCCACCGGGCGAGCCGGGTCTTTCCAATCCCGGCGGGGCCCTCCAATACCCATGTGGATCCCTGGCCTTGCTGGGCCTCGGCAAGGGCCCCGGACAGGAGCCCGCGCTCCGCCACAAGTCCCATAAGAGGTAGTTCCCTCGCCGACTGTGCGAAGGGGCTCCCCTTGGATGGCAGCGCCACGACCAGAGCCAGGCATCAGAAGGTTAGACGTTTTGCCTCTTACCTTCGGTACTTCCCGAGGGGCGACGGGTCCCGGTGCTTGGAGCGGGGGTCCGTTTTCCGAATGTCTTATTAAGCCCACCCGTTATCCCCCTCTGTCCCAAACCAAGGATAAGGTGACGTAAAATGGAAATGCAACCCGGCCAGATGGCGTACGACCGAGCGATCACCGTCTTTTCCCCTGATGGCCGTCTCTTTCAAGTGGAGTACGCCCGGGAATCCGTCCGGCGAGGTACCGCGACCGCCGGTGTTGTCTTCAAGGATGGAGTGGCCCTCGTAGCGGACCGGCGTATCGCCAATCCGAAGCTTGCCGAACCCTCCTCCGTTGAGAAGATCCACAAGGTGGACGACCACATCGGCGCCGCCACGGCCGGACTCGTGGCCGATGCCCGGGTTTTGGTCGATTACGCTCGCCTGACCAGCCAGATCAACCGGGTCACGTACAACGAACCCATCAGCCTCGAGATGCTGGTGCGGGCCGTGTGCGACTACAAGCAGCAATACACCCAGTTCGGCGGGGTGCGCCCGTTCGGGACCGCCCTCCTCGTCGGTGGGATCGACGACACGGGGGTCCATCTCTTCGAAACGGACCCTTCGGGATCCCTCACCTCGTTCCGGGCTTCTTCCATCGGTGGAAACCGGACACCCGTGATGGAACTCTTTGAGGAGAAGTACACGGAAGGGATGAGCATGGACGAAGGGGTGCTTCTCGCCCTCCAAGGACTCCAGCAGTCGATGGAGGACCCTTCGAACCTGGGCTCGGTCGAGATCTGCGTTGTGCAAAAGGACAAGGGCTTCCAGCGCTTTTCGACCGATCAGGTGGAAAAGTACTCGGCCCGCCTACCCCCGGCTTCTGGAAAGAATTCCAAGAGCTAGATGGTCAAGGCGGAGGACGCTGTCATTGCCCGCCTTGTGAAGGCGGGAAGCCATTTCGAAGTCCTCGTGGACCCCGCCGTGGTCCAAGAAGTGAAGTCCGGGAAGGAGGTGGACCTGCGGGAGAAGCTCGCCCAGGACCACATCTACAAGGATGCGAAGAAAGGGGACAAGGTGTCCGACGAGTTCCTGATGAAACAGTTCCATACGGTGGATGTCTACGCCATCGCCAAGGAGATCATCCGCCATGGCGAAGTCCAGATCACCACCGAGCAGAAGCGGGTGATGGTCGAACAGAAGCGGCGCCAGGTCGTTGATTTCATTGCGCGCAATGCGATCAACCCCCAGACGGGAGCCCCGCACCCCCCCACGCGCATCGCCGCGGCGCTCGAGGAGGCGAAGTTCCACGTCGAACCGTTCCGCGACATCGACACCCTGGCCAATGAGGCCCTCGACAAGCTACGACCGCTCCTCCCGATCCGGATGGAACACGTCAAGGTCCGGGTGAAGGTCGAGGCGGCCCAGTACCCCCGGATCATCTCGGACATCAAGGCGGCGGGGAAGATATTGGAGGAGGACTGGGGATCCGATGGCACCTGGAGCGGGCTCGTCGAGATCCCCGGAGGGGTCCAGACGGACCTTCAGGAGAAGCTCAAGAACAAGACCCATGGGCAAGCCGAAGTGACCTTCGTCGAGGCTCTCGGTCACTAGGCTTCCGACGCTTGCGGCGCTCGCGGTCCGTTCTCGCCATCTTCCGGAAGGGGACGAAAGGTTCATCCCGGTCAAGGAGTGACGGGCGATGATGGCGCAGCAGAACGAACAGGCGAACCGCGGGCTCGAAAAGATCGCGTGGGTACGGGCCCACATGCCCATCTTGGAAGAGATCCGGGCGCGCTTCACGCGGGAGGCACCGTTCCACGGAAAGACGCTTTCCCTCGTGCTCCATGTCGAGGCCAAGACCGCCGCTCTGGCCCTTGCCCTGAAGGCCGGAGGAGGGGATGTTCACCTTGCGGCGTCCAACCCCCTCACCACGGACGACGAGGTCGTGGCGGCCCTTCGTCTCGAAGGGGTCGAGACCTTTGCGCGCAAGGGAGAATCCGTCGAAGACTACCAGAAGGGGATCGAGGCGATGCTCGCCGCGGATCCCGACATTATCATCGACGATGGGGCGGACCTGGTCGCAGCCGCTGTCCGGAAGGGGCTCAAGGTTCTCGGGAGCACGGAGGAGACCACCACGGGGGTCGTCCGGCTCCGGGCGATGGAACGGGATGGCAAGCTTCCCTGGCCCGCGATCGATGTCAACGACGCCACGATGAAACACCTGTTCGACAACCGGTACGGCACAGGACAATCCACCCTAGACGGGATCTTCAGCGCCACGAACCTCACCATCGCAGGGAAGACGGCTGTGGTGGCCGGTTATGGCTGGTGTGGCAAGGGGGTGGCATCCCGCCTGCGGGGGCTCGGAGCCGATGTCATCGTGACCGAGGTGGACCCTGCGCGGGCTGTCGAGGCACGGCTCGAAGGGTACCGGGTCCGCCGGATGATCGACGCAGCCAAGGAGGCGGACCTCATCGTCACTGTCACGGGCTGTGCCGATGTCGTCACCCGCGCCCACTTCGAGGTGATGAAGGACGGCTGCCTCCTCGCCAACTCGGGTCACTTCGATGTGGAGATCAGCAAGAAGGACCTGAACGCACTCTCGGTCCGGCATCGCAAAGCGCGTCCCATGGTCGAGGAATTCGTCTTCAAGGACGGCCGGAAGGTCTATCTTTTGGCGGAAGGACGGCTCGTGAACCTTTCGGCAGGCCAGGGCCATCCTGCGGAGATCATGGACATGAGCTTCGCGCTCCAGGCGCTGTCTGCGGAACATATACTCCGCTCGGGGAAGAAATTGAAGCCCGGGGTACACCCGGTACCCCAGGAACTGGACGACCGGGTGGCGCGCGCCGCCCTCAATGCCTGCGGGGCCCAGGTCGACGTGCTCACCGAAGCCCAGAAACGTTATCTAAACTCCTGGCAGGAGGGGACCTGAGGGGAACGCCATGGTGGAGAATGTTCCGGAGGGATTGCTCTACACGACCTCCCACGAATGGGTCAAGGTGGAAGGGAACCGTTTGCGCGTGGGCGTTACCGACCACGCCCAGGCTGAGCTCACCGATATCGTGTTCGTGGAGCTCCCGGAGGTGGGAGCCGCCTACGAGGCGGGGAAGGGAGTTGGAGTCCTCGAATCCGTGAAGACGGTCGCGGACGTCTATGCTCCGGCCGCCGGAAAGGTCGTGGAAGCCAACGAGGAACTCAAGTCCCATCCTGAGTGGCTTAACAAAGACCCCTACGGCCGTGGTTGGATTTTCGTCCTCGAGGTCACCAAGGTACCCGAAGACCTGCTTTCCAGCGAAAAGTACAAATCCCTCTTAGCTTCCAAGACCTGAATCTCCATGACGGACGATACGCTCCTTGACCTAGCGCTCATGATCGGGCCGACCTTGGTCATCGTGGTGGTCGTGCTCATCCTCTACAAGCTCAAGGGGAAAAAGGGCCCTGCGGAAAGGACCACGAAGGTAGAACCTCCCGAGGAACTCACCGACGAAGAGTCGGCGGAAGAGCCCGTAGAGGAACCACCGGAGCTCAAAGGTGTTCCACCGGCATCGGATGAGGATGTCTTGGAGCTTGTCACGGAGATGGAGAAGACCAGCCACAAGGTCCTCTCGGAGAAGGTGGGGAAAGGCGGAAAGCCCCCCTCCTAGGGCCTTACATGGTCTTCTCGGTCACCGCCACGCTCTTTACCACCATCGAATGGTTCCTAACCACCGTGGGTATCCCCGGGCTCTTGGCCCTCATGTTCTTCGAGAGCCTCGGACTGCCACCCCTCCCCAGCGAGGTGATCCTCCCATTCTCAGGCGTGCTCCTTTCCCAAGGGGCCGTCGGATTCCTCGGGATCCCCTTCACTTGGGTCACGGTGGTGACCGCGGCGGTCGTCGGCGGCCTCCTGGGCGCCCTCGGCGGGTACCTTATCGGTCAGGTGTTCGGACTTCCCGCCCTCAAACGTTTCGGGAAGCGGTTCTACATTGAGGAGGAGGACATCGACCGGGCCCATCGGTTCTTTTCAAAGCACGGAGAGGGCACCGTGTTCCTGGCACGGCTCCTTCCTCTCGTGCGAGCTTACATCTCCTATCCGGCGGGGGTCGCACGGATGGACAAGCCCCGGTTCGTCGCCTTTACGGTCCTCGGATCGCTCCCGTTCACCGTGGCCATGGTCTACGTCGGATACGTCCTCGGGTCCAATTTCACTCGCCTCGACCCGTACTTCACTCTACTCGATGTGGTCGGAGGCGTCACACTTGTTGTGCTGATCGCCTGGTTCTTCCTGCGATACCGGCGCCGGAAGCAGTTGTCGGAAGGGGGTCCGAGAGCCGGGGTTCCTCCACCGACACACCCTTGACCGCGGCCTCCACCTCCGAGATGAGGTAGGTGCTGCCGGTCGCCAAGAGGAAACCCCCCGAAGGCACGGCGGCCCGGGCCAGTTCCAGCGCCTGCGGGATCTGGGGAGCCACCAAGATGCGGGAAAAACGCCCGCGGGCCGCCCGCTCCATCTCTTTAACGGGCATGGCCCGGTCGTTCCGGAGCTCCGTGAGAACAATGGTATCCGCCAACCGGGAGAACTCCTCCAGGATGGCCCCCATGCGCTTGTCGCGCAGACACGAGAAGAGCACGACGTTCCGGTTCCGAGGGGCATCCGGTTCGATCTCAAGCATCGATTTCGTGAGCGCCCGCGCGCTCATCTCCGTGTGGGCTGCATCCGCGTAAAAGCACGGTGCTTCCGACAATCGTTCCAGCCGACCGGGCCACAAGGTTTGAGCGAGCCCGCGGTGGTACGCTTCCTCCGGAATAGTGAGCCCGGTCGCTTCCGCAAAACGATCGAGGACGGAGACCGCCACCCCGGCGTTGAGCACCTGGAAACCGCCGAGGAGGGGGATCCGAAGGCCGGTATGGTGGCGGAGGGGATTTTGTACGTCCACGACCTGGGATTCCCGGTCTTGGCGGGTACGTTCCACCCGGATCTCCGACCCGATCCGCCAAGTGGGGACCCGGAGTCCGTAGGCCACTCGCTCGAGTTCTTGGAGCCCTTCTCCAGCGTCGACCCCGGTCACGAGCCGGGTGCCGGGGTGGAGGATCCCAGCCTTCTCCCGGGCGATGTCCGTGAGCGTCGGCCCGAGGATCTCCGTATGCTCAAGCTCGAGCGTGGTGATCGCACATACCGGAGCATCGATGGTGTTGGTCGCATCGAGCCGACCGCCGAGCCCCACTTCGATCACTCCGGCTTGCACGTGCTCGCGTTTGAAATGTGCGAACGCAACGGCCGTGGTGATCTCAAAGAACGTGGGCTCCCGGTCGATGGTGCCCGCTTGAAGGAGCGAGGCCGAGGTCTCCCGGACGAGCTCCACGAGGTCCACCACGGTTTCCTTCGGGATCGGCACTCCGTCCACAACGGTTCGTTCGCGGTAGGAGAGCATGTGCGGGCTCGTGTAGAGTCCAGTCCGGTACCCTGCGGTATGGAGCACCGCGGCGCACAGGGCGGCTGTCGACCCCTTGCCTTTGCTTCCGGTAATGTGGATCGAGGGGAAAGAGCGCTGAGGGTTCCCGAGAGAGGCGAGGATGGCCCGGATGACCGTAAGGTCCGATTTGGCCCCAAGCCGACGTAATCCCCACAGATACTGGAGGGTGTCTTCGTAGCGGGGCGCCACGGCCCCCTTCTAACGGGCTGGATATTTGAACGGTCCGATGCTCCGACCGAACAGGGACGGTTTGCCCCCACCCCCTGATGGCGTCTTCCGACGATGTGAGAGGGGAGGTGTCGACAAACCTCAGCACGATACCGGCCGGGCATCAATAGGAGAGGGTCCGGGACTCAAAGTAAGGGTTATGAACGGGGGCCCCATCTCTCTTGGTGAGGCCTACCACCCTTGGCTAATTCAGGGTCCCACGTTGACGCTGTACCAATTTCCTTGATGCGATCGGAGCGGGAAGTGACCGGACGCGTTCCCCATGGTGGGCCCGATGCGACGGGTATCCGAAACCGGCGCTTCTTGGCCCGAGGGATCGTGCTGTTGTCCGCAATTATCGTGCTTCTTCCGGGTATGGTGTGGCAACAGGCCCCGCTCCGGGAACCCCAGGGACTTACCGGCGTTCCCGTGGCCCCCCTACTTTCCCCGCCCGTACAGGGTTCACCAAAACTGAGCGGAAGTCACTTCAAGCAGGGTCAGGCTGTTGACTGGGGCCAGAGCTCCGATGCTTCGCCATCGGGAACGGGCGGTTTTTCCACCCCGTGGACTCCCACAGACCGCACCGGACGGACGATGAACGTCGCACCGGCTCCTCCATCCCCTGCGACTGCGGGCCCCTCTGGGACGGGATTGGTCACCCAGACCTTGGACCTGTGGAACAACTCCCTCTTGCCGGGAAACGCCAATGTGGCCGGCTGCCTGAACCCCACCTCGCTCACCGAGGATCCGGCCTTGAACGAGATGTTCGTTACTTGCCCGGGTGTGGTTTACGTAAAGGGCCTTCCAACCATCAATCCGGGAGTCGACAATGTGATCGTGGTGAACATCACGACCCGGGCGGTGATCGGCTCTATCGTGGTTGGCGGAGCGCCGTACACGGCCGTCTATGATCCGTTCAATCAAGCCGTTTATGTCGGAAGTTGGTCCGGTGCCAATGTCTCCGTGATCTCAACCCGGAACAACACCGTGGTCGGTACCATTCACAATATTGGGAGCCCGTCGGGAATGGTCGTGAACCCTTCGAACGGCGATGTATACATCGCGAGCTATGGGGGAGGTGATATCGTAATCGCCGCTCCGAACAACAACAATTCCTGGGGAGGGTTCCTCCGCCTAGGGGGTGGATTAGACCACCCTTATGGACTCGCTTATGACCCATCCAATCAAGACCTGTACGCTACCACAGGAACGTTGAATAGTGGTGTCCTTGTCATCTCTACGACGGCAGGTCGTCAGATTTCCACCCTCTCGGCCCCCGGGCAGACCGAGTCGATTACGTACGATCCAGGCAACGGTTTGATCTATCTCACGGGCCGCTACAATGGGTCAGTTCACTGGCGGTCGTTCCTTGAGGTCATCGACCCGGCCAATGGAACGGTGCTCCAGACGTTGAACCTTGGGGGAACCGTCTACTTTGGTCTGACTCTGGACGGGAGTGACCTGTTACTGTCGAATGTATTGGGCACGGATGTGATCGTGATGAATACCACTACCTACAATGTGACCGGAAGCTTTGGAACTGGGTCGACCCCAAGTTGGTCTGTGTCCGGCATGATGGTGGTGAACTCAACGGGAAACGTCTGGGTGCCGAACATGGGTTCCGGCAACATCACGATCGTGAACGCTACGACATTCGGCCAGGTCGGCTCCATCCTCACCAGTTTCCCACTCTCCGGCATAGCCTACGACCCGACAACGGATGCCACGATCGTGGTGGGTGGGCAAAATCTCTCCACGATCTCGGGAACCACACACCGTGTCGTCGGTCAGCAGGCGTTAGGGGGATCTCCCTATGATATCACGTACGATCCAGCGAACGAGCGCTTCTATGTGGGGAATCTCGCTACCAACCTCCTCACGGTGATCTCGGCCACGAACTATTCTGTGTTATCCACGATACCCCTCGCCGGTAGCCCCGTGGGTTCCGCCTACGACAGCGTGAACCAAGATTTGTACGTCATCCTCCAGCTTCCTGGGGGAGGGGGCGGAGAGGTGGTCGCACTATCGAGCGCGAACGCTAGTGTGATCACATCTTTCCCGGCGGGGAGCCACCCGGTTGCCGTCGCTGTGGACACCGACACGAACTCCCTCTACGTGGGAGACGGGCAACTCGACCAGTTGGAGGTCTACTCGTGCACCTCGAACCGATGGGAGACGAACGTGTCGCTGGGCGATTACCCCGTCGATGTAAACGTCGACCCAGTGCGGAATGAGGTGTTTGTGAGCCTGCCCTACAATTTCACGATCATCGCCGGAGGGAACAATACTGTCCTCGCCAAAGGAATCTCCACGATCGGGGAGGGGAGTTTCGTTTTCGACCCCGCCAACACGACCATGTGGGTGTCCAACGAGTGGGGATTTCAGATGAGCGTCTTCAATGGAACGGCCCCGGCCGGAAATCTCACGGTGGGGAGCATGCCCCTCTACGCTTCCTACGACAACCAAAGCCACCTCGTGTTCCTCGAGGACCTCGGCGTGGATGCCATTTCCATTATCAACACGACCTCGGGAGGTGAACCCTCCCTTTCCTCCCTGAAGATCGATCCCGGTTCCCTGACCCTCTACCTCGGGACCAACGGGACACCACCAGCGGCGATAAGTGCTTTAGCCACCTGTTTCTTGCAGCCCTGTCCATCGAGCGTCAATTACACGTGGGTGGGAAACTCTTCGGGCTTTTCATTGAGCACCTACTACGGGTCACATACCGTGCTCACCCCCCTCAATCCGGGTAGCTATGAGCTCATGGTGTGGGCTCGGATGCCGGGTTCCACCCTCGGGTGGACCAGCTTTGTCACGATTGTCCGGGGATTGACCAACGTAACTATTACCCCAATCGCCATTTCTTTGGGTTACGGTCAAAAACAGTACTTCGCCGCCTCGGCGGAGTGCGGGAGTGGTCCGTGTGTGTTCTCCCAAGGGGCCACAGTGAACTGGACCTGGAGCGTTTCACCGGGGAGCGATGGGAGCCTCAATGCGTCCTTCGGAGGCACTGTCGAATTCACTGCGGGGAGCACCTACGGCATCGTCCACCTCACCGTGCGGTGCGATTTCGATGGGGCGCAGAACCTATCCAGTCCAGTTGCCGTAGTCACCATCGGAGTGCCCATTGTACTTTCAAGCGTTGCCATCCTCCCAGCAAATGCCACCCTCGATACTGGGCAGTCGATGACCTTCCAGACTTCCGTACAGTGTTCCGGCGGGCCATGCCCGTTAAGCACGGTGTACGCATGGCACCTCGCCGGTAATGATGGTCAGCTGAGCGGTACCAATACCTCGGTAGTCCGTGTTGTTGCCGGGACATCCCCGGGGAACCTTTCGCTCTTTCTGAACGTCTCATTGAGTGGGGTTGTGCGGGGGGCCTCGGCGGCCCTCCAGGTCGTCGCGCAAAGGCTGCCCGGACCCGTACTCACTTCCGTCTCCATCACCCCCATTCCGCCTTTCATCTTCGCCTCGGAAAAGATAAATTTCACCGCCAACGCGAGCTGCCGGGGTGGACCGTGCCCTGGGGGCATCGATTATCATTGGAGCTTGAACAACTCGCTCGCCCGCTTGACTTCCTCAAACACCTCGTCCACCACACTCATTGCCGGGGTTCTTCCCGGTACAATCACGATCACACTAGAAGCGAACCTGAACCAAACGGCCGAATGGACCAATGTCACTGTCGGAATCATCACGCATCTAGCGCCGACCACAGTACCCCCCGCAAACGACCAAGGGTCGTCCGGTGCATCGTGGGTGGATTGGGTAGCCCTTGTTGGAGCCGGAATCGTTGCCCTCATCGGTTTCTGGCTACTTCGGGCCAGGTCGAGTGGGAAACTACCGCAACGTAATCCAGACCCCGAGGCGAACAGACCCGACGACAAGAGGCAAGTCGGCTCCGAACCGGACCCGTCTACGAATCCGACGGAAGCGGCCCCGCCGGGATATGGGTGAGGGACGCCTTTAGGGTAGTACAGGTCTTCTTCGACGCGACCCGGTTCCCTTCGGAGGCCCTTCGCCAGAGATCCAGGGTCCACCCCGCCCACGTCCATAGGACCGGTGGGTTGGTCTTCTGGAAACTGCCATATGGCCAACCCCTGCCTATGCGATTGCTCATGGAGGCCGTACCCATCTCATGATAGAAGTGGACCGGTGGTAGATTCGACCCTCGCGTATCCTCCTAGGTCAGCGGCGCTCGAACTGGGAAACCCTTCGATTCCAACCGACACCGTGATGAAGGCCGAACCGAGCGCGTACGGTCCTCGATCGGTCGCCGATCGTCTTAGCTTCGAGCCGGTGGGATCTCCTGCGATATCGCTTGATCCTGAGGGTCGATTTCGAGGCTTCGCCACATGTAGTAGCTGCCCAAGGAGCAGAATGGGTCCCAACGACGACCGTGCCTACGGACGGTCCCCTCGGAGGGAAGCGACCGGTACCCGTACACCCGTTGAACTCCCTTTCGAACCCCGAGGTCGCCGGTCGGAAGCACATTGGGCCGCCCCATGTGGAACAGGAGATACATCTGCGCCGTCCATCGACCGACGCCATGGACCTGGGTCAACTCTTCGATGACTTCCTCGTCGGAGAGGGCGCCAAGGTGGCCAAAGTCCAACTCCCCGCTATCGACACGGTGGGCGAGGTCCCTAAGATAGGTGGACTTTTGTGGAGACAGTCCGGAAGTGCGCAGGGTCTCCAAAGGCGCCTCAAGGAACCACGATGCCTTGGGGAAGGACCCCCTACCTCCCGCGGTGCACACCCTACGGTAGATTGAGGTTCCGGCGGCGCCCGAGACCTGTTGGAAGATGATGGCTCGGGCGAGGGCTCGGAACCCCCCTGGGCTCCGTTCGATCTCGCAGGGTCCGATCCGACGAATCCAAGCACCCAACGTGGGGTCCTTCGATCTGAGGTGATGAAGTGCCGCTGCAACGCCCGGTGTTAGGCCCATTATGTATGGCAAGCCGTTCCGACTGAAAAGGTACGACCTGAAGCGGAAGCGTGAGGCTCCCTTCCCCAAGAAAGAGGAACCGAACCTAGGACTTCGCGGAAGGGTCTTCTTCCTCTGTGGACGGCTCATCCCGGGATTGGGCCGGCTTTCCCTTTCCACCGTCCTCGCCCGCCTCGGAAGGTTGAGATTCTGGGGAGGGTTCTTCCGGGGAGGAAGTACCTGGGGTCCCTCCTGCCGCTACCGAGGAACCGAGGGCGGTTCGTTGTTTTCGAAGGCGCCGGAGTTCCTTGCTGAAATTGCGGAAGTGGGCAAGGGAGACCGCTTCGGACTCATCGGGCTCTGGGGCCGGAGTTTCCTCCTCGGGAGACGGAGGCCCTTCCTGCGGTGTGGCCGGAATGTCAGTGGTTGCTCCCTCGGGTGGCAAGTCGGTGGCCTCGGGCAAGCTGTCGGGGGAGGGTAACTCTGTAAGCGAAGGGGGGATCACCGCGACGGTCCTGGGCTCAGACGCTGGCACTTCCGATGAGGGAGAAGCCGGGGCCTCTGGGGGCGGAGCATCCTCCCGCGGTTCATCGTCCTCAATCCACTCCGGTTGGGTTGGTGGGGGCGGGGGTGTGCTCGCGACCACTGCGCCTGCGATCATTCCTGTGGGGGGAGGGGCAGCTGCCGCCGGATAGGTCGGTGGGGAAGCCCTTCGCGAACGACGCCAAGCCAACATGACCAGCAGGAAGACCAAGGCGATGACCAGCACAAGGATGAGCAACAGGTCCACAAGGAACCCGTTCCCCGTGCTCCCGGTAGGAGCGGTGGACCCGGCCAAGATGATGACCGGGATGCTGTGGCTTACGGATTGGGCACCCAGGACCGCGGTCACAGCCAAACTGAGGTTTCCTGAGTGGTCCCCCGCCGTGAACCGGACGACACTACCGGATGGCGTGCTCAGGTTCCCCAGGGATGAGACATTCATTCGCCAAGTATAGGCGATCCCGCTGGGGCACGGGCTCGGCGAGCAGGCCGCCGAGGCTTGGAAGGACTGAGAGGCCCCCGGGGCGAGTGAGGCATTGACTGGGGTTATCGTAACGGAAAGGAGGGTCGGCACCACAGTTGATGTGATGGTCAGGGTCGCATTCGAATGGGCGACCTTGCCGAGATAGGAAGCCGTCACCTCGATCCGTGTGGTTCCTGGAGTCGCACCTGCGGTGAATGTGGTCGATGGCAGCGAAGTGGAACTGAGGCTGCCCAGCGCGGGGCTCTGGAGGGTCCAAAGGTACGTCACCCCGACCTTGGGGCAAGCTCCGCCAGTGCAAGCGGGGATCGCTTGGAAGACTGCTTGGGTCAGGACCGGTAGGGACTTTGACGAGGGGCTCACCGAGACCGATGTGAGTTCGGGGACCGTGGTTGTGTTCACGACCTCAAGGAGCGTGGCTGCGTTGGCCGAATGCCCAGCGGTGTCGTTCACAAACACCTCGACGGTGAAGTTGCCGGTCCGGCTCGGGGTGCATGGAAGCGCGTGCACGTCGGCCGTTGCACACCCGGGTGGAACGCCGGTGAAGGTATAGGAAAGGGTGCCGCTCCCCCCCGATGAGGAGACATTGAGGTATGTCGTCGAACCGAGAATGACCGGGTCCGGGTAGGCAGCGAAACTGTTGATGACGGGACCTGAGGTGGTGGGAGTCACCCTTACCACTGGCGAGATGGAGGAATTGGAGAACCCGTTGCTGTCGATCATCGTGATCAAGGTGGTGTAGTTGCCGGTCGAACCCGGAGTGCAGCGGAGAGTGAGGTTAGTAGAGACCGCACACCCAAGTCCAGTTCCCGACAAGGTCCAACGATATACGTCCCCGCCGGAACCGGGTTGGACCACGCTTGAGTTGAAGTAGACGCTCAGGCCGAGGACAACGTTCGTCGTAGAAGGTACGGGAATGCCAACCAGCGGATCCGGAAAGACCAGATAGTAGGACGAGATATTGAAGGCGGTAACGAACCCGTTCTGGTCGGTCACGGCCACGCTCACGGTAAAGGAGGTCCCCGAACGGGTCGGATCGCAGCCGAGCGTGGAATTGTTCGATGGAGCGCATCCCAACGCTGTGCTCGAATTGGTCCAAGAGTAGGTCAGGGAACCGTACCCCCCGATCCCGTTCGCCACGAAGGTCACCGATTGGCCGACGTCCGATGAACTTCGGGAGGGTACCGGTGCGGAAACGTGCGGGTCGCTATAGACGACATAATTCAAGGTGGCGCTCGTGGTCGAGTAGCCCTGGGAATCCGTCACGGTCAAGTTGATGGTGAAGTTTCCGGCGGCAGTGGGGGCGCAGGTGATGTTGAGCGAATTGGCGGTAGGGCAGCCCGGGGGAAGACCGACCCAAGAATAGTAGTTCCCACCCGAGCCCCCGCTTGACGAACCCGAACTCACGAAGGAGACCCCCTGTCCCACATCCACGGTCGGCCTCGAAGCCGTGGGTGTCCCGGGTATCGCCGGAAGCGTCGCGATGGTGACCAGGTCCGTCGGTGAGCTCGCGGTCGCAGTAGGTGTGCCGTTAGACACATCCGACAACGAATAGCAATAGTACGTTGAAGTGGCGGGGGTGACGTTGAGCATGGACCCGGCCGCCCCGGAGATAGGGGAATCCGAAGCACAGCTCGAAGAAAGACCGGAGAGCCACTGGAAGGAGTACGGCGGTGAGCCTCCGGAGGGTTGGGCGCTCAACGTAACCCCATTGCCCTGGAGGATCGTCGGGGCTGAAGGCGTGATCGCATTGGCGCTCAGTGCGGGGTTCACCGTCAAGAGCACCGCGGTTGTGGTCCGGTTCTCCGGCTGGGTCGCACTGTCCTGTACACTGAAACAGTAGTCCCAGCTCGTCGTAGGGGCGACTGTCGTGGTCAATGCGTACGGGCCCGGTGCCGCGGGATCATTGGCACAGATGTTCGAACTCCCGGCGTACCACGTATACGTGTACGGTGCGGCCCCACCCGATGGAGAGGCGGTGAGCGTGGCGGACTGACCACGGTCGAGTAGGGTTCCCGAAGCGGTGATGGTCCCCGGGATGAGCGGAGCATAGACCTTGACGTTGGAGGAAGAGGTCGAAACCGCCGAACTTCCCGTGGAATCATTGATGGCGAACGTGAAGGCATACGACTTTCCGGAGAGGAGGGTTCCCGCCGGAACGGTGCAAGTCTCCACGGTCCCCTTCGGGACACCGGACCCGTCAGGGATCGAACACACGTTCGCCTTGCCGAAGCCCCCACCGTTAACGGAAACAAGCCACTCGTATTCGAAGGGTGCGCTCCCGGTGGTGGGAACACTGTCTTGGACAGAGAGCACCTGGTCCGAATCCAGCACGGTCGCGCTCACGGTGGGTTGGCCTGGCGCTGTGAGGAGTGGGGCAAAGGTCGTGCCGGGCATCACACCGTTCGGAGGGAACATCCGGGCCCGGACCCATTGGACATAGTAGGTCCCGGCGGCATAGTTGCTTAAGCCAAGGTAGGGGTAGTACGTCGTGGTGATCGGTAGGGACGAGTCGGTCAATTTTTCTTCGGTGGAATAGTTCTGGTACTCCCATTCAGATCCCGTGGCCACCCACGCCGTGCCAACCACCGTGTTCGTGGTAGGAATGGGCCATCCGGACGCAATGCTGGTCGATGTGGTGCAATTGGGGTCGACAAAATACTTTGTAGAGGGGGTCGTTGCAGTAACCCATTGTGCTTCATACCCCGGACACAGATCGACCAAGGTTGATTTGGTACCGGCCGTCGTTTCGCCGATCACGGGATTGATCCCGGCCGTAGAAAGACCGTTCGGATCGAAGAGCTCCTCGGTGATCAGGGGGGGAGCCAAGGAATTCTTCGTCAGGATGAAGACGTAGTCCCCACCAGCCTTGGCATAGAACGACACACCGTTGTTCACGGTCACGACGCCGTTCGCCGTCTTGACCGGTGCCTTCCACAGATTCGTGTTCAAGGTGGTGCCCTTGAAATTGTCGTAAAAGGGAAAGACCAGGGCTCCATCATCCAACTGTCCATACTTAGCGGAGAGCTGAGGGGCTTCGCCCGTGGGACCGCTTGCCGACAGACCATGGTAGCTGGTCGGGCCGAACACCATGTCCACTGTGACCGAACCGCCGGCTCCAATCCCGTTGAGCTTCAGCCATACGATCGTCTGGGCTGCCGTGTTCGAAGCATTCGTCTCGATCCAGGCGGTAATGGTTGTTCCGTTCGTGTAAGTGAACCAGACATTCGACCAGTTCGCATTGATGTACGTGGAGTATGTTGAGGAAGCGATATCGACCTTCTGCTGGTAGTCACCGATGGAGGAGGATTGCGCGTTGGAGAGGATGATCGGGACCTCGGCGGTCGGGGGTGGCAGGGCTGAGGGGACCTGAGAAACCACCGGTACCTCATTCCCCACACGTTCTGTTGAAGCCGGGGCTGCTGGTGACGAAACCGGATTTTGAACGGGAACCTCGCCAGGCCCTGCTTCCCTGACGGAAGCGGTCGTAAGACCCCCGAACATCACCGAGCTTGGCAAAGAAGGCAACGCAAGAATGAAGAGCAGCAGGAGGCACACCGGCACTAAGCCTGACGGATGCGGGGGGGCAGGGCGGCTCGTACCGTACTGCGTCGGGTGAAGGATAGGTTTCTCCAACTTCGCTCGCATTCTTACCTGTTGAGTGTCGCCCGACCTCCCTCGCTCGGGCGATATGATCATCTTATGGGAACTCGGATATATCACAGTTCCCGCCAAAGCTCCGCGGACCTCTCCCCGAGGTATGCCGCGGGCCGGGCTTGAACCGGCGGCCTTAAGATCTTCAGTCTTACGCTCTCCCAACTGAGCTACCGCGGCAGTTATGACTGACGGGGACATGCAGGCCCTGTTAAAAGCCCTCACATGCGGCGCCTAGTTATCACCGAGAAGTTCAACACCGCCCTGCGGATAGCCGTAGTGCTTTCCGAAGGGAAGATGAAACGGGAGCGGCAAGGTCCGGTTGCGGTCTTCCGTTTCGAACGCCAGGGAGATGAGTTCACCGTCATGGGGCTCCGCGGCCATATCGTGGAACTGGACTATCCCGAGGAGCTCAACCGATGGGATCTGGCCACCCTGCCTCAGCTCCTCGAGGCCACCCCCCAACGCAGCGTGACCGAACCCGGCATTGTCGAGACCGTCCGCCAGAACGCGCCGACTCACCAGATGGTGATCCTGGCCACGGACTGGGACCGGGAAGGGGAGGTCATCGCGGCGGAGTGTCTTGAGATCATACAGGAGGTCAATCCCAACATCCAAGTCCAGCGCGCCCAATATAGTGCCATGTCGAAGTCCGAGATCGAGAAGGCTTTTGCCGAGCTCAAGGCCCTCGATCGCAACCTAGCCGATGCCGGGATGGCCCGGCAGAACATCGACCTCATGTGGGGGGCCCTTCTCACCCGCTATCTCACGCTCGTCTCGCGCTCGGACGGTGGCTACTCCGGATCCGGTTCCGTGCTGTCCGCGGGCCGGGTCCAGACCCCGACCCTCGCACTCCTTGTGGACCGGGACAAGGAGATCCGGACCTTCGTACCCCAGCCCTTTTGGGAGATCTCGGTGACGGCGGAATACAACGGTGAGACCTTTGAGCTCCGACACTCCCACGGTCGTTGGTTCGATGCCAAGGAGGCCGACGCGGTCCACAAGAAGATGTCCCGGGCCAAGGAGGCCAAGGTCGATGAATTCACAGAAGAAGAGGAGAGCGTCCGTCCTCCGATCCCCTTCAGCACCACCCTGTTCCTCGCGGAGGCAACGCGACTTGGCCTCTCGGCCTCCCACGCGATGCGGGTGGCAGAGGACCTGTACACCGGTGGCACGATCAGCTACCCGCGTACGGACAACACGGTGTATCCTCGTACGCTCGGTCTGCGCGGTATCCTCGAGATGCTGGCGGAAGGCCCGTTCTCCAAGGAGGCGAAGTATGTACTTTCCCAAGAGAAGCTGCGGGCCACCCGGGGCCGAATGGAGACCACGGACCACCCCCCCATCTATCCGACGGGAAAGTTCGACCTGAAGAGCCTGGCCACCGACCGAGGGCGGGTCTACGAGCTCGTTGCCCGGAGGTTCCTAGCGACGACCGCTCCCGATGCCAAAGGCATCCGGCGGAAGGCCAGCGTCTCGGTGGCTGGTGAGATTCTCGAGGGATCCGGGTTCCGGTTGACCGACCGCGGTTGGTACGACGTGTACCCCTACTACGAGGCCAAGGAGAACGACTTCCCACGCCTCGCCCCCGGGACCACGGTCAAGATACTTGAGGTACGCATGCACGAGGGGCGGACGGAGCCACCCCGAAGATACTCCCAGGGCGGACTCATCCAGGAGATGGAGAAGCTGGGGCTCGGCACAAAGTCGACGCGCCATGAGATCATCCAGAAGCTGGTGGAGCGGCGCTACATCATGCCCAAAGGGCTAGAACCCACCTCGAGCGGTCTCGCCGTGACCGAGGCCCTGGAGACTAACGCTAGCCTCGTGACGAAACCCGAGATGACGAGCCGGCTCGAGGAGGATATGAGCTTGATCGCTGCAGGGACGCGGACACTGGATGCCGTGGTCACCGAGTCCCGGGACATGCTTCGGGAGATCTACCAGGTTCTCCGAGAGAATGCGGAGGGCGTACGGGACACTCTCACAGGAGCTCTGGATAAGCAACACTTGGTCGGGCTATGCGTGAAGTGCGGTGGTCCGCTCCGGATACACACTTCCCCTCGAGGCCGCCGGTGGGTCCAGTGCGCGAACAACCCACGGTCGTGCACGGCGAGCTATCCGCTGCCCTCCTCGGGGCACATCGAGCCCTGCGGAGAAGTGTGCCCGAAGTGCCATGTCCCCATGGTGCGAATCGTCCACCGCGGGCAGCGCCCCAAGAACTACTGCATCAACCCGGAATGCGAAACGCATCAGCAGGAGTATTCGTTCGGCACGTGCCCGAAGTGCGCGTCCCCCCTCCAGATCAAGTATTCTTTCCGGGGTAAGCGCTTCGTCGCCTGCAGCGGGTTCCCGAACTGCCGTGTGAGCTACCCGTTGCCCCAGAACGGCCGGCTTGACCGGCACCCCGAGGCCTGCGGTGCCTGCGGAGCACCGATCGTGACCGTGGTCCGGTCGGGTCGCCCTCCGTGGACCATCTGCATCAACATGGAATGTTCCACTCGAAAGCAAAGCTATATAGGCACTGACACAGTGGCAAATCCCAAGGCGAAGGCCGATGGAAGCACCAAGAAGCGGAGTGGACGCAAGCGTAGTACTCCCAACGTACAACGAAGCGGCCATGGTCGGACCCGTGCTCCGACAACTGGATGAGGTCCTCTCCCGAGAGAGCTTCCGTTCAGAGATCATACTCGTTGATGACAATTCCCATGACGGGACGGTCGAGATCGCCGAGAAGCTCTCGCTTCGTACCCCCTTGCGGATCATCGTCCGGACCGAGGAACGGGGGCTCGCTTCGGCCATCCTGAAGGGCTTCAATGAGGCTCACGGTCGGGCAGCCCTCGTCATGGACACGGACGGGAGCCACCCCCCCTCCCTCGCACCGACACTCATCCGGGTCGTGCTCTCAGGCGAAGCCGAGATGGCCATCGCCAGCCGTTACGTAGAGGGTGGTTACGTGGTCAACTGGCGCATGGACCGCCGGCTCCTGAGCGCGGCGGCGACCCTCATGGCACTTCCTTTGACCAATGGCCTGCGTGTGCAAGACCCGATGAGCGGGTTCTTTGCTGTCCACCGGGGTGTCTTGGCCCGGGCACCCGTGCGGCCCATTGGCTACAAACTCGGATTCGAGATCCTCGTCCGGTGCCGACCGAAGCCCGTCGTCGAGATCCCCTTCGTCTTCCACGATCGGATCGCCGGATCGAGCAAGCTCAGCTTTCGTCAGATTGCCGACTACGTCTGGCATGTCGGCAGCCTCTACCGGTTGGCGTACCGACGACTGTGGGAGCCCCCCACCCGCCATACCGTCCCGTAGGGGTCTCTGGCAAGGGTTAACTAACCTCGCCGATGAGGTGGACCGAGGGAACCTATTCGCATGGCCGGGTCGAAAGGGGCGACATCGTCGACCCGAAGAGGCGCACGGATCCTTGCCGGTGTGACGTTCGGTTTCTTTAGCGGCCTCTCCGTCATCGTCGGCGCTTACGCCGCAGGTGACCTTTCCCTCCTGGGGGACTTTTCCCAAGCCCCATACCTCATCCTCGGTCTCGTCCTCGGCGGTGTCGTCCTTCCGGTCCTCCCCGCCGTGACTTTCCACCGACGCCGCCTCTATGGAGCGATCTGGGCTGTGACGGGCTTGGCGATTACGGTGGCGGCCGGCGTGTGGAACACCCTCGATCCAGTGACGACAAACCTCGAGTTCGCCTTCCGTGGCTTCCTCTCAGCGGGACTTGTACTCTGGGTCACCTCCCTTTGGGGGATCCTGTGCACCTCGCCTTGGAGTCCTGTGGAGACCTCCCCCCGGAAGCTCTGGGCCGCCGCGTCGATCGGCTCGACCGCCCTCGTTCTCCTAGGTTCAGTGCTCTACATCGCGCAGAACTACGCCTATTTCCCCGAGACGATCCTCCTCTTCGAGGGGATCGCCGCGGTCTTCGTCGTAGCCCTTAGCCTTTGCGCGAGAAGAAAGGATGCGGTTGTCCGGGAGAGCGGAAAGAGCGATCCGCCATTGTCCCGGACTTCCGCGGCCTCGCCTACCCAAACTCCCGGTATCGTCCTCCCCATTCTTCTCGTCTTGCTCATCGGGCTGTCCCCCGGTGCACTGAGTGTGGGCACCGCCCTACCCCACACCGGTGACAACGTCCACATTGCCATGAAACCGTCGGGCTCCCCGGCCACTCCCATCCGCCATGTCGTGATGGTGATGCTCGAGAACCACGCCTTCGACAACATCTTTGGCATCTACCCTTCGGACCCGCAAACCGCTTCTTCCGGGATCGCCAACAACCTGTCCCGACCCCTGAACCTGCTTTCCCTCCCTTCCATCCCCTCATTTCTGTCGCCCGTGTCGAACAGGACCTTCGATGCCGGAGGCCCCATCGAGGGCTACAGTGCCTACCACCTCGATGTGGACGGAGGTAAGATGGATGGATTCCTCCAGAACTCGGGACCGGCGGCCGTGACGTACCTCACATCAAGCCAAGTGGCGCCTGAGTGGGATTGGGCCGAGGAATACGCCATCGGGGACAACTACTTTGCCCCCATGCTCTCCGAGACGAACCCGAACCGGCTGTACTCCTATTGTGGGTTCAGCCCCGTGATCAACGATTATGGCCCGCCCCCGGAGATCCCGTACGACCAATGCATATTCTCGGAGCTTGGGGCCGCCAACGTGAGCTTCGGCTACTACCTTCAGGATCCCTCCGCAGGGATAGGGGACCTCAGCTACCTCACGGGAGTGTCTTCCGGCACATCGTGGATCCATCCCTATACGGATTTCTTTGCCCAGGCCTCGGCGGGTACTCTTCCGAGCGTCACTTGGATGCAGCCGGTCGATGGCGGGGTGGGTGCGAGCTACGACCAGCTTCCGGACACGCTGGGGGGCACGATGTGGCTCCTCCGGGTGGTGGATTCCCTGATGCAGAGCCCGGATTGGAACAGCACAGCGATCTTCATCACATACGATGAGGGCGGTGGCTTCTACGATCAGGTCGCCCCCCCCACGCTGGATGGGGAGCCTCTGGGCCAACGGATCCCCTTCATCGTGATCAGCCCCTTTGCGAAAGAAAACTATGTCTCCCACACCCTTCTCAACCATGGCTCCATGCTCGCCTTCATCGACTACAACTGGCACTTACCGGCCTTGAACGGCTTTGTGGCGGATTCTGGGCTTCCCCTCGACTTCTTCGACTTTGGCGCAGCTCCGCGGTCCCCGGTCATCCTCTCTTCGGCGGAAGGCTTTCCCGTGCCTCCATCCGTCCCATTCTCGACGCAGGGAACGCACGTTGCGTCGCTTTCGGGTCTGTTCCCCCAGCCGCTCCAGATCCCGATCTCAGACCTGAGCTATGCTCGCCAAGGCTTGACGAACCAGACCTTGGCGGGGATGGGAGTCTCGCTGTATGTCACGACGAACTTTGCCACGAGCGCGTTCTATGAGTCGCCCTTGACGCTGGTGTTGGTTCTCGAGGTTGAGCTCGGGGTCATTCCCTTCCTTGTGTTCCGGGCCCGACGGGCGGTCCCTCCCCAGGGTGGGGCCCCCCCGAACGCATCCCCGCCCCCCTCGGAGCCGAAGGAGAAGGCATAAGAACCAGACTGGCTGTGGCCCCGGGCGTGGGTCCGTAGCTCAGACCGGCAGAGCAAGCGGCTCTTAACCGCTTGGTCCAGGGTTCGAATCCCTGCGGGCCCGCCACTATCAGGGTTCTGACCGTGAATGCCCTCGTAGAGGGACCGGGGTTTTGACACCGTATCCACCTGTTCTTGGCAATGATGGCACGCCTAGGCAACTTTGTACATGTATTGAACTACATGTAGAATATGTCGACTCACACAGTGGCTCTCAACGATGAGGCCTATCGCAGACTGCGAGATTCACGTGAGAAGGGAGAATCGTTCAGCAAGGTAATTGCGCGCCTTGCTCGTCCACGGAAACACCTGGCGGACTTCTCAAGGGCCAGGGGAGACCTGTCTCCGGAGGACTAGGCTAAGCTCGAAGAGGCTCGACAGCACCGGAAGGAATTGGGTCGCAATCGAACCCGTCGGCTCCTATCAGAGGGGGGAACTTGAGTTGGAGTGCGCCGATTCTTCCTTTGGCATCGATGTCCTCCATGGAGAACCGCGGGCCCTAAAACACGTTGGGAAACTCCGAACTGCCGGGCGTAGTGTGGCTCTACCTGCTCCGGTGATTACGGAAGTCATGTTGGAAGGCTTAGCACGGGGAGGGAATCACCTTGCTCAAACGCTCGAACTCATTGCGAGCCTCGATGTGCTTCCGGTAGATGCAGAATCAGCCTCCGAGGCAGCCCACGTGGGATTCCAGATGGCACGGATGGGCAAGACCCTCGACCTGGCGGACCTTCTCATTGCTGGAATCTTCATTCAGCACCGATCGGTGTTGATCACTCGGGACTCTGACTTCGATGCGATCCCGGGGCTCGCAGTCATACATTATTGACCCCCGTCGCTCTCAACGCACCCCTTTGCCCTATCCCGAATCCTCCCTTATGCGACACCCCGGTTCCACTTCGTCGAGCCCCGTCTCAGCTCAAGTAGCGAGAGCGTTACAAAGTGTTGGGGAATGGTCTCTGGATAGGCCACTTTTTAAACCCGGCTGCGTTTCGTTAGCACACTCCACACTCTGAATGAACAACAACTTTGGTCGATTGTCATCTACCTTTCTCCCACGTGTCACCCCGATGGTGGTCCTACTTGTACTCCTCGGCACATCGATCGCCGTGGCATTCACAGGAAGCCCCTATCCGCCCGGCTCGACGCCCGTATTCCATGGGGAACTTGCGCCCGATACCCTTCGCTCCCCGAACTACTCCCATCCAAGCAGCGACCCCTTCGGCCTCGCCGTGGGAGACGAGGTCAAGGTCGTCGCGTCGACCCTCAACTGCCGTGCATCGCCTTCACCGAACGGGACACTCATCTCCACGGAATCGAACGGGCAACTCGGGCAGATCACGAACGGCAGCGTTTCGATCGGAGGGTACATTTGGTGGGAGATCGCCTACACCGACGGGCACACCGGATGGTCGGCCGAGGGAACGGGGACCACCGCTTGGCTCCAGAACGTCACGGGGACATCCACCTCCACCGTCGCGTACAACCGGACCGCGGCCATGTACTACGCCGCGCACTACTGGAATGTCGTCACGAGTGATGGGTATTTCTGGAACGGTTCGAGCACCTACGTCTCCCTGGCCCAAGGCACCAGCGTGGTCAACATGTCGGGGGACGACTGCGCCCATTTCGTCAGCCAAGTGATCGGTGACGAACCGCACCAGCCCGGCGGAGGTCTCAACATCCCCTCGCGCGTACCCCCCACGTATGGCGAGCCCGGGAACGCCGCCCTGGGGGACATGCTCATCAACAACGGATGGGCCGTGGTCGTCCCGAGCGTGAATGACCTTCTCCCGGGGGATGTGATCAATTATCAGTGGCTCTCCACGGACTCTACGTGGGACCATATCGCCGTCTACCTTGGAAACGGGACCGTAGCCGCCCATACCAACTCCCACTTCGGCGCGAACTGGACCCTCGGAGGGGCCTACGCCTACCGGTTCATCCACATACTGAACGGGACCGTCTCGAACCCCCTCCAAATCTCCGCCTTTGCCGCAACCCCCAGTTCCATTCCGGTGAGTTCGACGACGTATCTCAACGTCACAGCAACGGGCGGCACTTCCCCTCTCCATTTTGCCTACTCCGGGTTGCCTAGTGGATGTTCGAGTGCGAACACTGCGGCGCTGACCTGCGTCCCGACCGCGGCGGGCCGCTTCAACGTCACCGTCACGGTAACGGACGCGGGTGGAGCGTCGGCGACAAGGAACACATCCCTCGTGGTGATCTCTTCGCCGACGGCGTTGCAATCCTTGGCGCTGACGGCCTCCACGCCATCGATCATGGTCGGAACCTCGGCAAACCTTACCGCTGTCGCCCAGTGCGCCCCGGGTCCCTGCCCCGCAGTCATCCGCTATCAGTGGTCGGTCACCCCGACCGCTCTAGGTACCCTTTCCCCCACCGGTCCGGGGACTGCGTCGTTCACGGCGGGAAGCAATCCCGGGACTGTCTCGTTGGCCGTCAACGCGACTTTGAACGGCACGACCAAGACCGCAGGGCCGGTCATGCTCGCAATAACGGCACCCACAGTCACATTGTCATCGGTGTCCGTTAGCCCTTCCAACCCCGCACTCATCGTGGGAGGTAGCCTCGGGCTCATTGCAACCCCTGTCTGCCAAGGGGGGACCTGCCTACCCTCGCTCTCCCTGGCCTGGGCACTCTCGGATCCCGCATTGGGAACATTGAACACCTCTAAAGGAGCCTCGGCAACCTTCAAGGCCGGGGGTAGTGCCGGGATCGATACCGTCACCGTCACGGCGACCCTGGGTGGGACCGTTCGGATGGCCAATGACTCGGTAACGATCCAAGCGAATTCTTCCCTCGTCGCTCTCGAGTCCGTCTCCGTGACACCAGCGAACGTGTCGCTGTCCTCAGGCCAGGCCCAACGCTTCACCGCCGTTCCGGTGTGTGGGGGAGGGACCTGCCCCTTGGGGATTGTGTTTGCCTGGTCCACGAACGACACCCTCGGCTCGCTTTCCACGGATGTTGGGAGCACCACCGTTCTCACCACCGGAAGCGGGGCGGGGGTTGTCCTGCTCGAGGTCCAAGCGCACTGGAACGGAAAGACCGTCTCCTCGGCCACCACGATTACGATCGCCGGCTCCACAGCCGGGACCCCGTCCTCGGGCGGAAGTGCGTTCAGTTCAAGCGATTGGTGGATCCTTGGAACGGCCGGGCTCCTTGCCCTCATCGGAGGAATCGCAGGAACACTGCGCCGTCGTCGCAAGACCGCTTGGGAAGGCTCATTGCAGTGAGACCCATGTCCACGCGGGATCTTGTCAGAACCCAGGCCCCACAATGGTACCCATTTCGATGGCGCTCGGGCGGCATTGTTTTTCGACGCTAGAAAGCGTGCTTAAATGCCGTCGGGCCATGGTAACGGGTGGTGGGCCGACGTGCCCGGGCGTCTGCAGACCCACTTTGAGATAAGCCGGGCGAGGAGCATGCCAACAAAGGAAGAGGGGAGATCCGTCGTAGCTCGAATACGGATGCCGCTGCCGGAGGGCTATCCCACGTATCATCGGGCGATCTCTTTCTCGCATCCTCACCTTCAGTTCGTCGTGCTCGAAAGGATGGAAATCGCCGGGAATGCGGTGGTCGAAGATGTACGGGTGGCGGGTGGGGCCACCGCCGGGCATTTGCTCGAGGAGCTGAAGCATTCTCGGGGCGTCCGGTCGGTGGAACGGATCGAGAATGCGCAAAACGCGGCGGTCTACCGATTGACGATCGACATGCCACCGCTCTCCGAGATCCTCAAGGAGCTCCGGTTGATCACCCGCTTCCCGGTGTCCTTTTCTGGAGCGGAGTGTCGACTGCTTGTGGTGGCCCCCAAAGGAAAGGTCCGCACCCTACTTTCCCGGATGTTGAAGATCGCCCCCGATACCCGCGTGGAAGCTATCCGCTCGGAGGTCTTCGAGGGTCCCACCGGACTGCTTACCCCGCGTCAGCAAGAAGTGTTCCAAGTGGCGCTGTCCGTGGGGTATTGGGACGTGCCCCGACGCGCCACCCTCGCAGACATCGCCCTACGTCTGCATGTGGCGAAGTCTTCGATATCGGAGACCCTGGCGATGATCGAGAAGAAGCTACTCCACGAGATCCATGAGAGCGACCTTCAACTCTTCGAATCCCGCACGGGACTACATTGAGGGCCCGGAGCTGGGCGCCGGTACGCTCAGGTTCCCCTCGGTCCGGGGTCTCTCTACCCGACGCGTCCGGCAGGGGTGGAAGAGGTGAGCTCCTTCGACCGGAGCGCCAGGTACCGGGCCAGATCGGTCCGCAGAAAGCGTGTCACCACATGTTTGCGATAATCCGTGAGAAGAGCGGTATTGGCCACGGGGTGTAGCCGGCGACCAACGGACTCGACCGTCGCTTCCACCACCTCATCCGACATCGGCTTGCCCAGCCAAGGTCGTGTGATTTCGTTCATGACGAGGGGCCGAGTATCGATCCCGCCAACGGCAATCCGGAAGTGGTCCAACCTTCCATCGGTCTCATGGATCCCGATGGCGATCGAGCCCTCGGGGAAATCAGGGGCTCCACGGGCACGGAGCTTCGAGTACGAGCTCCAAAGGTTCGGGTCACGCAACCGGACGGCCACCAGCAGGGCTCCCTCGGGAAGGGCGTGAGAGAGCCGGCCATCTCCCCCGGGGGAATAAAGGTCTTCCAAAGGCTTCGAATCTCGTCCCTCAAGTCCCTCGATGTCCACCGTCGCCCCGAGGGCGAGGAGGGGTGGGGCCATGTCTCCCGAATAGACCGCGTAGCAGCGGGAGCCCTGGGAAACCACCCGGCACTCGGTACCATCCGCTTTCAGACATCCCTCGTTCGCCTCCCGCCAGAACCGGGATTGATCGTAGAAGGTGCACCGGGTATCGACCAGCAGATTTCCCCCGAGCGTGGCACTGGTGCGAAGGGCGGGGCCGGCGGCGGCGTGGGCGGCCAGAGAGACCGCAACGAACCGCTGGCGCACCACAGGGTCCCTTTCCAAGGAGGCCATCGACGTTTGCGCACCGAAGACCCCCCGGATCGGGTCGAAGACGTGCAGTTCGGGGATGCGTCCGAGATAGATCAGGTGGCGGACGGTATGCAGGCCCCGGAAGAGTCCTGGCAACACATCCGTTCCCCCTGCAAGAAAGCGAACGTCCCCGCAGTAACGCTTGGCGAGCGCCACTGCCTCGGCGATCGAAGCCGGTTCATGAAGCTCGAAGGGATCAGCGAGCATCGACCTTTGGGGCGGGAGGCTTCTGAAGGCCCCCGCCCCGTTCCTTCTGCCGGAGCGCTCGCCATACCCGATCCGGGGTGAGCGGAAGCTCGGTGAACCGGAGACCCACCGCATCGTATACGGCGTTTGCGACCGCGGGCAACACGGGCGGCAGGGGGCCTTCCCCGGCCTCCTTCGCCCCGAACGGCCCTTCGGGGTCCTCTTCGCCGACGAGCAAGCACTCGACCTCGGGCATCTCCACGGGAGAGAGCGTCCGGTACTCGAGAAGGGAAGGATTCATGAGCCGAGTTCCCCGATATCGCATCTCTTCTCCCAGCAGTTGTCCGAGACCCATGTGGATGGATCCTTCGATCTGTCCCTCCACGAGCATCGGGTTCAACGGCCGACCACAATCGAATGCGGCCCAGACCTTCTTCACGTGGATCCGACCTAGGTCGACATCCACCTCCACTTCGGCCACATACGCCGCAAAGGAATACGCAGGCGACGTGCCGGCCCGCGCCCCCTTGAATTTTCCCCCCAAGGAAGGGCTCTCATAGGCGCCGGAGGATTGCAGTGCCCCGTGGTGCCGCATGGCCTGGTGGACGGCTTCGAGGTAGCTGATGGAGATGTTCCCGGGTGCCTCAAGGCGGCCGTCGTGTGCGCGGAACTCCGCTGACGGACGGCCGGTGATCTCTTCCGCCGCCTTTTGCCATTGCCGCAGCATGTCCTCGGCCGCACAACGGGCGGCATTGCCCATCATGAAGGTGACTCGGCTCGAATAGCTCCCCAGGTCGACCGGAGCGGAATCGGTATCCACCGCGGCCACCCTCACCCGGGCGAGCGGAATGCCGAGCACCTCCGCCACGATCTGGGAGACAATCGTCTTCGATCCCTGTCCGATATCCGAAGCCCCCGAGTGGATGGTCACCCCCCCGTCCACATCGATCTTGAGGTGAACGGTCGATTGGGGGAAGGGAGGAGTGAAGTGTATCGGGCTGTTCGATCCAGAGATGAAGAAGCCACACGCCACCCCGATGCCCCTCCCGACCGGGAGCTTGCGGTACTTCGTGTCCCACGATGAACGAGCCCGAGACGCCTCAAGGCACCGGACCACCGAGTTGGAGGTGATGCGGAACTCGTTGATCGTCGTGGTGTGGGGGGAAAGGAAGTTCCGCATCCGGAGGGCCATGGGGTCCATCCGGAGTTCCTCGGCCAGCATGTCGATGGCCACTTCCATGGAGTAGCGGGTGTTCACGCTGCCATGGGCGCGCATCGCCCCCGAAGCCGGGCGGTTCGTGTATCCCCGGCGACCGTGGTAGCGGAAGGCCGGTATCCGATATGGCCCAGTGGCCAGGACACCGTTATAGTACGTGGTCACGGTACCGAAGGAGCTGGCGGCTCCCCCATCGATCAAGGCATCGAGGTCGAAGCCCATGAGGTGGCCTTCGGCGTCCGCCGCCAACTTCAGGGTATGCCGAGTGGGATGGCGTCCGTGGTTCAAGTAGAAGACCTCCTCCCTCGAAAGCACGATCCGGACGGGCCGACCGGTCTCCCGGGAAAGCGCCGCGGCGACGATCTCGTGCGGCATCGGATCGCCTTTGCCACCGAAACCGCCCCCCACTTCGGGCTTGATGACACGCACCCGATGCTCCGGGATATCCAGCACCTCCGATAGGGCCCGATGAAGGTAATGCGGAACTTGCGTAGAGGACCACACCGTCAACCGGTCGTCGGGAGTATAGTGGGCTAGCACCGCATGGGGTTCCAAGGCAGCATGGGTAACCCCTGGGAACTTCCCCCGCACCGTCACCACATGGGCGGCCGTGCGGAAGGCCTCCTCGACCGGACCGAACTCCTGGCGGACTTCCTTCTGGAGGTTTGTCATGCCGGGGCTGTGCGCGTGGATCTTCTCGGTCACTGTGGCCGCCGACGCTTCCGGGTCTTCGTACTCAGGAAGTCGTTCATAGATCACCTTGATCTGGCGCGCGGCCCGTTGCGCCGCCTCCGGGCTCGTGGCGGCGACCGCCGCCACCCCTTCCCCTCGGAAACGCACCTTGCCGACGGCCAGCATGGTCTCGTCCCGTGTGATCGGGAGCACACCGAAAGACCTAGGGTAGCTGTCCCCAGTGATCACGGCCGACACGCCCGGTTCTTCCATGGCTCTCCAAAGTTCCATGGAAACGATGCGGGCATGGGCCTCGGGCGAGCGTACGATGGCCCCATGGAGCATGCCCGGCAAGGTGAGGTCCGCGGTGTAGAGCGCACTGCCGGAGGCCTTCAAGGGACCATCCACGAGCGGAACTCGAGAGCCTACGATTCCGTTCATCGCCCTCCTTCCTCCTGAGCGGCCCTCTCGATCGCCTGCACGATCTTCGCATAGCCCGTGCATCGGCAGAAGTTCCCCGATATCGCTTCGAGAATGTCGTCTCGGGAGGGAGTGCCCCGTTGGAGCAGGGCCAGAGCGGCGATGATCATTCCGGGGGTACAGAACCCGCATTGCAACCCCCCCGTCTCGACGAGCGACCGTTGGAGCCGGCTGAGCCGACCCGGAGAGACCCCCTCTATGGTCGTCACATCCCGACCCGAGACGAGACGAGCGAGCGTGAGACAGGAGTGCTGGGGGGCTCCATCCACAAGGACCGTGCACGCGCCGCAAGAGCCGTCATCGCAACCACGCTTTGTACCAGTGAGATGGAGGTCCTCCCGCAAGAGATCGACCAGAAGACGCTCGGCGGGGGGGTCCACGAGGTACTCCAAAGCGTTCACGCGCAACTTCATGGAACTCCCCGGGAGTCCCGGACGACCTCCGCGGCTATGCTCAGGGCGATCTCCTCCGGTGTCTCAGCGCCTATCGGGAGACCGACCGGGGAACGGATCCGGGCGAGCTGCTGGGGTTCGATCCCCCGTTTCCGAAGGGCTTTCAGGGTGAGCCCCCGTTTCGTCCGACTGGCGATGAGCCCGATGGGACCGTCCACGGTGCCTAGCAAGCCCGTGAGGACCTCTTCGTCTTTCTCGCAATCGTACCCCAGGACGTAGGCGTGGGAGAAGCGGTGGCCTTCATTCCGTACCCGGGATGAGAGGTTTGCGGGCTCGATCGCCCAAAGGTCCCGGGCCGAAGGAAAGCGGTCCCGGGTGAGGAATTCCGGTCGGTCGTCGGCGACAGTATGATCATACTCAAGGAGGCTCAGGGCGCGGCCGAGCGCCCTTCCCACGTGACCTGCTCCCCAGATGAGCACATTGGGCCCTCCTCCCACATACTCGAAGGCCACATCCACGGAGCCGCCACAACGGCTGGGCACACCCCCCGCCTTCCAACCTCGGAGCTCATAGTGACGCAGGGCCCCTTCCCGCTCGGTGAAGGCCTTACGCAGACCGGCCTTCACTTCCTCTTCGAGCCGGGCACCCCCCACAGTGCCGAGAAAGGTACCGTCGGACCGGAGGAGCATGCCACCCCCGCGTTCTCGTGGCACCGACCCCTCGGTGCCCACGATAAGTGCCAGGGCGTAAGGCGCATGCAGGTCCGACAGTCGGGTGGCCTCGCGCAACAGCCCTCGGTCCATGCTCAAGCCTCTCCCCGGGATGCCCGGAGGGCCGCCAAGAGGTCCGCGGGGGTGTCGATGTTCTGAAGGACCCCACGGTCCGGTACCTCCACCTCGACGACCTCCTCGGGGTGTTCGGAGGGGAACTGGCGCAACGGCACCGCATCAGGATAACGCATCACGACATCCAGAGCCCGCTTGGTCAGAAGCGGGGGATGGCCCCGCTTTCCGTCGTACCGAGGAACGATCCAGGAACCCGGAGATGTACGGCATTCGGCCCAAAGCGAGGCGATCGTGACCGGGCTCACGAAAGGGTGATCCACGGGCCAAAGGAGGACGGAGGCGAAGTGGCCCCCCAAGGCCTTCAGTCCGGCTTTCACAGAGCTCGTCCGACCCCGCTCCCAACCCTCGTGTACGACGTATCGGAAGTTCTGTGGTGGCACGTCCCGCAGGTAAGACGCAGCATCGGGTCCGACCACCACGACCGTGGGACCGGCGCCAAGAGCCGTCAGCCGCTCCACCATGGTGGCAAGGACCGGGACTCCCTTCACAGAAAGCAATCCTTTCGGAGTTCCCATCCGGTGGGAAGCACCTGCGGCGAGGATGACCACCCCATGACGGTGGGACCCCCTCTCCCTCGCCGTGGCCCGGACCTCCCCCTCATGCAAAGGGAGACGCCCAACGGAACGGCCCACCATCTGCCTCATGCGGTCCCCCACCATGCTCTGAGGCAGGGATGCTGAGGGCAGTCGATTCCACGGCAGCCGGGTATCGGAACGGCCCGCCCATGGTCACCCTCGGGACCCATACATGTCCTATGCGTCCGATGCACAAAACCCTGTCGCTTCTTGACGCGATCCGATGCTTCATGATTCTTACAAGGCCTGAGAAAGCATCTACAATCAATTCCACACAATCTTGCTGCTATATTCACCTAGGTTATCCCTGTCGTACTGCGAACCTCCTGGTTAGGTTAGCCGGGTTTGCTCCCTTTAATTACGCGCAAGTTCGCGTAGCTACACATGGCTTTCAGGCAGTTCCGAGCGACCGTGTGTCAGTAGCGGCACGGCTCGCCTGTATCCTGCGCCACCAGCATACCCTTACCTTTAGCCAATCACCAAAAATAGTTACATATACAATTGAGAACATTGAGAGGCCAATCCTAAGGCAATTGGAACTTAGACAGACTAATATGAGACATTGCACCAATTTATACAGTTAGTTGTGTGCATTATGTAAGGATAAATAACCCGATGCCTTGAGGAAGGTATGGCGGCCGTGACTGCGACGGGGGCAGCAAATTTCGACGACTTCGATCGTTCCAAACGCCTCCAAGGAGAGATCACCAAGCGCTACTTCCAAAGCCTCATGGCCCCGCGGTCGAACGGGCAGAAGATCGGCTACGGCTTTGTAATGGCCAACCCCATCGAGTTCTTCCAGGCCTTTGATATCATCCCGTTCTACCCTGAGATCACGTCCCTGAACATCTCCTACCGGGGAGGCTCCCCGCCTTTGATCGCCCTCGCGGAGGAAGCCGGCTACTCCACGGATGCCTGTGGCTACGTAAAGATGGGCGTTGCGGCGGCCATGGACGGGACATCGACCGCGATCGGAAAGCTACCCCGGCCCGACGTGCTCCTCCTGACATACTCCGGTTGCCAGATCTACATCCATTGGTGGGAGCAACTCCACTACCAGACCGGCGCACCGATCCTCACCATCGATGTGCCGTACGTCCGGGAGTACGATGGCCATGTCGAACCCCACGACGTCCGGTACGTGGCATCCCAGCTCGAGGAGGCCATCCCGCTCATGGAGGGAGCGAGTGGAAAGCGCTTCGACGAGAACCGATTCCGCGAGATCATGCGCCTGTCCGCCGAAGCGTGGGACCTGTGGGGTCAGGTGATCGAAATGGGGAAGTTGCGTCCCTCCCCCATGGACGCCTACTTCGAGGCCATCTATTACATGGCCCCGATCACCATCATCCGGGGCACCCAAGAGGCCGTGGACTTCTACCGGTTCCTTCTGGAAGAGTTGAAGGAGCGCGCCAGCCACGGGGTCGGCCCGACCCCGCGGGAAGACTATCGTCTGGTCTTCGAGGGGGTTCCGAACTACCCCTTCTTCAAGAAGTTCTGGAACCTCTTCCGGGGCTACAACGCGCGCGGCGTTGCGGCGACCTACCCCAAGGTCGCTGGAATGATCGACACGCGCTCGTTCCGGCTCAATCCCGACAAGCCGTTCGAGTCGCTGGCGGAGTACATGATCCATGCCTACTGCAACTGGAACATGCCGATGCGCACGCGGCTCCTGGAGCAGTACGTGAAGGACTACCAGGCGGACGGGGTGGTGATCCATTCCATCAAGAGCTGCCGCTCCTTCTCGATGGGGGAGGGAGACATGCGGGAGCACCTCGCCATCGACCTTGACATCCCGACCCTGCTCATCGAATCCGATCATGTGGATCCCCGGTACTACAGTGAGGCGCAGCTCCGGAACCGGGTGGACGCCTTCTTTGAAACGCTCGCGTTGCGCAAGAGGTCCTGAAATGCAGGCCTCTCCTTCCTACTACGCCGGGATCGACGCGGGGTCCACATACACGAAGGGTGCCCTCGTGGACGACCGGGGACGGCTCGTGGACACGGCCCTCGACATGACCGGGATCAACATCGTCACGGCCACAAAGAAGGTTTACGGCCTCCTCCTGCAGAAGTGTGGCTTGCGAGAGAGTGATGTCGGATACGTCGTCGGGACAGGCTACGGTCGCTACCGGATCACGTTCGGCAATAGTCAAGTGACGGAGATCGGATGTCACGCCCGGGGGGCCCACCATCTTTTCCCCACCACCCGGACCGTCCTCGATATGGGTGGTCAGGACACGAAGGCGATCCGCATCAACGCCCACGGGGAGGTGGTCGATTTCAGCATGAACGACAAGTGTGCCGCTGGGACCGGAAGGTTCATCGAAGGGTCCGCCCGAGTGCTCGGGCTCTCGTTGAAGGATGTCGGAGAACTTTCGCTCAATTCGAACAATCCGATCAAGATCTCGAGCACCTGTGCCGTCTTTGCCGAGACCGAGACCCAAGAGCAACTCGCCTGGGGCAATAAGCTCGAGGACGTGCTCTACGGCATCCATTCCTCGATCGCAACCCGGGCGATCGGCTTGCTCCGGAGGGTGGGCATTGAACCGGAGATCACCTTCACAGGCGGCGTCTCCCAGAACCCGGGGATGATCCGGTCCTTGGAAGAGCAGTTGGGACACCACCTCAACCATGATTCGAAGACCATGTTCTGCGGGGCCCTTGGCGCCGCGCTCTTCGCCCGCGAGAAGGCCACGAATGCCCCCGAGACCGAAGGGAGGGCCGCATGATCACCGTCGGGATGGACATCGGCACCCGCAGCACCCGAGTGGCCATCCTTGAGGATGGGCAGCGACTCCTCGCCAAGGTGCGTGCCCCCACCGGATACAATTTCCTCAAGTCCATCGAGTCGGCCTACGCGCAGGCCCTCTCCGAAGCCCACCTCGGAACCGACCAGGTCGAGTACGTGGCCGCCACGGGCTTCGGGAGGTACCGGGCGGAACTACGGAACCTCAGCGTCACGGACATCACGGCCACCGCTCGCGGGGCTCGCTTCTTCTTCCCCGGGACGAAGTGCGTGCTCGATGTGGGTGCGGGCAACGCCCGGGCCTCCAAGATCGACGGGAGAGGCAAGGTGGTCAAGTTCCGTGCGACGGAGAAGTGTGCCGCTGGCGGAGGAGGGTTCCTCGAGCGGATCGCCTTCTATTCCCAAGTGAGCATGGATTCGCTCGGGCCGACCGCCCTCAGTTCGAAGAGCCCGGTGGCGATATCGACCGTGTGTTCCGTGCTGGCCGAGTCCGAGGTCATCAATCTGATCACGCAAGAAGTCCCCCTGGAGGACATCCTCATGGGGGCGCACCAGTCGGTCGTGGGGCGGGTCCTCCTTACCCTGAAGCAGGTGGGGATCGAACCCGAGGTCACCCTGACCGGGGGGCTGGTCGAGAATCCGGCCTTCGTCCGGGCCTTCGAGGACAAGATGGGGGGAAAGCTGAACGCCTCACCGGACCTCTACTATGCCGCAGCCGTGGGGGCCGCGATCCTCGGCCACCAACGCCTCCTCAAACGGCGGGGGACGGCCGCATGAACGGGACCGCGGATCTGTTCGCCCGGAGCGCCGAGGACTCCTATGCCACGTTCGAATCCGTGAAGGCCTGGAAGAAAGCGACCGGACGGCCGGTCCTCGGGTACTTCCCCGTCTATTTCCCCTCCGAGATCGCCCACGCCATGGGGTTTCTCCCGGTCAGTCTTCTCGGCGCTTCGGGCCGGGTCGGATTGGACATGGCCACGGCTCACACCCAGAGCTTCGTCTGCTCCATCAGCCGCAGCGTCTTCCAATTGAGCCTTCAGGGGAACCTCGATGTGATGGATGTCCTCTTGTTCTCGAACATCTGCGACGTGGCCCGGAACCTCTCGGGAATAACAAAACGCAACCTCGGGGACCGAAGGATAGAGTACCTCCACTACCCCATCAACAACACATCGGCCCACGCGGTGCCGTACCTGCGGGAAGAGTACCGACGGCTTGCGGACATCCTCGCCGGTGTCACCCACCACCCGCTGGAACCCGAAGCCCTCCGTCGGAGCATGGAACTCTACAATCGCAAGCGGGCGCTGCAGGAGCAGTTGACCGCCTTCCGGAGGGCCCGGCCCGGGCTCCTCCCCTACACCGAGTACTACAACGTGCTACGAGCCGGGGGAATGCTCCCGGTGGAAGAGTACTTGCCGGCGCTCGAGAGCTACCTGGCGGAGCTCCCGTCGCGGGAGGGCAAGCCGAAGGATGGAGTGAAGGTGATGGTGCTCGGGAACTTCTGCGAACAGCCCCCGGTCATGTTGATGAAGTCGATCGAGGATGCGGGCTGCTTCATCCTCCATGACGAGGCGTTGGTTGGGGAACGGTGGCTCGGACTAGCGGACCTCACCGCGGCCGACCCCCTCGAGAGCCTGGCCCGGGGTTACGTCCAGAACCTGGAACCCATGACGGTCCGTTTCCATCCCTCGGTGAACAAGCAGAAGGCGCTCCTCGATCGGGCCCGCACTCAAGGGGTGGAAGGGGTCGTCTTTGCCACCCCAAAGTTCTGCGAGCCCGCCCTCTACGACTACATGATCGGGAAGCCGGCACTCGAGAAGGCGAACCTCCCGTACCTCCACATCGAGTACGAGGAGTCCGCTTCCAGCTTCGAACACGCCCGTACCATGGTGGAGACGTTCACCGAGTCCATCCTGTTCGACTAAACCTCCCCGCGCTCACCCGAAGGCATCCATGGCCGCGCGGTACACTGCCTCGTAGGCCTTGGCCGTCCGTTCGAGGCTAGCATTCGAACGCACCCAGTCCATCCCCCGTCGAGCGGATTCTCGGGCAAGTCCGGGTTCCTGAAGGAGACGCAGAATGGCATTCCCAACGGCCACGGGATCTTCCGGCTCGACGAGAAGCCCGGCCCCGGACCGGCGCCCAATGTCCCCCGGCCCCCCGCGGTTCGACAGGACACAAGGGACACCGCACGCCATGGCCTCCAGGACCGCCATCGACGAAGTGTCGAAGCGAGAGGGGAGCACGAAGACCCGGCTCTGGGCCAATAGGGAAGGCTTGGCCTCCTCGGGAACGCTCCCAAGGAAGAGCGTGCGATCCCGGAGGCGAGGGCTCGCGGCCATCCGTTGGCGCACCCGAGGTCCCTCGGGTCCCACCCCACCGACCACGGCAAGGAACGGAATGTTCGGACCCAGCGTCTCCACTGCGTCCAAGAAGTACCATACCCCCTTGTCCCGTGTGAGACGGCCAAGGTAGGTCACCAGCGGACGTTGCGTTTGAACGAGGCGCGGTTGGTCACGACCCGACCCATCCCCTGGGTGGAACCGCTGGAGGTCGACCCCGTTCTCGACCACCTCTAGGTGCGAGTCGGATCCCAGAGGAACCCCTTCTTTCAACGTGGCGAGCGCAGAGGCGGTGGGAGCGGTCGCGACGGTGCAAGCAAGGCACAGGTCGCGGCTGAACCGCCCCCACGCATCATAGAACTTCCGGGACCAAAAGTGAGCACCCACCCCTTTCAGGATGCCCACCAAGTCCGTGTGATACGTACCCACGCTCGGCACCTTCTTTCCTCGGGCGGCGAGCAGACCTCGGAGCCCCACCAAGCCCGGAGTTTGGATGTGCACCACGTCTCCCAAGGGTATCTTCAACCCCCAGGGGGGGAACAGGGCGACCCGGTACTCCGGGTACCGGGGGGCCGGGAGCGAAGGGACCCGCCAGATCGTCACCCCTTCGGGAGTGCGCTCGGTGCGGGGTTGGCCCTTCGAGCGGACGGTAAGGACGTTAATCCGATGTCCCCCGGTCGAGAGCACTCGGCACAACCCTCCCGTGACGTTGGCCACGCCGTCGTGCGTGGGCGGGAAGGTGTCCGTGAAGAAGGTGATCCCGAACTTCTCGCTCATCGGCTCAAGGGGGAAGGCGCGTCATGGGTCACCGGAAAGAGATCTATGTCGGGAAGATAGGACCCCCCCCGAACGCGTTCGGCCCAGAAAAAGAGGCTCGGCGGAAGGGTTTCCCTAGCGATCCTTCCAGTGAGGCGGGCGTTTGGCGAGGAAGGCCTGAAGTCCCTCGATGGCGTCTTCGGTACCCATCAGTTCGTCCAGGTACACTTGGGTGGCCCGGTCCCGTGCGAGGTCCCAGGAGAGCGGGAGGCCCTCACGTATCGCGCGCTTTGCGAGCGCTATAACGGCGCCGCTCGATCCGGCGATCGCGGTTGTAAGGGACTTCACGATGGAGGCGAGCTCGGACGGTGGGACGACCCGATTCACCGCACCGATGCGCAAGGCCTCCGCCGCTTCGATCGGTCGGGGGTCGAGTAGGACCCGATAGGTCGACCGGAGGCCCAAGAGACGCGGGTATAGGGCCGCACCGATCGGAGGGAATACCCCGACCGAGATCTCGGGTTGTCCAAAGGTGGAACGGTCCGTGCAGACCACGAAATCACAGGAAAGGGCGAGCTCCATGCCTCCCCCGAGGCACCGGCCATCCACCACCGCCATGGTCGGCTTGGGTGATCGGACGAGACGGTCGCAGAGGGACACGAATTTCGGAATCATGGAACGGTGGTCCGGAGGGAGGTGCTCCCGAACATCCGCGCCTGCGCTGAAGGTGCCTGGAATACCGGAGGTGAGCACCACCATCCGGGTCTCCGGGTCGGGCAAGAGCGCTTCGAGCGTTGCATCCAGGCGGGAAACGAGCTCTTCGTTGAGGATGTTAAGTGGGGGCCGGGCCAACGTCAGGGTCGTGACCCCTTCGGAAGAGGAGCGGTCGATCATCGCTCAGAACGTGATGACCTGTCGGCCAAGCACCGTGCCCGCTTCGAGATTCCCGAGAGCGTCATTGATGCGCTCAAGGGGAAGGCGGGCGGAGACCAGCGGAGCGAGCTGGAGGCGGCCGGATGCGACCAAGCGAAGGATGACGGGATACTCCGCGCTCCGGCATCCGAGCGAACCCAGGACCGATATCTCCCGGAACATGACCCGGCTCACCTTCAGCTTCCAGTCCTCCTCGCTGTAGCCCACCGTGACGAGACGGCCCCCGGACCGCACGCTATCGAAGGCTGTCTGCAGCACATCGGGGCGTCCCACCACTTCGAACGCCACGTCTACTCCCCCGTCGGTCAGTCCCCGGACCTTGCGGACGACGTCCTTTGCGGTGGCGTTCACGACCTCCTGGGCTCCGAGCTGTCGGGCCAGGGCCAGTTTCCGATCGTCCACATCGACCGCAATCACGATGCCTCCCAACGCTGCCGCGGACTGTACGGCATTGAGTCCGACCCCGCCGCAGCCGAAAACGGCGACGGTCTCCCCGGCCCGGACTGCCCCCCGGTTCTTCACTGCGTGGAACGGGGTGGACAAGGCGTCGGCCACCAAGGCGCTCTCGACCAGAGGGAGGCTCGGGGGAAGGGGAACCACATACCCGGCCGGCGCGCGCACGAACTCGGCGAAACCCCCCTCCCGGTGGTTTCCGAACATCGTCATCCGTTCGCAGATGTTGTCCCGTCCGGTACGACAGGCCGTGCAACTCCCGCAAGGGACGACAGCAGGGATGAGAACGCGGTCCCCGGTCTTCAGTCCCTCGACCCCGGCACCGAGTACCTCGACCGTCCCGGATATTTCGTGCCCCAGTGTGAGCGGAGGCTTGGCAAACGTGGGGGTCCCGTGGAGATAATGAAGGTCGGTCGCGCATACGCCGCAGGCGGCGGTGCGGACGAGCACTTCCCCCATCAAAGGCACAGGGCGCTCCACATCCTCCACCACAAGATGCTGCTCTGGAGAGAGTTTCCCGTGGACCGGCCGGAATCCGGCGGGCAGACCGTGGAACCGGGCCGCCCTCATGGCGAGCTGGGAGTGAGCGGGGCTCCGCACTTCAGGCAGAACTGAGAATGGCTGGGGAGGTAATCGGTGTTGCACTTCGGGCAGCGGCTGGAGGCCGGGCCGAAGGGGTAGTGTGGGTCCATCCCCTGGGCCATCTGGTCCCGGATGGCGCGATAGCGCCGGGGACGCTTGTCCCGGAACGCCCCGAGTCCCTCCATCGGTTGCATCGACCCGACGTTGAGGGCGAAGAACTCCTTGGCGTGTTCCCAGGTGGCCGCCCAGACCATGTCCTTCCACCAGTTCAGATGGACCTTGAAATAGTGAAGGCTGGTGGGCGACAGGTCGAGCATCCGATCGATGTACGATTTCACGGAGGCATCGAGGCGGTCCCGGGGGACCACATCGTTCACGATCCCCCATTCCTTCGCCTTGGCCGCGGTGATCTCACTAGAGAGCATCACGAGCTCCGCAGTGTGCTTCAGTCCCGAGTGCAACGGTAACCACTGGGAGAGACCGCCGATGGAGGTCATGCCGACGCGCGGACCCGGGGAAAGCACTCGAGCGTCATCCGTGGCGATGGCGAGGTCACTCGCCGCGACGAACTCGAGCCCTCCCCCGGCCACGGTGCCGTTGATCCGGCAGAGGACCGGTTTGCCGCAGTGGAGGATCATGCCCATGAACCTACCGTAGATCTCCCCCCAGTTCCACCAGTCGTTCGGCTTGCGCCCGTAGGTGGTCCGGTACTCATCGACATTGCCTCCGGTGCAAAAGGCCCGGTCCCCAGCCCCGGTGAGGACGATGAATTGGACATCGTCATCCCACATTGCGTCCTCGAAGGCCTGGACGAGTTCGCGTAGAGTTGAGAGGAGGTAGGAGTTCTGTTGGGACTCCCGGTTGATCGTGATGAGGACGGTATGGTCGTGCCAGTTCTTCTCGTAGAGGATATCGTGGTACACGCGTTTTTCACTCATGTTGTGTCACCGAAGGACCGCGACAAGGAATGACCTCTTAAGCCTCACTACCGGCGAAGTTCGACCACCCGGCCTTGGCTAATCTCGAGTGGCTACCTGGATCGTACGAACGGATGGTGGGACGCAATGGACCCGGGCACGTACCACGGCCCGAAGGGCGGCTCACGTGGCCTTCGACAGGGGTCCTTCCTTCCTGTGGAAGATGGAGCGGGGACCGAACGCGTCCGTCTTGCGGAAGTATCCGAGCTTCACCTGATCGATCCCCAACGTTCCGGCGACGACCACCAAGAAGAGCAGGAAGATCAACACCATCGAGAGCGGAGCCATCAAGGTCCCGGTAAGGGCCAGCACTACGATGACCACGTCATCGGCGGCCATCGCGGCGATGAGCGGGGTGGCGGGGCGGGAGCTCCAGCAAGGCCCCTTCTCCCGCACAAGGAGGAGAGTGCCCTGGCTGGAGAGCACGAGGTAGACGAAGAAGAAGGTCTGGAGGGTGGCCAGGGGAAGCTGAGCAACATGGAACGCCCACCAGAGCAGTCCGAAGGACAGAGCGAGCCATGCCCCGCCGATCACGGCGGAGGTGGCCAGGATCTCACGGATGTCCCAACGATCGGGTGCCGTGGAGACACGCGCATTGTCGGAACCCACCGACATGGTCACGAAATCGTTCGCGAAGATCATGACCAGGATGAGAAAGGGAGTGGTGACGAGGAGCCCCGCAAAGACGAAGCCGAGCGTGAGCAGGAGGACCAGTTCGATGTTCTTTGAGAGCTTGTTGAGCGTCCAAGAGAGCATGCGGCGGTACACGAGACGGCCCCCACGGACGGCGCTCACGATGTCCGCCAGCCCGGGGCGGGTCAGCACGAGACGAGCGGCGGAGCGGGCCACATCGGTACTGTTCGATACGGCGATCCCCACCTCGGCTTGCTTGAGGGCGGGAGCATCGTTCACCCCATCCCCGGTCATCCCGACGACCCGATGGTGGCGCTGGAGCGCCTGGACCAAGTGGAACTTGTCCTCCGGGTAGACGCCGGCAAACCCGTCGAAGGCGGTCGGATCTTCGGTTAGAAGTGCCCGGTCTCCGATCCGGTCCCCCAGGCCGACCCGGTGTGCGATGGCCTCCGCCGTCCGTCGGGAGTCCCCGGTCAACATGATGACCCGGACCCCCATTGCCCGAAGCGAACGGATCAGTTCGAAGGCGTCCGCGCGCGGGGCATCGGCCAGTGCCAAGAGCCCCTTGGCCTCGAGTGCGCCATCAGTCCCCGCTGCCAGCATGATTACCCGAGCACCCTCCCCGGCCATTTGGTCCTGAGCTTCCTGGAGCCCGGGAGGCGTTTGTCCACACATGCGGATCACGTTGTCCGGAGCCCCCAGCACCACATGGATCTTCGTTCCGCCCGACTGGACCCAGGCCTCGGACAGTTTCCGGGCCGGGTCAAAGGGGACGGCTCGCAACCGCTGGGGGATGGACACGCCCCGACGATGTACCTCCCGGAGGACCGCGGTGTCGATCGTGTCGGACGAGGCTGGGTCACAAGTGGCGCCCGCCAGAGAGAGCACCTCGTCCTCGCTGAGCCCCCCCCAGTTCACGAGACGACGGAACGATTCCCTCCCTTCGGTGAGCGTCCCGGTCTTGTCCACGCAGAGGACCTCCATGCTCGCCGCCTCTTGGACCGCAGAGAGACCGGTGACCAGTACTCCCTGCTCAACCAGCCGTCGGGCCTCCACGGTGTTTGCGATGGTGAACGTGGCAGGAAGCGCAACGGGCACGGATGCGATCAGCAGGATAAGGACGAAGGGGAGGACCACGGCCAGTGAGACCCCCCGGAGCTCGGCCGTGAAGAGCATGAGGAGCGCCAAGGCCGTGTCGAGCGCCACGAGATAGCGCACGATGCTGAAGAGAAGGCGTTCAAGGTGGCCTTCGCTCTTGGCGGTCCGGACCAGCTCCGCAGTCTTGCCATAGAAACTATGTGCCCCGGTGGCGGTGACCTCAATATCCGCCGTTCCACCGCGTACGGTGGAACCCGAGTACACCAGAGAACCCACCGGGGCCCTCACTTCAGCGGACTCCCCCGTGATCACCGACTGGTCGATCCCCAGATCCCCCTCGACGACCCGCCCGTCCGCGGGGACGATGTCCCCCATCCGCAAATGAACCCGGTCCCCGGGTACGACCTCACGGGCTGGGACCGTCACCCAAGAGCCATCGCGGAGGACACGCGCGTTGACCTGAAGGCGACGGCGCAGAAGTTCAAGGGCTTCGTGGGCGCGATGCTCCTGCACCTCCGCGAGCACGGCATTGAAGACGAGGAGGGCTAGGAGAATGATCGCTTCCGGGACCTTCCCGAGGATAAGCTCGAGGGCGAATGCCCCTTCCAGCATCCAAGGAACCGGACCCCAAAAGCGAAGGGCAAGGTCTCGAAGGAGGTGCGGTGGGGCCTCTCGTACTTCGTTGGGCCCGTAGCGGTCGAACCGTTGCTGGGCATCGGAGCTGCTCAGTCCATGTGCCGAGGGAATGTTATCCATGTTCCATCCAAGCCTTCATATCACACAGTCCAAAGCCACGTTCGCCGGAACAGACCAGAACCGAATAAACTATGGCTCCTTCCACCGCACGGCATCTTGGTACTTCGCGGTCGAGCGGAGCGGACTCCACTCACTTTAGGATCATACAATAGGTTAGAGGTGCTTCCAGTTGAGGGACTTCCCCTCCGTGTCGCGGTAGTGGGACTGTCCGGATTTGAACCGGAGTCACAGCGTCCCGAACGCCATAGGATGGACCAAGCTACCCCACAGTCCCGCTCGTTTCCCGGTCAATTCGTTTCAAGACTTAAAGCCATGCATCAACTCCGCGATGGCCCGGGCCGGGTCTTGCGCTGCGGCGACGGCGCTCGAAACAAGGATCCCCTTCGCCCCCAGTTCCAACGCCCGGCGCACATCCTCCCCGGTCTTCACGCCCGCCCCACAAAGGACCTGCGTCCGCGGAGACACACGTCGCACCCCCCGGACAGTCCCCTGGATGACCTCCGGCCGCGCCACGGATACGGAGATGTTCCCCCCGATGAGCTCCGGAGGTTCCACGGCCAGGAACTCAGGCCGACAATACCGGGCAAGACGGGTGGCCTCGGCCAGGGACCCGGCGCACACCACGGAAACTAGACCCGAAGCACGTAGCATGTTCACGGCCTCCCGGACCTGCGGAGGAGGCAACCGTCGTTCCGAATGATTGAGCAGACTCCCGGCGACACCCGTCGCACTGAGCGAGGCTGGGACCAAGAACCCCGTGCGGGCCCCGGGGTCGAATGGGTCGACATGCTGGGCCAGAACGGGGATGGAGAGGGCCCTTGAGAGGGTCTCCAGACTGGCTGCCGAGGGGGCGATAGCGGTCGCCACGCCGAATCGGCGCCCGGCGTGCTGAAGGCGTCGGCCGATCGTGAGCGCGCCGTTCCCCAAAGCCGGAAGGTACGACTTGAGGTTGAGGAGGAACACGGGGGTCCCGAGTTCCCTAGCTCCGGCGGTGGGCCCCATGCTTATGCTTCGGTCGTGAGCAGATGGAGTACTCGTCCCCGTCGAAGAAGACCTCTCGGTCGGGGTGCTTTTTGCGCAGCGCTTCGATCATGGTGAGCACCGTCTCGAGCGTCACCGAATCGTCCGCCGGGTCGAACTGATGGTGGATGGTTTTCTCGCTCTTGCGGCCCGAGCTCACCATCATCGGTTGTTTAGGATAGCTGATATAAATAGATTCGGTTCGTCACCGGGGGAGGTGAAGGTGTCCCAGAACGCAGCTCCCGATTTTCACATCCCAGAGCCCGACACGCGTCCTTCCTCTTCCGATCTCTGGTTCTTCTCCTACCTTCCCTGGTCCCTCTACAACGGACTTTCCACCCCCCTCATTCCCCTTCTCGCCATCGCGCTCTACAACGCGGACTCTCCCCTCATCATCGCCATCATTGTGGCCGCCTCAACCCTCACGGAAGTACCGTTCACGATCTTCTGGGGGAACGTGTCGGATCGTATCCGGCACCGCAAATATTTCGTCGTACTTTCCTTCACGGCCACCGGGTTCGTGCTCTTCGCCATGCCCTTCGCCCCGAACCTGGTGGATTACCTCTTGCTCAACATCCTGGAAGGGGTCTGTTCCGCGGCGAGCACCCCCATCGGTACCATGTTGCTCCTCGAAACCCGTCGCAAGCATTGGTGGGCACGCGACGTCGGCGTCTTCGGACTCGTCTCCGGTATCGGCAGCGCGATGGGATTGGCGATTGGTGGCATCTTCCTCTACGGGTTTGCGACCCAAGGATCGTATTCCCTGGGACTCGTGGGAGCGATGCAATTCCTCCTGTTGCTCTCGGGAGCCCTGGCGTTCCTCTCGGCCGTGCTAGCCTACGCTTGGATCGAGGAGCCCGAGCAGCACCTCGACCGGAACATCATTGATCTGGGAGGTCAGCTCCATCGGGGGGCGGTCGAGCGCATCCGCGGTTTCCGCAAGCGGGTGCTCCATGTGGTCGACCTTGCCCGGGGAGAAGCGATCCCGCTCACTGCGGTAGAGATACTCCTGTTCATCTCCCTCCTTCTCGTCAGCTTCGGATCCCAGACCTTCTACGGGACCTTCATCTTCTTCCTCACAGCCGGCTCGGGGGCCAACCTCGGGCAGGACATGGTCTTCTTCGTGTTCTTCGCCTCGGCGGCGGCTTCGACCGCCCTCTTCTATCATAGTGGGATCGCCGCGGAACGGTACTCCCCCAAGCGACTGTTCATCGGGACCACGTGGATCCGCGCCGCGCTCATCCCACTCTTCCTCTTGAGCGGGTACTACCTCGTGGGGCGGCCCGGGCTCATGGCGGTGATGATGATGGCCCTCAACGCGAACATGGGGGTGGTCTGGGCCTTCACGAGTACCGCAAGCACCCTCTTCCTCCTCCGGCTTCTCAAGGGGGCCGGAAACAAGGGAAAGGCCCTGGGGATCTACAACGCGGTTGTCGGCTTTGGCGGGCTAATCGGTACGATCTTCGGGGGTTGGCTCTACAATGTCACGGACTCGGCCACGGCCTATCTGGTAGCCATGGCCATCGTCATCGTGGGCGGCCTCATCATCCTCCCGATCCCATTGCACCAAGTGCCCTACTCCCACAAGCACATGCCCGTCCGGGGGACCTCCCCAGTGCCCCGACCCTCGAAACCCCCGCTCCACCGATGGGAGTCCTAGGACAGGAAGGAACTACCCGTCGTTCGAGCTCAAAGGGGACGTCCGAAGGCCTTCCTGGCCCTATGACCGCCACGGCCCGAGTTGTCCCCTCTTTGTCCCATGAGACAGCCGTCCTTTAATAGCTGGGCGGCGAAAGAATGGGTTGATGACGAGCAGCGGACCAACCGAAAGTACGAAGATGGTACGGGGACGGGAACCCCGACTACACGGGGAGCGCACGGTCCCTTGGCTGGGTCACACTTCGCCGCGTGACCCCAGCCGGGCAATCTTCGCGCTCACCGCAGCCTTACTGATGGTAGGCAGCGGGTTGGTGGTACTCTCCACCGCCACCCCCCTGCTTTTCACAGGCGTCGGACCTCTTGGCTCCCTGGCATCCCAGGCCACGAGCTCGTCATCTTCCACCTCGCTCACCGGGTCCGGAGCGACATCCATCACTCCGCTGTCGGGGGGTACCGCGCACGGGATCGATGTCTCGAGCGTGAATGGTTTTCCTTCTTGGTCGACAATCTCCCGGAGTGGGATCGGGTTCGCCTTTGCCAAGGCGACCCAAGGGGCCGGCTACACGAACCCGGCCTTCGGGTATGACATGGCGAGTGGACGCTCGTCGGGCGTGGTGATGGGGGCGTATGACTTCGCCTGCCCGGTCGACGATAGTGCGGATTACTGTTCTGCGACGAGCGCCTCGGCCGAGGCCGATCATTTTCTCAGTGTGGCCGGACCGTACTTCAAGAGCGGGAACATGCTCCCTGCTCTGGACGTCGAGGTGGGGTGCGGACAGTCCACCAGCTCAGGTTCGCTCTCGAACTGGGTCAGTTCCTGGGCCACGATCGTCGAGGCCTATGCGACCCACAAGGGTTTCCACATCGTCCCGATAATCTACATGAACAGCAACTATGCCTCCAATTGCATCAATCCCTCGCTGACCAAGTACCACCTCTGGGTGGCGGATTGGGGAGCTGCTTCTCCTGATACTGGTCACTGGAGCTCCTGGTCGCTCTGGCAGACCAGCGATTGTGGTTCCGTCCCGGGGATCACCGCCACGACTTGCACGGACCTCGACGTTTTCCACGGGGATCTCACTTCGCTGCGGTCCCAGATCGTCTTCGGAGGAAGCACCCCGGCAAAGGTCCCCGTGGAGTTCTTTGTCAACTCGGTCACCGCGGGTTGCGCCGGTAACGGCTGCAACATCTGGAAGGCCGCTCAGGTGTCCTTCACCGTGTCCGGCCCCGGTGGTTCCTACACGGTCACTTCGGACCATGCTCTCCAGCTTGAGGCCGGCCAGCACTATGCCATCACCGTCCACGTCAAGAATGCCCACTACCAG
>JAJYXQ010000035.1 GCA_021796385.1 Thermoplasmata archaeon | reverse complement strand
AGTTGACGGGCGGGGTCCGGGTGGAGCACGGGAAGGAGGACCGGGGTACGCACGGTGCCGTGCGGTGTCTTTAACGTACCCAAGCGGGCAAGACCATCCCGATCCAGAAGCTCGAACACATGGGACATAGCAAGCGAAGGTTGTGAGACGTTGGAATGCAGTCGCGGACGGCTATGAAGGCTCCTGGCTCGATGGTAACGGGATCGCGAATTCTGGATCGCCTCGAGACATCGAAACGTGAGCACCTTGAGACCTGGACAAGGGCCTCCCACAGAGATTGCGTATCCCCTGAGTCCCTCCAGCGAGGTTTTCTCCCATCCCGCCGAGCCGAAAGGGGCGGGGAAACGGCACGTCAATTCATTTCCACACCGGAGAGTTCGGCGAGGGCACCTTAGTCAGCAAGGCTTCCAAGCGAGAAGTTCCGTGTGGTGGAAGGTCAGGTATGTTGGGGAGCCGCGCTAGGAGTTCGGACCCTCGCTTCGCATCCTCGGAGCCAATCATCCACCATGGCACTTGGGTTCGGGCTCGTTCTATCGGGCAATCGCCATGGTCCTTTCGGCCCTTAGATGCGAAAAAGGGGCAGAGTTTGCGCCCTCATGTGGGGGAGAGGTCGGTGGGGGGCCCCCGAACCGCGCCCCCCCATCAGTTTGCGCCCTCATGTAGGGGAGAGGTCTCTGTGCTTCAAGGGGGGACTAGTCGCTCCTTTGCCCAAATTGGAATCGGCCAGCTTGGACGACATCAAAGAAATTCCCATCGGGGTCGGAGAGCGTGACGAAGTCCCGACCTATCCTTTCGGGTTCCACCATCGTTGCGCCCACCCGCGGAAGTCGTTGGACCTCACCTCTCCAATCGCTCGAATAGAGGTCTAAGTGGATACGGCCTTCTGGGCCGGAGACTTCGTCCCCTTCCTTGGCCTGCTGGATCGCGATGTTTGGCCCGCTTTTGTGAGGATCACGCAGGAGCGCCCAATCCTCGATAGGCTCCCGTGGGACGTAGCCAAGCGCTTCGCACCAGAACTTCACAAGGCGTTGGAATCCGGCGGGTTTCGTCTCGATGACGATGCTGCCCACCCAGAGTTTTCCCGGATCGATCATGGAATCGGGACAGGCCGCGAACTTGAATGAGGCGGATTGCCCCCCCTTTCTCTGAGAGGCGGTCGGACCAAGGGGGACGTCTTCCTATTGCCGAAATCCGATCAGCGGATCCCTCGGCCTTGGGAGTCGAAACACGCGATGGTCCGGTCGCACGAACATACGAGGGAGGGACCCTTGAACTATCGTCCAGAAGGGTCGAAGGCTACGGGTGGGGCCTCATATGGAAAGGAATCTGTCGCCGCTAATCAAGGATATGGGTATGCGGACACCGGGATTTGAACCCGGGTTGCAAGCTTGGGAAGCTTGCGTGCTAACCACTACACTATGTCCGCATGAGGTTCAGTTCAAAGGAGCATGCCTACGGATTCCCGTCCACTATCGACGATGCTCCGGGAAACGAGTCCGGCGTTTGTGATCAGTTGTTCCGCTTCGGCCGAGACGAATCCGGCGGAACTGAGCAGTTCGCGTGCCCGAGGCGGGTTATCCGTCCCGATCGCAATGAGACTCTTCATCCCTTCCCGGGATACAAGGACGTTCGCCGAAGTGATGTTGAGCTTGTGCTGCGCGAGGATGTCCAGGACCCGGAGGAGATTGCCCGAACGGTCCTCAAGGCCGACGACGATGAGCTCCTGTGCGTCCACCTTGTACCCTTCCCTTCGTAGCAGCCAGAGCGCTCGCTCGGTGTCGCTCACGACCATCCGGATGTAGCCACGCTGGGATTGAGAGTGGACTGAGATAGCGGCCACGTTGATCCGTCCCTCGGCGAGCAGCTTGGCGATCTTTTGGAGGGCCCCCGGCTTGTTTCCCAGCACGAACGCGATTTCTTCCAGCACCATAGCCAGGGCAAAAGACAAAGGGGAGTTGGATATAAAGCGATTCATCAATGCCCGATCGCGAGCCGCTGGTCTTCCCTTCCCGGGGGCCGGAAAAGGGGATGAAACGGACGAATGGGATCACACACATCCTCGATCGTCTGGAAGCGCCCCTGCCCGAGGAATGGCTTCCCCTGGCCGCTCCGTATATCGACATCGTCAAGATCGGTTGGGGGTTGCCGCTCCTGTTTCCCCGGGAGGCCATCCGCCGGAGGATCCACCAGTACCACCAGCAATCCCTGGAGGTCTCCACGGGGGGGACTTTGCTCGAATTCGCGATCCGACACGGACGCGCGGGGAAGTTTGTGGGGGAGGCCAAGGACCTCGGTTTCGACATTGTGGAAGTGAGCGAAGGCGTGATCGATCTCACGCTCGAGCAGGTAGAACAGATGGTCGACCTCGTGCGCGGAGCGGGACTTGAAGTCCTGGTTGAGGTAGGGAAGAAGGATGTCCAGCACCAGTACTCCCTACGTGAGACAATGGGCCGCCTCCTTCATGCACGCAAACTCTCCCCGCGTAAGGTCATCTTAGAAAGCCGGGAGAGCGGCAAGGGGGTCGGAATCTATGATGAGAACGGTGGAATCAAGTGGGACTGGGTGCATGCTATCACCGCTTCGATGTCCGCCGAAGACATCATCTTCGAGGCCCCACGCGAGGAACAGCAGATAGCGCTTATCAAGGAACTGGGGTCCGAGGTCAACCTGGGGAACGTGGCCCTCGACACCGTGTTCCCGTTGGCTTCCCAGCGTCTTGGGTTGAGGGGGGATACGTTCGGACTACCGGTGCACAAGGCGCTCCCGGGAGGTTCACCGGCGGCCAAATTCGTCTATTACCTCATCGAGAACCACCATGGGCTCGAACAAGGCGAGATCGTAACCATCTCGCGGCTCCCACGCCGGACCGTTCAGTTGGCGGTGAAAGAACTGGAACGTCAGGGACTGATCGTGGAGGGCATTTCCTTGCGGGACGCCCGACGGCGCGAATACCGGTGCGTCTGAACGATGCGTTTTTAGGATCGGTTGGCCGGGGGGGCAAGGGCCTGACGCACATCGGCTTCTGGCACAGCGATCTTGGCCTGTTCGAGGAGGAGCTGGCGCACGCCCGCGCTGTCCTTGCCTTCGGGAAGAGCCTTCGCCGAGAGGGTCCGGATGTCCTCCCAGTAGTTCCAAGGGAAGATGAACCAGGCCCAACGCTCCTTGGGCACCTCTTCCGCATAGTAGGTGGGAACGTACTTCGAATGCGTGATGTGGAGGAAGGCGGCGCTTTCCACCTGTCGGGGCCCGGTGGCGCGGACATGCTCGACGGCGAGCCGAAGGCTCTCCCCGGTGTCGGTGATGTCATCGACAACGAGTACGGAGCGCCCGTCCACGGGAGAAGTGAGCTTCTCCGTGATCTCGGCCTTACCGGTCTGTGTTGCGGTCACCCCCCAATGCTGGGCGCGCAACGCGGCGAGATGCTTGACCCCCAGGCGGTCGGCGAGGAGGCGGGAGGGCACCCATCCGCCACGCGTAAGCCCGACAATGGTTTCGGGGGAACGGCCGGCGGCGCTGATCTTCCCGGCCAAGGCATCCGCCCACCGGTCGATGTCGTCCCAATGCACGAGATGGCAGACGGGAAGGTCCACGGGCGAGCCTCACTTCGGCGAGGAGATGAAGATTTCGGCGGCGACGGGTCGCGTCCTACCCGGCAGTTGCGCCGGGGCGTTCCGTCGGTGGGTCCCTGACCCCCGGCCATCAGCTCGCCCATCAGTCATCATGATTCAGCTGGTTCTTGGTATCATCATTTGGCCGGTTGCGACGAAGACAAGGAGTCCAGATACTCCTTCAAGAGCGCGGGGTCCCGGAACCCTCGTCGCCAAGCCACGAGAAAGGCTGCGGCGGGTTGAGCGACCCCCAAGTGATCCGCAACCTGGGCGATCTCCTCGAGGACCGCTTCGGGCCTCGCTGACGGGTCCGCGGAATGGATTTGGGCGATCAGTCGGGGGAGGAGAGGGGTGGGTGGGATCTTTGGGAGCCGGGAGAGGAAGTCCTCCGGAGGGTGGTATCCGATGGGGACGTCAACTCCACTTAGGTCAGAAGAAGCACTCAGGCGGTCGCCTTCACGTCGAAACAACCCCCGAGCCACGAGTGCCTCGAGCACCACTTTGGCCTCGCTTGGTTTGAAGAGATGTAGTTCGTAGGACAGGGCACCTTCCGCTTGGTTCGCTGTGGCGGGACGGTGGCCCAATTGGCGCCAAAGGTACGCCCCCACGATCTCGAGATCCTCACTCAAGGGATACCTCCATGATCGCGCCGGCGGCGCCTGAGGCCCGCAAGCTCTCCATCTCTTCGGGTCGAAGATTCTTCACATAGACCTGGACGGACTGGGCGAGCGATGCGACGGTCTCCCACCCGGTGGCGGCCGATGTGAGTATGAACGTATCCAGACCCCAACTGGCCACCTCGCTGATAAAATCTTGGGCGGTAACCCGGTCATACCGCGGATCCCGGCTTTCGACCCGGTCCCCATTTAAGGCGACCTCGAGTGCGATCTCCTCGGTGAGTGCGAGGGCCCGGCGGATCTCTGTACGCAGGTCGGCAAGGTCCTTTGTGGCTACGACAACGCGAGAGGCCCCAGCCACAACGATGTCAATGACCTGATCCGCATTCGTAGGGGCGGCCTCGACCCAGATGTCCTGGCCTCGGGAAATCTCCTGTAGATAATCGAGTTGAGGGTCCCCACCCTCTTTTCCGTTGACATCCACAAGGTAGATATGGCGGTACGCTGAGAAGAGTCGGTCCGTGATATCGAACACGTCCGGGATCTCGTCCCCTTCGGGGCGCAGGGGGGCGTATCCCCCTGGCGCAGCCCGAACCACCTGTCCATTCAGGAGGTAGACGAGCGGAAACACGGCGGGTCCTTCCGAGGCTTTCACGGGAAGCCGGAGGCTTGGCGGGATATTATGCCTGACCTCAAGGGCCGGAACCATAGTGGAGGGGTACGGAACGCTGCGGACCTGACGGGTCACCGTCCGGCCAGTGGGCGAGTAACGGGG
>JAJYXQ010000071.1 GCA_021796385.1 Thermoplasmata archaeon | reverse complement strand
GGCCCCGGGGGATCGGGAGGCGCTGGCCCGCTTCCTTGAAGGCTTGTCGTCCGAGGCGCTCGAACTTCGCTTCAATGGACCGGTAGGCGACCGAACTAGGTTGCTTACGTGGTTGCTCCCCTCCCCGAACAGTTTCGCTCTTGCGGCATGGCACGAGGGGACCATCGTGGCGCACGCCGCATACCACCGCATGTCCCCGGAGGTGGCCGAACCGGGGATCATCGTTGCGGAACCGTATTGGGGGCGGGGGCTCGGAACCATCCTCCTCGGTCAGCTCTCCGAGGCGGCGAACGCCGATGGCATCTCGACCCTGGAACACATCGTCTCGGCGAGCAACCCGCGCGTCTTGACCGTGATCCGCGACCTAGGTTTCCCGATCACACAACACTTTGAGCCGGGCCTCATCCGTGTCACGCAACCTACATCGCTGTCCGCGGATGTGGTGGAGCGCTTCTCCCTACGAGAAGCGGCATCGAACGCGGCCGCCGTGCGCGGCTTCCTTCGCCCTCGTTCTGTGGCGGTCATCGGCGCCTCGACGCAACGGGGGACGATCGGCGGCGAGCTCTTTCACAATTGTATCAGTGGAGGGTTCCCGGGCCCGGTGTATCCGGTCAACCCGAACCATCCCGTCGTCCAGTCGGTCGTATCGTACGCATCCATTTCCGACTGTCCCGGTCCGGTGGACCTCGCCATCATCTGCGTCCCTGCGCCCGCCGTGCTCGACGTGGCCGAAGCCTGTGCGAGGAAGGGAGTCCGTTCGCTCCTCGTCATCTCCGCCGGCTTTGGAGAATCCGGGGAGCAGGGAAGGGCGCTCCAGCGACAGCTCGTGGAGACCTGCCGGCGCCACGGGATGCGCCTCGTGGGTCCGAACTGCATGGGGATCGCAAACACCGCCCCCACCGTGAGCCTGAACGCCCAGTTCGCCGCCCTCCAGCCGAGCCCAGGGTCCATCGGGATCCTGTCCCAGTCGGGGGCGGTGGGTATCGCCCTGCTCGACTATGCGAACCACCTCGGCCATGGCATGTCGAGCTTCGTCTCGGTGGGGAACAAAGCCGACATCTCCGGGAACGACCTGTTGAGCTACTGGGAGACCGACGATGAGACGAACCTGATCCTTCTCTACCTTGAGTCGTTCGGCAACCCACGCAAGTTCGCCCAGATCGCCCGAAGGGTGAGCCGCAAGAAGCCCATCGTCGCGGTGAAAGGAGGGCGGTCCGCCGCCGGGTTCCGGGCCACCCAATCGCACACGGGGGCGCTCGTGGCCGCTTCGAACGTCACGGTCGACGCCCTTTTCCGCCAATCAGGGGTCATCCGCACGGATACCCTTGAAGAGATGTTCGACGTCGCGGCGTTCCTCGATAGCCAACCGGTCCCCAAGGGATCCAACATCGGGATCATCACGAACGCAGGGGGTGCGGGGATCCTGGCCACGGATGCCTGCGAGAACGCCGGATTGTCGGTTCCCGAGCTCAGTGCGAAGACCCAAGAGGCCCTCCGAAGCTTCCTGCGGCCCGATGCGTCGGTCCGGAACCCCGTGGATATGGTGGCCTCCGCCACTCGTGAGAACTACCGCACGGCGATCCAGATCCTGGCACGGGACCCCGGGATCGATGCGCTCATCGTGATCTTCATCCCTCCCCTTGAACTAAAGGCATCCGAGGTGGCGCAGGACATCCTCTTCGCCGCCGGCAAGATCGGGGGCAGGGTCCCGATCGCCGCCGTGCTCATGGCGAGCCCGGATGTGCCCCCGCTCCTTTCCGACGGAAAGGTCCGGTTGCCCTCCTACCAGTTTCCTGAGGCTGCGGTGAGCGCCATCGCCAAGGCGGTCGAACATGGGCGCTGGCTCGCCATCCCGGACGAAAGGCCTCCGACATACCCCGACGTTCAGCGCACCCGGGCGGCCACCCTGGTCGGCACCGCCGTGGCCTCTGGAGGTGGCTGGCTCCCACAGGAGAAGGTGCAGGAGCTCCTTGGATACTGTGGCATTTTTACCGTGGCTGCGCGGTACGCGGCGACACCCGAAGCGGCCGGGGCCGCGGCTGACGAGCTGGGTGGTCAGGTAGTATTGAAGGGCATCGCGCCCGGGGTACTGCACAAGAGGGATGCGGGTGCGGTGGTAGTCGGACTCGAAGGACGGGCTGCTGTGGAGTCCGCGGCCCGGGACATGGCCGCACGTCTCGCATCCCAGGGCCATCCGATCGAACGCTTCCTCCTCCAACCTCAGATATCGGAGGCCGTGGAGATGCTGGTGGGAGTTACACATGACTCCACCTTTGGTCCTGTGGTCGCCTGCGGCGCCGGTGGAACGCTTGTCGAGCTCGTGAAGGACGTCGTGGTCCGCTTGGCCCCACTGACCGAACGGGAGGCAGACGAGATGGTCGCTTCGCTCCGCACCTATCCTCTGCTCACGGGCTACCGCGGATCCCCTCCTGCGGACGTGACGGCCCTCCGTACGCTCCTTCTCCGCGTTGGCAGGATGGCGGATTATCTCCACGGTATCGTGGAGATGGACCTCAACCCCGTCATGGTCCTGCCCGACGGAAAAGGGGTGGCGGTCGTCGACGCGCGGGTGCGCGTGGCTGAGACCCCTCCGGACATCCCCCTCGGCGCCAAGAAGCGCTGAAGGAGGGGTCCTTTCCCTGAGGCTCGCGGCGAGAGTACGCGGATCCCTTCCCCGTCGTTTGGACCGTTTGCACTGCGTTCGTGCGCGGTCGAATCGTGACTATCGAGTCAAGCCCAGAGAACGTTCACGCTTGCGGAACAGCCAAACGGCGTATTTCGATAGGTACTCGAGCTTACAAAAGGGACAAATACCGGGAAGATTTTGCAACGCACAGAGGCATTGATAAACTTGGTCGAGGTCATCGCGATCCGGAAACTTGTCAAGGACTACGGCAACCTCCGGGCGGTTGACGGCATCGACCTATCGATCCAGAAGGGAGAGGTCTATGCCTTCCTCGGACCGAACGGGGCGGGGAAGACCACCACGGTGGAGATCCTGGAAGGCCTCCGACCCCGGACGTCGGGGGAGGTCGAGGTCCTCGGGCTGGACCCCTGGAAGGACAACAAGAAGCTCATCCGGCAACTGGGGGTCATTCCGCAGGACTTCAAGTTCTTCGACAAGATCACCCCGAAGGAGGCTGTGGCCTTCTACGCCGGCCTCTTCGGAAAGAGGGCCGACGCCGATGCGATACTGAAGAAGGTCCGGCTCGAGGACAAGGCCTCGGACCGGTACGAGACGCTCTCGGGCGGCCAAAAGCAGAAGATGGGCCTTGCCCTCGCCCTCGTCAACGAGCCGGCCGTCCTGTTCCTGGACGAACCCACGACCGGGCTTGATCCCCAGGCCCGGCGGTCCATATGGGAGGTGATCCGCTCGCTCCGGTCCGAAGGACGCACGGTCTTCCTCACGACCCATTACCTCGAGGAGGCCCAGCTCCTCGCCGATCGCGTGGCGATCATCAACCACGGCAAGATCGTGGCGACCGGCAGCCCGGAGGACATCATCCGGGAGCACGGACGGAGCGAAGTGCTCTCCCTCCAAGCCCCCCCCAAGCTGGCCGATTACCTGCGCTCGAAGTTGGACCTGCCCGTGCGCGCCGAAGACCATACGGTGGACGTCGAGCTGAACTCGAATGAGGACGTGCTCCGGGTGCTCACCCTGGTGCAGCAGAGCGGGATACCGTGGACGGGGGTCTCGACCCGTCAAGACACCCTAGAGGACGTCTTCATCCGCCTCGTCGGCAAGACCACAGAGTCCGGGGACGTCGGCCCCACGGCCCTGGGAGGTTCCAAATGAGCCCGCGACGGGTGTACCTCAACCTCGGGGTGTTCGCCAAGGGTTACCTCCGGAGCCGCGTCGGTCTCTTCTTCGCCCTGGTTTTCCCCGTCATCCTTATCCTCCTGTTCGGGGCGATCTTCTCGAATTCCAGCACCACTAGCGTGGACGTCTACGTCCAGAACCTGGACCACAACTCCCCTTTGAGCCTCCAGTTCCTCGAAGCCCTTAACTCGACCAAGGTGGTTCACCTGCATTTCGTAAGCCCCTCGGTGGGGAACCTGTCGAAATGGCTAGCCGCGAACGACCAGTCCGATGGTCTCGTGATCCCCGCGGGTTTCGCGGCCGGCTATTTCAACAAGACCCCGGTGAACCTCACGGTGATCACGAACCCTCAGGATGCCACCACGTCGGGAATCGTCTACGGGGCCGTGGATGGCGTGGCCAACTACTTCAACTTGCAGCGCGCGAACGGCACCGTCATCCTGAACGTCCAGCAGCTGAGCCCGCCGACGCTGGGCGGACAATCCTTCCAATACATCGATTACCTGGTCCCGGGGCTCATCGGGTTCTCCGTCCTGACCTCTCCCATGTTCTCGATGGTCAACATCAGCTCCGAGTACAAGAAGGAGAAACTGTTCCGGCAGCTCTCCCTAACCCCGCTCACGAAGTCCGAGTGGCTCAGCTCCACCATCATCTGGTACATCATCCTCACCCTGGTCTCCACTGTGATCATGGTCGCCGTCGGGCAGGGGGCGTTCGGGGCCAAGGTGACCCTTTCACCCCTGATGCTCCCCTTCCTGGTGCTCGGGCCGATCCTGTTCACTTCGTTGGGTCTGCTGGCCGGCAGCATCTCGAAGGACCCCGAAACCGCCGCTGTCATCGGGAATATCATCACGTTCCCCATGATGTTCCTCTCGGGGACCTTCTTCCCCGTATCGTTGTTCCCACCCTGGCTTGTTACGGTGGCCCACGTCCTCCCGCTCTTCTATGTGATCGATGGCTTGAATGCCGCGATGCTCTACGGGAACGTGGGGACCGCACTCTTCGACATGGCGGTGGTCGGGATCCTGGCACTCATCCTGTTCATCGCCTCCGTCCGCGTCTTCCAGTGGCGGGAGAACTGATCCAGCGGGGCCAGCCTCTCCGTTCTCCCGCTTTTAGGACCCGACGGATGGGAGGAAAGGGCTAAACCCCGCTCTGTTCTCTTTTCCCCGGGACCATGCATCCGAGTGAGGCCATCCTGAGCGACCGCTCTAACCGTCTCAAGGGGGAGACGATCGTCGTTGGGATCACGGGTTCGATCGCAGCGGTAGAATCGATCAAGGTCATCCGGGAACTCCTCCGCCACGGGGCCAAGGTGGTGCCGGTCATGAGTCGAGACGCCACGTCGATCGTGACCCCCGGGGCAATCGAGTTCGCTGCAGGGATCCCCCCCGTCGTGGACATCACCGGGCAGGTAGAACACGTCAAGTACGTGGGACCGGGGGCGGGAAAGGCGAGCCTCATGCTTATCGCCCCGGCCACGTCCAACACGCTATCCAAGATCGCCCTCGGCATATCCGACACTTCGGTGACCACTTTCGCCTCGATGGCCCTGGGGGCGGGGATCCCGATCGTGGTGGCTCCCGCAATGCATTCCGAGATGACCCGGAACCGCCTCGTCAATGCCAACCTAGACTCGCTGCGAAAGGCCGGAGTACACTTCGTTCCACCGGTCCTCGAAGAGAACGAGGCGAAGCTCGCCCACCCGGATGCGATCGTGGCCCATGTGATGCATCACTTGGGACGGGGTCCGCTAAAGGGCAGGTCCGTGCTCGTCATCGGCGGGTCCACTGCCGAGCAAATCGACGACGTCCGTTACGTGACGAACGGAGGAAGCGGCCGTACCGCGGTGGAGCTTGCTTCGTGGGCATTCCGACTCGGCGCCATACCTATACTCTGGCTCGGAGAAGCCCGGGTCCCGGTCCCCGAGTTCATCCCGACCCGGCGATTCCGCGACCTTTCGGACCTCCACGACCTCATGGAGCGGTTCCCCGGGGAGCTTAAGGGAGCGGACCTGGTCCTCGTTCCGGCCGCGCTCTCCGACTACACGGTCGAAGGCCGCCGCAAAGGCAAGATCGACTCGGCCACGGAGGCCACGGTGAACTTGAGGCTCGCACGCACCCGCAAGGTCCTTCCCGAGATCCGAGGGAGGCTCTCCCCGAATGCGAAGCTCGTCGGATTCAAGCTGGCGCCCTTCGACACCCCCGAGGACTTGGCCGCCCGCGCCCGGACGCTCATGCAGGAGGTCGGGCTCGACGCAGTAGTGGCGAACGGCCCTTCGGCGATGGGGGCGGAAGAGTCCATGGTGCTCCTCGTCCTTCCCTCGGCGAAGCCGCTAGCGATGGAAGGCCCCAAGTCCCAGTTGGCCCTCCGCTTGATGGAACACTTCGGAGAACTGCTTCCATGACCGCTGGACCGAGGCGTGTGGTCGCCCCACGCGGGACGGGATTGCAGACCCGAGGTTGGCCCCAAGAAGCCGCCCTCCGCCTCCTCATGAACAATCTTGATCCTGAGGTCGCTCGGGACCCGGACCATCTGATCGTCTACGGAGGGCGGGGAAAGGCCGCGCGCACCTGGGACGATTTTGACCGGATCGTGGCCGCCCTGAAGGACCTGCGCTCGGACGAGACCTTGCTCGTACAATCTGGGAAGCCCATCGCCGTCTTCCCGACCCATTCCGAGGCTCCCCGGATCCTCATCGCCAACGCCAACATGGTCCCTCACTGGGCGACGGACGACGTCTTTTGGGACCTCGAACAGCGAGGTCTCACCATGTACGGCCAGATGACGGCCGGCAGTTGGATCTATATCGGAAGTCAAGGAATCCTGCAGGGCACCTTCGAGACCCTGGCCTCGCTTGCGCGGATCGAGTTCTCCCAGGCCACACTCAAAGGACGCTGGATGCTCTCCTCGGGGCTGGGGGAGATGGGGGGCGCGCAGCCGCTCGCCGTCACTATGCTCGAAGGGGTCGGGATCTTCGTCGATGTGGACCCCCGGGCGATCGAACGTCGGCTCGCCAAACGCTACCTCGACGTCGAGGCGAAGTCCCTCGATGAGGCCCTTCGGCTCAAGGATGAGGCCCTCGCGCAGGGCCGGCCCCTTTCCATCGGGCTCCGGGCCAACGCTGCGGATGTCTACCCGGAGCTGGTCCGCCGCGCCGTCACGCCCGACGTGCTCAGCGACCAGACTGCGGCGCACGACATCAGCGTGGGGTACATCCCCCGGGGACACACCCCCGAGACGGCCCGGGTTTTCCGGGAGAAGGACCCGGTGCGGTACCGGAAGGAGGTCTATGCGTCCATCGTCATCGAGGCCGAAGCCATGCTCTCGCTCATCGGGAAGGGTGCGCGAGCGTTCGACTACGGGAACAATTTCCGCACCCGCGCCAAGGAAGGAGGCCTCACGCGGGCTTTCGATATCCCCGGGTACGTGCCGCAGTACATTCGACCTCTCTTTGCGGTGGGTTCCGGCCCTTTCCGTTGGGTCGCGTTGAGTGGGGACCCGGCGGACATCCATCGCATTGACGCGGCCATCCTGCGGGATTTCTCGGAGGAGGAATCCCTGTGTCGATGGATACGCCTGGCCCGGGAGAAGGTCCAGTTCCAAGGCCTCCCGGCCCGGATCTGCTACATGCGCTACGGGGACCGGGAGCGGTTCGGCATGATGGTCAACGAGATGGTCGCCCAGGGGGAGATCTCCGCTCCCGTCGCCATCGGGAGGGACCATCACGACACCGGTGCGGTCGCCTCCCCGTACCGTGAGACCGAGGCGATGCGGGACGGTTCCGATGCCATCGCCGACTGGCCGATCTTGAACGCGCTCCTCAATGCCTCCTGCGGTGCGACCTGGGTCTCCGTTCACCATGGGGGTGGTGTGGGGATCGGCAATTCGATCCATGCGGGCCTTGTCGTGGTGGCGGACGGCACTCCGGAAGCCGGACGGAAGATCTCCCGGGTCCTCAACGCGGACCCGGGCATCGGTGTGGCCCGGCACGCGGACGCCGGATACGCATCATCCCTTGCAGTGGCGACCCACGCCCGCTTCCGGCTCCTGAGCCCCCCGACGAAGGCGCCGTAATCGGGGGTTCAGTCCGGCCCTACCCGTCCCCGGCTCAGATAGTCGGAGAGGATGCGGTAGGTCAGTCCCCAGATGTAGAGCTCCCCGGCTGCGTACCCTTCGACCTCAAGGTCGATCCCGCGCCGGGGCAAGGCGACGGTCCGTGTCTCGGTCCGGAGTCCCGAGACCAGGACCCAGTGCACCTCGGAGGCTTCCGGGCCGGGAGCGAGCGTGACCGGTCTCCCGTCCCGAAGATGTCCCACGAAGACGCTCACGATCAGGTGCTGCAGGTTCCCGGGACTCCTTTCTCCGACCAGGGTGGGAGTACCGTCGAGCTCGGAGGCCTCGAGCCCTACCTCCTCCCGGGCTTCGCGCAAAGCGGTCGCCAACAAGGAAGGATCTTCCGGTTCGGCGTGTCCCCCAGGAAAGCTGATCTGTCCCGACCAAGGGTCTCCGTCCCGCTCCTTCCGACGCATGAGGAGGACCTCCCGACCGTGGACACCCTCCCGGAAGACCACGAGGACCGCCGCCCGGTTCCCGCGGGTGGCGCTCACGGCCGGCTCCGGTTCTCCCGAGCGTAGGCGAGCGCCCGCTCCACGGCGTCCCGGGGGGTGGACACCTTCTCGAACAGGTTCTCGTCGACCGGGATCCGTTCGAGGGGCCAACTCTCCAAGAGGAAGACCTTGTGCTTGAGGTCGAGCGCATACGCGATCTCGGTGAGAGTACCGTAAGCCCCGTCAATGGCGATCAGCGCTTCGGCCGTCCGGACGATGATCGCGTTCCGTGCCGTGCTCATGGCGGTGACGATCGGGATGGTGACGTAGGGGTTGGCCGTGTGCCGGTCGCTCGAGGGAAGGACTCCGATGGTCGTGCCGCCCGCCCGGGCCGCCCCCTTGCACACGCTCTCCATGACCCCCCCATGTCCCCCGCACACGATGATCGCACCGCGCTGCGCCGCCAGCGCCCCGACCTCTTCCGCGAGGTGCCGGGCCTTCTCGGGGGGTGTCTCACCGCCGATGACACCCAAGAGGATGGGCCGTTCCACCGGGTCCGACGGCGGGTCCGAAACCTTGATGGAACGGGTCTTCATCGACTCATCGCTTCAGATGGGGCGCGCAACTACCGGCGAGCCTTCGGGAGCGGGGAGCGAGAGAGAGGGGTTCCCCTTAACCCTTCCTCCTCGAGAAGGTTGGGGCGGAGATCGCCGAAGAGCGACTTCGTGAGGTAGACCCGGGGAGGGGTTCTAGAGTGAAGGCCCGGAAACTCGCTGCCACCGGCCACCGCCTGACGGTACTCGTAATATTCGTCTTTAGGAAGGAACCAGACGATCATGTCGTTCGTCCACCGGGTGTTCCGGGTTTCCTGGGGACGGCTGACCAATCCCAAGTGCTCCTCGACGGCACCGGGGATGTTGAAGACATGCTTTTCGGTGAGCTGCGCGGTGGCCACCACACGGTCCGCCGCCATCTCCTTTGCCAAGAGGTCACCACCACGGTAGAGGCTGAGCACCCGGAGGGTGCCCGGGCCGCGAGAAAGGAACGCAAGGGCCCGCGCCGGTCGGTGGAGACCCTTGAGCACGTCCGAGGATATCCCGAGCAGCTCTGCGACGTCTCCCGGGAGTTGCGTGGTGCACCAGGTCGGGTGGACGGCCTTGAGCACGACGTAGTCTTCTCCCATGACTCTGTTAGATATCTAATCAAATAAGGCTATCTCACAAGACGCGGAGTGACCGGTGCGCTCAATCAGGGAGCCGTCCCAAGTTCGGGACGGCCTGGGTCGACTCGGGACCTTTTGAGCTAAGGATGTAGCTCGCCAGCAGGAGCAACGCGCCCATCCCGTACCAAACCGCCATTCCCAGCAAGACCGAGGAGGAGAACAGGATGGAGGACGGGTCGAACTGGATCCCGATGAGCAGCCCCGTCACGAGGACCCCACCCAGCGGCACAAGGGCATTGCGCCAGAGCCCTTCCCGACGCGTCCGGAGCAGGGCCGACAGGCTCACGAGGAAGTAGGCCACGAGCGCACCCAGGGTAAGCATCGAAGGCAGCAGGTTGAGCACGAGCCCCACCGGGGCCGCCAGGGGACCGGTGGTCGACTCCGACCACACTACGAAGCCCGCCGTCACCGCGGCTGAGACCCCCAAGGTGACCACGGGGGCTCGGCCCTTGCCGAAGAGTTGGCTGAGCTGGGGGGGGAGCATCCCATCCCTGCCCATCGCGAAGAAGAGCCGGGCGCAGGTGTTTTCCACTGCGATTAGCGCCCCCATGGAGCTTGTCAGGATGACGATGGCAAGGGGCAGGTCCCAATTGGGTCCGAGGACTGTCGAGAGCCCCCCGGTGAACCCGAGACCCCAGTTGGCTTGCGGTACGGCACGGGTGAGGGCTAGAGCGCTCACGATGTAGATGACCGCAGCGATGGCGATGGCGTACACGGTTCCCTTGGCCACATCGCGAGACGGTACCTCCGCCTCCTCTGAGAAGGTGGTCACCGACTCGAAGCCAAGGAAGAGGAATACCGTGAAGATCGCCGAGTAACCCACGGCATTGAGGATGTTCAGCCCTCCCGTCACGGCGGGGACGGGCTGGGCCGGGTGGGCGAAGAGGATTGCCGAGATGAGGACCAGGATCGCCGCCTCGGCCACAAAGAAGAGGAAGGCGATCCGGGTGGATGGCTTCAACCCCAAGGCGTTCACAACGAACACCGCCAGGGCCACCGCGATGGTGACTGGAACGAGGACCCCGACCAGGGTGGGAAAGATGATGGCGAGCGAACTAACGGCGAGCAGGAGGGGGATGGCGGGTCCCAGCAGGTAGAGTATGGTGAGCCCCCAGCCAGCCGCGAATCCTGCGATCGGCGATATCTCGCCTCCAACGATGGCATAGGCTCCGCCGGCCTTGAGGTGGTGCCGAGACATCTCCGCAAAGGAAAGGGCGACGAGGACCGCGGCCAGCGCGCCGAGCAACACCCCGACGAAGGCGTAGGACCCCCCCGTCAGGGCGATGTCCGGAAAGATCGCGGCCAGGGAGAACGCAGGCGCCATGAACGTGGCCCCGGCGGCCACCAAGTCGAAGAGGCCCATCCGGCGAAGGGGGACCTGAGCCTTGGTCGTGGCGGTCATGACCGTGCGGAGAGGGAGCGTACCAGGTCGTTCACGCTCTTCGTCATGGAATCGGCCAGGCCCTCGGCCTTCTTCCGGTCCCGGGACTCGGCAAAGATCCGATAGATGGGTTCGGTGCCTGACGGGCGGACGAGCACCCAACCCTCCGAAGTTCGTACCTTGACACCATCCAACGTTGTGATCTCGGTGGCTTGCCCCCGGTCCATCATGGAGGGCACTTCGGCCAACACCTTCTCACGGAGTTCGACCGGGCAGGGGACCTTCCGCTTCACGAGGTGGTACGGAGGGAGCTCGGCGATGAGCTCCGAGAGCGGCTTCTGTGTGCGGGCGAGCACGTCGAGGACCGCGGCCAGGGACATGGCCCCGTCCCGAGCCAGCTGGTGGTCGGCGAAGATTAGCCCACCGTTCTCCTCCCCTCCGAAGACCCCCTTGTCCTCTTGCATCGCCCGGGACACGACCGGAGAACCAACCCGAGTGAAACGGACACGGCCACCGAAGGGGGCGATCGCCTCGGCGACTGCGTCTGAGGAGGTTACTGGGGTCACGACGACCCCGCCACCGTGCTGGCGGACGGTCTCTCGTGCCATCAGCGTGAAGATCTTCTCGCCTGGGACGAACCGCCCTTTCTCGTCGACGAAGACAGCGCGGTCAGCGTCCCCATCGTGCGCCACACCGAGGTCGGCGGGCATGGCCCGCATGTGCTGGACCAGCCCCTGCAAGTTCTCCTCCGTAGGCTCCGAATCGTGGCCCGGGAAGGTCCCATCCGGATTGCCGTTCAAAGTGGTGTAGCGCGTGCCCATATGTTGAAGGAGGACGGGGCTCGTGCCTGTCGAGGCCCCGTTGCCACAGTCGAGGACCACCCGGAACTTCCGTGCCCGTATCGCCTCGACATCGACCCGAGATAGGACACCGTCGACGTATCGCTTGATCGCGAGTCCGTCAGTGGACAAGGTACCTATCTCCTGGTACCCCTTGGCCACGAACCGACCTGCGGCGTAGGCCTCCTCGATCGCCCGTTCGGTCGCCCGGGTGAACTCGAGCCCGTCCCCGGCGATCCCTTTCACGCCGTTGAACTCGGGGGGATTGTGCGAGGCGGTAACGATAAGCCCGAACGCTGCGCCTAAGGCCTTGACGTTGTATTGGACGGCGGGGGTTGGCAGGACCCCGACCTCGATGACATCGATGCCGCCCATGGCGAGGGCGCCGGCGGCCACCCGACCCAGAGCGGGGCTCGAGGTCCGCGCATCGGTCCCGACCACGGCAGGGCCCATCCCGGAGTGAACGAACGCGACCGCGGAGGCGATATCCGAAACGAACCGGACGGTAAGGGTCTTCCCGACGACCTCGCGGATGCCGTTCGTTCCGAACATGGCCATGGGCGGGAGCGGATTATCTTCTCGGCTATATATCCTGTACCGGGCTCCCGGGATTGCCCACGCGGTGCATACGATGGCGGAAGAGACCCGGTGGATCGCAGACGAGATGGTCGGCAAGCTGGCCCGCTACCTCCGCTTCCTCGGCTATGACGTGGTCTACGCCCATGGGATGAGGGACGGTCAGATCCTGGAACTTTCCCGTAATGAGAAACGGGTGATCCTGACTCGGGACGAGCTTCTCGCCACGCGGGCAAGATCCCTAGGGATCCTCCTGCGTTCCCTCGATGTTGAAGGGCAGCTCCGGGAGTTGGGTCGGGCCTTCCCCTCCCTCCGGAAGGAGGTCCAGTTCACCCGTTGCTCGCTGTGCAACGGTCGGTTGGTCCCGGCTGACAGGTCCACTCCCGCCCCTCCGAAAGGGGTTCCCTTGGATGTCTGGACGACGACGCGGGAGGTGAGCGTCTGCCCGTTGTGCGGGCATGCGTTCTGGGAGGGGACGCACACCGAAGAGATCCGACAGGCGCTCTTGCGGGCCTTTCAAGGATGACTCCCACGTACTGGGTCGAACTCTCCGGGGACGCTGCGGAACTCGGTCGCCGGGAACTGGAATCCGTGATGGCGGCGCGTTTTCCGGCCGCCCCACCCCCCAGGGAAGTTCCGGGACGACCCGGGGTGCAGGAAGTTGAGGTCCCGGATCCACAAACCCTGGCATTCCCGTTGGCGTTCTCGCGCCGCATCTTGGCTCCGATCGCCGAGGGCCCGGTGACCCGGCTTGCGAACGCGCTCTCACGCGAGCCGGACCGGGGGACCATTGCCGTCCGGCTCTTTCCAGGGGATCGGCTACCGGAAGCGTTGGCGGCCGAGATCGGGGAAGGGTACAAACGCGACGAGGGACGACGCATTGATCTTCGCCATCCGAGGACCACCTATGTGGTCCTCAGGGGCGCCAGACGGGAAGAATACATGCTGTGCCGGGAAGAGGCGGGAACGGGCCGCGCATTCTTGCGACAACTGCGCCCGGGCGATCTTCCCTTCCGGAAACCGGTCACCCTGTCTCCCCTCCTCGCCCGGGCCCTCGTGAATCTCGCCGCTATTCCCCCGGGGGGAAGCCTCCTCGATCCCTTCTGCGGGACGGGTGCGATCGGGCTCGACAGCGGGATCTTGGGGTACCGAGTCATTGTCTCTGATAAGGATGGACGGATGGTTCGGGGAACGCTCACGAACCTCACCCGGTCCTCGATCGTGCCTACGGCAGTGGCCCAGTGCGACGTCAGTGGTGTCTGCGAAGCCTTGGAGGGCCATCTCCCCGTCGATGCCGTGGTCACCGACCCACCGTACGGGAGAGCGTCCTCCACGCACGGGGAACGGGCCATGGACGTGGTCGAGAATGCCTTGCGCGTCCTACGCTCCGTGGTTCGCCCCGGCGGCCGGTTCGTGTTCATGCTACCGGTCCCCACGATGCCCGAAACAGCGTTAGAGGGATGGACGGCCGTCTACCCTCCGCTTCCTCTGCGGGTGCATTCGAGCCTCACCCGATGGGTGTACGTCCTCCGACAGACTTGGGATGAAGCGTAGGGAAGAACCCTTGCTCCCGGCAGCTCAAAGCGGGACGCCGCACGCGTCGCAGCGTTCGAGGTCGTTCGGGTTCAACACATGGCATTTGGGGCAGGGCACCAGTGCGACCCGGGGCTTCTGCGCAGGGGACGGGGCCGGTGGGGCTGTCCGGGGCACCGGCCCGGATCGGAAATCGTAACGAGGCGGTTCGCTTGGTGGCTCGCGGGACGCGCGGACCGTACGGATCGCAGCTTGGATCTCTTGTTGGACCAGGGATATCTCTACGCCCAATATCCGAAAGGCAAGACGCCCCAAATCCAAGGAGCGGTCGGCCGTACCCACCGTGGTCAGTGCTTCGAGACGACACTCAAGCTTTGGGATCTCCTCGAATCGGTGATCGGTCATCCGTTCCCGCACGAAGACCAAGCGGCGGTCCGTGAGGAAGAGATACCCTTTCATGTCGAAAGCCAACGAATTACTCCACCACCCTCGATCGAATTCCTGCCGGAACGTCCGGGAGGGTCGCCGGGTCATCTGGATGGCCCGCCAGCCATGGAGTACAACCTCCCCACCCTCTCGCTGGAAGGCGTTGATGGCGAGGTCCGGTATGGGTTCCATTGCGCTACCCTCTCAGGGAACCTTGATGCTGTTAAAGCGATTCGCCAACGTCCGGGGTGCGATCTGGACCTCAGTAGGAAGGGTAGAACACTCCCAGTGCGGGGATGCTCACACCGCTTCCACGTTCCATGTGGCCTATGACTCGGGCCCTGATCGTAGAGCATTGGGAAAGCCGCGCCAACGTGGCCTTCGCATGGCGCTCCCGCACTGCGACGATGAAGCCGATCCCCATGTTGAACGTGCGGTAAAGCTCCTCCGCTGGTAGGCCAGATCGCTCCTTCACCCATGCAAAGAGTCCGCTCGGCTCCGGCATTTCGTCGATGGTGAACTGGAGATCGGAGGAAAGCCGCAGGAGGTTCTTCCGGAATCCCCCTCCAGTAATGTGCGCCATGGCGACCGGAAACCCCGCCTCAAGCAGGGGTTCCACGCAGGGTGCATAGATGTGCGTAGGCCGCAAGAGGGCACTTCCGAGGGTAAGCCGTTCCCCGGGGATGCGCGTGTCCAACGGGATCCGGTGGTCCGAGAGGAGCCGCCGCACGAGGGTGTACCCGTTCGCATGGAACCCCGAGGAGGAAAGACCGATGAGCACATCCCCTGCCCGGAGCCGATCTCCCGTGAGCGGGGCCGTACGCGGGGCGAATACGCCAAGCGCCGTGGCGGAGAGATCGTAGCGGGAGGCAAGGAGGCTCGGAACCACGGCCGTCTCGCCACCGAGCAAGTGAGTGCGGGACTTCTTCAGCCCGTCATTGAGCCCCCGACCTATCTCCCGTAACACTCGGTCCTCGGGTTCCCGACACATGATGTGGTCGACGAGACCGATGGGAACCGCCCCGATGGCCGAGAGATCGTTCACGTTCACCGCGACCATGTCCTCCGCCACCTCGCGCCAACGTTCGAGCTCCTCGGCGAGGAGCACCTTGGTCCCGACCCCGTCCGTGGTCAGGGCGAGCAACTGGTTGCGGTACCGGATGACCCCAGCGAAGGCGCCGGACCCGGTGATCAAGGTGCCCCGAGAGGTGGGGGGATGGTATGTTACGGCCTTGTTGAGTGCCCCAATCCCTTTCCGGACCCGTCCGGTGTCGACCCCAGAGCTCGCGTACGTGACGGGTCCCGTTCGCCAGGGGAGGGGCAGTTTCCCCGAAGCAAAGTCCCGGATCACCGAGACCATCAATTCATGCTCGAGCGGGCGTTGTCGCTCGGCGAGCTGCTCCGGAGCTTCCCCCGGGAGGATGGGGAAAGAACGCTGGGCGATCGTGGGACCCCGGTCCACATCCGGTGTGACGAGGTGGACCGTGGACCCGGTCGTAGTATCCCCCGATTCTAGAATGGCCTTTTGGACACGGAGACCATACATGCCAGGGCCGCCGAAGCGGGGGAGGAGCGAAGGATGAAGGTTGATGATCCGGCCGGCAAAGCGCTCCATGACCGGGCCGCGCAGTATCCTCAGGTACCCGGCGAGCACGATAAGCTCGGCGCCCGAGGCCGCCAGGTGTGCGGCCAGGGTCGACTCCCATTCCGAGGGCCCCACCGGTGGGGGGGCGACCACAAGCGTTGGGAGACCGAGCCGGGAGGCACGCTCGAGCGCCCGGGCCCCAGGGCGGTCTGATGCGACCAGCACCACTCGGCCGGCGATAGTACCGGTGGATACCGCCTCGGCGATCGCCTGCATGGTGGTCCCCTCACCGGAGACCAGAATGGCGATCCGGAGCGGGTCCTGGGCCATTCCGCTCACCGTTAGAACGACGTGGCGCTGCTGAACGCCACCCCTCGGGTAAGGATCTCAGGCACGACCGGGGCGAAAACTCCCCGCTCATCGGCACAACACAGGAGATCCCGACCGGTGGATTCCGTCCTCCGCAAGATGCCGAGGATGCTTTCGGTCATGCGCAGGTTGGCGACCGGGTGATGGACCTTTCCGTTCTCGACCCAGTAGGTTCCGTCTCGGGTCATGCCGGTCACGATCGTCCTTTGCCGATGCACGAAACGCACATAGTGGAGGCGGGTGACCAATATCCCGCGACCGAGTCGGGTTAAGAGTTCCTCGTGGGATGCGGTCCCCGGCTCGAAGGTGACGTGCCGTGGGACGGGGCCAAGTTGCCCGTAGGGCGCCTCCGGTGGAAGGGCATTCCCCGTGCTCGGGACCCCGGCCCGCGCCGCGGTCAGGAGATCGTGGGCCGGTCCTCGGGCGACACCATGGTCGAAGAGCTTCCGGCGAAGCGTTGGCAGTCCATCGTAATCCATCGGCTCCGGGAGTCCGTGGGCGTCCTGCGGGTCTTCCCACAGGGTGAGGTGGGGAGCGATCGTCTCACGATCCCGCCACTCCGAAAGGAAGCTCGACCCTTCCTCGACAGAGAATGCGCCAAGGCCGCCCATCGAGAGCATGTTCATGAGCTCCGCAATGGCCGGAGCGCCAAAGACCACATCATATGATCCCGGGGGGAGGGGACTCACCTTCCTTCGGGGAATCCTCTCAAGGGCCCGGTGAGCGATCTCCGGAAGGGACACCCCGTGGGGATCCGATGAGGCGCCCTCCGCCCACCCCGAAACCGGGGGGTCCACCGACAGGTCCTCGACAAGTAGCGAACCCTGATAGATGTTCCGGGTGACGGCCCTATGGCGCCCGGATGAGTTTCCAACGGACAGTGTGACCTGCCCTGCGTTGTAGACCCCGGCCACCCGGGAGGTCGGAAACTCACGAGCTACGGTCCCAAGGGCCTCGGCTGCGCTGCGAGCCGCAGACTCGGCGATCTGACCCAGGTCCACCGCCGCTAATCCGGTTTCGTGGACCTCCTCGTGTCCGGGACCTGGGAATGCGGTGAGCGCCACCGGCTCTTGCGAACTCCGGGCCATGGCTTCCGCCGAGTCCACCAACGTCTTGATGCCCCCCTCAGAAAGGTCTGTCGTGGTCGCCAGCCCCATCAGGTTCCCTGGGACGATGACGCGGAAGGAAACGTACTCCTTCACCTCGTGGATGGGCTGATAGATCTGCGAATTGGCGAGACGAAGGGTCAGCCACCGCTCTGTCATGTGCCGTACGTCGGCGGGATGGGAAGTACGCGCGAGGATGCGGGAAACCACCGGGTCCCAGGGGGATCCGTCCGCTCCGGGTTCCTCTCGCGTCATCCGCCGGTGCCTCCGATGCGCACGTGACGGAACAGACCGAGCGGTGCCCCGTGGGCCACGCGCATCGTCTGGGTGGGTTGGCCCTTTCCGCAGTTCGGGAGCCCCCACACATGGTAGGTATCCTTGTTCCCGAGGGCTTCCAGCGAGCCCCAGAACTCAGGTGTGATGCCCGAATAGATCGGGTTTCGGACCAGGGTGGTGAGCTCGCCATGCTCGATCCTCCGCCCCACCTCGGTGCCGAACTGGAAGTTAAGGCGCTTATCGTCGATGGACCAGGAGACGTTCGTCTCCATGTAGATGCCGTCCTTGACCTCGGAGATCAGCTCATCCCGGCCATGGTCGCCGGGAAGGAGGTTCACGTTCGTCATGCGGATGATGGGCATGCGGAGGGGCCCGTCCCCGCGAACCGTCCCGCCACTCGAAGGAAGCCCTTGACGGGCCGCCATCTCGCGCGAGCTCAGGAAGCCGGAGAGGATGCCGTTCCGGACGATGTCTACACGCCGGGCTGGGACGCCCTCGTCATCCCATCCGAACGAACCCATCGCTCCCGGGACCGTGGCGTCGGCCACGATGTTCATGACCGGAGACCCGTACCGCAATTTCCCGATGTCCCCGGGCCGCACGAAGCTCGTCCCGGCGAACCCCGCTTCATAGCCAAAGACCCGATCAAGCTCCGTTGCATGGCCGACGGACTCGTGGACCTGGAGCGACAGCTGGTCGCTCGATAGCACGAGGTCCATCGTTCCACTGGGGGCTGTGGGCGCCAACAGCAAGGCAACGGCATCTTTGCCGACCCGATCGGCCTGCCTTGGAAGGTCGAGACCCCGGATGAACTCAAAACCCCCCTGCGCAAAATCTCCACCGAAACTGTTCGGGTACGATCGACGCTGAGACTCCCCTTCAGTGTGCGCCACCGCACTGATCCCGCCTCCCACGTGCGTGATCGCGGAACGATAGCTTGCGCCTTCGGAGGATGCGTACAGCTTCTCCTCGTGCCAGACCGTCATCTCGGCCTTGCCTGACTTGACCTCCGGGGCCACATGCAGCGCCGCCTCGGCCTCCGAAAGGATCCGGATTTTCTCTTCTAGTGGAACGGCAAAGGGGTCCTCGCGCACGCGCGTCTCGTATGTGCCCCCATGGGGAAGATTGTTCTCGAGAGCGAACGGCACCTCCGCATCCGCCATCCCCGTGCGCCGGGAGAGCCGCACCGCCCATTCGGCTGTTTCCCGGATAGAGGCCCGGTCCAAGCGGGTGGTGGAGGCAAACCCCCAACCTCCTCGGCCAAGAACCCGGATGCCGAACCCCGGCTCATCCCCGGTGCTCAGGACCTCCGGAGTACCATTACGAATGGAGAGGTACTCCAGCCGATTGTGGAGGAAGAGCCGGGCATCGGTGAAACGGGCGCCCGATCGGGACGCGGTGTCGAGGGCTTCCTGGAGCAAATCTTCCGACACGCAGCGCCTCTTCGGTCCCCCAAGAACCCGTGGGAGGAAAAAGCTAGCGATGTGGGACGGGGCCCATCTCAGCCGGGTCAGTCCAGCCGCACGAGCTGCGCAACGATCTCGCGCGTCCGGGGCCGTACATCGAGTTCGATGAGCACGACCTGCTGCCACGTTCCCAAGCTGAGACGCCCGGCCTCGACTGGGATCGAAATGCTTGGGCCGATGATGGAGGCCCAGATGTGGGATGGGGCGTTGTCGTCGCCACCGGCCTCCGAATGGAGGTACGTTCGCCCCGCGGGAACCAGCTCGTCCAGAATCGAACCCAGGTCCTGGATCAGCCCCTTCTCGTTCTCAATCGTTGTGAGCGCGGCGGTCGACCCCAAAACGAAAAGGTGGAGGATACCTTCCCGGATCCCGGTTTCTCGCACCCACTGGCCCACCATGGCACCCAGATCCACCACGTCCTTCTGACCACGCGTGGCCACTTGGAATCGCCGCGAACTCTTCTCCACCATGCGAGCCCATCAGGTGTCTAAAGTAAAGACGTACTGTAGGTATACAAGACTCCTCTAAGCCACCGACGTTTGACGTGGGGTGGTCCGGCGCGTGCGCGATGGGACCGAGGGCATCCCCCTCCCTCGGGGCTCAACCCCATCCCCTCTGTGGACCGTGAACCATCCCGAATCCACCTCTTTGGAATGATACGAACATTGGGCGTGGTGCCATCTCTCCTGCGAGCATGTATCAACTCTGGAATTGTCGGATGTCCAACAAGATGCGGTGGTCGATGCGAGTGGGAAATGTCTCCACCGGAAATTGAGGGGGTACGATGCCGAGGCAAACGTGGAATGCCCTTTATATTGAGTGGGGAGGTGCGACACATGCGGTGGTTTCTAATGACGACCATGTCGGTTGCGCAAAGAGGCCGGATGCAACGGCAGAGGGAGTACTGGTCGGGCCGTTACCGGGAAGACCCCGACCTCTTCGGAAGCGATGAAAGTGAATTCGCGCACTGGGCCCTGGATATCATCGGGGTCGAACCCGTCGGTAGAAAGCTCTTGGAGCTCGGCGCCGGTAACGGGAGGGATATGCGCTTCTTCCATTCCGCAGGCTTTCAGGTCGAGGGCGTGGACTGCGCCGGGGATGAGCCCGCCCGAGCAAGGGCCGGGGCCATTACGTCGAACATCCAGTGCAAGGATGCCTTCGAATTCCTGCACGATCACGAAGGGGGATCCGCGGACGTGATCTATTCCAACCTGTTCTACAACATGGACTTCACGGAGGCCGATCATCGCGCCCTGTTCGCCGAAGCAGGACGCATCCTCAAACCCGGTGGATTCCACCTCTATTCGGTCCGTACCGTAAAGGACAACTGGTATGGAAGAGGAAAGAAGGTGCGCCGCGACACGTATGATTCGACACCGGACGGCACGGTGATGCACTTCTTCTCGGAAGCTTACGCCAACCGACTTCGCCGGGGAAGTTTCACACTCATCACCATGGAGGAACGCCTGAAAGGGAAAGGCGATTTTCCTATCGACGTCTACTACGTGGCGGAGCGGAAACCGTAACCAGTCGCGCCACTGTCCTAAGCATCCCGGGCCGAGGGGGTCCTGCTTCGCCAATATGCAACCCATCCGTTCCCGATGGGGAGGGCCAAGGTTGATGTGCCACCTCCCCATGCCGGGGACCACACGTGGGGCAGATGCATCCGAACGGAGATTCGCACGGCATTGTAGGTCCGACGATCGACACCGATAGCGAGACGCGAGGTTACACACTGTGGCTTGAGGGACTTCCCGGATCCGGGAAATCCACCCTCGCGCAGTTGCTCTCGGGCATCCTGCGCTCGAGCGGCCGGCACGTGGAACTCCTGGACGGGGATGAGGTCCGCCGGGGACTCTCCGCCGACCTCGGGTTCTCCCGGAAGGACCGGGAGACGCACGCCCATCGCGTCGGCTACGTGGCCAGCCTTCTCTCACGCAACGGCGTTGTCGCGATCGTTTCGCTCATCACCCCCTACGAAAGCTCGCGCCAAGACGTTCGCTCGATGATGCAGGATCGCCTCCTCGAGGTCTGGCTTCGATGTCCCCTTCGCGTCTGCGAACAGCGGGACCCGAAGGGCCTTTACAAGAAGGCGCGCGAGGGGAAGGTCAAGGGGTTGACCGGGGTCGACGATCCGTTCGAAGACCCTGCCGCCCCCGACCTCATCGTGGACACCGACTCGCTCACCCCCGATGCCTGCATCTCTGCCATCCTCACCGAGGTCCGGCGGCGGGGCCTAGGCTAGGTCGGCTCGTACAACGATGAAGAAGGTTCTCGTCACCGGAGGGGCCGGTTTCATCGGGAGCCATCTCGTCGACACCCTGGTGAGGAACGGTTCCGAGGTGGTCGTGATCGATGACTTGCATCCCTCAGCCCACCGAGGAAGGCCCGACTACCTTAACCCCTCCGCCCGATACGTGTGGGCCAACGTCGGTGATGTGTCGACCTTGGATGAGACCCTCTCCGGTGTCGACACGGTCTACCATCTCGCCGCACTGCTCGGCATGGTGGAGAGCCAGCGAGACCCCGTCTCCTTCGTCCGGGACAATGGGCTGGCTACGGCCACGCTGCTCGACCGGGTGGGACGGATGTCGCGGCGGATCGAGCGGTTCGTGGTCGCTTCCTCGAACACGGTCTACGGAGAGGGGCCGGCCCAATGTGCCCGGTGTTCAACCGTAGTGCTACCCGGCCTGAGGGACCCTGCCGCCCTCGCAAAGAAACAATGGGAGGTGCTCTGCCCACGGTGCCATGGCCCGGTCGAGCGGAAGGCCACGCCCGAAGAACACCCCCTACGGCCCGCCTCGGTCTACGGGCTCACCAAACGCGACCAGGAAGAGCTGAGCTTGCTCCTCTTGCCACCACTGGGGATACCCACGATCGCCTTGCGCTTCTTCAACGTCTACGGCCCCCGGCAATCCCCCACCAACCCGTACGCCGGCGTCATCTCGATCTTCCGCGGAAAGCTTCTCGCTGGTGACCGCCCTCCCGTGTACGAGGACGGGATGCAGACCCGGGACTTCGTCTCCGTCCACGATGTCGTCTCCGCGCTCTTGCTATCGGGTACCCGGAATGGCCTTCCTTCCCAGGCGATCAACGTGGGTTCGGGGGTCCCGACACCGGTCCTCAAGGTGGCTGAGGAGGTCATCCGGCTCTCCAAGCAGGACGTTGCACCTTTGATACTTAACACGCACCGTTCGGTCGACATCCGTCACTCTTTCGCCGACATCAGCCGGGCGAGATCGGTCCTCGGTTATGCGCCGAAGGTCTCGCTCGAGGAAGGACTTTCCGAGCTCTTCAGCGGATCCACTCCGGGATGATCGTACCCTGCATCGAGGGGTCCGGCCGCTGGCCCAGCATCGAGAGCAGGGTGGGGGCTACATCCAGTATCGAACGCTCGGGCCCCGGGCCGGGGGTTGCCGTACCCGTCATCACATAGATCCCGTTCCAATCGTGGACTGCGTCGTCCGGGCCCGTGTCGTTCTCCGCGAAGAAGAGGTTGTGATGACCCACGGTCCCCGAAGCCCTCCAATCAAGGTTGCCGAAGTAGGCCGTGAGGTCCGGTGCATCGCCATGGACCTCCCGGTAAAGCTTGTCCGGTGGAAAGACCTCGACTGGGAAGGGGAGTCCCTCGGGAGTCCGCAGGCTCGATAGCTTGCTCGTGATCTCCCGGACCAGGCCCTCCACCTCGGTTTCTTTGACGATCCCGGAAGCTTCCCGCCCGCGGAGATTGAGGAATATCCTCGAGTAGTACCCACCGGTCGCCCACGCGCGGGTCGACGACCAACGGACACCGGCCTTGTCCAACGGAGTGCCCGGAGGGGGAGTGCCCGGGATATCCAGGAAGCCTAGGCGGCGTAGCCATTCGTTGATGGCGAAGCAACCTTGCATGCTCTTCGTACCATGATCGCTCGCCACGAGGATACGGGCATCCCTGGGGAGGACCGCCAAGAGCTCTCCCACTTCGCGATCGAGCATAGTGTAGTATCGTTCCGCCTCCTTTTCGAATTCGTTCCCCGGCCGATACCCCGGGTGGGACGGATTGAAGAACTTCCAGAAGGCGTGATGGAATCGGTCCGGTCCGATGTCGTGCACTGCAAAAAAGTCCCATGGTCCTTGCTTCCAAACGTACCGAGCTAGCGCCCATCGCTGCCGGGTGAGGCGCCAGATGTCGGCGAGGGTCGTCTTCCGGTCTTCCTTTCGGAACGGGACGTCAAACAGGAGCGGTTCGCCGAGAGCCTTCTCGATCGGCCCTTTCATCTCCGGTGGAAAAACCGAGTCTGAGACCCCGTCCGGGGTCAGGAAATCCCCCGTGGAGATGCCGTTCACCCGAGGGGCGGGATACGCGGGCGGCATCCCCAGCACGGCGACCCGGCCCCCGGCTTTGGAGAGCGTGGACCATATCGGAGGGCGGAGCAAATGGGAGGGAGTGGGAACATAGCCCCCCGAATATGTGCCCACCTTCCGCTGGTGGATGCCATAGATCCCAAGGGTGCCCGGGTCTACCCCGGTGAACATGACAGCCCAAGCTGGGATCGTGATGGGGGGGTGACAGGTGTGGAGCGGACCGTATGTGCTCCGCTCAAGCAAGGACTGCATGTGGGGCATGACTCCAAGAAAGCGTTCGAAGATCAGACTCGGTGGGATCGAGTCGAGTCCGAGCACGATCACCGGTCTCGCCATGGGGGATCAGCGGACGGTGTTCTGTGAGACAGCGGTTGGCACGGAGGTGGTTTTCTCCGAGGCAAGGGAGAGCTCCCTCAGGAGCCGGAGGAATCCCACCCCTTGGTGGACGACAAGGCGGCCAAGGGACCCCGGTGCGAAGACCCGGCTGTGGGAGTCAAACCGGGGTTGGTGATGGATGGGTATTTCGATCCAATGATAGCCGGCCCGGGCCCAACGCACCATGAACTCGGACCAGAAACTACCGTTCATGTAGTGTACCCGGTGAGCGATCTCCTTCGCCGGTCCGGAGGGGATGAGTTTGAGGGAGCTCGTGATGTCCTTCATCCGGAGGTCAAAGCCGATGCGGTTCATCGTCTGGAACAGGATGGAAATGAATATCCGGACGAAAGGGTCTGCCCGGCGTACCCGCCACCCTGAGAACAGGGTCAGGGGGTCCCGAGGCAGATTGAGGAACCGGCGCACGTCCTCAGGGTCGTACTGGGCGTCCGCATCCACGAACAACAGCCACGGGGTCTGGGCCTGTTCAATACCGTGGGCAAGGGCACCCCCGAACCCGAGGGATCTAGGGTGACGGATGAAGGTGAGCGGGATCTCCTTGGATAGGGAATCCAGCACCGTAGGCGTATCGTCCGTGCTCGCGTCGTCGAGGACAAGGAATTCCAGACGGGAATTGCGGGGACGCATCGCCCAGATGCCGGTGAGCACGGAGCCGAGCAGCCTCACCTCGTTGCGGGAAGGGATGATGACCGTAGTGTCCAGATTGGGGGCCCCCCCGGCGACCGAACTCTCCTTGGATTCCGATCGCACGTCCTACCCCCACCTATGCTATGGGTTCTCAGGATAAAAAGTCTCTTCCGTTCGACGGGGCAGTACCAGCGCGGATTCACCCAACGCACTGGCGAAGAGACTCGCACCTTTGGGGATGCTAAATTCGGACCAAAGATTTCCCAAGGACCACAGAAAAGACGAACAGGTTCAGAGCCCCGTCACGCATTAGCGTGACGGAGCTCCGTGGGTTAGGGAGGGGCGAGGGCTTCAGGCCTTGGTGAAGCCCGGCTGGCCCTTGAGGGCCTGGATCCGGTAGTACTCCGGGTCCACGATGACCTCGCCGTTGATCCCCATCGTGTCGATGGTCTTGATCTTCATGGCGTCCCCCTTCTGCTTGGTCCAATCCGGGATGGGGACCGAGAACTTCTTCTCGACCTCTGTCCGGTAGATCGGGCCCGAGTTGTACGAGCAGAACGGGATGATCCTCCCATCGGGTGCGGTGTAGTGGATGTCGCAGCGCATCAGGCGCTGGATATCGTAGTCGTAGGCGTCCTGGAAGTGCATGTTCCCGAGGTAGAGCGTCCGCCAGGTGAACTTGGCCAGGGCCTCCTTGTTTCCTTCGGAGAAGATCCCGGCGATTACCTTGACGACGTTCTTCTCGTTGATCCCTTCCGGGGCCTTCGCGAAGTCGAAGTACTGGCTCACGGCGTGCATGAGCTTGGCGCTGGCGAGGGCAAGCCGGACGCGTCCGAACCGGGCGTCCCGGTACTCCTCAATCATCTGCTGCACGTTCTTGAAGAACCCATCGACATCCATGAACCGGGGCAGCGGGGTGATCTTCTTCTGGCTGTCCACAAAGGCGAAGGTCGCGCAACCGCAGCCAGGGTGTGTGGTCAGGGTCATCTTCTCCTTGCCGTGGATGATCGAGATGAGCTCCGAGATCGGGGCCACGGAGGGCACGGGGAAGAAGTCGGTCTTCTCGAAGGGTCCGTCGTTGCAGAGGATCCGCACGAGGTCGGACTGGGTGAACCGCATCTGGAAGCGGTCCTTGTCCGGGACCCGGGCCGTCAGGGCAACGGGCTGGAAGTTGACCCCACGGACCACGTCCAAGTTGTCGAGGGCGAAGTTGACCGTCGGGATGATCTGGTGCTCGTTGTAACCGCCGACGAGGGTTGGGACCAGCACTACGGAAAGGGGGCGGTCCGACTTGCCCGCTGCGATCTCACTGGGAGGCGAGTGCGTGCGGCGGGCGGCCTCGATGGCCTTCTGCTTCGTCTTGAGGAGCGGGACACCCCGCACCTTTCGGTACATCTCATCGTCAAGACCGTCGAACTGGAGGTAGACCGTGTTCAGGTGGTGGTCCCGCGCAGCTTGGGCGAATCCGGGCTCGTTCGCCAGACGGATACCGTTCGTGGCCACCTGGATCTGGGTGAACCCGAGCTCGTACGCCATGTTGCACGCGTCGAGGAACAGGGGAGAGAGCGTGGGCTCACCACCCGAGAACTGGACCGCGACCGCGCCGACTGGCTTTTGGTTACGGAGGGTCTCGAGCATGAACCGGACCTGATCATTGGACGGTTCGTACACGTATCCGGCCGCGTTCGCATTCGCAAAGCAGACCGGGCACTTGAGGTTGCACCGGTTCGTCAGGTCCACCAGCGCGAGCGCAGTGTGCGACTTGTGGTGCGTACACATCCCGCACGTGTGGGGGCATCCCACGAACTTGTCGTAGTAGGGGTTCTCGTAGCCGACCCCGTCGCGGGCGTACTGTTCCATCCGAAGATAGAGTTCGACGTCGTTCGAGATGATATCCCAGAAGAAGCCGTGCTCCCGGCAGGTCTTCTCCATGACAACGCGGCCCTCCTTCTCCTTGACGGTGGCCGGAATGACCTTGATGCACTCCGGGCAAACACTTGCTGTCTTTCGGGGCAGTCCGCGTGGCGCTTGGAACTCTGTGGTTAGCCGAATCATTGTCGCTTTACCAACCTCGGGAGTCCATTCTGGGACACCCATATAGTCCGGCTGTAGCCCTATTAACTACACCGAGGTGAGCAAAATCGCCTTAACCATGGATGCCCTGGCCCTTCTTCATGACCACCGTTCGGCTCGGATCCGAGAGCATACCCTTCGACCCCGACGAGTTCAGCCAGAGATTAGGCGAGACCAGTATTAAAGTGGTCGTCCCCAGGGAGCATCTTCCCGAAGTTCTCAAGCGGGCGCTGGACTTCATCAATTTCGGCATTTACGTGTACACCATAGTAGTGATGCCGTCCCCCAACCCGACCTTGAACACGTTCGTCGTCCAGATGGACCGGATTGACTTCAACGACAAGCTCAAGGGATGGGTACCGTTCCGGGAGGGCCGGGAACCCCCGGCCCAGTCCACCTCCGCCTAAGCGGAAGGGCTCGCCAACAGAGAGGGAGAAGGAGCGCTTCGCCCGGCCAACCTTATATCGGGTTGTGCTCCTCAATCCGCGCGGAGGCGATACAGGACGATGGACGCGGGAACCGAATCCTTCCTCGTGTTCGCCGTCATCGCGTTCGCCTTCGGCGTGGGCTCGATCATACTGAACCGACTTCTCGGGGCGCGCCGGGTCAAGTCGTACCTACAGGACCTCACCTACGAGTGTGGGGAAGAAGCGGAAGGATCTGCGATGGTCGACTTCCCCACCCATCACTACGTCTTTGCGATCGTTTTCGTGGCCGTGGACGTCCTCGGTTTCTTCCTCGCCCTCTGGGCCGTTTCGTTGAAGGCCTTCGCCGCCGCCGGAGTCTGGCTCATCCCGAGCCTTGTCGTGGGCATCTTCACAGTGGTTTCCCTATTGGCCATATACTACGTGCTGCGGGGGGAGCACAGCCTCTGGGTATGAACGCGACCAACACTTCCGGCACGGCCCGGATCATCACGCACGTCAAGGAGACGGACCCCATGGAACCCGAGGTCCCCTTCGCGGAGGTCGAGGCCGTCCAGTCCAAGGAGTACATCCCCGTGATCAAGGAGACCCTGACCGGGATGATCCAGCGGGGTCTCGACGCCGCGACCAAACCGGTCTTCAACTGGGCCGGACGGAACAGCCTCTTCCCCCTTCATTGGGGGCTCGCTTGCTGCGCCATCGAGTTCGCGGCCGGCTTTGGCGCCCGCTGGGATGGGGAACGCTTCGGGGTGGTCCCCCGTTCCTCGCCGCGCCAGTGCGACCTTCTCATCGTCAACGGCACGGTGACGTGGAAGCTATCGCACAAGCTCATCACGCTTTGGGAACAGATGCCCGAGCCCAAGTGGGCCATCGCCATGGGGAACTGCGCCACGGGAGGCGGCCCCTTCCGTACGGCCTACTCGGTGGTCCCGGGTGTCAACAAGTTGATCCCCGTAGATGTCTACATCGCCGGTTGTCCGCCACGACCTGAGGCAATGCTGGATGGAATCCTACGGCTCGAGCGGCTCATCCGGGAGCGGCGGGCGTGAAGATGACCGACCTGACCTTGGCGGCGCTCCTCCCCGCTCTCGAAAGTCGTTTCGGACCCGATGTGAAGGTCCTCCCCAGCCGCAAGGAGGTGCTGGGTGTCGTGCAGGTCAAAGTTGATCGGCTCGTCGAGGTGGCTCGGTTCTTGCATGACCAGGGAACGTTCACCCACTGCGCCCTCGTCTCCGGTGTGGACTGGATCGAGCACATCGAGGTGCTTTACCACCTGTGGTCAGATGCGCTCAAGGGATATCTCGAAATCACCGTTGAGACCGCACCGGAAGATCCCCATGTTCCGTCCGTGACATCCATATGGCGAGGCGCCAACTGGCACGAGCGCGAAACGTGGGACATGCTTGGGGTACGGTTCGACGGTCACCCCGACCTGCGCCGGGTGCTCATGCCCGAAGGGTACCGCTTCCACCCCCTTCGAAAATCGTTCGAGCTCCACGAACCTGAGGAACTGGAGGTCAAGGCACGCCATGTCTGAGATGTGGATCAACATGGGGCCGCAACACCCCATGACCCATGGCCTTTGGAACCTCCGGGTCAAGGTGGACGGGGAACTCATCGTGGATGTGGACCCCGAGATCGGCTACCTTCACCGCGGCATCGAGAAGATCTGCGAGTACCGTCGGTACAATGAGGTGGTCACGCTTATGGACCGGACCTGTTACGTGGCCGGCATCGCCTGGGAACAGCTCTACATCATGGCCGCGGAAGAGGCGTTGAACATCAGCCCACCCCCGAGGGCCGAGTACGTCCGAGTCCTTTCCCAGGAACTCCAACGGCTCTCCTCGCATGTGATGTGGTACGCGGCATATGTCCAAGACATCGGACTGATGACCCCGTTCCTCTACGGCATGCGGGACCGGGACCTCATCTTGGATCTCTTCCAATCGTACACGGGTGCGCGCATGACCTATGAGTTCATGCGCGTCGGCGGGGTGCGCAACGACGTCCCCGTGGGCTTCACCGACCGCTGCCGCAAGGTGATGGATTGGTTCGACCAGCGGTTACCGGAATACGAGAAGGTGTGCGACAATTCCACGATCTTCCTCGAACGGACGAAGGGGATCGGGGTCCTCAAGGCCGCGGACTGCGTGAACGACGGCGTGACGGGGCCGATGTTGCGGGCGGCCGGGGTCGACCGCGACCTCCGCCGTGACCGGCCGTACTCCGTCTATCCCGAGCTCGATTTCGATGTGGCAGTGTATGATGCCCCCGATTGCTACGGCCGCTATCGGGTCCGGATGGAGGAGATGAAACAATCCGTCCGCATCGTGCGCCAAGTGTTGGATTGGCTGGACCGGAATCCCGGACCGGTGCTCGCGGAGAAAGTGCCCCGGTTCGTCGGGACCCCGAGCCCTCCCCCGGGAAAGGAGATCTATGTGGAACGCCGCGGCTACCCCAAGGGAAGAGGGTTCTCCGCGATGGAGGAACCCCACGGGGAGGCGATGGCCTACATCATCAACGAGGGTGCCGAGCATCCTTACCGGGCCAAGCTCCGCTCCCCGGTCTTCGTGAACATCGCCGCTTCCAAGGATTATCTTGTCGGCTACCGGGTCTCGGATATCCCGGCCATCATGGGATCCGTCGACATCTGCGTCGGGGAGTCCGACCGATAGGAGACACCGATGGTCGAGACGCTGTATTCCGTGGCCCATACCCTGGTCGTTCTGCTCCTTGGCTTGCTCGGTCCGCTCGTGCCGGGTTCCGGCGCTTATGGTCCGTTCCTCGCCGTCTGGTTATCGTACCTTGTCGTCGGGGCGCTCGTGTTTGCGGTCAGCTTGGTCAACGTCCTCGTGTTCATCTGGTGGGAGCGAAAGCTACTGGGACGGTTCATGGACCGCCGCGGCGCCATGCACGTCGGCTATGCGGGGCTCCTCCAGAACCTTGCCGATGGCCTCAAACTGTTCCGTAAACAACCCTTCTCCCCGCGGGAAGCCGACGACCTCGGCTACTATTTCGGGCCCACGGCCTATCTTGTGATCTCGATCGCGATCTTGGGCTTCCTCCCGATCTCCTTCGGATTCTCCGGAGGGGCGGTGCCCCTCTCGCTTCTCGTCGCCCTCGCCCTGTTCTCCTTTGCGCCGCTCTTCATCTTCATCGCCTCCTGGTCCTCGAACAACAAGTACTCCCTGATCGGGGGCATGCGGACCGCGGCCCAGCTTGTGGCCTACGAAATCCCCCTGCTCCTGTCCGTGGTGGCGGTGGTCGCGCTCACCGGCAGCTTCGACCTCAACGTGATCGTCGGTGACCAGGCGGCCAATGGATGGTTCGCCGTCCCTCTCATCCTAGGGCTGATCATCTTCTTCATCGCCATGCTGGCCGAGGTCGAGCGTATCCCGTTCGACCTGCCCGAGGCCGAGGCCGAGCTCGTCGAAGGCTGGTCCACCGAGTACGGGGGGATGCTCTTCGCCTTCACGATGCTCGGAGACTACGTGCGGGCCCTGATCGGGAGCTACCTTATCGTCCTCCTGTTCCTCGGTGGATGGAGCATGCCCTGGGGCCTCTCCAGCTTCCCCCTCTCCGGGATAGTGTTCTTCCAGCTCAAGACCTACGCCGTTTTCGCCATCTTCATATGGGTCCGGGCATCGCTCCCGCGCGTGAGGACCGACCAGCTCCTCCAGATTGGCTGGAAACGGATGCTCCCGCTCGCCATGGTCAACATCATCTGGGCCCTGGCCCTCGTGGTCTGGGGATATCCCGTCATCCACTGGCCGGCCCTGTAGGTGCGCGGGGAAAGGGAGAGAAACATGGTGCAGGTTCACGAGAAGACGGTGAAGAAGGCCGAACCCCCCGAAGACCGTGTCAAGGGGATGGTCGTCTATCCCATGGCCATCGTGGCGCGGCAGTTCGTCAAGAGCCTCTGGCGTCCCTCCACGATCCTCTATCCCTTCGGGGAACGCCTCGAGAACGAGGATTTCCGAAAGACGGTCAAGGTCGAGAGCGGTGCACCCATCGGGGTCGGTGAGATCTGGGATAATTACCGCGGGGTCCACGGCCTCAATATCAAGACCTGCATTTCGTGCAATCTCTGTGCATTCAGCTGCCCCGACACGTGCATCGAGATGGTCAACACCGATGCGGGTGGGGGCAAGACAAAGAAGTGCCCTGAGATTGATTACGGGAAGTGTTCCTTCTGTGGCTTCTGCTCCGATGCCTGCCCTGAGGGATGTCTCACCATGACCCCCGGCTACACCATCACGACCAACGACCGGGCCCACATGGTATATAGCCCACAGCGGCTTTTTGAGGTGTACAAGGCCAAGCTTTCCCAGAACCCCACCCGGATCGCGCTTCCCGAGAACGAGGACGTGATCCTACTTGACCAGGACCTCTGCATCGGATGCAACGCCTGCGCTCGGGACTGCCCGACGAAATGCATCACGATGATCGACATCCCGAAGCCTGAGTCGAAGCCCGGGGAGAAGCTCCCCAAGCGCATCTGGAAGGAGCCCACGGTCAACGATCCCGAATGTGTGCGGTGCGGCACTTGCATCTCCGTCTGCCCGCGGGAGTGCCTCTACTGGGGTGCCCGGAAGTGAGCCTGGACGAGATCCTCTTTGCACTGCTCGCGGGCACGAGCCTAGTCACTGCCGTGCTCGCCCTCCTCGCCCGGGAGATCGTCCATACGATCATGTGGATCGCCATCCTCTTTGTCTCCCTTGGCCTCATATACTTCCTTCTCGAGGCGCCCTTCCTCGGTGTTCTTCAGCTCGCGGTCTACGCCGGGGCCGTCACGATCCTCCTGCTCTTCGCCATCATGGTCGTCAAGAAACGGATCTTCAGCCGGGAGGCGGTCACGGGCATCGGGATCACCTCCGTGCTCCTCAGCGTTGCCACCGCTCTCCTGCTGGCGGGGAATGCCCTCTCGCTCCCCTACAACGCCGCGGGCCGGACCTACCCGACCCCGATCCTTTCCCAGAGCCTCTTCCTCGACTTCGGGGCCTGGGTGATCATCCTCGGCTTCGTGGTCCTGAGCGCACTGGTCGGGGCCGTCTACCTCGCTAAGGAAAGCCGGGGGCGACCGATCCGCGCGGAGGGCGAATGATTCCCCTCGATGAGCTCGTCCTCTTCAGCGGCCTCCTCTTTTCCCTCGGCATCTTCGGAGTGCTCACCCGGAGGAACTTCATCATGCTCCTCATCTCCATCGAGATCATGATGAACTCGGCGATCCTCAACTTCATCGCCTTTGCCGCGTACTCCCCGGCCGGGAATTCGCTCCTGGAGGTCTCCGGGCAGGGGATCGCCGTCGTGCTCATCGGCCTCGCCGCCACGGAGGTGGCCCTCGGCCTAGCCATAGTCCTGGCGCTCAACCGCATCATCGGGAGCGTGGACGTGGCCGATGCCATGCAATTGAAGCTTTGAAAAGGAGGGGGGAGGCAGCACATGGTCGATTACTTCTGGTACGCCTTCCTCGTCCCGCTATCGACCGCCATCGGATTCGTGGTCCTGGGTCTGGGGGGAACCTTCTTCAAGAAGGGGGGAGGCTTCATCGCCGTCATTGCGGAGGGGGCGGCCCTGGTCTTCGGGGTCTTCTTCGCCTATCAAGAATCGCTCTCTTCTACGCTCTACCACGATACGAGCTTCGTCTGGTTCGCCCTGCCCGACGGGACGAGCTTCGTCATGGGTACGCTCGTGAGCCCCCTCGGTGCGCTCATGCTCCTCGTGGTCAACATCGTGGGGTTCCTCGTGGTCCTCTACTCGATGGAGTACATGGCCCATGAGGAGGGGCTCCCCCGCTACTTCGCGGAGATGATGCTCTTCCTCACCGCGATGAACGGCCTGGTCCTCGCGGACAACTACCTAGAGTTCATCCTCATGTGGGAGCTCGTGGGCCTTTGCTCCTACCTCCTCATCGGCTTCTTCTGGAAGAAGCCCGAGGCCGCAAGCGCCGCAAAGAAGGCCTTCCTCGTGACCCGAGTGGGGGATGTCCTGCTCTTCGTCGGGGTCTTCATCTTCTTCACCTCCCTCGGGGGGATCGTCAATCCCTCGATCACCACCAGCCCCTACCCGGGACAGGTCTGCAGCAGCGCCGGGATCAACTGGGCCTGCGCGGGATTCACCTTCGCCCCGCCGAACGCGGACTCCAACGTCGTCTTCCTATCGGCGAACTCGGTGGCTTCGGTCACCGCCCAAGACCCGAACCTGATGACCCTCGCCGGTCTTCTCATCCTCGGCGGTGCCGCAGGCAAGAGCGCCCAGTTCCCTCTGCACACTTGGCTCCCGGATGCCATGGAAGGCCCCACCACCGTGAGCGCCCTCATCCACGCGGCGACCATGGTCGCCGCCGGCGTCTTCCTCCTGGCGATCACCTCGATCTACATCGGCTTCACACCCACCGCGGCCCTCGTCGTCCTGGCGATCGGAGGGTTCACGAGCCTTTTCGCCGGCACCATGGGCCTGGTGGCCCGGGATATCAAACGGGTGATCGCCTATTCCACGATGTCCCAGCTCGGATACATGGTCATGGCGGTGGGGGCAGCTTCCCTCGTCGCCATCGGTCCGGGGGCGGCCATGTTCCACCTCTTCACGCACGCTTTCTTCAAAGCGCTCCTGTTCCTGTCCGCGGGCTCCATCATCCATGCCCTCGGCACCCAGGACTTGTTCGCGATGGGAGGATTGCTCCGAAAGATGCCGGTCACGGGCTACACCATGCTGATCGGAGCCCTGGCCCTCTCCGGCATCCCGCCCTTTTCGGGGTTCTTTTCGAAGGACGGGCTGCTCTCGCTCACGTGGACGGCGGCCCAGCACTATCCCGGGGCGCTGGTCTTCTTCCTGATGGCGCTGGTCGGGGTCCTTTTGACCGCGCTCTACATCTTCCGGCTCTGGTTCCTCGCCTTCAGCGGGACGGAGGCCCGGGAGTCTAGCGCTCATCCGGCGCACGAGCCGAGCTGGGTCATGCGGGCCCCGCTCGTTACCCTGGCCGGGCTCACCCTCGTGGCCGGGTTCCTTCCCCTGCTCTCCGGGTTCAGCCACCTTCTCCCGGGGGTCCAATGGGGCGCCTTCGGCTATGCTTCCTCTGGCTCGGGCTTCACCTTCAGCCAGACGGACCTCTTCTTGGGCCTCGCCTCTCTCGGCCTCGCCCTGACCGGACTTCTGACCGCGTATGCGCTCTGGGGCAACGGACGGGTCTTCCGCCTCGCCGATGAGAGCCCCCTCAAGGGCCTCCACACCGTCCTCGTCCGGAAATACTACTTTGACGAAGCTTACGATGGCCTAGCCCATGGTGGCGTGCTTGGGATCGCCCGCGCCTTCGACTGGTTCGACCGCTACGTCATCGACGGGACGGTCCACGCGTTCGAGGATCTCTTCCGGATCGCCTCCGAGCGGGGCCGTCGGATCCAGACCGGGCTCGTCTCGAGCTATGTCTCGTGGGTGGTCTTCGGGCTCATCGTCCTCGTGTTCTTCTTCCTCTACGCCCTGCCGTACCTTACGTCCGCCTGGGGAGGAGGATGAGCGTGTTCGCCTACCCTTCCCCACTGACGGACCTCCTCGCGATCTCGCTTGTCGGGGCCGCCGCCACGTTCTTCGCAGGGAAGTGGGCCCGCTGGGTCGCCCTCACCACGGCCGCAGTGTCCCTTGGGATCGTGATATGGGTCATGGTGAACTTCCAGCTGGGCACCGCCTTCGATTACCAGTTCGTCCAAGTGGTCCCCTGGCTCACCCTTTCCGGGGGATCGGGAGGTATCGGGGTCAACTACACCGTCGGGATCGACGGCATCAGCCTCCCCTTCTTGCTCCTTTCTCCCATCCTGACCATCGTCTCCGTGGTCTACCATTGGAACGAGACGAAGAACCCGGCCGGTTTCTTTGGTCTTGTCGGGCTCACGAACGCCGGTCTCTTCGGCGTGTTCGTATCGCTGGATATCCTGCTCTTCTTCGCGTTCTGGGAGATCGTGCTCATCCCGATGTTCTTCCTTATCGGGCACTGGGGGGGCCCCCGCCGCCACTATGCCTCCATCAAGTTCTTCGTATACACCCACGTCGCGAGTGTGGTGACCCTGGTGGCCCTCTTTGCCATGGTCTTCCTGGGAGGGTGGAGCTCGATGGACTTCGGAGGCAGCATCTCTACTGCCCAAGTGGCCGCCCTCGACACCAAGAACATCATGGTGGTGCCCCAAGTCCTCCTATTCGGGGCGATGTTCTTCGGTTTCGGGGTCAAGCTCCCCATGGTCCCGTTCCACACGTGGCTCCCCGATGCGCACGTGGAGGCGCCGACCGGAGGGTCGGTCCTCTTGGCCGGGATGCTCCTCAAGATGGGCGCCTATGGGCTCATCCGGATCGCTTTTCCCCTCCTTCCCTACGGCCATGTGAATGCCGAACCCGTCGTCTTAGGCATCGCTTTCCTGTCCATCATCTGGGGCGCTTTCCTATCCTTGTCCCAACGGGACCTGAAGCGCATGGTGGCCTACTCTTCCATCAACCACATGGGCATCGTTCTCCTCGCCATCGCCCTCTGGACGCAGCTGAGCGTGACGGCGGCGGTGCTCCTCATGTTCGCCCACGGCCTCGTGAGCGGGCTCCTGTTCCTCCTATCGGGCTCGGTCCACCACACCTACGGCACCCGGGACATCCCCTCCATCGGAGGAATGAATTCCCGCACGCCCGCCCTGACCACGATGCTCATGATTGGGTCCCTGGCTTCCCTGGGCCTGCCCGCGCTCGTGAGCTTCCCGGCCGAGTTCTCGGCCTTCCTTGCCACATGGGAAGCCCTGCGATGGTGGGTCTTTCTCCCGCTCCTCGGCCTCGTTGTCACGGCCGGGTTCTACTTGTGGATGCTCCAGCGTATGGCCTTCGGGCCCCCGAGAGGGATCCCCGACAAGGCCACCGACCTCCCCTTCAACGAGATGATCTCCATGGGGCTCCTCGTGGCGCTCATCGTGCTCTACGGCATCCTCCCCTACCTCATCGTCCAGTTCATCCCCCACGCAGCCATCTTCGCCACCCAATGCTTCCACGGAGGTTCCACGGTATGTACCTCGACCCCATGACGGAGGAGAGAGCATGAGCTTCGACATTCCCTCCATCGCCCAGTACACTCCCGAGGCGACGGTCTTCATCGGAGTGATCCTCGTCTTCATGCTTGACGTCGCGGGCATACGCAGCCGCGCGATCATCGGTGGGGCGACGTCCATCTTCCTTCTGCTCGCCTTCCTCCAGGTCCTCGCGGACCTCGGCTCTTGGCCGCTCCAGGGCCTTTCGACCCTCCCGGCCGGGCTTCTCGGCACGCAGAACGGCCCGGTCATCTTCACGAACTTCGGCCTCATCTTCCAGGGGATCTTCCTCCTCTCAGCCCTCCTCGTGGCCCTCGCCAGCGTCTCGGAGGCCGATGGGGAAGAGGTGCCCACCTTCTACGCCTTGCTCAGCCTGGCCGCCCTCGGCATGCTCTTCGTGGCCATATCAGCGGATCTCATCTTCCTCCTTCTTTCGGTCGAGATCACCGGCATCGCCACCTATGTCATGGTGGGTTACACGCGCAAGGACCGGCGGGCGGTGGAGGCGGCGATGAAGTTCTACATCATCGGGGCCCTCTCCACGGCGATCAGTTTCTTCGGGGCGAGCCTCCTCTACGGGGCGTACGGAACCACCAGCCTCACCGCCTTCCGGGCACTGCCTGCGAACAGTTCGCTCGCTTTGGTCGGCTTCGGCATGGTCGCGGTCGGGCTCGGGTTCAAGGCCACCCTCGTGCCCTTCCACATGTGGGCCGTCGATGTGTACGACGGCGCCCCCGCCTCCGTATCCGCGTTCCTCGCCGCGGGCAGCAAGAAGATGGGGCTCTTCGGGATATTCATCGTGTTCGTGGCCGCCGTCCGGATCTTCGCCTCCGCCCAGGGCTTCGCGCTCTATCTCGCCTTGGGAGCGCTCGCCGTCATCACCATGACGGTCGGCAACGTGATGGCGCTTGAGCAGACGACCATGAAGCGGATGCTCGCCTACTCATCGATAGCGCAGGCGGGCTACATGCTGCTCGGGATCGCCATTGACACGCCTGCGGCGCTTGCCGGGGCGACACTCCAGATCACCGCGGACGTCCTCATGAAGGCCGGGGCGTTCATCGTGGTCGGGGCCGCGGTGGGGCTCGGGGTCGGCCCGCTCATCACCGACTGGCGCGGGGTGGGCCACTCCCGCCCGGGGATCGGTGCGAGCTTCGCCATCATGCTCCTGTCGCTTGCGGGAATGCCCCTTACCCTGGGGTTCGTCGGGAAGTTCTACCTGTTCTTCGCGGCCGTGGAGGCCGGTGGATACTTCACCCTCCTCGCCATCGCAGGGTTGCTCAACAGCGCGCTCTCCGTGTTCTACTACGCGCGTATCCTCCGGTACATGTACATGCCGGAGAGCACGGGTTCCGCCACGGCGGGGGCCCATCCGCTCTCGCATTCTTCCTTGGGTGTCGGAAATGCACCGGCGGCTCCGGCTTGGGGGTCCGTCCGGGATGAGATCCGGGGCACGGGGAGTGCGCGCTGGGCCACCGTGGTCGGCATCGCGCTCCTCCTCCTGGTGCTCGGGATCTATCCGACCCCGCTCATCGGGGCCATGAATTCTGCGGCGCAGCAGTTCTTGACCTTGGGCCTGTAGACCTGGAACCGACTAAGGCGTGGGATACGTCCGCCCCTTCCAGGTGACGCCCCGCCCGCGCACCCCCCGGACGAGGGAGCGCCAGAGCATCGCCACATAGAAGACGACGCCCAGGGGATAGGTGAACGCATAACGCAAGGGGGCTTGTAGGGAGCGCTGGAACGCCGCTTGCTTTAGCAAGGTCACGAAGATGGCTAGGAGGGAGACGAGGGTCCAAGGGAGCGAAAGGTACGCAAGTCCCATACCGAGGACCACGATCGGGGAGAGGAAGAGCAGGACCACCCCGACAAGAAGGGCGACCTGACGGGTGGCCCGGAACTCCGTGCCGTGCACATTCTTGGAAAGCCCCTCGAACATCTCCTTCCGGTCCCGGTACATCCGGGTCGTCACCATCTCCGGGGTCCAGACGAACCGGATCGATCCGCCCGAGCGCTTGACCTCTTGGGCGAGCTTCACATCCTCGAGGACATAGTTCCGGATCCGCTCGTGCCCTCCGATGCGCTCGTAGCGTGCTCGGGTGACCATCAGGAACTGACCGTTCGCAATGGCCCGCCGGGACCCGGGCCGGTTCGACCGGTGGGGCATGAAGTACGTCAGGACGAACTGGGTGTAGAGGGGAAGGACCACGTTCTCCCAGAAGCTCCGCATGACGACCCGGGCCCCGAAGGTGACCAGGTCCACGTGCCGCTGCTCGAGCTCCGAGAGCGCTGCGCGGAGCGCCTCGGGGGAGAGCCGAACGTCCGCGTCCAAGAACAGGAGCACATCGCCCGAGGCCGCACGATATCCCCGGTCGCAGGCCCAACTCTTGCCCACCCAACCGGGAGGAAGAGGAGGTTCGGCGATCGCCTTCGTGACGGAAGGATGCTTTCGGGCGACCTCCTCGGTCCCATCGGAGGAAGGGGCATGGACCACGATCACCTCCGTCGAAACGGTCCCCGGGAGCTCTTGGTGGCGCAGGTCATCCAGGACGAGGGCGAGGTCCTGGGCCTCGTCCTTCGCAGGGATCACGATGCTCAGCCGTACCGGCGAGCGCGGCATACCCGCATCCTTGGCATGCAGCGAGGGGGTCCTCAACGCCAACACCACGGCGACCCCCTGCCCCAAGAAGATCGCAAGAAAATAGCCCAGGGCCAAGGGCCATCCAGACCACCCCGGGGACGAAAGGAGGCCGAGGGGTATGAAACTGAAGCCGGCTATGCGCGACGCAATGCCGGGCATCAGATGTCCAGGTTCGTGACCTCGTGGGCATGGGCCTGGATGTAGTCCCGGCGGGGCTCCACCTTCTCGCCCATGAGGATGTTGAACATCTGGTTCGCCTTCTCCGCGTCCTCGATGTTCACCTTGAGCATCGTGCGGGTGTCGGGACGCATCGTGGTCTCCCACAGCTGCGAGGGGTTCATCTCGCCTAGCCCTTTGTACCGGGAGATCGAGACCCCCCGCATACCGCCGAAGTCTTTCACGATCTGGTCCTTCTCGTCGTCGGAGTACGCGTAGTGGACCTCCTTGCCCTTGCTCACCTTGTAGAGGGGTGGAAGGGCGATGTAGACATGGCCCTGCTCGATGAGGTCGTGCATCTTGCGGTAGAAAAAGGTGAGGAGGAGGGTCCGGATGTGGGAACCGTCCACATCGGCATCCGTCATGATGATGATCCGGTGGTAGCGCAGGCGCTGGAGGTCGAACTCGTCCCCGATGTTCGTGCCGATGACGGTGATGAGGTTGGTGATCTCCTCATTCTGGAGCATCTTGTCCAGCCGGGCCTTCTCCACGTTGAGGATCTTCCCCCGGAGCGGGAGGATGGCCTGGAACTCCCGGTTCCGCCCCTGTTTCGCCGAACCACCGGCCGAGTCGCCCTCGACGATGAACAGTTCGCTCTTCGAGGCGTCCTTCGAGTGGCAGTCGGCGAGCTTGCCCGGAAGCACGCCCCCGTCCAAGAGACCCTTCCGGCGGGTGAGTTCCCGGGCCTTGCGGGCGGCCTCTCGGGCCTCGGCGGCCTGCAACGCCTTCGCCACGATGACCTGGGCGGGGCCGGGATGCTCTTCGAGGTACTCGGCGAGCTTATCGTTCACGACGGATTCCACGATCCCCTTGACCTCGGAGTTGCCAAGCCGGCCCTTCGTTTGGCCCTCGAACTGGGGCTCAAGGATCTTCACGGTCACGACGGCGGTCAGGCCCTCCCGCACGTCTTCCCCGGTGACGCCCTCCTTCTCGCCCTTCACGAAGCCCCGCTTACGGGCATAGTCGTTGATGCTGCGGGTCAGGGCGGCCCGGAACCCGGCCACATGGGTACCGCCATCAATGGTCGGGATATTGTTGGCATACGAAAAGAGGACCTCGTTGTAGCCGTCGTCGTACTGCATCGCGATCTCGACCTCGACCGTCTGCCGGTTGACCATGATCGAGATGGGCGGGCTGAAGAGCGCGTTCTTGTTCTGGTTGAGCTCCTGGACGTATTCGGCGATACCGCCGGAATAGTGGAAAGTGTTCTCGTAGCCCTCTCGCTCATCCCGGAAGACGATCGTGACCTCGGGATTGAGGAAGGCAAGCTCGCGCAACCGGTGTTCCACGATGGCCTTCTCGAAGGTGGTGGTCTCGAAGATCTGACCGTCCGGCTTGAACTTGATGGAGGTGCCCGTCCCTTCGCCATCTCCCTCCTCCCGGATGGGCGCGACCGGGCTTCCTCGCTCGAACCTTTGGAAGTACTTCTTGCCGTTCCGCTTGACCCGGGCCTCGAGGTACTCGGAGAGGGCGTTCACGACGTGCACCCCGACCCCGTGCAGACCTCCGGAGATCTTGTAGGTGTTCTTGTCGAACTTGCCGCCGGCGTGGAGCACGGTCATGACGATCTCCAGCGTGGGGCGGTTGTACCGGGGGTGGACCTCCACCGGGATCCCTCCGCCGTTGTCCGATACCGTGCAGGTCCCATCCTTGCCTAGTGTGACCTCGACGAACGTGCAGGCCCCACGGAGCGCCTCATCGATCGAGTTGTCGACGACCTCATTGATCAGGTGATGAAGACCGCGGGAATCCGTAGAACCAATGTACATGGCCGGACGCTTGCGGACGGCCTGCAATCCCTCGAGTATCTGGATCGATTCTGCGCCGTAGGACGCCGCTCCACGGCCCTGCGCTGCTTCTCCTGCCATTGCGTGCTGATTGTTCATGCGGCCATCGGTTAAAAGCCTTGTACAGGACAGGAAATCATGCGGTGTGCGCCCCGCCTCCCTACTCCGTTCCGGACGGCGTTCCGAAGGAAGATGGGCGGGCCTGTGGGGAGTCTCGGAAGGGACCGTTCCCGGCCCCGTCTTTCGAACCCCAGTTATCCGGCTTAGAAGGCCGGCGCATTGTCCGAGCTATGCTACAGGCCCGTCCCTTGGGACATGTGCGATCCGCATATGGCTTCCCCGTGGGGCCGCACCGGTCCTGAGAAACACCCAGCGAACAATGGGAGGACGGGACATGCAGGGGGAGGGATTTGAACCCACGGACTCCTTCGAGACCAGGACCTCAACCTGGCGCCTTTGACCATGCTGGGCCACCCCTGCGCTTCCTTTCCCCCAGCATGTCCGTTCCTTAAAGCTTCGGGCATGCCAGGCCGCGTCCCCACTACAGTCGGATGACCTGGGCCCCTTCCTCAAGCTGGCTCAGTTCGGTCGGTGTGTAGAAGCCCGGGGGGATCCGGAAGAGCGCGTGCGCCGCGTGCTCTTCGGCCATTTCCCGCGTCACTTGGACCAGCCGACGGGCGCTCTTGAACGAAGTGGCATGCGAAACGAGATCGAGCGCATCGATGTACACCACGCAGCCAGGGGTCTTCGTGAGGTGCGTCTCGATGATGGACCCTAGCCGGTCAAGGTCCCCTGGAAGGACGCGCCCCTCGCCTTCCCCATAGGCCATGTGCCAAAGTTCCCCCTTGGCCAGCATGGCCGGCACATCGTGCGGTGTCTTGGTGACGATGAGCATCCGCGACGGTTCGAGCGTCTCATCTTGAAGGGCGGCCCACACATCCGCCGGATCGTGCGTCTCGACCACGGTCAGCGGGGAGAGCTTGATCTTGAGCCGAAGCGGTTCGCCATTCCCTCGGCCGGTGTCCCGGCTGACAGCACCCGGGACTTCCGGAGCCGGTACTCCCCTCTCTCTCATGACGGCCGGAGCGGAGTTGCCTGTCCGGGACCGCAGAAGGTAGAGTAGGACCAACACGATGGCGATTGCAAGGATCGCCAGGATGACGAGCGACCCGATGGGGATCCCGAACCATGTATCCCGAGAATGAGCGCTCGATGAGGGACTCGTGACATTGCCGAACATCCAAGTATCGGTATAGGGTGAATTGCTACCGACCCCGCCGTACAGGAGGAACGTGCCGGTGGAGTTGTCATAAGCAAAAGCCGCGCTTGCCCGGGCGGGGGGTGCGGGGGTCGAGTTGACCATCGCCCAGTTCCCCTGTGTGTAGAGATACGTGGAGGCCGTCACCTGGGTGCCGATCCCTGTTGATGGGGTGAGTCCGCCAAAGAGAAGAGGGCCCCCGGCCGCCACGTCGTTCGCATAGGCTGCGAAGTAGAGAGGGTCGGGCACCGTCCCCGGAACGAGCCGGATCCACGCATCGGACTTGAAGAGCCACGTTCCTGACAGGATCGGGCTCAGTCCCGGCCCCGTCCGGTCATTGTCGTAACCACCATACAACACCACTCCTCCCAAAGTGGGGTCGTCTACCAATGCAGCACCAAAACATTCCAAGGGTTGTGGGTTGGTGACGAGCTTTCGCCATGTGGGTGTACTGCCTTGGATCCCCAGGACCCAGGTATCGTTCCAAGGGCAGTGACCGGAACTCAAGTTCGTGGGGACCGAAGAGCATCCCCCATACGCGACGATCTCATCTGAGGATGAGTCGTAGGCCATGCTCATTCCCCAGCGGGCCCCGGGTCCTTCCTGGCAGGGCGAGCATATCTCGGTCCAGCTGCCGTGCGAGAAGACCCAGGTATCGTTGTAGAAACCGAGGGGACCTCCGCCCCCCCAGTAGACGACGCCCGGAATGGCCGGATCGTAGGCCATGCTCGCGAAATCACTGGGCAAAGGGCTTGGGTTCAAATTCAATTGTGACCATTGTCCCCCCTTGTAGGTCCAAGTGGAAGCCGAATAGGAATCTTGGACGGGGTTGACTCCCCCGTAGAGCACAAACTCTTGGTCGGCGGCATCGTATGCCATCACGGATCCCTCGAGAGGACCGGGTGAGCGCGGGGAGTTCGCCGTCTCATTCGTCCAACCGAGAGCCGATGCGGCGAGGGGGTGGGCTGCGAGTGAGCTCCCCATCGCCCCGGTGGCCGGGGCGAGGATTCCCAGCATGAGGCCGATGAGCCCAAGTCCGAGGAACATGGACCAGCGCCCGCTAGAATGGCCGCTTCCTGGGGGCTTCAACGTATACACACTATATCGAGAAGGAATATGAACCTCGCCGGACCGCTTCCTCAGGGGTTCCGGGCCGAATATCTCAAGGGACCGACCCGAGTTGGACCCCTTCGGCACTTCTTCTGGGTTCCGGGCGCCAACCTTTTGGGGCGCGACCCCTGGCACGAGGCGATGCCCCGGCCCGATCCTCCGGACACCCCCGTAGAACGGACGGTGTTGAGCACGGTTCGACGTTCGGGCGTGATGGGGATCACCGCAAAGCAAATCGCCACGGTCACGGGGCAGCTCGAATCCGAGGTCACCCAGGCCATCGAGCAACTGGAGACCGCCGGAGCGGTGCACCCGGTGGGCCGTTCGCTCTGGATCGCACAGGAGTATGAGAACATAGGGTCCCGTTTGGAAGAGGGTGTCGGGCCGGAGGATTTCCGGGAGGCCTTCGAGCGAGAGATCGGCATTTCGGTCACGAGCCGACCGCTGAATCTCCACTTTCGCCCCAACGAACAGCTGGCCGTCCATCGTTGGTGGCCGTACGTGCAGGGATTCTCCGCAGGATTCGTCAGGGAATCACTGGCGAACCTCTCCACCGGCAAAGGAAGTGTGGTACTGGACCCGTTCTGTGGCAGCGGAACGGTCCCCGTGGAGGCCCGGCTGGCGGGCGCCCAGGGTGTCGGGAATGATATGCTCCCTCTGGCGGCCTTTGTTTCCTCCGCCAAAGGCGAGTGGGAAGTGGATCCTCGGAAGCTCGGACGCTTGGCCGACCGAGTACTACGGGACCGCAACGAAAGAACCTCGGAGCTCCCGTTCCTCAAGGAGACCCGCTCGCACTTCCGCCCTGAGGTCCTGGCATCCCTCCTTTCTCTCCGGAACGCGATCGATGCCCTACCCAACTCACCAGACAAGGACCTTCTCCGGTTGTCCTTCGCGGACATCCTGATCGATGCGAGCAACCTCAAGCGCTCCCCGTGCCTAGGTTATGCGGCCAAGGGACGCTTCGGGAGGGAACGACCCTTCGAACTGTTCCAGATGGCCATCGACCGGATGCGAGAGGACCTTGCCGAACTCCAGAAAGACACCGGACGGTGGGGCCCGCGCCTTCGGATCACGCAAGGCGACTCCGGTACACAACCCCTGGGATCAGGCAACGTAGACGTAGCCATCACTAGCCCGCCCTACGTGAACGGGATGGACTATCCGATGAACTACAAGATCGAGATGGCGTGGCTGGGGCTTGTCCGGGGCTACGGCGAGCTCAAGCATCTGCGCGAGACGATGGTGGCCTGTGATAACACACCCTCGTCGGCCGTCTCGGACGATGCACTCCACCCTCGGGTCGCACGGGATGGCTGGATACGCCAGGTCCGGAGGTCGATCCGGGAGAACATACGACGGAAATCGACGTATCGCCGGCCCAACATGGATGCGATCGTGGCCCGGTACTTCAGCGATCTTGTACCGGTGATCCAGAACGTGCACCGCGCCCTGAAACCGGGGGCCCGGTTCCTCGTGGTCAACGGGGATTCGTTGATGGCGGGGGCGTACGTTCCCGGGGATGCCATCTTCGTCCGGTTGGCGCGGGACCTGGGCTTTCAGGTGGAGTCCTTTGCGGTAGCCCGGACCCGACGCTCGGGTCAGCGAAGGGGTTTCGTGCTCCGGGAGACCATCGCCACCCTCCGCAAAGCCCCCGCGGCGTAGCGACAGGCTAAAGGCAGCCCTTTCGTGAGGCAGACGGGGACCGAATGCGCTATCTAGTCTACTCACCGGAGGACATGGTCTCCGCCGGGGCGGCGGCCGCCTTACGGTCCGCATATGCGTTCCGCCCGGTCTCCGCCGTGGAAGGGATCTCGAGATACGAGTGGGAGGGGATCGAGCTGCTGGAACTCCCGGGCCATCACCTGTACGCTGACTACCTCGACAAGCTGGGGGCCGACCTCATCATCGTCCTGAGCCGGCACAGCAGTGCGAAGAGCGTGCCAGCCTTCACGGCACACCCCGTGGGGAACTGGACCGATGACGCAAAGCTCGGGGGAAGACCGCGGGAGCTCTCGACCGCCGCCCCGGTGGCGATGCTGAAGATCCTTAAGGCTCTCAGCGAGCGCGCTCCGTTGGACATTCCCGTAACGTACGAGGCGACCCATCACGGGCCAGCCCTTCGCACCCCGGTCGTGTACGCCGAGGTGGGCGGAAATGAGGAGATCTGGAAGGATGGTCGCCTGCACAAGGTGCTGGCCGAGGCCGTGGTGGCCTCCCTCGATGCCGAAGCATCTTTCGGAAAGGTGGCCCTCGGCATCGGTGGGCTCCACTACGAGTCCAAGTTCTCGCGGCTCGCGCTCGAGGGAAGGTTTGCCTTTGGCCACATGATGAGCAAGCACTACTGCGGCGAGCTAGCGATGCTCGCGCAGGCGATCGAACGCTCCGACCCCCGCCCGGAAGTAGCGGTGATCGAGTGGAAGAGCCTCGCGTCCGAAGAGCGCAGCCGCGTCATCGCCCGGCTCTCCGAACTCGGCCTCGACTACGAGCGAGTGTGACGCCCGAATCTCTTACGGTGGGGACGGCTACGGGTCCTTGAGGTGGCTGAAGATAAGCCCCTCGGCAACCTTGGGCAGGAACATCGTCGACTTTTGCGCCATGAACCGATGAGCGAACGCTTCCCGCTCGACCCCCTCTATGGCGATGGGAGGGAGGAGGAAGGCCGTCCCATCGCTCTCTCTAGCCTCCTCCAAGGCCTCGCCTGGCGACCGGACGAAAGAGAATTTCCCCGCCTCGAGACGAAGCTCCCCTTCGAGGAAGCGGTGGAGCAATTGAAAGTCCTCCCCTTCATTCCGTAAGGGCCCTCCCCGCGCAAGCCATGCGGAGGAACGGCCCACCGCCAAGAAACCCTGTCTCCCCTGGTTTCGGACACCCCGTAGGACCTCGAGGTAGGCGGGGAGCGAAAGGTCTGGCTCAAGCGGCTCTACGTCCGGAAAGTGACGGAGGGCCGCCTTGTGGAGGGTTGCGAAGGGCCGCTGCTTTCGGGCGACGACCCGGTGCCACGGCAAGAGCAAAAGGGCCCGGTCGTGCGCCTCGACCAGCATCGTGAGCGGGTACACACGCTCACCTTCGATTGCCATTTGCCGTGCCGCAGTGAATCGGTGATGTCCGTCGAGGATCATGACTCGTTTCCGTCGAAACAAGCTCCGCAATCGGGAGATGAGCCGGGGTTCGGTCAGTGCCCACAGCCGGTGCGTGCTGCCATGAAGCTTCGCCTCGACGAGTGGAGGGCGGTCTGCGTCGAACTTGAGCCGCCGCCGGTCGAGGCCCAAATGATTCTCGAGGAGGTCGTTGACCGTGTGGTTCTCCATCCGGTAGCCCGCGACGATGGGGGCGTTATGCATACCCGTGGCCCGCTCCAGCCGGATGCGTTCCTCGACCCGGTCGGGGAACGTCCGCTCGTGCAACGCGATATCTTCCAAGTGTTCCAGCGAGAGGGCGCCGACCAGCCCGATGAGAAGATAGGCCGGGCGGCGGTCCTCGACAGGGATCGTCTCAAGGATGTCGGGCTCCGGGCGATACTCTATCGAATAGACATAGAACGCGGGGGTGGGGTCGCGCACGTACGCCTGGGCATGCAGGGCGGCATTGAGCTTCCGTACCGCCAACGCCGTGAAGCGGCTGACGGGCATGTCGCTCCGACGGGAGGTGAACTGTGCCGCGTTGAACGGGCGGGCGTCGAGCGCGCGATGCTCCTCCGGTCCGATGGTATCATAGACCGGGGAGATGAGCTCGGAAGGATCGAACCGGGACGGGTTCGGGTGCCAACCCCGCAATGGTTCGATGACCACCAACCGCCCTTCACCCCTCCCGAAACGATGCGCACATCCTTGAAGGAGAGATAAAGATTTGGCGAAAAGCCGCCAACCTGCGTGGACTTGAAGTGCGTTCCGGTGTTCTTACCGGTCATGCGGTCGATGAAACCCAAGGCTCTTCGGCCGGGGGATGCGGTGGGCATTGTCTCCCCCTCTTGGGGAGGGGCGGCGCGGTTCCCTTGGGTCCTCGACCGCGCGATCGAGAACCTACGCAAATACTTCCGGCTCTCCGTGAAGGAATTTCCCCATACCCGGGCCGACCCGGACCATCTCTACCATCACCCGGAGGACCGCGCACAGGACGTGATGACCGCCTTCGAGGACCCGGAGGTCGTTGCGGTCGTCTCCGTTATCGGCGGGGACGACTCGATGCGGGTCCTTCCCTATCTGGACCCCGGGGTGTTCCGTCGGCATCCCAAAGTGCTCCTTGGTTATTCCGATACGACGACGCTTCTGAGCTGGGCGAATCTCCAAGGGCTCGTCACCTTTCATGGACCCAGCATGCTGGCCGGCTGGTCCCAGATGACGCGGTTTCCCGAGTCCTTCCGATCCCAAGCACGCGCGGTCCTCTTCGGCTCCGGACCCCCTCTAAAGTACACCCCGTTTTCCCGATATTCGGAGGGCTACCCCGATTGGGGCGACAGGGCGAACGTCGGAAAGGTCAATCGGTCCCACCCGAATGATGGGCCGCACTGGCTCTCAGGGAAACGGACAGTTTCCGGCCCGCTGTGGGGGGGAAACATTGAGGTTCTCGAGATGCTGAAAGGGACCCGGTACTGGCCCCCGCCATCCTTTTGGAAAGGAAGGGTCCTCTTCCTCGAGACCAGTGAGGAGGTCCCGTCCGTGCGCGCGGTGCAGCGATGGCTCCGGAACTATGCGCTCGAGGATGTTTTCCTCCGATCCGCAGGACTGCTCTTCGGACGGGCCCGAGGGTATACCTCCGAGCAAAAGCGGGAGTTGGACCGGACCATCACCGAGGTGCTCTTCGAGGAGTTCGGCGTGCCGGAGATGCCCGTGGTGACGAACCTCGACTTTGGGCACACGGACCCTCAGTGGATCCTTCCCCTAGGAAATCCGATCCGAGTCGACCCGGTGCATCGGACCCTCGCCCTGACCGAATCCCCTACGCTTCCGAGTCGTTAGGCGCGGGATCCTTCCGTTCCAGTACCTCGGGAGCGGAGGGAGCGGGCAGGTACTCAAGGGTGGCCAGGAGGATCCGGTTCTCTGCCTTTCGCAGGAGGCTTTCGAATGCGGCTCGGGAGACACCCAGGGCACGGGCGAGCTCGGAATCGTCCGTTCCCCTAGGGATTCGATAGTACCCTCGGGACGCGGCGGTGCGCAATGCTTCCCGCTGGCGTCCGGTCACCCCGAGGAAAAGGGCGGAGGCTGGGATCAAGAGGTCCCCGTTGGGGCCGAGAACGGTCACAGGGCTCGAGGCAAGGTTCCGAACGTTCACCCCGGCGGGAAGGGCAGAGAGGATCCGAGACCCCACGGAGGGATCGTGCAGAGCGAACTGGTAGGTTTCCACTCCATCCCGGTACGAGGTGGGGGGGAGATAGAAGCTACCGGAAGATTCGATGGAGGGGATCACTTGCCCGCGGCTACAGCAAGCACAGACGGGAAAGGTGACGACGGCATGGAGGTCGGTTTCGCCACCACCGAGCACCACGCTCCCGCCCTGGGAGATGAAGGTCCCCGTGATTCCCCGAAGGTCCTCGGGGGTCTCCGCCTGCACTTCGAGCATCGCGGACCGCCCCCGATGGCAGTAATGGGTCCCCGACGCTCCCGATCGCTCGAGGATCGGCTTTGCGAAGGGGCAATCGTGCTCGACGCGGATGGTGACGACTTGCATGAAAACCTTCGGGTCAGGGCAGAGTTGACCACCCCGTTTCTATAGAAACGACCCCCGGTATATAAACCGGTGGCGTCAAGTCCTTCGAGGTCGAGAAAGATGACAACGTTTGAGATAGAGCACCAATGGGAACCGAGCCAGACGAACACAGTGGTCGAGAAGGTGAATGCGGCGATCGGGATCATCAAGAGCGGGAAGGGGCCGGCTGGCTTCCGTCCCCACGTGATCTATGCGATCGGGGGGAAGACCCAGGCGCGCTGCGTGTGGGATGCTCCTAGCGCCAAGGCCCTCGAGGACCTTTACGTCCAGTTGGGGATCCCTACTCGCCGGAAGATCTCCGAGGTCTCCGTCTTCTTCGGATAGGCCGAAGATCTTGGGCTCTCCCCCCGGGGAGAGCCCCCCAACCCTTTCCCCTTCACGGACCCGTGTGTCCGAACCCGGTGTGCTTTCCACCGGTGACCCCCGTGGTCGGGGTCACGAACAGGGGAGCCCCGACGGACCCGGTCCCACCGGGCGGGACCTCCGGAATGGTCCCATCGCGTCGATGGAGCATGGTGTAGCCCATCGCCACGATCAGGCTGAGGCCAGCCATGGGCACCCAGAGCGCCTCATTGCTGATCCCGAGGAGAAGCGTGCCCAGCGCCGGGGCGAATGCCTGGGCGCTGCTGGTGAAGACATTGTACGCCCCGAAGTAGCTTCCCCTCCGGGCGGGTCCGCTCAGACCGGAGAGCACGGCGTTCTGCAGGGGGCTCGAGATGTCCTCCCCCAAGGTGAGCACGAAGATCGCGGCGAGATCGACGATGAATCCCGGAGAAATGTCGAGGACCAGGAAGGCGGTCCCGTAGAGCAAGGCCCCGACCGCCATCCACAGGAGCCTGCGGCGCTGCACCCCCCAGGAGATGGGGATCTGCAGGGCGACCACCACGATCCCGTTCATGGAGTACACCAGGCCGATCTCGGCGAAGGGAAGATGCTGTGCCGTACCCAGGAAGAGGGTGAGTGGGGTCCCGAACTGTTGGGTGACGATAGTGAGGGCAAACCCGAGGACTCCAAAGGATACGAGGAAACGGTCCCGGAAGGGATAGCGGAACCCTTCACTCCATCGGTGGGACCCCGGGTCTTCGTTCGATGCCTGGGTCCGTTGCTCGGAGGCCGTACCGCGGAAGGATTCCTTCAGGAAGGCGAGGAGGATCACCCCCTCCCCGAACGCGGTCACGGCGGACATCAGGAATACCACCGGGAGCCCATAACCCGCGGCCAACAAGCCCCCCACGGCGGGGGCGAGAGCGAAACCCGCGTTCGAAAAGACCCTTTGGACACCGAAGGCGACGGTCCGCTCCGCTGGGTGGGTCACATCCCCGAGCATGGCGTTCTGGGCGGGCTGCTGGATGTTAATGAGCACGATGTTGCAGGCCCAGAGGACCATCATGAGCCCCAACCCGGCGTCCCAAAAGCGGTAGAGCGCAAGGAACACCATGGCCGCTCCGAAGGGGGGCACCATGGCGAACCAGCGCCGGCCATAACGGTCGGTCGCGACCCCGCCGAGAAGGTTCACGAGGACCGAGAGCGGAACGAGGGCGGAGACCAGGAGCCCCACTTGGAAGAGCGAAAGGTGGTACCCCACGTACAGCAATAGCGGAAGGAAGATCCAGCTTGCCGAGCGTCCGCTGGAGCGCACGAAGGCGGCAACCGAAAGTGTGTAGACCCGACGGTCGAGGGTCCTCCACCCTCCTTTCAAGGGAAGCGCTACCGGATCCATGGGCTTTGGAGGAACGTCCGTCATAGACCTAGGGACCGGGGTTCTCTGCTGGTCGACGTGGAAAGGGCGATCCTCTCGTCAGTCCCCCCGGTCCTCCGCTCCTCAGAGGATCCGGAGGTCTTTGCCGGCCCGGATGAAGGCGTCGATGGCAAACCCCACCTCGTCCTCCGTCATGGCCGCATTCATGATCGTGCGGATGCGGGCCTGGTCTTTGGCGACCATGGGGAAGACGATCGGAAGCGCGAACACTTGGAGCTCGAAGAGGCGATCGCTCAGTTGCTTCGCCTTGGCGCTCTCCCCGACGATGATGGGCGTGATGGGGGTCGTGCTCTTCCCGATATTGAATCCAGCATCCGACATGGCCTTCTTGAACCGCCGCGTGTTCTCCCACAGGCGCCGCACATGTTCCGGTTCCTGCTCAAGCACATCGATGGCGGCGAGGCAGGCGGCTGCGACGGCCGGAGGATGGGATCCGCTCAGGAGCCAGGTACGCGACTTGTTGAGGGCGAAGTTCACGAGATCCCGCGAGCCCGAGACGTGTCCTCCGACCACGCCGAACGCCTTGGAGAATGTGCCCATCTCGACCTGCACGACGTTGCGCGATAGATGGAAGTGGGAGACGATCCCCCGGCCGGCTTCCCCCAGCACACCCTCGCCATGGGCGTCGTCGACGTAGACCATGGCCCCATGGTCCTTTCCCACCTTGGCGATGCGGTCAAGTGGTGCGACGTCCCCGTCCATCGAAAACACCCCGTCGGTAATGATCAGGATCTTCTGATACGCAGGTGTATGGGCCTCGGCGGAGTTCAGGACCCGTTCGAGGTCGTCCACATCCGCATGGCGGTACACGGCCTTGTCCGCCTTCGAGAGGCGGACCCCGTCGATGATGCTCCCGTGATTGAGCTCATCGCTCACGATGAGGTCCCCCTCGCCGGCAAGCTGGGGGATGAGGCCGGCGTTCGCAGCGAAGCCGGTCTGATAGACGAGGGACGCTTCCGCCCCCTTGAACCGTGCGAGCCGCTTTTCCAGCTCCACGTGGACATCCATGGTCCCTGCGATGGGCCGGACAGAGCCGGAGCCCGCCCCGTACCTCTGGACCGCCTCGACCGCTGCTGCCCGGAGCCTGGGGTGCGTGCTGAGACCGAGGTAGTTGTTGGAGCAGAACATGAGCACCTTCTTCCCATCGACATGGCACCAGGGCTCGCTCGGTCCATTCAGCGTATGGATCCTCCAATCGAGGTTCGCCTGCACGAGCTGGGCATACTCCTTGCTCAGGAAGGCCACGGGATCACGGGACATGGTTTTCACCTAGGGGATTCCGAAACCGCCGGGCCTATTACGCTTATCCGGGACCCGAGCGGTCACCACCGGGGCTCGAGAGAGACTTTTGCAGCTGCCCCGGAGTGGAGGACATCCATGGCCTGGGGTAGTTCGCCGATCGGGAACCGGTGGGTGATGATCTTTCGCATGTCCTCTCGGAAGCGGGGTTTGGCCAGCAGTCCCTTCACGGTGTACCAGGTGTCAAACATCCGTCGGCCGAAGATTCCGTGCACCCGGGCCGCCTTGAAGATGATCGCATCATCCACGTTCAAGGACACATCCCGGTCGAAAAGACCGAGGAGGGAGACCCGTCCTCCCGGCCGGAGGGCATCGAACGCCAGCCGGAAGGAATCCGGATGTCCCGACATCTCGAGTGCAATGTCGGCCCCTGCGCCTCCGGTGAGGGTGCGGATCTCTGCCGCGGTTCGGGCGCCGAGGTCCTTCGGATTGAGCACGGAATCCGCCCCCATCGTGTGCGCCAGTTCTAGACGCGTGGGATTGACCTCAGTCGCGATGACCGAGGCCGCTCCGAGCGCTCGCGCGACGAGGATCGCCACCAATCCGATGGGACCGCACCCGGTGATGAGCACGTTCTTGCCGGCAAGGTCCTCCACATTGTCTTCCGGGAGCAGGCAGTGGACCGCGTTGCCGAGCGGTTCCTGGACCGAGGCCAAGGAGGGCTCCAGATTCGGGTCGTTCTTCCAAGCGTTGATCTCGGGGATGACCGCGTACTCTGCGAAGACCCCATCCGTGTCCACGCCCAGTACCCGGACGTTCTCGCAGATGTGCATCCGCCCCGTGCGGCACTGATAACATGTGCCGTCGGCGATGTGGGTTTCCGCGGAAACATTATCCCCAACAGCGAGTCCCCGGACCCCGGCACCCAGCTCGAGCACTTCACCGCTCAACTCATGGCCCAAGATGAGAGGGATCTTCTGAAGGCGCTTCTGGGCCCATTCGTTCCAGTCCCAGATGTGAAGGTCGGTGCCGCAGATCGAGGCCGCCCTGAGTCCGACGAGCACTTCGCCCGGGCCGGGACGGGGTTCGGGCACCTCTCTGAGTTCTCCCCCCGGGGCCCGGGTCGTCTTCACGAAGGCCTTCATAACGTTCTCTCCGAGCGGACTCCCCGACCACAGTTCCGTGCCATCTTCCCTATGCCCTCTTGTTCCGGCCCGTGGGCCCGAAGGCCTGAACGCGTGGTATTCTTGCGAGTATTTAGGATAGGGGGTGGGGAGCGAGCCTTCTCACTCCCTATCGAACGTGAGGGACAGGGAATTGACGCAGTGGCGCACGTTCTTCGGTGTGAGCCCCTCGCCCTCGAAAACGTGGCCCAGATGTCCCCCACACGCAGCGCATTCGATCTCGATGCGTTCCCCATCAGGGTCCGGGAGGCGGCGCACCGCTCCAGGGACCTCGTCGTCGAACGAGGGCCAGCCGCAACTGGAGGGGAACTTGTCCTTCGAACGGTACAGAGCCGCCCCGCAGCGCTTGCAGCGATAGACCCCGGGGGCGAAGTGGTCCACATACTCTCCCGAGAAAGGGGGTTCGGTCCCCTTGTGGATGATGATCCGCTCCTCCTCCCGGGTAAGCCTTCGCTGGGTCATGACCTTCGCACCCTGGATCACGAACCCCTTCAAAAGTTCGCTGTTGCTCGGTCGACCCACTCCGTCTCGGATATCTTGGGGAAGCCCGACCCCAAGGATCAACGAACGGGTCGGGAGCGCAGGGCCAAATCCCGACGATGGAAGAGATAGGTCATCGCCACGATCGCAGCGGCCCCCATGATCAGTAGTGTGGCATTGCCTACAGTCTGGGGCAGGCCCAGGAACCCTTGTGGGAAAGAGGGACCGAGGCCCGACGGATGCACGGCGGGGACCCATATCTCCAATTCGGATTGGTTCGCCGCGCTAAGGTTCCCCTCATAGGCCCCGGCCACCACCGTGACGATGCCTCCCACGCTTCCGGCCGAGAACGAGACCGTAGCCCCTGTGGTCTGATTGAGCTTGCCCAAGGGGTCGTTCAGCGACCAATGGATGGTGGTCGGCCCTGAGCACGGGGCACGAACGCAAGCCACTTCGGCCCGGAGCACCAATGAGGCGCCCCGCGTGATGTTCGCTTCGTTCGGGGATATCATGAGCGAGATCGCTCCGGGTCTCGGTATCCCTTCTACTGAGATCTCGGTCCGGGCCACTTGGCTTTGTCCACCGAGGGTCGTCCGGGCCGTGATCTCCGTCTTGCCCGGTATACTTCCAGCCACAAAGACCACGGCAAGGCCTGCACCCCGGACCACCCCGACGGTGTTGTTCGCGGTCCACTGGATGGGGAGGCCAGATGGGCAGGGAGAAGGGGAACAGTGCGCTGTCGCGCTCAAAAGCAGGCTTCCCCCGGTCTCCACGGTCCCCTGTACGGGAGCGAGCGCCAGGGCCGAGACCACGGTGGCATTCGCCACCACCGTGATGTTTGTGATCGCCGTTGTGGCATGATCCCACAAGGAAGCGGCAACGGCGATGTTCCCCACCCCGGGGCTCGCACCCGCGATGAAGGTTACCGTGCTCGATGTCGTCGAGTTCAAGCGACCGATCCCCGAGCCGAGGACCCATGTGTAAGAGATGTTCGTCGGACATGGGCTCGGGGAGCATGCGATGTTCGTGGAAATCGTGGCATTGGAGCCTGGGCTCAGGGTAAGCGATGGGGGGAACAGTCGGAGGCTTATGATCTTCGGGATGGGCTGGAAGGCCAGGGCTGGGAGGGTGGGAGCTGACCCGTTCACCCGAACGGTACCCCCGCTCACGTTCGACCAGAAACCCGGAACGGGGTTTACCGAGTAGGTATAGTTGCCATCGGGGTTCCAGAAGGAGATCGCCGAGGTGTTGGTCGTCTTGGTCACCCCTTGGAGATCGACGGACCATGAGGTGCCTCCCGGGAGCCCGACTTCGGAGAAGGTCACGGGATACAAGGTCGGCGTCCCATTGGCGAAGGAGATGTTGACCTCCGTCGGAGTCCCCGAGACCATCACATTCCCCGACGAGGGTCTCGCGAGGTACCCGCGGGGAGCCGAGACGGTATATGGGAAGGTACCGTTCGGGAGGGGTACCACCAGACTCGGACCCGGGACGGAGAAGGAGGTACCATCTAAGCTCAGCCCCCAGGCCGTACCGTTGGGCAAACCGCTCTCCCTGAAATCAGCGTTGTATCGGGATGGGAGAATAGGATTGAATGTAGCCGAGAGGGTCTGCGGCGACCCGTTGACCGTGAGGGTTCCGTTCGAAGGGGAGACCGTGAAGTTTGCCGGACCCGTGATGAGGAAAGGGTAGGTGCCATTTCCGAGCGACAGGACCTCCTGTGTGGCGTTCACCGGATGGGCTTGGCCGAGGATACTGACCGTCCAGGGGGACCCTGCCGGGAGCCCCTTCTCCTGGAACACAACAGGGTAGGACTCGAGCTGAGGGTAGGCCACAGCGAGGGAAAGGGCGCGGCCCGTCCCGTGAAGGTTGCTCGCCCAGATCGAGATGTTCAAGGTGCCGGACGCGGGCAGACCGCTCAGCGTAGTCGTAAGGTTTTGGGCGAAGAGGTTCAACCAATGGACCGAACTGGTCCCGACCCGCCAGGCTACGGTGTAGTTCAGGATCGGGTTCGCACCCGTAGCAGGTGGTGTCCAGTTCAGTTGGAACGTGTTGTTGGCCTGGTGATAGGAAACGTTCTGCACGGTTCCCGGGGGCATTGGTTGGGCAAGGGGCGCGCTGGCCGGGAAGGGAAAGCGGGGGGACCCGACGGGCCACGTCCATTCGACCGTTCCCGGAGGACCGGCGCTTCCTCCCAGCATGGTGCAGAGGACCGGGGACCGGCAATCCACACCGTAGCCCGTCAGGCCATAGGAAGCGTTGTAAAAGAGCCCCTCCGGGAACACGTTCGAGAGTGTGGTGAACCAGTACCCCGCAGGAGGTTGGGGTTGCCACCCATCATAGCCTACGGTCACGTTGGTGTCCTGATAGGTTCCGGAGAAGGGGTCCGAGTGCTGGGTGTTGTTGAAGAACGTATCGATCCCCTCCGCGGTGTTGAGGTCACCCGAGGCCAGGATGACGGCGCGATGTTCTGAGGCCTCGACCGACTCGCCGAAGGGTGCGGTGTACGCCGATGATTCGTAGGAGCGCAGGAGCCCGGAAAGCTCGTACGTGCCGTTAACGGGGTTCCATTGGGTCCCGAACACGAAGGTTCCGAACACGGTGAAGTTGAACGCGCTCATGAATACGAGTTCGTGGTCCGTCACATTGTACGCTCCCCAGTTCTCCCCATTGACGGCGGTGTTCCCGGTCCAGTACGATAGACTGGACGCTTCGCTCAGTTGGAGGGTTCCCGTCCGATCGCTAAGTTCCCACTGACTGACGGTATCCTGAGTATCCCCCTCTGCCCGCACATCGATAAAGGAATCCAGGGGGGGGACCCACTCGACATTGTTCGCCTCGAAGTAGGAGAACTTTCCCAAGGTCCACTGGAGCCCGGTCCACAGGTTCCATCCGATCACCGTTCCGTTCGCCAGGATGAGGGCGGCGATCGAGTCGTTCCCGTGGAGGCCGATCATGTTGATCTGGGCGTTCACCCGGAGGGCCTGGTCATTCACTCCAGAGAAGTTCCAGGAGAAGGTCCGCCCCGTGGTGACGTTCACGGCGTAGAACGAGATGGCGGACCCGGACGTGCAACTACTGGCACACCCGAACTCATAGACCCAGGACCCGTCTGTGGTGAGCCACTCGGTATTCTCCACACCGGCGTATTCCATCACATTGTCGAAAAGAGGCCACCAGGGAGCGATGTCCCGGACCGTGTGGTTCACGAAGGAGTAGAAGACCAGCCGGTCGGAAGCGTTCACGTAGAAGGCCCCATCCTGCGTCCACGCGAGGTTGGGTACCTGGGCGCCACCGTTGCCCCAGTGGAAGGCCCCGCACCCTACACAATTGGCATTGAACACGTACGGGACGAGCGAATTGTATGCTGGCAGGACGAAGCTCTGGTTCCCCTGAGGCATGTAGGGATAAGCGACGAGGCTCGAGTATACCGTGGAATTCGTAAGGGACAGTATCGCGAAGGCGCCTCCGATACGGTCCGTGGCGTTCGGGGCCCACAACACATAGCTGCCGATGTCGCCCGACGTGTTGATGGCGAAACTGCCATCGGAGGTCGATACGGTGCTCCGTTCCCACGGGATCGATAGCGGGCGATCGGTCCACTCTACCGGAGTTGACGGGGAAAGGTCCCTCCACGGGGTGAGATAGACTGGGGTGGCCGGTATCGGCAGATATCCACCGCACCCGATCGGGCTGGGAGGCGTCGCCGAGGGTTCCGCAAGGCACAGATACCCGTACACCTCGGGAAGGGCGAGCGGACCCTGCACCCCAGGCGACGGGTTAAGGAGATGGTCCGCGGCAAACCCCGTAGCCGCGTGGGCAAGCCCGGGGCCCCAGGTGCTCGTGACCGAGAGAAGGGCGATGATCCAAGGCCCGGATTGTAAGAGCAGGTCCCGTCGGAAAGCGTCCGGTCCCGTCGAAGGCGAATGGCGTCTTGAGTGCGTCAGACCCCGGGATACGTCTCGGAACCCGGGTCGCAGGGAGCGAGGCCACCGGATCATGGCCGATGGAGGGCCGGAGGGGCAAAGCGACGGAGGGATCTCGACGACATCCACAAGATATCACTCCGTGGGCGGTAATGAACGTTGCACCTACGGACGGGGACCGGCCGATGCTCGGCAACTTCCAGCGAGGGCGCTCCAGGGGGTCCAGGTCACCCGGGAAAGAGGGCTCGGTGCCGGACCATGATACACTGGTCCTCAATGAAGGAAATCCCATGTTGACGCACCATAGCTCCGGAAGGGGCATCGGTGACGCCTAATTGTAACCAAAGGGCCTTGGGGAGCGGTGTGCGTTGGAGGAGGTCCTTGACGATCCCGGGCACAGCGTCGCTCTTCCGGAAAACGTCCACGATGTCGATCTGGACTTCGGACGGTATCGCTTGGAGCGACGGGTAACTGCGCTCCCCCAAGACCTCGGGAACGCTGGGGTTGACCGGGATCACCCGGTACCCGTGCGACTTGAGGTATCGTCCCACCTCGTTCGAGTCGCGGTCGGGCTTATCGCTCAAGCCTACGATGGCGATCGTCTTCGAATTCTTCAAGAGCGAGTGGATGGTCTCGGGATCTTCCATGCTCGTGTGGACCGGTTGGGTCTTCTTTAGGTTTGCTGCGAGAGATCCATCGGGGTCGGAACGGGAGGAAGATGATGGTACGTACCCTACCAGGTTGGATGGCGAAGCGAGTTCTCTTTCGAGCGGGCTACCGGTGGGTGGACTCGAAGTCGAGGAGCCACCTTTTCCGCCAGAGGCCCGGGCCATAGCCAGTGAGACTCCCATCGCTCCCCACGACGCGATGGCAGGGGATGATGAGGGGGATGGGATTCCGGTGGGCAGCTCCCCCGACGGCACGCGCAGCGCCGGGCCTGCCCACCCGCTCGGCGAGCTCTCCATACGTTGCCTGCGAACCATAGGGGATCCGGAGCATCTGGGTCCAGACCTGGACATCGAACCCGGAGGCGCCGGTCAGGTCGAGTTCGAGGTCGAACTCTTGGCGATCGCCGCGGAAGTACTCGACAACCTGTTGGAGCGGGGATCCGACCGGATAGTCGCGCTGATAAGGATATTCGAGGGGCGGTGGTCCGGACTTCGGCTCCGGCCCACTTGGGATCTCGACGTTAAGCACCGTCGCTCCTCGATAGGCGATCGTCACGTTGCCGATCGGTGAACGGACCTCACGATGCTGGACCTCGGTTCTTCGCATTGGGACGACACGCTCCACACTTGGGGACAGGAGTTTCGACACATCAGCTCTCGCAGGTGAGGGGAGCGACGACCGCCCGTCAGTCCGAGGGGTGTCCCCTTCGGCATGTCCCATTCCGACATCCTCCCAAAATCCGGACCTGGCGGGCTGGGCGAAACGATGATTTGGCCGGGTCGCTTGGACCATGGGGACGATGACGACCACGCGGCGGCTCCAGGGTGCGCTTCTCGGGGTCGGGATCGCGAGCTCCTTGGGGGGCGGTGCCATGGGATGGGTGGGCGCCGTGGGGAACCCCGGGACCAGCACGCTTTTCATCGCCGGATGGGCGCTGATCGCCCTCGGTGCGCTCTGTGTGATTTCCCTCATCGTGATCGGCGAAACGACTCGGCACGCGAGACCCCATCGCCACTTGCCCTCGGGGCGACAGGTTCCGCCACCCGTCACGCTACCCAAAGGCTTGGAGGCCCCGCCGCCGGGTCACACATGGGTGGTCACCGTCAGGGAGAATGCGAAACGGCGGAAGTAGTCCTGGCCCAAGCCGGATCTTTCCTCTCTTCCTAGGAGAGGAGACGGCTCTGCAGCCTTGCTCCGACTTCCAGGGAACAAGGGAAGGGTATCCCCTAAGGAAGTTCAGGGAATAGGTCCCAAGATCGCGAGAATGCGACCCTCTCACTCTGGTGCGGGAGTCGATGGGTCCTGCTCCTTGGCTTTCGATGCTTCGGGAGGAGCAGAAGGGGTGCGTGGGCGACGCAGCCTCAGGATCACCACAAGTGCGATCCCGAGGGTGACAACAACACCGCCGACAAGAAGGTATCCCTCATATCCAGGAAGCCCAAGGAATGTGTTCGACGGCGTGCTCTTAACGGGGATGAAGGTGACTGGGACCGCCTGCTCGGTGCCTTTCACGGCCACAGACCCGGAAGATGGTTGTGCGAGATATCCCGAAGGAGCGACCACGGCAAAGGTGTAGTTCCCGTTCGGTTCGGAAAAGGAGATGATGTTCGTGACCGACGAATTCGTCAGTCCATTGAGGGTAACGCTCCACTGGAAATTGGAAGGAAGTCCGGTTTCTGTGAAGATGACCGAGTACGTGGGCGAAGGAGCGGTGAATTTTACCGGCTGCGATACCGGGGCGCCCTTCACCTTCACCGTTCCGCCGGTCGGGGTGGCGCCATATCCGCTGGCCCCGCCAATCGTGAACGAATACGTCCCATTGGGTTCAGAGAAGACGAGGGTCCCGTTGGACGACGTGCTCGTCGAACCGTTCAAAGTGACGGTCCAAGAGGTGCCTGTGGGGAGGCCGTTCTCGGTGAACGTCACCGCATACTTTACCGGCGGAAATATCGCCACAAAGTGGATGGGCACCGACATGTCGGCACCATTCACGGTCAGGTTGCCACTCGATGGGTTGGAAAGGTACCCGCTCACGGGACCCACGGTGAACGGATAGGTGTTGTTCTGTTCGACAAAGGAGATCGCGGCAGTGCTTGAAGACCGTGAGGTCGCGCCCAATTGCATGCTCCACGAGGTCCCGTTCGGGAGTCCTGTTTCGGCGAACATCACAGTGTAGAGACCCTTGGGGACCGGGGTGAAGGCAATGGTTCGAGAAACGGCGGTTCCATTGACCACCACGGAGCCACTGGCAGGGGTGGCGGAATAACCGCTCACATTGCCTACAACGAACGCGTAGCTGCCGTTCGGCTCAGTGAAGGCGATGGCGGTGCTGTTCGAAGACCCTGGCGCACCGTTCATGGAGACTGTCCATCCTGTGCCGGTCGTGAGCCCGCTCTCCGTGAAAGTGACGGGAAAGGTCCCGGGTGGGATTGGTGTGAAGTTGATGGACTGGCCGGCATCCGTCCCGTTGACCGTGACCGTCCCGGACGACGGGGAGTCCACGTAACCGCTCACCGGATTGACGACGAAGGGGTGCGTACCATTGCCCTCCAAGAAGACTATCGTGGCCGAGGTGGAAGTGTTTGTGGACCCGTTCAGGGTCACGCTCCACGAAGCACCTGCGGACAATCCGGATTCGGTGAAGGTCACCCGGTATTTTCCCGGTGGGAGCGTGGAGAAAGCGATCGCCTGAGAGGTGGGGGCACCATTGACAGTGATAGATCCGCTCGCAGGGTTCGGGGAGTACACGCCCACCGGGGAGACCGAGTATGCATACGAACCATTCACCTCTGAGAAGGTGATAGATGCTGTGATCGATGACCGAAGCAATCCATTGAGCGTGACGTTCCAATTCGACCCAGCAGCAAGCCCGGACTCGGTGAACAAGACCGTATACGTGGTGGACCCAGGGCGCTGGAACGCGATCGGTTGCGAAACAGAGCTTCCCTTCACGGTCACCGTGCCAGAGGCCGGGTTCGCGCGGTACCCGCTCGCCGATGTGACACTGAAATTGTACGTCCCGTTGGGCTCTGAGAACGTCAGCGATTTCGTCGTGGTCGAAAGGTTCGTACCATTGAGCGTCACATTCCAGAGCCCATTCAGCGGGAGGCCGGTCTCACTGAACGTCAAGGAATAATTGAAACGGCTGAACGTTATGGATTGGGTGTTCGGGCCACCTCTCAAGATCACCGAGCCGTGGGTCGGTCGGGGGATGTAGCCCGACACGACCCCTACCGTGTAGTTGTAGGTGCCGTTTGGCTCACTGAACTTGATCGTGCTGGTGGTCGAATACCGTGTGGTGCCGTTCAAGGTCACGGACCAATTGGTCCCTGCTGGGAGGCCGGATTCGGAGAAGTTGGCTGGATAGGTGGAGGAAGATGGCGCGGTGGCGATGACGGAAATGGTTCCTTGGCCATGACTTCTGAGGCAGACATACCCCTTCGACCCGTCATGTGCTGCAAACACCGGGTCTGAGCCTACCGTGACCGGGGATGTTATGGTGTTGCTCACTACACAGTTTGTGCTCGCGGGGCTTGAGTTGGCGAGATATACCTTCCCCTTCCCGCTGTCAAACGCCACGCCCACAGGCTCGACCCCGTCCCAATCGGTGGGCAGGTCATTACTAGAATAGAGGGAATTTGTGCAACGGTCTGGGGTAAAAGCCACGGAAGGAGTAATGGAGGGAGTATGTGGCGATGACTTTGGAGAGAACAAGGGTGTTACGTCTGTCGTGATTCCATGAGAGTCGGTGGAAAGTATCGGGTGAGGCCCGGGTGCGGGCGCAGCCGGCACGGTGAGAACCAGCATGATGACCGCGATGATTATCAGCAGAACAACACTCAATCCTACGCCGCGTTCGTGGCGACTCCTGGTCATGAGTTTTCTTGAGGGGTTCCTCATAGATAGGCCTTACGAAGCCAGGCTATACAACCCATATGCGTCTTTTCTCACCGCTCGCTGGTCCACCCTACCACACGATCGGCGGGAAGTATACGCCCTCCTCCACGCTCAAGATCCTTGCGTACACCATCGTCGACATCACCCTCGCGTGCCTGAGTGGTCACTCCCTCCTCCCCGGGTGAGGAGTGTGTTTCGGCCTCAGTTCTCGCAGCTGCCACTACTGCCTTGGAGGGAGCGGGGGCAGCAGGGGGTACCCTTGATACCCGGTGGATGGAGGAGGGACCACTTTAGCCTTCCTCCGACACGTGAATGCCAACACCATGACGGCCATGACCACGGCGGCAGCCACTATCACCCCGATAAGGATGTAACTATCATACCCGGGCAACCCGAGGAACCCGGTGGTCTGGTTGCCCTTCCCCGGTGAGGTGGAACTCGTGAAGGTGACTGGCTCGTAGACCGCCCCACTGTTCACCTTGATAGTCCCGGACGAAGGGCTCACGGTGTACCCGCTCACGCTCCCTACAGAGAAGGCGAAGCTCCCGTTCGCTTCCTTAAAAGTGATAGTATCTGTCGTTGAACTCTTGGTGGAACCGTTCAGATCCACCGACCAGCTGGTGCCGGCGGGGAGGCCCGTCTCGGTGAAGGTCACGGCACAGGTTGTTCCCGTGACTGCCTTGGCGAATGCGATGGACACGGTCTTGGCTGACCCATTCACAGTCGCGCTACCAGACGAAGGTGTGGACGTGTATCCCGTCACCGCACCAACTGTATAATTGTAGGTTCCGTTCGCCTCATTGAAGGAGATCGTGCTGGTTGTCGAAGACCGTGTCTGGCCGTTAAAGGTCACGGACCAGTTCGTTCCTCTCAGCAGACCCGACTGGGAGAAGGTGACAGAATAACTGGAGGGGGCTGAGCTGGTGGTGATTATGGATATCGTCCCCTGGAGAGCATTACTGACGTACACATACCCATTCGCAAAGTCATAGACCACAAAGGCCGGCTCGGACCCAACCGTGATCATTGAGGTTACGGTGTCAGTCGTATCCGAAATCACGCTCACATTGTTTGAGCCCCAGTTGGTGACGAACACCTCCCCCTTCCCGCTGTCATACACCACACCCAATGGATACGTCCCGCCACCGAGCGGGATGGTGGCGACCACCTTGTTCGTCGCATCCGAGACCACGCTCACATTGTTCGAGGCTTGGTTGGCCACGAACACCTCCCCCCTCCCGCCGTCGTATGCTACCCCCTGAGGCGCGCCACCGAGCGGGATGGTGGCGACCACCTTGTTCGTCGCGTCCGAGATCACGCTCAGATTGTTCCCATTGGCGACGAACACCTCCCCCTTCCCGCTGTCATACACCACACCCAATGGATACGTCCCGACCGGAATGGTGGCGACCACCGTGTTGCTCGCGTCCGAGATAACGCTCACATTGTTCGAGAGTTCGTTGGTCACGAACACCTCCCCCTTCCCGCTGTCATACGCCACGCCCCCTGGGTTCGTCCCGACCGGAATGGTGGCGACCACCGTGTTGCTCGCGTCCGAGATCACGTTCACATTGTTCGAGGCTTGGTTGGTGACGAACACCTCCCCCTTCCCGCTGTCATACGCCACGCCCTCGGGCAAGGTCCCGACAGGGATGGTGGCAACCACCTTGTTCGTCGCATCCGAGATCATGCTCACAGCGCCCTTCCCACAAGGACTTGAAAGGCAATTCGAATTTGCAACGAACACCTCCCCCTTCCCGCTGTCATACGCCACACCATAAGGGTACGTCTCGACCCCAACCGGGATGGTGGCGACCACCTTGTTCGTCGCGTCCGAGATCTCGCTCACACTGTTCGAGTTCTGGTTGGTGACGAACACCTCCCCCTTCCCGCTGTCATACGCCACACCTTCAGGCAAGGTCCCGACCGTGATGGTAGAGACCACCTTGTTGCTCGCATCTGAGATCACGCTCACATTGTTCGAGTCAATATTAGCCACGAACACCTCTCCCTTCCCGCTGTCGTATGCTACCTCCTGAGGCGCGCCACCGACCGGGATGGTGGCGACCACCTTGTTCGTCGCGTCCGAGATCACGCTTACATTGTTCGAGATAATGTTAGCCACGAACACCTCCCCCTTCCCGCTATCATACGCCACGCCCTCAGGGTCGGACCCCGCCGGGATGGTGGCGACCACCTTGTTCGTCGCGTCCGAGATCTCGCTCACATTGTTCCCATTGGCCACGAATACCTCCCTCTTCCCGCTGTCATACGCCACACCCGCTGGAGTCCACCCGACCGGGATGGTGGCGACCACCTTGTTGCTCGCGTCCGAGATTACGACCACATTGTTCGAGTTAATATTAGCCACGAACACCTCCCCCTTACCGCTGTCATACACTACGCCCTCAGGGCCATACCTGACCGGGATGGTGGCGACCACCGTGTTGCTCGCGTCCGAGATCACGCTCACATTGTTTGAGCCCCAGTTGGTGACAAACACCTCCCCATTCCCGCTGTCATACGCCACGCCTTCAGGGTCGGACCCCGCCGGGATGGTGGCGACCACCTTGTTCGTCGCATCCGAGATCACGCTCACATTGTTCGAGGCTTGGTTGGCCACGAACACCTCCCCCTTCCCGTTGTCATACGCCACGCCATAAGGGCTCGCCCCGCGACAATCTATGGGCAGGGCATTTCCAGAATAGAGGTGGTTGGTGCAAAGGTCGAGGGTATAGGCCACCGAAGGAGCTGTGGATGGAGTTTGTGACGGAGCCCCCGAAGAAGACACGGCCCGTACGTCCATCGTGACTCCACGAGAGACCAGGAGAAGGAAAGGGTGGGCCCCGAGTGTGGGCCCAGCCGGCACGGTGAGAGCCAGCACAATGCCAAGCGCCAACGAGGCCATCGACAATTTCGACTTGTCACGATTTTCAGGAGGCATAGCCGGTGTTTGTACAATGCGGATACTGTTCATCTTTCTTGTGGTACCTCTGGTGGCTGAGCAACTTAGAGAGAATCTCTGCTTGCTTTCGTTGTCCGGTAAGCGGAAATCCTATGGTTTTCAGGCATGGTGCCCACTCTTGAGCGGTTCAATCCCATCTCCGAGCTGCGTCCACCTTCCGGGGGGGCGCGGAGCGCCGGGACAGGGACGCCGCGCGACGGTCACAGGAGGATCGGGATGGAGGGGGGCACATGGGCGTCACCGGAAGGAACCTACCGCAATGACCGGGACACGGCAAGGCTCGTAATGCAACTTGACCTTCGACCTCCACAATCAAAGTAGCCACCCCGCGAGCCTTTCAATCCAAGGAACCCACCCTCTAGAAGTGATTAGAAGCGCAACAGCAAGCAGGGTCCCTCCAACAACAGCGAGGATAGATCCGGTCTCTACGCCGTAGAGAGATACACCGACAAAGAGGGTCGCTCTTACGATTACAATTGTGAGGATTTGCTAATCCAAGCAGTGCTAATCAAGGTCAAGGTAACCATTGATAGGAACACGAAGCGAAGCAACTGCATCAAGTCCACCCGTCTCTCACCTACCCAACCCCGGCAATGAGAGCCACCGTACCCAGTACAACTGAGATGTTGGGTTGTACGGCGTCACCGTCTGAAAATCGACTGACTGGGTGACCGAAAATGTGCAATTGTACGGGTTGTTGCAGGTGACTGAGTTTAGTGTTACATTCGCCTGAAATGTAACACTCCCGGCAGTTGCGTTCGTCCATACCACAAAGTACCTTGTGTCATTGAATCTATTGACCACGCTCGGGAAATCATAATGTCCAATCACAATCTTCTGTGACCAATCGCACCCAGAGGTGCCATTGGGAAAGCAGGCAATCGTTGTTAAAGATGAATTGTTAAGAGCGGCGGACCAATCGCTGGGAGAAACAATCGCGGCGCGCAGCCCACACGTATGCCCAACGGAACAATTGGTAACATTAATCCAACCGAAAAGGTAAGGTGGAGGTTGGACTTCGGCAACCGGATACATGACAACGATTAGGGATACCGATCCATTCGCTAGTCCGGGAGTGACCATTGAGGAATTCGTTCTCAAGACCGAGTGATTCAATCGGGCTAGAGCTGGCGCCTGTTTGATGGGCCCAATATCTATGTGGTTCTCGGTATAGAGCACAGATACCATTAAGCCAAACACAACCACCGTCGCCACCACCAGGAGTGTCAACAACATCGAACTGGGAGGGATTCGATGCATGGTTGTATAAGGGTATCCCCTGTATTTCAACCTTTAAGTTGAAGGTGCTCTGTTGAACATATCAGTGCAATCTGAAGTATTGTTGATGACGGGAAAAGCCTCTCCTTACTCTCGTCGCCTAGCCTGCGGGAATCCTATGGTTTTCATCATGTCGAAAACCATGGATGGTTTTCAGTACCCATAGCCCCCCCCATTCAGAGGCTCCATCCTATCGCAAAACCGCGCCTCCAAACCACCCGTAATCTTCGCAGCGGGGGCAAAGTCAATCTATGGAAGGCCGGTGGGTCCCACGCCAGCTTGACTGGCGGGGGAACCGGGCCGAGAATCCTCCTCACCTTCCGAACAACAAAGCTTGTGGGGCGGTCTAGGACGAATCAGTCCATACCCCGCAAGAACCGAGGGCACGTGCTTCACACCCCAAGTGTCTCGGGACAGCTTAGCATCCGTTGACCGTCAGGAACGGTGCCCAATTCTGCTTCACGTTGGGGTTCTCCTTCCCCCGAAGTTTCGGCCCTAAGGATGGGCCCGGAGAGATTTGAACTCTCGGCCTCCCGGTTATCAGCCGGGTGCTCCAGCCAGTCTAAGCTACGGGCCCGCTGAGGGGCTCTGTAACCAAACGGGTATTTCCCGCTGTCGGGAGCTGCCGAACTCCCTATCAGTCCAAAGAAATATTAGTCGATCGGACCTTGGCCCCCCATGCGAACCACCGAGATCCCCACTGCCACACTGAACAACGGCGAACGGATGCCGTTCCTTGGCGCGGGCATGTACCAGGTCCCGCCCGGGTCGGATGCAGGACGCGTGGCGGCGACAGCGCTCCGCCTAGGGTACCGCCACATCGACACTGCCCAGGCGTACCGCAACGAATCCGATGTGAAGGAGGGGTTGAGGGCCTCCGGGGTTCCTCGGGAAGAGGTCTTCATCACGACCAAGATGTCGCCTTCCAATGCGGGATTCGACCGGGCTCGCGCCAGTTTCTTCGAGAGCCTCCAACGTCTCGGAACCGACTACATCGACCTATTTCTCATCCATTGGCCCGTGCACGGGGCCCGAACGGCCTCATGGAAGGCCCTGGAAAAGCTGTCCTCAGAAGGGCTCTGTCGCTCCATCGGTGTCAGCAACTATACCATCCGGCACTTGAGGGAGCTCGAGGCGGAGGGGAGCATCGTGCCGGCGGTGAACCAGGTGGAATTCCATCCCTTCCTCTTCCAGAAGGAACTCCTCGAGTATTGCCAGTCCCATCGGATCCAACTGGAGGCCTACAGTCCCCTTGCCCGCTCGGAGCGGTTGACCGACCCGGTGATCGCCCAAGTGGCCCGGGAAACCGGACACAGCCCCGCACAAGTGATGTTGCGCTGGGGCATGCAACACGATGTGGTCGTGATACCGAAGAGCACCCACGAAGTGCGACTGAAAGAGAACCTCGAAAGCACCGGCTTCGAACTGAGTTCGGCACAGATGCACATGCTCGATTCTCTAGATGAGAACTACCGGACTTGCTGGGACCCTACCGATGCCCCCTGAAGGCGCGATAAATTTTTATCAAGAGCGCCGGCCCGTACCCAGTTCTGCCACCGACACACACTTACAGACGGTTCGGAGAAACATAGCTTACCACGTCTGTTCCTTCGATTTTTGCCTCTAAGTATTGACCCAGACACCGAACTAGGCGCTTCGAGGCTGGACCAAGGGTTCAAATACTAGGAGCGCTTGGGACGAACAAGGTGTAGCATGTCAGACCCTGAATCGACGATGCAATACGATGGTGCGGACGAGAACGGAACTCCCTTGGTCGCACGGATCCTTTCCGAAATGGACCTCCTACTGAGGAATGTGACGATCCTTGAGAAGCTGAGCACGGCCAAGCCGATGGGAATCCTCAAGCTCTCCGAGGTGATGAAGCTCCCAAACCACAAGGTCCGCTACTCACTCCACCTCTTGGAGCGGGAGGGTATCATCGAACCCTCGGCCGAGGGGGCGGTCCCCACGTCCCGGGCGCGGGAGTATTGGGACACCCTGGACGAGTCCATCGATCAGCTCAGCGACTCGGTCAAAAAACTCAAGCGGTCGGTCAACGCCTCCAAGAAGGCGGTGCAGAGCAAGAAGTAATATTCGGCGCCCCATCCCCCTCCCCGGCGTGCCGCCATAGCTCAGTGGTTAGAGCGCTCGGCTGTTAACCGAACGGTCCGCGGTTCAAAAGGGCCGGGGGACGACCCCCCGGCCCCGGAACTCCGCGTGGCGGCGCCTCCCCGGGACACGGGCCCGTAGCTCAGCGGTCAGAGCGAGTGGCTCATAACCACTTGGCCGCCGGTTCGAATCCGGCCGGGCCCACGGGCGGCAAGCTTCTTCTTCCGGATCCATTCCTCTTGTGGATACATGCAAGGGATCGCGATCTCACCCAAACAAGCTCGGGAGCTTATCCGTCGCTGGGATGCGATGCAAGAGGGCTACATCGCCACCCGGGAAGCGCGGTTCTCCCGGATGTTCGACATCATTGGAGCGGGGCTCCCAACCCGTTTTCGGGCCCTGGACCTGGGCTGTGGTCCGGGGTCCCTCAGTGTTCGCCTCTTGCGCCGGTTCCCCTCCGCCCGTGTCGTTGCCATCGATCACGACCCATTGATGCTGGCCCTGGGCCGGGCGGGCTACGGGACTTTCAACGGAAGGTTGACGTGGGTGGATGCCGACCTTCGAAAGGAGGGGTGGTCACGGCATATCCCGCAGGCGAGGGGTTTCGATGCCGTCGTCTCGACGACGGCCCTGCACTGGCTCACCCCAACCCGGTTAGGATGGGTGTACCGGGAGGCGCGGAGCGTGTTGCGTAGGGGGGGCATCCTTCTCAATGGGGACAAAGCGCCCATCGATGGCCGTGCCAAATCCCTGGCCGAACGCTGCGAACGGGCGCTTCAAGATTCCCAACATGCGTATTCCCAGGAACACCAGTCCGAGGGGTGGGAGACGTGGTGGGCGAACATCGAGCGCATGCCCAGCATGACCGAGCTCCTCACCGAACGAAAGCGCCGGTACGGATCCGAGAGTCACCACGAGGACGCACTTTCGGCCAGCGGACATCTGACCCGTCTTAGGAGGGCAGGGTTTCGCGAGGCCGAGGTCCTGTGGCGCGATCTCAGCAATATCGTGGTCGTAGCACTCAAGTGATCCGGGGCTCCCCTTCCCTCGGGGAATGCCCTTTTCCAAAGAGTAAAGGTTAATTTGGGTCGCTCCTGCCTGGGGCCGTATGCCCGAACAGTCGATTGCCGGAGGCGACCTCATTCGCTTGGATTACGAGGTCTGGGCCGAGTCTGGTGGAAAGAGCGAGATAGTGGACACCACCAGCGCCGAAGTCGCCCAGGCGGCGAACTGGAGTGGCCGGAAGACCGAGGACTTGGTTCCCCAACCGTACGAGATAGGCCGAGGGCGCTTCCCGCCGGCCATCGAGAAGCTCCTCGAGTCGCTCTCCGTAGGATCCACGGTGGAGAAGGAATTCCCCCCGGAGGAGGCCTATGGCGAACGCGACCCGAACCTCATCGAGCTCTTTTCGGTCCGGGAGGTTTCCCGGCTCCCGGAAATGCGGAAGGAGGGGGCTTCGCTCGACATCGGGACCGTCCTCACGATCCGTGGCCGTAAGGGACGGGTCCTCAATGTGACGCCCGGGCGAGTGCGGGTGGACTTCAATCCCGAACTCGCGGGGAAGAAGATCAAGGTCAAGTTCACTGTCCGAGACAAGATCACGCACCCTTCCGAGGTGGCCCTGGCCATCGTGGAGATGGAATACGGACATTCGAAGGAATTCCGGGTACACTTCGAACATGAGGCCGTGACGTTGACGGTACCGGACCGCATGAAGTTCGACCTCAACTGGCATGCCAGCAAGAGCGGGGTCGTCGAGCTGCTGCGAAAGCACCTCAAGCCCGCCGTCATCCGGCTCGTCGAGGAATACAAGACCCCCGTCGCGGAAAAGGGGAAGGAAGCGGAGACTGCCCCCGAAGCGCCGACGAAGGAGTCGGCGTAGTTCGAACGCCCCGTTACTATACTGCCACTTCGTGGCCCGGGGGGTGCGGTGCCGTTACCAGCATCCCGGCCAACCCGAAGCCGACCAAGGTGATGGTCACGGCGTACACGCCGTTGTCCAACCACCCGTTGTAAGAGAACCCCCAATAGAGGTAGAACGCTACCCCGAGAAGGAGTACCACGGTGAAGAGGAGGAATCCGACATCCGACGCGGTGATGCCGGAACCTGGCGTCCGCGACGGGATACTCTTCTCGGGCACGAGGACCCCCCAGTAAAGGGTTCGATGATATACCTTTCGGTCGTCCCCTAACCGGCCCGATCCCGGAACATCGGAAAGGCCTATCCCGGGCCCCGGCATGTCGATTGGAAGAGTTCTTACGAGTACTTATTCCGCTAGAGTGCTTTACCCTTCACCATGGCTGTGGAGGGGGCATCGGGGATCCATGCGGTCATCCCGGCCAATCTGAGCGAGACCGAGGTCCGGGTCCTGGGGTACGCCGCGGCCATCGGGAGGGTCTTCGACTTCGCCCTAATGCAGTCCGTGCTCGAGATGGACGAGGAACGCTTGTCCGAGGTCCTGGAGGACCTCGTTCACAAGGGGATCTTCCGGGAAGCCCGCGGAGGCGACCAGTACCACTTCGTTCGCGATGAGGCCATGGCGCAGGCCACTCGGGACATCTCATCGAGCCGCATGCGGGTGATCCACCGGAAGATCGCCGAGGCCTATGAGAAGCTCAATCCGAACCCCACGGGGGAGATCGTTCCCGAGCTCGCGCGACACTTCTATCTAGGAAAGGTCCACGAGAAGTCCCTCCTCTACAACCGGTTCTCGGCTACGCTGGCACGGAACAGCTTCTCCCCGGACACGGCCATTCTCTACCTGGAGCGGGTGTTGGACGATCTCAACGAGATGGGAGGAAACCGGGGGGGAGAACTGGCCGACGTCTACCGCGAACTGGGAGACCTCTCCTTGGCCACCGGGGATGGGGGAAAGGCCGACGAGTTCTACGCACGGGCGCTCGAACTTATGCCCTCCGAAGACGGCGGCACCTTGCGAGCCCTCGTGCTCCTCGCCCGGGCGGAGGCCGCCCGGGAAATCGACCAACTGGACAAGACCAAGCTCTACTCTACCGAGGCGAGATCCCTGTTCGAACGGGCCGGACAAAAGAAGGGTATAGCCCTAGCCCACCGGATCCTCGCCCGCGCCGCGTTCAAGGAGGGCGAGTTCGATGTCGGACGCACGGAGATCAACAAGACGTTCGAGCTCTTGGACCCTGTGGAAGACGCCAAGGAGATCGCCCGCTGCCTCATCGACCTCGGGAACATCTATACCACCTCGGACCGGCCAGAGGACCAGCAATTGGGGGCGGACTACTACCGGAAGGCGATCGCTGCGCTCGAACCGCTCAAGGACTACCGGGAGATATCCCGGGCCCACAACAACCTGGCCGTGCTCATCGCGAACACCCGGCCGGAGGAAGCCCTTCAGGAGCTCGCCGAAGCCCGAAAGTATGCCGAGATGGCGAAGGACCGGCGCTCGGTCGGATGGGCCCTCTTCAACAGTGTCGAGTTCCTGCTGGTCCTCAAACGGGTCGAGGAGGCTGAGAAGGCCAACAAGGAGGCCGAAGCGATCCTTTCGAACCTGAGCGATCCGATGGGGATGCAGCAAGTGGCCCTCAACCGCGGCATTCTCGGCCACTATCACCACAACTACCCGGAGGCGGAGGCCGGGTACCGAGACTCTCTCCGTCGGGCGGAAACCCTGGGTTATCCGCTCCTCATCGTCGAGCTCCATGCCCGTCTTGCCGAGATGTACCTGGACTGGGGGAAGCCCGATGCAGCTCGCCAAGAGATCGGCATCATCGATACGCTCGGTCGGGACAAACTGATCCCCGCAGCGAAGGCGATCTTCGACGGCGTACTGAAGAGGCTGGAGCCAAACCCGGGGTGAGCGAGCCCCCGGACCTTCCCATGCCCTCCTCTCCCCGCATAGACCCGGATCCGCAACCTGCCTTCGGTTCCTCCACCTTCGGCAAGGACCTTCAACGGATGTTCGGAGCGATGTCTCCGCGATACAGTATGTTCGACCATGTCTCCACGTTCGGGGGGGATTTCATCTGGCGACCCCGGGCCCTTTGGCACGCTGACCGTCTCCTCGAGCACCCTCCCTCCCGCATTCTGGACGTGGGTTGCGGGCCGGGCGACCTCACGCTCCTTTTACCCCAGCACTACCCGACCGCGTACGTCGTCGGCCTAGATTTCACCCGAGAGATGGTCGAGCGTGCTGCCGGAAATGCGGCGGCACGGCGGGAGGGAAGAGCCACCTTCGTGCGGGGGGATGCGCTCCGCCTCCCCTTTCCGGATGGCTCGTTCGACCTGGTCACCAGCGCCTTCCTCTTGCGGAACCTTCCAGACCTCGCTCATGGGTTCCGGGAGATGGCCCGGGTGCTCCGACCAGGGGGGGTGCTGCTCGCCCTGGATGTCACCGAGCCTGGCCCGGGTGCGTTCGGCCGCTTCTTCCATGCCTATTTTGACACGGTCGTACCCGCGATCGGGAATGCGTTCGGCTTTGGCGGGGCGTCCCGCTACCTTTCAAAGTCGATCCGGCAGGTCCCCCCTCGCCCCCAAGTGGTCACGCTCTTGAGCGCCACCGGGTTTTCCCCGGCCCTCGCCGAGACCCAGTGGATGGGGATCGTCACGGGCTACTTCGGCCGGAGACCCCTAGCGCAAGTCTCCCCACCGGTGGTGAGCCCGGGGAAAGCCTGATATTGGGTCGGCTCTCCTGCGATTCCATGGAGCAGCCGTTCGACGTGTTCGGGTATGCGCACAGCCACTTCTCAGAGATCGCCTGGATGGGACAGAATACGAACCATCTCTACCCCAAGGCGCCCATCCGTGCCGCGATCCGGGAGGCGATGAAGGAGGCTCGGTACGAGGAGTACCCCATGCCCGCCGGCTTGGAGGAGCTCAAGTCCCTCCTCCTCGAGGACTTCGGTCTCCCGAACCAGAAGGTCGGCATGACATCGGGGGGGACCGAGGCCCTCTACATGCTCACCCGGGCCCTGCTCAATCCGGGGGATGAGGTGGTCGCGAGCGACCCGAGCTACATGATCATCCACAAGTTCATCGAGCTTTCGGGGGCGCACACGGTGAACAACGAGATCTATTCGGAACCTTACCGGCTGACCCCGGAACGCGTCCAGGCATCGATCACACCCAAGACCCGGATGATCCTCCTTATCGACCCGTTGAACCCGCTCGGCAGTGGGTACCCGGAGTCCGATGTCAAGGCGATCGCGGAGATCGCCCACGACCACAAGCTCCTCCTGCTCAACGATGTGACGTATCGGGACTTTTCCGACGCCCACACGCTGGCCGCCCGTTTTGCGCCCGAGCAGACGATGACGGTCTGGTCCCTTTCGAAGAACTGTGGTCTGGCGGGACTGCGCATCGGAGGCGTCCTGGCCCCGCCCGAGCTTTTCGACCGGATTTGGAAGTACAATACGAACGATCTCGGGATCAATGTACTCGCCCAGTGGGCGGGACTCGCCGCCATGAAGGTGAAGAAGGACGTCTTCCCGCGCATCAAGGCCCGCACGCGGTCCAATCAGCGCAAGATCAAGCGCATGGTGGCCGGGGTTTCGGGAACCTTCCTCCCGGTGTACCCCTCCCAGGGGAACATGTTCGGGATCGACATCGCGGGCACGGGGATCGATCCCGTGCGCCTGCAGCGCGAATTGCTCGAGGGGCACAACGTCTTCCTCCGCTCGGGGACGTACCTCTCCCCCAAGTTCGGAAGCCGGTTCATCCGGGTCTCCTTCTCGAACAGCCCCGCGGACGTCGACCGCTTCATCACCGCCTTCCCGGCGGCGGTGGAGAAGCTCCGTAGCGTCTGATGTTCGAACGCCAGGAGGTCTGGTACTTCGACGCCCCGACCCCTAAGGATCTCTTCGAATCCGCTTGGAAAACGCTGAGCGCGGCGGGGTTCCCCCTGACCCCGACCTCGGGGTTCGGTTTCCAAGGGAAGTCCGTTTCCCCCACGTGGGGGCTCCATCGGCTCGTGGAGGTCATGGTCACCCCCTGGAACCAGGGGGCGGCGGTTCAGGTACGGTTCCGGGCCGCGCCCACGGACGAGGGTCTGGCCGTGGGCGTGGTGGGTGCCATCGTGTTCTTGCCCGTTGCGGTCGTGGGAGGGGCGATCTCGTGGGACAAGTATAACAACGACTGGACCGAGGTGCGCACCCGGTTATGGACCGCGCTCCAGCAGACGCCGGGGGCCCGGCCCTCGTCGTGGGCCCCGCCACCTCCGACCCCTCCTGCCGCGCCCCCTCCCGCGGCACCCCCGACGGCGACGGCGCCATCGGCTGGATCCTCGTGCCCTTCTTGCAAGGCGCCCCAACCCATGGGAGCCAAGTTCTGCAACCAGTGCGGTGCGGCCATATCCTCACCCCCCCCTTAGGTCGATCGAACGCAGGAGGGCACGCACGATGGTCAGCGAGGAGGAAGGGACGATGGCGGTCGCCATCGCCCGAAGGGTCCTGGATCGTGCGCTAGACCGCCCATACTCAGAGGACCTTTTGACCTCGGAATTCAGAAGGAAGCTCCCCCCGGTCTTTTCGGAGAAGCGGGGACTGTTCGTCACGCTCCTCACCCACCCGGGGCGGGACCTTCGGGGCTGTATCGGCTTTCCCCTCCCAGTGTACCCGCTGGGGGAGGGCGTGGCCCGGGCCGCGTGGTTGGCGGCTCGGGAAGACCCCCGGTTCCTCCCCGTGGGACCAGAGGAATCCCGTCAGATCCTCGCGGAAGTATCGGTCCTGACGCCGCTCGAACGCCTACGGAACACGAGCCCGGAGGAGGTGCTGGGTGAGGTCGTCGTGGGAAGGGACGGCCTATACATCTCGCGGGACCTCGATTCCGGGCTGCTATTGCCGGAAGTGCCGGTGGAGCAAGGGTGGAGCGCGGAGGAGTTCTTGGAAGGTGTGTGCATGAAGGCGGGTTTGCCGGCGGGTGCTTGGAAAAAGAAGGGAACCTCGCTATGGAAGTTCCGGAGCGAGATCTTCATCGAAGCTTCGCCGGGCGGGCCAGTACAGCCCCGGTCCCTCACACCCGTTCCAGGGTGAGGGCCATGACGTCTCCCCCCACATCGTCCCAAGCGTAGACCCCCTCGCCGCGGAGCGGCTGGGGCTCGATGATGAGGGAGGCGATCTGGCATTCCCGCTCGATGCGTTCCCGGAACTGCTCGAGAGCCTCACGAAGGGTGGGTCCGAGGAACAGCCGGACCGACACCCGGTCGGTGTAGCGCAGGCGCCGCTCCTTACGGACGGTCTGAATGCGGCGGATCATCTCCCGCGACAGCCCTTCGAGCAGGAGTTCCCGGGTCGGCGCCCTTGTCAGCGCGACCAGCAGCTGCTCGTCGGCGGCCAGGACCACCCAGTTCTCCTCCGGGAAGGTGCGCACCGCGAACTCCTCCCGGGAAAGCATGGTCAGGCGCTTGACGTTGAGCTCTCCCTGGACGAGGTCGGGCAGCGCGTCTCCGAGGACCTGCCGTTCCTCGGGGTTAAGGCCTGCCGCCACGACCTCGGGTAGCGGGATCCGTGACTTTACCGAGATCCGCATGCGGAGGTTGCGTCCCGCTTCAACGAGGTCCATGACCCGGTGCATGGCCCCCTCGAGGACGGGGTCCTTGAGGCCACTGAGGCTGGGCCAAGGTTCGAGATGGACGCTGGGGGAACCCCCGGCGAACTCGGCCCCCGTTGCGGTCTGATAGACCTGCTCGGCGACGTGCGGGGCGAGGGGGGCTAGGATACGAGAGAGCGTGGCGAGGGTGAAGGACAAGGTCGCGTACCCTTCGGTACGATCCGTTGATGGGGTCTCATCCCAGAACCGGTGCCGGGACCGGCGGAGATACCAGGTCGAGAGATCCTCGACAAACCGTTCCACCGATGTGGCCGCCGTGTGGAGGTCCAGGGCGTCCAAAGCGTGGGTGACGGCCTCGTTCAGGGATTGGAGGCGCGAGAGGAGCCAGCGGTCGAGGACGCCGTGGGGGTGGGGGACCTCAGGAGAGTACGCGTAGTGATCCGCCACCCGGTTCTCCCGATAGAACTCTGCCACGTTGACGAGGGTGGACAGGAGGTGGGTCCCCGTCGTCCGGACGTAGTGTTCCGAGAAACGCATCGGTTCGGTGTACGGACCGAGGTACATCGCCATGCGCGGGCCATCGGCCCCGAGGGCGCGCATCATCTCCACCGGATCTGTGACGTTGCCCTTCGACTTTGATTGTTTCTGCCCCCGCTCGTCGAGGACCATCCCGTTCACGATGAGGTTTCGGTAGGCGGGTCGGTCGAAGAGGAGGGTGGCATTGACGAGCAGCGAGTAGAACCATCCCCGGGTCTGGTCCAGCCCTTCCGAGATGAAGTCGAGCGGAGCGGCCGGGTCAAAGTCGGTGTGAGGTTCGAAAGGGTAGTGGTACTGGGCGAAAGGGGCGGAGCCGCTATCGTACCAGCAATCGATCACGTACGGTTCCCGGACCAGGGGTTCGCCGTGTTCCGGGCAACGGGTCTCGAGCGCATCAACGAAGGGTTTGTGCGGGTCGAAGCCCGGAGGAAGGTCCCCACCATGGAGCTGCGCTAGCTCGGCGAAGCCTCCGACGGCGATGGCATGCCCGCGGGGGCAGTTCCAGACAGGAAGGGGGGTCCCCCAATATCGGTTGCGTGACAACGCCCAATCCTTTCCCTCGGCCACGAAGTTGCCGAACCGCCCCTGCTTGAGATGAGCGGGGAGCCAGTTCACCGTGGCGTTGTGCGCCATCAACCGCTCGGTCACCCGATGGGTCCGGATGAACCAGGTCTCCAAGGCGCGGTAGATGAGGGGATGTCCACACCGGTAGCAGAACGGGTACGTGTGCTTGATCCGCTCCTCGCGCCAAACGATCCCACGCTCGCTCAGGATCTTGAGGAGGATGGGGTCGGCCGTCTTGAAGGACTTACCCTGCACCAAGGGGACCTCGGACGTGAAATGGCCGGACGGGTCGAGGGGGTCGAAGAAGCCCAGCTTGTGCTCGGTACCCAAGGCGAAGTCGTCGGCTCCGAAGGAGGGGGCGATGTGGACGATCCCCGTACCATCCTCGGCCGACACGAACGAAGCAGGATAGATGCGGTGACGACCCTCCCCGGCCGGCGTCACTTCGGGGAACGGGGGAGTGTAGGAGAGACCGACAAGGTCGCCTCCACCGAGGACCGCCTGCACCTTTGGGCGATGCGCCGGGTCGGGGAAATACCGCGTGAGCGCGCTCTCCTCCATGATGAGCTCCCGGCCGTCCTCTCCGGCGAAGACGACGTAGCGCATCGCGGGGTTCACCGCGAGGGCCAGGTTCGCGGGCAACGTCCAGGGTGTGGTCGTCCACACGAGGATGGACCGGGGCGGGGCCCCGTCATCCCGGCTCTGGATCCGTAGGGCGATCGTGACGGAGGGGTCGTCGACCTCCCGGTACCCCTGAGCCACCTCGTGGGCGGCCTCTGGCGTCTCGCACCGGGGACAGTACGGGACGATGTACCGGCCCTTCTCGAGGTATCCCTTCTGGTGGAGCTGCTTGAGCGACCACCATACGCTCTCGATGTAGCGCGTGTCCATGGTAAAGTACGCATGCGAATAGTCCAGCCAGTACCCGACCAATTCGCTCATCTCCCGCCAGAGCGCCTCGTAGATCATGACGCTCGAGCGGCAGGCCTCGGCGAACTTGGCAAGCCCGAAACGTTCGATGTCCTTCTTGCTCCGGAACCCCTGGGCCTTCTCGACCTCGAGCTCGACGGGGAGGCCATGGCAATCCCATCCGGCCATGGAGGTGATGATCCGATGGCCTTGCATCCGCTTGTACCGGAGGACGCAGTCCTTGAGGGCCCGGGTGAGGAGATGGCCCATGTGGGGTTTCCCGTTGGCGGTAGGGGGGCCCTCCGTGAAGCGGAAGGGGATCCCCTTCGGATGCAATCCGAGGGCGCGTTCGGGTACCCGCTCCCGGCGCCAGAAATCGTTGACTCGTTGGTCCACGGTGACCAGCAGGTTCGCTGCCGGACGCGAGACCGATGACCCTTGTTCCATCCTGAACCTTACCCTGCCACCCCTTGCGAAGAGCGGAGGGGCGTTATCCGAGGAGGACCGACCAATAGGGATAGATTACATTTTGGGGGCGATGGGCTCGGGCCGTTGGGGACATTCACACCGGACCGGAGCCGGGGGAGATGCCTCCGACCTATATCGCATTCACGAGGAAGCCGACGATGAAACCCAGCCCGATGCCGAGATACGTGAGCTGGAGCTTGCGCTGGGTGGCGGCCACGGACTCGGCTGGCCGAAAGGCGCTTTTCAGCATGGGGAGGATGGCGTAGAGACAAGTGCCGATCGCGAGGGAATCGAAGGCCACGAGGAGAAGGGTCGAGGTCCAGAAGAACCCGAACCCGGCGCCGAGGATCGTTGGGATGCCTCCCAGAAGGAAATAGGCTGAGATCACGGTCAATCTCCGCTCGTCGGACCCGAGCAGCGACCCGGCGATGGGAAATCCCTCGGTCACGTTCTGGAGGAAGAACCCCGCGAAGACCACGGCGAGCAGGCCCGAGAGCCCTACGGCCCACGCCGCCCCGAAGACCATGCCCTCGGTGAGATTCTGGAAGCCGATGGCCAGAGCCACGATGAAGGCCGTCGAGGGGGGGGACAGGCTCCGGCCCTCCCCCGCCCGGCGGGTGGAGTGCTCCAACAAAAAGAGCAGGAGGAAGGATCCAAGTGCGCCCGCGACGAAGACGGCATCCAAGGTCGGGTCCGTCAAGTAAGAACCCGAAGGATAGAGCAGGGAGGCGACATCCCCCCATACATCGGCCAGGATGAAGAGGAGGAGGCCGATGGCCGCGGCGCTCAGGAAGTGCATGAGGCGGGCGGTCCGGCTCCGGCGGAGGACAATGGGCAGGGAAAGGAAGATGGCGAGGCCCATCGCCGTGGCGAGAAAAAGGAGCTCGAGAAGACTGCCCATACGATTTCGTTTCCCTCCGCGGACCTCCGAATGGGCCATCCCGGAGACGGGTTATAAGCGTTCTGTATGTGAGCTTCGAACAAAGGCGTTCACATGGAGAACAACCTCAAATAGCCCCTCGGGATGGCATCGCCATGCCCAGGGAACTTCGATCGCCGGCACAGTGGGTCCAGGTACTGCAAGCCCTTGTCGCCCGGGAACTGGTGGAGCGGTTGGGGATGCCCGTACGTCGGGCGGCCGCCCTCCTCGGGATCGCCCCTTCGGCCATCTCGCAGTACCTCTCCGGGAAGCGCCGGCGGACCCCGCTCGACCGGATCGGCCCGGACGACCCCGCATCCAGAGTGGCCCGGGACCTCGCCTTGGTACTGGCCCAGGGAGGGCACCCGGAGGTCTCCTCCTCCCGTCTGCTGCTGGAGGCCGCCGCCCTCCTCACTGACGGGCTCCGGACCGGAAGCCCTGCGTTCAGGCGGACGCACGAAAGGCGGGGACCGGACCGGGAACTCTCCCGCCAGCTTCGGCTTCGCATCGCGGCAGAGCAGGGATCGGTCTCGGAATGCATGTCGTTGGCGCAGAAGGCCCGTGACGAGCTGACCCGAGCGATCTTCCGACAGATCGCATCAGACAGCCTCCGCCACGCGGAGATCGTGGCGTCGATCGCCAACCATCTCGACCAAGGGGTCAGTCAGACGCTGGCCAGCGGGATCACCCGGGAGGACATCGAACGGCTGATCCGGACCGAGCGGATGGCAGAAGCCCAGACCAGTGTTTACATCCAGAAGCACCTGGGCGGGGTGATGGCGCTTTTGGCCCACAGCATGCGGGTCGACGAGCGCAAGCACGACGAACTGCTGAGCGGGCTCCTCAAGTCGGGCTTCCCGGAGGGGACCCACGTAGGCCGGCGACTCACCTCAGGCCTGCCACGCTAGCGGGGATACGAACGGATCGCATTCGCAGCGGGATGAACGGACCCTCTGGGGATTCGGGAGCATGGCGGTCACCGGTTCCGAGGGCCTGGTACCAGGCCGTTCCCACTTACGCTTATAAGGGATGGACCCTTTGGAACAACAGGAAATCCCCTCCATGAGCGGTTCGTATTCCACCGGCGGTACGCTTCCCCCAGTACTGACCCAGATCCTGCAGTACATCACCCAGGCGGACCAAGCCAGCAAGGTCGGGGAGTACGACAAGGAGGTGGCCTTCCTCGTGGAGGCTGTCCGAATGGCCCAATCCGGCTACATGGAGCTGACCAAGGCTCCGCAGGAGTCCGTGGAGGCCCTCGACCATATCGCCATGAATCTTTACAAGCATTCACAGGAGGCCCTCGCCCTCTCCACGACTGACATCGCGCTCGCCCTCATGCCATCCTATGTGCCAGCGCTCCACCACAAGGCGGTCTTCCTGGTCGCCATGAACCGGGACGTGGAGGTCGCTATGCAACTCCTTGACCACGCCCTAGCCCTCTCCCCGCAGGACAAGACGCTGTGGGCGAGCAAGGGGGATGCGCTCAAGATCCTGGGGAAGACGTCCGAGGCGATCGATAGCTACTTGCAAGCCCAGCAACTGGACGCAACCAGCACCCAGTACGTCGACCGGGCCCTCAAGATCCAAGCCGGGAACCCCAAGGCGCTCCAGATGAAACTTGCCATCTCCATACGGATGGGAGGAACCGGAGAGGCGATCAACACCTGTCGCCAGTTGATCGCCACCAATCCGCGGGATGCGACACTGAACTTCACCCTGGCGAACCTTCTAGTGAACGCCGGGCGCTACGACGAGGCGCTCAAAGCGGTCGACATGTCGCTCCAGAGCCAACCGGACAACCCGACCTACCTGTTCGCCAAGGCCCGCATCCTACGGGAAATGGAACGCTATCCGGAGGCCTTCGAGCTCTACCGGGCGCTCCTCAACCAGCGGGTGGAGACGAGCGCCGGAGTGCTACAGGAGGTCGCCGAGGCCTTGGAATCCAAACAGCTCGACCAGGACCTGATCATCGCGATCCGGATGCGCATGCTCGAACTGGACCCCCGGAACCTTGCCAACATCCAATCCCTGCGCGCTATCGCCGTGGCCCGGGCCGACCGGGAACTCAGCCTCCGGGTCTACGATGCATGGCTCAGTCTGTCCCCCCACAATCTGGAGGCCGAGGCAGCGCTCGCCCAGCTCTTCGCGGACGAGGGTGACATCGAGAAGGCCCTGGCCACCTACTTCGAGATCGCACGCTACCATCCCGACGAGACCCGGTACATCCGCAAGGGTCTCGAGCTAGCGCACAAACATCGGCTCCACGACCGCGTGGTGGGTTTCGCCAATGCGATCCTTGCCAAGGAGCCGAACGATGCGAACACCATGGAGTGGCTCGGAGACTCCTTCGCCGAACTGGGACAGTGGCGGGAGGCGCTCCGGATCGCCGACCTATTGCTCGCGGCGTATCCCAACTCCGTGGCCTACCTCAAACGCAAGAAGACCTGCCTGACCGCGCTCGGGATGCATCGGGACGTCCCCCCGATCATCGACCGTATCTTCGAAGAGGACCCGACCGCGTACGACATCGCCATGGAGCGGGCCCGTATGTACCAATACTGGGCCGAGCACGCGCCTCCAGACTCCGAACAGCGGGAAGCCTGGTCGAAGGAAGCGCTCCGGAGCTACGAGCGCGCCAGCCTTTCCCCTGAACTCCACGCGGATTGCCTCCTAGGCATGGCCAAGGTCTTCCGTCAGGTCCACAAACCCGAAAAGGCGGAAGAGGCGTACAGCAACTTCCTCGCCCTGCCCGGCAACGAGCATCGGGGCGACATCCTCAAGGAACGGGGGCATGTCCTGCGCGAGATCACACGCAACTCCGAGGCCCTTGAGTCCTACCAGAAGGCCGTCGAGGCGGGCTGCGAGGATGTGGACCTCCTCTGGGGGATGGCCGAGGTCCTCCGGGCCCTCAACGAGAACGCCCGGGCCCTCCACTACCTTCAGATGCTCATCCAGCGCGAACCGCGCAACCCTCTCTACCTCCGCCGTTATGGCCGGATGCTTACCCAGCAGGGCCGCAAAGAGGAGGGACTGGCCCAGCTCAAGACGGCCCTCTCCCTGCAGGACAAGGACCCGACAGCCTACTTCGAGATCGCCGATGCCCTCAAGGAGGCGGGGATGTACCAGGATGCTCTCGGCTACTACCAACAGGGCCTCGGGATCGACGCAAAGAACAACTTCGCGCTGTTGTCCTACATCGAGACCCTCATCTTGACGGGGCGCGTCCCCGAGGCCCGTCGTGAGATCGACGCTCTTCTTCGCCGCGACCCTTCGAACGCACGGGTGTGGATCCTCCGCATGGAGGCCTTCAAGTTCCTCCACGACGACGACGAGATCCTGTACTCGCTCAAGGCCATCCTCACCCTGAGTCCCGGCGATGCCGGCGCCTGGGAGGAGAAGCACCGGATCCACCTTGCCCGGGGAGAGAAGGACGAGGCCTATGAGGCCATCAAGTCAGTCATTGCGACCACCCCCAAGAAGGCCGATGTCCCGAAGCTCTACCTCATGCAGGGGGACCTCGCAAGCGACCTCGGCAAGCTGGACGAAGCCCTCGCGGCTTACGAGGAGGCGAAGAAGGGGGACCCCAAGCTCAAGTACGAAGCCGAGTACCGCAAGGCCCGCGCCTACGACGAGAACGGCCAGCCTGAGGAAGCGGCCAAGGTCCTCGAGGATTTCGGACAGCCCCCCTTCCCGTCGGAGGTCAATGAGAAGCTGACCTTCGACATCCTCACCATGAGGGGCTCGGTCAGCTTCCAACTTGAGCACTACACCGAGGCGCTCGATATCTTCGAAGAGCTCCTGCGCAAATCCCCAGGCAACCCCGACATTTCCCTGTGGAAGGCCCGGACCATGCTCGAGCTCGGGAAGGCTAGGGAAGCCAAGGCCTTCCTGAGCGAGTTCCTCCCCAAATCGCCCTCGGCGGAGGCGTACCTCTACCTTTCCGAGGCCGAGAGCGGCGTCGGGTCCCAGCCCGATGCCATCGCAGCGTGCGTCAAGGGGCTCCAGTTGAGCCCCTCGCATGTCCCGCTGCTGCTGCGCCTCGGGGACCTGTGGTCGAAGGAGGAGAAGTGGCAGGAGGCGGGTGATGCGTATGCTCGGGCCGTCTCCGCGGACCGGAACAATGCCGAGGCGCATTCCAAGATCGCCAAGGTCCACGAGAAGCTCGGGCACCAGAACGAGGCCATCCGGGAATACAAGGAATCCGTCCGTCTCAATCCGGAGGATGCCCACGCGCACCTGAGCCTAGGGCTCGTCTTCATGGACGTCGGTGACCCGGACGAGGCCCTGCGTTCCATCGATCAGGCCCTCAAGCTTGACCCCGACTTGGAGGCCGCCATCGAGGCGAAGAACGTGGCAACGCAGAAGGTCCGAGAGAAACAGATCGAGCTCTACGGAAAGAAGGCGCTCGTCCTCTCGGCGCAGGCCAACCGCCCCGTCACACGGAACGACCTTTTCATGACCCTCCAGGTTCCGTGGGACCTCATCGACCCCGTCATGCGGGAGGCCACGAAGGTCGTGGAGGTGGATGTCAACAAGCTCACCGACAAGGAGATCATGGACCTCGAGGGGATGTCCTACCATCTCATCACGCAGGCAATGGAACGCAAGCTTTCGAGCGTGGACCGGGGAGCGCTATCCCTCGCCGATGTCGCACTCCTTTCTCCCCCGGAGTACTCGCTCGCCCAGGTCCAAAGGCTCACGGGCTACGTCCAGAGCGTGATGAGCATGCCGATCCACCCGGAGACAATGAAGCTCTCCCGGGACGTGGAAGACCTTGCGCGCAAGGCCTTGACCTTGCCCCCAGAGGAGCGGACCCCGTTCCGCCTCGTCAAGAACCTGAGCATCGGGATCTACAAGGCGATGGTGATCAAGGCCATCGAATCGATGACGATGGACTTCCACGTGCAGGCGCCCCCGGCGCTGAACTACACGCCAAACCCTGTGGCCACCGCCCCCCCGCAACCGGTCGCCCAGGCTCCCCCTCCATCGGCATCCCCGGCCTACCCTGCCTACGAGCCGCCGGCCTATCCTGCGGCGCCAGCGATGGGAGGAGCGCCGGAAGCCATGCCCGAGGAGCCGCCCGCCCCCGCCAACAATACGGTCACTGCGGATTCGCTCTCTCCGGCACCTCCCGGGGCCCGCTGTGCGGGCTGTGGCGGTCCGGCGACGTACATGCACACGTGCGGTGCCTACATCTGCCGCCACTGCATCGTGCAGTTCGGCAGTTGTCCCCGTTGCTCTCTTCCGCTCACCTTGCCCACGGAACGCGATGTGAGCACGGCGTCCGCACCCCCGCGCTCGCGCCCCATGGAGATGCCACTCGCCTTCATGCCCGCTTCGCGCCGTATGGACGACCAGGACACGGGGGAGAACACCCGCACGAACCCCCGGATGCGACGGACCCCAAACAAACCCCGCCGCTCCGCCACCTCGACGGACGAAGACGCCCACCTTTAGGCCGCGTGGGGTCTCGGGGTGTGAGGGGCACACCGGCGTTGTGGGAAGGTGCACCATCGCAAAATCCGCGATCCCTTGCACCTCGATCGCGGATGGCGAATAGGGCCAAACACCACCTCGCAGACCGGGGTGAGAGGAAGCGGTTGCTCCCCCAAGTGATGGGCCCGTAGGCCCGCTGGTACTGGGAGGAACTTTCACCCAGGGATTCGACAGCGGACTTCGACGGCCGGGACGGTTCGATGACGGAGAGATTGACCGAGAGCGGGCGACTACGCTTCCGGTGTCCGAAAGGCGGTGCAACCCAATGACCACGGGGTCGCGCGCCGGAATGGTCCGTTGCGTCCTGTTCGCGTTGACCGTGTACGGCCTCAGTAGGGTTTACGAAGGGTGCGATGCCTGGGAGCACGCTCTCGCGCCATCTGGTTGGTTCAGCATGGCCCGTGTGTCGACGACCGTTGCAGCCCCTCCCTCGAGTCACAGGGGGAATCCCCCAAGTACGTAGGACCGGAGCTTCTTCCTCCGTTGGCGATGCACCGGAACTGAGACGGGGATCGCTCATTCCCAGCAGCAACTTCAGGCTGTCCAGTGTGTTTGAACTTGCACGGAGGACTCTCGCCCCGCCCCTGCGGTGTGCGAAGGTGACGGGTCGTCTCCTACGGGCTATCCTTCGAGCCAGCAGGGCAGGGGCAGGGCTCACCACGCAACCCCGGGATGTTCTGCCGCCGGAACCATCCCGGCGACCACCGGTGGGGAAAGCGGGTCGTTGACCGTTCCACGGACTTGGAATCTGAGGAGGTATTAATGGGGAGATCGACGATGTTCGGCTTGGGAGGAAGGAAACCCATGATGCACAAACACATGTCGAAGGAACACCCGCGCCACCGAGCGATCGTACGAACCACCCCCATGATCCGGGGGAGAAGGATCTCGGGGCGTTCTTACGACCCGATACGAGAGGACCTGATGACCGAGTTTGCCAACTGGGGAGGACATTGGCTACCGACCTTCGAAGGGCGGTGGGCCCCTGCGCGCACCGAGGTAGAGGATCTCGGAACTAGCTACGAGGTCCGCGCGGACTTCCCGGGAGTACGCAAAGAGGACATCGAAGTCACCCTCCAGGGGCGCACCCTATCCCTTGAAGCCAAGGAGATCACTGAGAAGGAAGAGGGGGGGAAGGTCTACCTCGCTCGCGAAGAGAGTTCCGAGGAGTTCTGCCGTCTGATCGATCTGCCGGAGGATGTGGTCCCGGACAAGATCTCCGCACGATACAAGGACGGGGTGCTGACAGTGACCATCCCGAAGTCTAACCCCGTTCCGGAGAAGAAGATCCCGATCGAATAGATCGTTGGGATCGCAAAGGGGGTCCCTCCATGTCAGGGGGGACCCCGGGCCATGGATCGGTAGCCATCGCCGGTGTATTTCCCCGAGGGAAGCACGAAGAGAGCATCAGAGGTTCGGAAGTCCAGCGGGAGCACTCCTTCGAGGTTCGGGCTGAACCGTCCTCGCCATTGAGATGTTTCTCGGACACCCCAACGAGAAGCCCTTCATGAAAACCGTTAATAGGGTGACCATCTCTCGGCCCACAATGACCGCGGAAAAGAAACGAGATGTGTTTTCGGGGATGCCTACCCCTTCCTCCCCAAAACGATCGGGACGACGGGTGTACATGGTCGCCGGTGGGGTCACCAAGTTCGCCAAGGCCCACCCGGGAATGGACTTCCGCCTGATGGCCAAGCGATCCTTCGACCAAGCCCGGGCGGCCGTTCCGAACCTCACCCTGAACATGATCGATGGCACCCGGATATCCTACTTTTCGGATCATTTCACCCGCCAGCTCAAGGCGTCAAGCATGGTCCAGGACTATCTCGGGCTCAACCCCCGGGGCTCCGTCCGCATCGAGTGGGGGGGAGCCACGGGCGGCGAGAACATCCAGGCCGCCTATGAGGCGGTCGCCTCCGGAAGGATGGACGTGTGTGTGGCGACGGGCTTCGAGACGATGAGCCGGGTCCCGACGTGGAAGGGGAATGAGTTCATCGCCTTGGCGAGCGACACGAACTTCGATTTCCCCCTGGGCGGCTTCTATACGGGTTACTATGCCCTGATGGTACAGCGGCACATCTATGAGTACGTCCGCCGGAAGAAGTTCGCGCACATCACAGATGAGCGCGAGGCCCAGCGGAAAGCCATCGAATACGGGACGAAAGTGATGGCGATGGTGTCCGTGAAGAATCACAAGAACGCCCTCACCAATCCGTACGCCCAGTATCCCAAGGACCTCAATGTGAACGATGTGCTATCCTCGGAGATGGTGAGTTATCCGCTGACCCGGGAACAGATCTGCACGATGTCCGATGGGGCAGCCACCGTCATCCTGACGAGCGAGGAACGGGCCAAGGAACTTGCGGATGATGCGGTCCTCATCAAGGGGGTAGGCTGTGGAACGGACACCATGCGGCTCGCCGACCGACCGTTCGGCAAGGTCATCCTCATGCCGCACGAGAAGGCGAGTGACTATGCGGACCTCGACTATCCCGGGGTGCACTCCTTCCGGGCCGGACGAGCTGCCGGAATGGAGGCCTATGGACACGCCGGTATCACCAACCCCAACAAGGAGCTCGATTTCATCGAGCTTCACGATGCGTACTCCTCTTCGGAGATCCAGACCTACGAGGACCTCGGCCTGTGCAAGTACGGCGAGGGATACGACTTCGTCGAGAGCGGGGCACCGTTCCTCAAGGGAGTGGACTACGGATTCCCGACCCCCAAGGCCGGCATGATCCCTGTCAATCCCTCCGGAGGGCTCATCGCCTGCGGGCATCCTGTCGGCGCGACGGGCATCATGCAAGGTGTCTTCGCCCTGTGGCAGTTGCAAGGACGGATCGGGGAGAAGTTCGGGAGCCCCCGGCTCCAGATCCCCCATGCTCGTCGGGGAGCCATACACAGCCATGCGGGAACCGGTTCTGCGGTGACGGTGACCATCATGGAGTCTACAAAACAGAGGTAATCATGGCGGAAAGAAAGTTATTCAAGAGCTCGAAGTTCCAAGAGGTGAACGCCGCCATCAAGAAGGACGGAGCCGCCATCTTCGTGGACAAGGAGGGTCATGAGAACCTGATCATCGACAATCCCTATGCGATCCGCTATATCCACAGCTATGCCGAGGACAGCCCGTTCTTCCTCGGCCTGGCCCAAGGCAAGCTCCTCGGGACCAAGTGCGGCCCATGCAACTACGTCTTCGCCACGCCGCGGGGCAATTGCCAGTTCTGCGGCGAGCCGACGACTTGGGTTGACCTACCCCTGCGCGGGCGGGTGCACACGTGGACGACCTGCCACTTCGGTGGAGAAGCGTTCCTCAAGGAGACCCCCTACAATCTCGCCATGATCGAGTTCGATGGGGCCAACAGTGTCCTTCTTGCACGGCTCAAGGACTGCAAGGAGGAAGAGATCTACGTCGGCATGCCGGTGGAAGCCCGCTTCAACCCGAAGCCCCAGTACTCCATCACCGACGTCTGGTTCGTCCCGGCCGACACCGACTCCCCGAAGGCCCGACGGAAATAGTGCAGGGTGCGCGTCCCGGCCCGGGGCCCCCCCCGCCGACTTAAAAGGCCCCGGGCATAGGACGGCCATGGACCCCCGTCCCAAGGTCGCACGCAACGTCCTCGACCTCATCGGCCACACCCCGCTCGTGCCCCTGAACCAGATCGGAAAGGGTCTCGACTACAAACTCTACGCGAAAGTGGAGTTCATCAACCCGGGGGGATCGATCAAGGACCGGATCGCGCCCTTCATGATCGACCAAGCGGAGAAGGAAGGATGGTTGCGCCCCGGCGGGACAATCATCGAGGCGACCAGCGGGAACACCGGGGTCGGCCTCGCCATGGTCGCCGCGGTCCGGGGCTACCGGCTCATCATTGTCATCCCTGACAAGATGAGCAATGAGAAGATCCGCCTCCTCAAGGCGTTCGGTGCCCGGGTGGTCATCACCCCAGCGCAGGTCCCTCCCGACCACCCCATGAGCAACATCTCGGTGGCGAAGCGTCTCTCCGTGGAGATCCCGAACTCATACTATCCGAACCAGTATGAGAACCCGATGAACCCCGAAGCCCATTACCGGACGACCGGCCCGGAGATCTACGACGCCCTCGATGGCAATGTCCATGCGGTCGTCATGGGGATCGGGACGGTGGGTACGGCGAGCGGTGTCGGAAGGTACTTCAAGGAGAAGCACCCCCAGACGAAGATCGTGGGTGTCGATCCGAAGGGCTCTATCCTCGCCCACTTCGGCAAGACGGGGGAGATGACCCGAGCGACCCCCTACAAGGTGGAGGGGATCGGGGAGGACATGATCCCGAAGACGGCCCAGTTCAAGTTCCTGGACGACTTCATCGAGGTGGACGACCGGGAGTCGTTCGCTTATGCCCGTCGGCTGGTCCGCGAAGAAGGGCTCTTCGTCGGAGGTTCGTCGGGATCTGCCCTCGCCGGGGCGATCCGGTGGGCCGACCTGCGCTCCGCCCCCGCCGGATCCAACATCGTGGTGATCCTCCCCGATTCGGGGGACCGGTACCTTTCGAAGTTCTACTCGGATGATTGGATGCGGGAGAACGGCTTCATGGACGAGACGATGAAGGTTGGCGACGTCCTCCTCGCCAAGGATTTTCAGCCCACCGTAGTCTCCGTGGGCCCCGCGGCAACGGTACGCGAGGTCCTCACCTCCATGCGCGAGCATATCATCTCCCAGGTGCCGGTGATCTCCGGTGAGAACGTCGTGGGGAGCGTGATGGAGGAGGACCTGCTGAAGGAGGTCCTGCGGGATGCGACCCTGCTCGAGCGTTCGGTCTCCCAGGTCATGGGGGCCCCCTTCCCCGAGATCGGACGCAACGAGCCGTTGACGGCCCTCATCGCCCGTCTCAAGGATGAACGGGCGGTCCTCGTCCGGGGCAGCGGAGGCGAGGGGATCGTCGGTTTCCTCACCCGGTACGACCTCGTGACCTTCCTTTCGTCGGGGAACGGCAATGCGCTTTGACACCAAGGCGATCCACGGAGGGGGCCAGAAGCCTGATCCCCTGACCGGGGCGGTCAACGTCCCGGTGTACCTCACGAGCACCTACGCCCAGAGCGCGCCGGGGGAGACGAAGGGGTATGACTATTCCCGTACCGCCAATCCCACCCGGGCCGTCTTGGAGAGCACCCTTTCGGACCTGGAGGGGGGTGCGGGAGGGTTGGCCTTCGCCTCAGGACTGGGAGCGCTTGCCACCTATCTCTGGTCCCTCCGGTCGGGCACGAAGATCGTGGCCGGGGACGACCTCTACGGTGGGACCCGCCGCTTGCTTGAGCACGCCCGGCGGACCTGGGGGCTCGCGCCCCTCTACGCCGACCTCCGTTCGGTCGATGAGCTCTCGACCCTCCTACGCCGGGAGCACCCGGCAGTGGTCTACTTCGAGACACCGACCAACCCCCTCCTCACGGTGCTCGACGTGGCCGCGATAGCCGAAGCCGCCCATGCATCGGGGGCGACCGTCGTGGTCGACAACACGTTTGCCACTCCATACCTTCAACGCCCCCTCGAGCTCGGGGCGGACATCGTGCTTCATTCCACCACGAAGTACCTGGGCGGTCACTCGGACCTGGTCGGTGGCGCACTCATCTTCCGGACCCAGGAGACGTACGAACAGCTCAAGTGGCTCCAGAACGCCGCGGGAGCTGTGCCTGGCCCCTTCGATTGCTTCCTTGTTCTCCGGGGGATACACACTCTGGGGGCCCGGATGCGGGCCCATCAGGCTGGGGCCCAAGCCATCGCCACGGCCCTCGAGGGGAACCATCGGGTGAAGCGAGTGATCTATCCCGGGCTCGCCTCCCATCCCCAGCATGCTGTCGCTCTCCGGCAGATGCGCGGACCGGGGGGAATGGTCAGCATGGAGCTGAAAGGGGGCGTCGCGGAGGCCAAGGCGTTCCTTTCCCGCTTGAAACTCTTCTACCTGGGCGAGAGCCTGGGGGGGGTGGAGTCCCTTATCGAGGCGCCGGCACTGATGACCCATCAGTCGATCCCGCGGGAGGACCGGGAACGTCGGGGAATCACCGACGGATTGCTCCGTCTGTCGGTGGGCATCGAGGACCCGGAGGACCTTGTCGCGGACGTCCTCGCCGCCCTGGAGGGTTGACCCGTGCGGGAGGTTCGCATCCACAATACACTGGGTGGCCACCTGGTCCCGCTCCGGCCCCTCTCCCCCCCGCGCGTGTCGATGTTCGTCTGCGGGATCACCCCGTACAAGCCCTCGCACATCGGTCATGCCCGGGCGGCCATCGTCTACGACGTCGTCGCCAAGTTCCTGCGACGTGTGGGATACCATGTGTTCTATCTTCAGAACGTGACGGACATCGATGACAAGATCCTCCGCACGGCAACCGAAGAGGGCCGGGACTGGCACACGGTATCCGAAGAGAACTTCGAGTCGTACTTGCGTGCGATGCAACTACTTCACGTGGATTCCGTGAACTTCTATGCCCGATGCACCGACTACATCGCCGAGATCATCGAGCAGGTCCGGACGCTAATCGAGAAGGGGCACGCCTACGCTTCCGGAGGGGATGTGTACTATGACGTCGACACGTTCCCAGCCTTCGGTGCGCTCTCGGGCCAGCGGCTCGAGATGCTCGAAGCGGGCGTCCGTGTGGAGGTAAATCCCAACAAGCGCTCTCCGGAGGACTTCGCCCTTTGGAAGGGGGAGAAGCTCGGGCCCCGGTGGTCCAGTCCCTGGGGGGAGGGACGACCCGGATGGCACATCGAGGACACCGCCATCGCGGTGAACATTCTCGGTCCCCGATATGACATCCATGGCGGCGGGATGGAGCTCAAGTTCCCGCATCATGAGGCGGAGATAGCCCAGGCAGAGGCCGCCACCGGGAAATCCCCACTTGCGTCCATCTGGATGCACCACAACATGCTGAACATGCGCGGGGAGAAGATGTCGAAGTCCCTCGGGAATGTGGTCTCGCTGGATGCGACACTGCGCCGCGTTTCCCCGGAGGTCCTCCGCTATTTCCTCTTGAGCGCGCATTACCGGAGCCCGCTCGATTACGCCGGGGAAGAGTCGCTCGAGGAGGCGCGCCGGTCCCTGCAAACACTCCAGGTGGTCTATGCCCGGCTTCGTGCGCAGGCCGGGGAGTCCCTAGGCGGTACGTTCCCGCGGGAGGTGCAGCTCACGGCCGGCTCCCGGGTGTATGTCCGGGACCTCAGCGAATGGATCGAGCTCGTGCCACGCATCTACCCGGCCGACCCCGAGCACCAGAGAGGGGACCGGGTGGAGGAGGACATGATGACGGCCCTTGCGAACGATTTCAGCGTCCGGGAAGCCACGGCAAGCCTTTTTTCCTTTGCTTCCGAGGTGCACGCGCTTCTCGAGTCCCGGGGGCCTTCCCTCAGGGAAGAAGAACTGGCCTCGCTCGTTCGCCCCTTCGTACTCGCGACCGAGGTCCTGGGGTACTTCCCCCGGGAGGGAACCTCGGGTTCCAATGCTCCCCTTGCCGCAGCCGTTGAACTTGTGATCGAGGCCCGAGCCCGGGCGAAGGAGCACAAGGACTTTGCCGAGGCGGACCGCATCCGAAAGGCGTTGTCCGAGGCCGGCATCGAGATCGAGGATACGGGCCGTGGGACCCGGTGGAGGATCCGTTCGTGAGGGCCTTCGGGTTTGAACAGCACGGACCACTATCGAACCTTCGCCTACTCTCCCTACCGGAGCCCACCCCAGGCCCGGGCGAGGTACGGATCGCCGTGCAGGTCGCAGGGCTCAACCATCTGGACCTGTTCACGTTGGAAGGGATGCCGGGCATCACGGTCCCGCTCCCGCATGTGCTCGCGGGGGACGGGACAGGTATCATCGATCGTGTGGGGGAAGGTGTGGACCCGGCGCGGGTCGGTCAGCGGGTTCTCGTCGACCCGTCCCTTGCGGACGGAACGTGCGAGTGGTGCCGGCGGGGGCTGGAGAACTTCTGCAGCAACTATCAGATCATCGGGGAACATACCAACGGCACGGCCGCCGAATACGTGGTCGTTCCACAGGGAAACGCCGTCCCGCTCCCGTCACACTTGGACTGGGTGGGCGGCGCGGGGGTTGCGCTCGTCTTCATGACCGCATGGCATGCGCTGCGAACGGTGGGCGAGCTCCAGCAAGGCGATACGTTGGCCATTATCGGTGCGGGCGGCGGCCTCGTTACGGCGGCGGTGCAAGTAGGCCGGTACCTGGGGGCACGGACTGTCGTCGCCACCCGGAACGCGGCGAAAGGGGAGAAGACCCGGGCCTTGGGGGCGGATGAGGTCGTGGTCTATGGTGATGACCAACCGCTTTCGAAAGCCCTCTGGGCGGCTTCGGGTAAGCGGGGCTTCGATGTCGTCTTTGATTCCACGGGCCGGGCGACGTTTACCGCCTCGGCCCGGTCCCTGGCCCGAGGCGGACGGTTGGTCTTCTGCGGCGGGACCACCGGCCCCGTGGTGGAGATCGATCTGCGGGGGTTGTTCTGGCGGGGCGCCTCCCTCCGAGGCAGCACGATGGCGACCCGGGCCGAGTTCCACGAGGTCCTTCGCCACCTCGCCGACGGCACCCTGAAACCGGTCGTCGACCGTGTGTTCCCCCTCGAGGAGGGACAGGCCGCCATGGAACGGCTGGCCGGGGGGGACGTCTTTGGCAAGGTTCTTCTGCGCGTGCGACAGTAGGGGGGGGAGGCATGCTGGACATCGAACGCATCCGGAACGATCCCGAGGGCGTGCGCCAGAACCTGGCGCGCAGGCGGAACGAACTCTACCTCAAGCAGTTCACCGAATTGCTCGCGATCGACCGGGACTGGCGAAAGGCTCAGCAGGATGCGAGCGACCTGCGCCGCCAGCGCAATGCGATCGCCCGCGAGTTCTCTGAGGCGAAGAAGGCAGGGAAGGCCACGGACGGGCTCGCCCGTCAGGCCGAGGCCATTCCGGCGCAGCTCACCGAGCTCGAGGCCCGGGAGGCGGTCTTCGAGGCGCGGCGCCGGGAACTCTTGATGGCGCTTCCGAACCTCCTCGATGACTCCGTCCCCTACGGCAAGGACGACACCGAGAATCAGGTCGCCCGGGAATGGGGCGAACGACGGGAGGCTCCGAAGGACCTCCCCCCCCACGGCGAGTTCCTCGAGAGCCACCAGATGGGGGACTTCGAACGGGCTCGCAAGGTGAGCGGTGCAGGATTCTACTACCTCGAGGGCCCGATGGTGCTTCTCGACATGGCCGTCCAGCGCTTTGCCATGGATCTCCTCGTCCGGAAGGGGTTCACCCCGGTGATCCCCCCTTACATGCTCCGGCGGGCACCGTATGAGGGGGTGACGGACCTCGCCGACTTTGAGAACGTGATGTACCGCATTGAAGGGGAGGACCTCTACCTCATCGCCACGAGCGAGCACCCGATCGCCGCCTTGTTCATGGGCGAGATCCTCGAGGAAGACCGGTTGCCCTTGCGCTGGGCGGGGATCTCTCCATGCTTCCGGAAGGAGATCGGCGGCCACGGAGTGGACCAGAAGGGGGCCTTCCGGGTACATCAGTTCCACAAGATCGAGCAGTTCGTCTTCTGCCAGCCGGAGGACTCTCCCCGCATCCACGAGGAGCTCCTCTCGAACGCCGAGGAGTTCCTCCAACGCCTCGGGCTCGCCTACCGTGTCGTCAACGTGTGCACGGGGGACCTGGGGGTCGTCGCTGCCAAGAAGTATGACATCGAAGGTTGGTTCCCACGCCAAAAGCAGTACCGGGAACTCGTCAGCTGTTCCAATTGCACGGATTACCAGGCCCGGCGCCTCGGGATACGCACCGGCAAGCAAGGAAAGCCGGGAAAGGGGGTCCCCCACACCCTCAATTCCACCATGGTCGCAACCCCGCGCACCCTCGTAGCGCTCGTCGAGAGCTTCGCTACGGAAGATGGGCGCATCGGCATCCCCGAGGTGCTGCGGCCGTACCTTGGGGGCCTCCATGAGCTCCCCGCGCCGGTAGCCCGGTAGGCAAGGCGCGGACATGGACGCTCGCATGGCCCGGGGCATCGAAGGAAACTACGTGGAGGAGCGCTCGAGCGAAGCGTTGTACCTTACCTTGGCCCGCATCGATGACCACCCGGACCGGGGAAAGGTACTCGAACGGCTTGCGGCCCTCGAACACGAGCATGCGGAGATCTGGGCGGGACTGCTCAAGGGGGCGGGAGTCCCACTCCCTCACCCCCGCCACTTCCTCAAGCACCGGATCTTTGGGGGGTTGGCCCGGACCTTCGGGGTCGGGGTCGTCCTTGCTGCGGTCCACAAGGAGGAGGCCGACGGGATAGCGAAGTACCTCTCCCAGATGCGGGAGTGGACGGATCCGAAGGTTCAAGAGGCTTTCCTTCGCATCCTGCCCGACGAGGTCTCCCATGAGATGGACACCCTCGATGAGGCCCGTCATGCCGCCGAAGAAGGGGGTTCGCTCCGCAGCGCGGTGCTGGGGGCGAACGACGGACTGGGCAGCATGCTGGCCCTTACCGCGGGCGTGGCGGCAGCCACGGCGTCGGACCTAGCCGTGCTCATCGCCGGATCGGCCGCCCTCGTTGCGGGAGCCGTATCGATGGCGGCCTCGAACTACGTCTCGGTCAAGGCCGAGCAGGAAGTGTATGCCGGGGTCCGGCACCGGGAGGTCCAAGGGATCTCCGTGGACCGGCCGGCAAAGGAGGCGCTGCTCCGCCGTGCCTACGAGAAGCGGGGGTTCACCCCGGAGGAAGCGGAACGGCTTGTGGCCCGCCTTTCGGGAAAAGAGGAAGAGTTCACCCGGGCGCTCCTCGCCGAGCGGCACGGTATCGCTGAATCGAGCTTCGAGGACCCCGTTCGGCTCGGGGCCATCACGGGGGGGGCGTTCTTTGCGGCAGGATTGGTTCCCCTCCTCCCCTTCTTCGTCATCGGTGGGACCCCGGCCGTGCTCCTCGCCGTGGCGGCGAGCGGGATCGCCCTCTTCTTCAGCGGCGTGTTCCGGTCCCTGTCGACCCTCAGTTCCCTATTGCGAGGGGGGCTCGAGATGCTGGCCGTCGGCCTGGGTTCCGCGGGCCTGACCTACACCATCGGCCTTGTCATCGGAGGCTTCCTCCACTGAAGGAGGAGGATATCATCATGACACGCATTGCCGTCCTTCTCACCGACCGCTGCCATCCTAAGGAGTGCCAGGGCGAGTGCCGGACATACTGTCCCCCCGTCCGTATGGGGCAGGAATGCATCGTCTGGGGTCCGGACACGAAGCCCATCATCTCCGAAGACCTCTGCATCGGATGCGGCATCTGCGTCCACAAGTGTCCCTTCACCGCGATCAAGATCCTCAACACACCGGAAGCCGCCGAGGGTGAGATGGTCCATCGGTACGGCCAGAACGCGTTCCGTCTCTTCCGCTTACCGGTCACTGGGGGCCCCGGCACCGTGGGCCTTCTGGGATCGAACGGCATCGGGAAGACGACAGCGCTCCGGATCCTCGCGGGAGTGGAGACGCCGAACCTCGGCGATTACGAGCACCCGGCCGACCTTACGAAGGTGCTCGAGTACTATCGGGGAACCGAGATGCATGCCTACTTCCGCAAGCTCTCCCGCCATGAACTTCGGACCGTGGTGAAACCACAGTACGTGGACGGCCTGGCGGCCATCGACCAGAGCATCGAGGACTACGTGGCCGAGGGAGGGGGGAACGCCGCCCGGGCCCTCGAACGGACGGGGCTTTACTCGGCCCGCGCCAAGCGACTTTCCGAGGTCTCGGGTGGAGAGCTTCAACTGACGGCCATTGCGCGGACCTTGTCGGCCGATGCCGACGTCTACTTCTTTGACGAGCCCTCGAGCTACCTCGATGTCATCAACCGGCTCACGGTGGCGCGGCTCATCCGGGAGCTCGGGGAGGACCGGCCGGTGGTCATCGTGGAGCACGACCTAGCCATCCTCGACTACCTGGCCGACCGGGTCCACCTGCTCTACGGCGAAGCCTCGGCCTTCGGGGTCGTTTCGCACCCGATGGCGACCCGGACGGCGATCAACACCTACCTCGCCGGGTACCTCCGGGAGGAGAATGTGCGGTTCCGGACCGAACCGGTCACCTTCACCTCCCATCCTCCCAAGCCCCCTTCTGCGCGGATCCCCCTCGTCACCTTCGCCCCGCTCGTGAAGGAGTACCCCGGATTCCGGACCGAGGTCACCGGAGGCACCTTCCATAAGGGCGAGACCGTCGGGGTCGTGGGCCCGAACAGCACCGGCAAGACCACCTTCGTGAAGATGCTGGCCGGTGTCGAGCCACCCACCAAAGGCGGACCCTCCCCCACGGTCCGGGTGAGTTACAAACCCCAGTACCTCAAGGCGCAAGGGGATTGGAGCCTGCAGGACCGTGTGATGGCCCTTTCCGGTGGCAAGGACTTCGACCTCTCATTCTTTGAGACGGACTTGGTCGGGAGCCTCTCGCTCCGTCCTATCTTGGGCACTCCTTTGAACAAGCTCTCGGGCGGCGAGCTCCAACGGGTGGCCATCGCCTTGTCCCTGGCGATGGATGCGACGCTCTACCTCCTCGACGAACCCTCAGCCTACCTCGACACCGACGAACGGATGAACGCGGCGCGGGTGATCCGACGAGCGGCCGAGCGTCGGGGGGCTGCCACCCTGGTCGTGGACCATGACGTCTACTTCCTCGATCTCTTGGCGGACAGCCTCATGGTATTCCATGCTGCCACCCACGGAACGGGAAAAGGGGGCCGGGGAGAGGGACCGTACATCATGCGGGAGGGTATGAACCGGCTATTGAAGGCGGTCGAGGTCACCTTCCGTCGGGACGAGGAGACGCTGCGACCCCGGGTGAACAAGGCGGGTTCCGCCCTCGATCGGGAGCAGAAGTCGAAAGGGGAGTACTACTACGATCCGGCCGGCTGAAGACCCAAAGGCCTTCTCCTCGCTCGGACGCTCAAGGTTCTGCCGAGGTCTCCTTTTGTCGGGCCTTGGGGCAACACTGCTCAGGGACACGAGGTCCAGACCGTTCTCGAGGAGAATGGGTTACGGGAAGGGTCGCTTGCGACCCTTCCCTGGGGTCCGGATGAGCCCTACTGGACCGGGACGTTCCGGTGCTCGACCGGGGTCGGGTTCTTCTTGGGGAGGGTCAGGGTGAGGACCCCATCCACGAAGGAGGCCCCAGCCTTGGTGGAGTCGAGGTCATCCCCGAGGTCGAAGGCCCGGTAGTAGGTACCTTGCGAGCGCTCCCGGTAGGTCGCGCCGTTCGAGTCCTCGGACTTCTCCGACGAGCTCTGGGCGGAGATCTCGACGCGGTTGCCGTGGATAGAGACATTGATGTCCTCCTTGCGGACCCCCGGGAGGTCCGAACGGACCTCGAAGTGGTCACCCTTGTCGATGATGTCCGAGTAGACCGGACGGACCCCCTGGCTCAGGGAGGGGAACTGGAAGTCCACGGTAGGGACCCCGGAGAAGGGCTCGAAACCAAAGACGTCCGAGAATCGCCGGTTCATCGCTTCCATCATCCGGGAGACGTCCACAAAGGGGGTGTAGACGGCCGGGGCGGTCGGGGTGGGTCGGGCATTCGCTAGGGACGTTCCATTGCGCCCCTTGTTGGAGGGGCTCTTCTTCTTCGCTGCCATGGGAATCACCATCAAAAGTAAATTAGCGCTTGTATATAAGGATAACTACCCCGCGCCACCCCGGTGGTGTTCGAGAGGGGGGAGCTTATCTCCCCGCCTCCTATCATGGGGTTGGGCAGGGCCCGGAGCTGAGAAAACGCATGGCGATCTCCCGACCGAAGGAGCTGGACCTCCTCGTCCGCATGGCCCACATGGTCGAGCGCGGAACGGTCCAGGAAAGAAGCTCCCCCCACCCCTACCGGGTGGTCTCCATGGGCGCCTCCGGAAGCCCTACCGAAGAGGTCGACCGGGTCGCGGAGGCCCAGGTGCTCTCGTTCCTCGAGGCGGAGAAACTGGACTGGAATCTGCTCTCCGAAGAGATGGGGTACTTGGATCGCGGGGGCTCGCGAACCCTCGCCCTCGACCCCATCGACGGGAGCTACAATGTCCTGCGGGGATTGCCCCTCGGGACCGTTTCGTTGGCCCTCGGCACGAAGTCCCTCTCGGACATCGATACCGCCGTCGTCCACGACATCATGTCCGGGAAGACCTACTGGGCGACGAAAGGGGGCGGGGCCTACTATGAGGGGCGACCGATCACGACCCGGGATTGGAGACGGGGAGGCGACCTCTTCTTCCTCAACCTGAACCACAATTCTTCCGATAAGGTCCGGGCCCTGGCCTCCCGCTCGCGTCGGACCCGCTCCCTGGGCTGTGCTTCGCTTGAGATGTCGCTCGTGGCCCGCGGCAGCGGAGACCTCTACTTCTCCGAAAGCCGGGTCGAACAGGCCAACCTCCGGGTCACTGACATCGCAGCGGCCCTCCTCATCCTGCGGGAGGCGGGAGGGGACGCGGTCCGCACGGACGGGTCCCCGCTCGACCTCGAGCTCTCCCTGAAAGAGCGGACCACGGTCCTCGCCTGGGGCCGACGGGAACTCTATGAGGAAGGACGAAAGGCCGGGGACTGGTGAGATGGAAGAAAAAGTCCGGATAGGAATCACCGCGAGCCCCGAGCGACCGAAGGCGCTTGCCATTGCGCGGGTCATGCATGACCTCCTTTCTGGGCGATGTGAACTCTTCGTGGCGGATGACACGGCCCGGGCTCTCGGCCAGGTCGGGCGCCCCCTCAAGGAGTTCCAGGGGGACGTCCTCGTGGCCATCGGGGGGGACGGATGCCTCTTCTACTCCGCTCAGAATGTGGAGGCCCCCATCCTCGGCATCAACACGGGCGGGGTCGGTTTCCTCTCCGAGGTCGAACCTAACGGCGCGGAGCTTGAAGGGGCGGTCGAACGGCTGCTCACGGGAAAGTACTTCCTCGAACAGCGGATGATGCTCTCGACCTCGATCTGGGACGAACGGCTCCCCGATGCCCTGAACGACGTAGTGGTGCACGTGAAGGACGTGGCCCGGATGCGGGCCTTCGAGATCCTCATCGATAGCCGCCCCGTCGGGCGCCTAAGGGCCGATGGCATCGTTTTGTCCACCCCCACCGGTTCGACCTCCTACGCGTTGAGCGCCGGAGGACCGGTCGTGGACCCGACGGTCGATGCCATCATCGTGACGGCGATCGCCCCGTTCGCCTCCGCCGGGCGGCCCTTGGTCGTGGGCCCGCTCAAGGAGGTCACCATCCGGCTGGTCGGCCGCCCGCGCGCCACGATCGCGGTTGTGGACGGTCACCACGAGGTCGAACTGGGCGAAGGGGTGGAGCTCAAGGTGTTCAAGTCCCCCCGGCGCACCTCGCTCGTCCGGTTCTCGACCGAGTTCTTCCAGCGACTCCGGGTACGCTCGATCCTCTCCTGGGACGGACCCTAGCGAGAACGGATGCCGATGTTCCGCCCGAAACGGAGTCGCAAACCCACCGACGGCCCGTCCCATCTGGGGACCCATACCATCCGCCAGATCCGACGCTCCACGCTCGAGAGCGTCTTGGCGGGGGGAGCCTCGACCTTTCCGAACGAGTTCGGGGCGATTCTCAGGTCCGAGGAAGCCGGCACGATAACCGACCTTTTGCTCATCCCCGGGACCACGGCAGGTCGGCGCCATGCGAACTTTCAACTCTACATGCTCCCGGTCGACCTGACCGTGGTCGGCACGGTGCATTCGCACCCTTCAGGAGCGCTCCATCCCTCCGAAGCGGACCTGACCCTCTTCCGACATTGGGGCCGGATCCACATCATCGTGGGACGGCCCTTCGGAGAATTCAATTGGCGGGCCTACAACAACCTCGGGGCCGAGGTCACCCTTTCGGTGGTCGACTAGTCCTTCCCGATGCACTGGGTGGTGCGGGTCGCATCCAAGAGAGATACACGACCGAACCGAGCATGAGTGCGCCGCCCACGTACTGGAGAGGGGTCAGCACCACACCGAGGAAGAGGAGGGCCACCACCGTGGCCGATATGGGTTCCATCACCCCGGCCACTCCCGCCTCGGTTCCGGAGATGACGTCCCGACCCTCGAGGTAGAGACCGAAGGGGATGAGGGTCCCTGCGACGATCACGAAGAGGATGAGCGCGAGCAACAGTACAGGATCGCCTCCGAAGGAATGGCTCCCGAAGCTGACCAGGGTTGGAAGACCAAAGGGCACGCTGAAGAGCCCACCGATCAGCATGCTCCACCCCGTGATGGCCCAGGGGTCCTCGACCCGGGTGAGTGTCCTCGAGTCCAACGTGTAGTACGCCGCGGTGATCGCGGATATGAGGCCGAAGACCAGGCCCGGTACCGTCAAGGTCAGTCCCGCCCTAACCTCTCCCAGGGTGAGGAGGACCGTGCCTATAGCGGCGAAGAGCACTGCGAAAACCATCCCCAAGGAGCGGCTGGAACGGGACCGGCTTCCCTCGAACACCGCCATCATGGGAAGGGAGAGGCTCTGGAGCAAGGTCGCGGTCGGCGAGTTCGAGTTCGCAATGGCCAGGAAGTAACTTGCCTGGACGGCGAAGAGACCAATGAGCGAGAACAAGACCAATCGTCCGGCCCGCTCCTTTGGGAACCGGGGACGCAGCGCCACGAGGAGGAAGAGTCCCGAGAAGGACATCCTCAAGGTAACTAGGCCAAGGGGAGGAAACCCGTAGCGGTCGAACAGGGCTTGGGCCACGGTGCCCGAGATGCCCCAGAGCGCCGCCGCGAGCAGAACGATCGAGACCGATCGGGTCCTTGACGGCATAGGCGATGGGAACCCCCGGGGCAACTAAACTGCGCGCTGGGGCCTTACTTCGTCAAAGGTGCCCTTTCAGGAAAGGTTCTCGCGGGATGCCGAGGGGAAGGGTGGCATCGATCCCCCACTTCGTGGTGATCCCGTCCTTCGAGGCGCTCGGATCGAGGCTGCTCCCTGTGGCGCCGGGGATGACCACGAGTCCCCGGTCGGCCTGGAGACGCGTGGCGACCGCCCATTCGACCTCACGGTCATGGAAGATGTCGATGTCCGAATCGACGATCGTGACCTGCTTCAAAGAGGCATGACCGGAGAAGGCCGCCAGGATGGCGTTCTTCCCATCGCCTTCCCGCCGCTTATCGATCGCGACGACACCGTTCAGCCATCCGCACCCGCCTTCCGTGAGGCGCACGGCCCGTACCCCCGGTACGACCGAGCGGACCGAGCGGAGCATGAGCGGTTCCCGGGGCAGTCCCATCAAGAGAAAATGCTCGTCGGAGCCCGGAACGATGGCGTGGAGCACCGGGCTCTTGACGGTGTGCACGGATTCGATGCGCACCACCGGTTGGATGCGCTTAGTGTCGTACGTTCCCAGGATGTCAAGGAACGGTCCTTCCTCGGCGTCCGCGAGGGTGATCCTTCCCCGGAGCACGATCTCCGCCTCGAACGGTACCCGGGACCCATCGGGCATTTCGACGACCCGCAGCGGTTCCCCGGTCCGGCGTTGATGGAGGGCGGAGGCGATCTCCATCTCGTCGACCGCATAATCCGTGGAACAGGCGGCGGCGAGCAGGACGTCGATGGGAGCCCCGATGAAGATCGACACGGGGAGCTCCTCCCGGGACCTCCGGGCCTCCTGTACCATACGGTCGAGGTGCCGGGGGACAAGGCGCATCGGCCCCCCATCGTCCCCCTGTATCCATAAGCGATGGTAGGAAAGGTTGCGCTTGCCCTTCCACTGGGAGGAAAAGATCGCCGCGGTGAGATAGCTCCCGGCGTCTTCCGGATAAAAATGCGGGACCGGCCACTCCGTCAGTCGGGGTTTGGATTCGTTCTCCTGCCAAGGGGCCGTGGTCTTGACCACCGCGGGAGGGGTGGGGTGTTCAATGGCTTGGAGCAATATCTCTGTAAATTCGCGGGCCGTCGCCCCATAGCAGGCTGCCACGGATTCCCGAGTCGGCCAGAGGTTTCCGACAAGGCTCGGGTTCCGGAAGCTCCGGAACCATACCGCTTCGTGTGGGGTACGGAGCCACTCCCGGGTGACCTCCAAGTGTGGGCTTACGGGGTCCGCGACCTCCCGCACATGCGCGAGGGTGGGTAGGAATGTGGCGAGCGGAACCTGCGGCCCTGACCCTTTCCCCAACGCGCAGCCTCTACCGGACGGGGATCGTCGGAAGGGGGATGCGTTCGGGATGGTGCAAGGGGCTCTCGATCGGAGTGCGCTTCTCGCGGGCTGGCTCGCTGAGGAGCCCCTTCTGGCGGGCGATGAAATCGATGAACGTGATGAAGCTCGAGAACGCGGTCCGGTAGGCACGTCCCGAGAAACCCGAGCGGTTCTCGAAGAACACATCGAGGAGGGCCCGCGACTGCCGGATCCCGTGGGAGAGCGCGCGGGTCATGAGTTCCTTCTGACGGTCGGTCACCATGCTCCGCTGGAACCAATCCTTCTTGTTGAGATGCCCTAGCGGAACGAAGAACATGGGGACGAGGATCGCCTTGAAGTCCCACAGGTCGTCGAAGAGGTCGATCGTCTTGATGACGTCCTCTTCCGTTTCTTGCGGCAGCCCCACGATGAACGTGCACGCGGGGTAGACGGAGTTGTCGTTGAGGAGCCCCGCCGCCTGCACCACGAGCTCGGGCCACTGGCTCGCCCGGAACGGGGCCACCTTCCCGGGCATCGCCTTGGTGATGAGCCGGGGACTCCCCGTCTCCATGCCGATCTCCACCCCCCACCAAGATTGGGTCCCCGTGCAGAGGATGTCATGGATCTTGGGGAGGAGGTTCGGCTTGGTCATCAGGGTCGCCACGGCCACGTGGCTCCATCCCACGTGCTCGTAGTGCTTCTTGGCCATCGCCATGAGGGGGAGGAGCTTCTCTTCACGGGGCATGA
>JAJYXQ010000002.1 GCA_021796385.1 Thermoplasmata archaeon | reverse complement strand
GCGGTGTTGCTTGTGCTCCTCCCACCGCTCACGCTCCTTTGGCCCATCCCACCACTCTCCGGGTTCGCCCGAAGAGCTTGGCGGCTTTTTGGCGAGATGGCCTTTCTCCCAACGCTGGTGGTCATTCCCTTGGTCCTTGCCGTGGGGGCCCCCAGTATCCTTCTCGTGGCCGGACTCCTTGCCGTAGCGGTGGGAGCCCCGAGCCTCCTTTCGCAGGTCGGAGGAAATCTCGTCTCTCTCGGGTTTCCTCATCCCGGGAGCATGACCACGAGTGGCATGAGTGGCGGATACGACCGGTCGACCCGCGCCTCTGGGGCCTTGCTACGTTCGGGGCAAGAGGGATTCTCGAACTCCTTCAGGAGCTCCCGTCCCGATTCCACCACGGGAGCCGGTACGAATGGCGTCTCGGGAAAGGGCTCAGGAGGAAAGGGGGCCGGCGCCATGGCAAGCAAGTCGGCAGGAAGTGCCCGGAACGCACAGTTCGCCGGAGCCGCTGGCGGGCCCACCGGCGTTGTGGCGATGGTCGCATGGGGAGCGGGAAATGCCATGGGACGGGCGGGTCGGATCGTGATGGATCGGATGTCAAAGCGCGACGCGCCTCAGGTGGCACGGGCCAGCTCCCCTAGGCCCCTTCCCTCGTCGCAGCAGGTGAGAAAACGATGAGGATCGGGGTACCGGAACGCTTCGGCCGCCGGATGTCTATCGGCCCTTTCGAACATCCCAGGGACTTCCTCCGATTCTTGCTCTTCGGTTCGATCGCAGGACTCGTCACGCTCTTGGCCGGGGTCCTCTGGGGCCTTCTCATCTTGGTCGTAGGGGGGGCGCTCCTCCTCGTCCGGATCCGAGAAGACTCTCTCCTTTCGCTGTCCTTGCGAGTAGTAGCCTTCCATGCCCATCGTCATCGAGGCCGGCCGCCGACCGGAACCATTACTGCGGGAGGGTGGCGGGATGTTGTAGGGAGGAACTGGCGATTCTATGTCCGGGCACCTTACCCCATTTTCGGCCGCACAGCGGAAGACCTACACATGCTAGCGCTCCGTTTCACGAAGATCCTTGCCGGGGCCCATGCCCAGGAACTCATCTTATGTCGGGTCCCGGAGCCCTGGGATGCGGAGGTCTTCCAGCTAGAAGCCCGACCCCAAACGCCCGCATTCGATGAATACCACACGCTGGTGCAGGAAAGTTGCCGCGGCCAGTTCCATTCGAGTCTCCTCCTAGGGATTCCCTTTACCGACGGGCTCGACCGAGGAACGGAAGAAAACCTCGCCCGGGAAGGTTGGGTACCCCTCCGGGGGGTCCGACTGCAGAGGTTCCTGAGCTTCCTTTTGATGGGCTCATGAGCCGGAAGCCTACCTCCCATCACCTCTCCAGCGGGCGTGATGGGTTCCATGGGTTGACCCTTGCGTCGGTCGAACCCTATCTTGTCCTGTTGACCGTGCTCTTCGGAATCGGAGCCTTCGTCGGGATAGGTGCGTTCGACATCCCTTGGCTCGTGCTCCTTTCCGGAGGAGTGTTCCTGATCGTCACACGCGAAGAGGCTCGGACGATCTCACCGCGGGTCATTGGGGGCTTTAGCATCTCGTACATTTTGGGGTGGGTCCTCTATCTTGCGTTACCTGCCAGTTCGGGGAACCGCGAGTTGGTTTTGGCATGTCTCGCAGCTGGGGTGCCATGGGCCGTGCGAAAGTACCTCGGGATGGGGGGGTGGCCGTTCTTGTGGAAGATCCGGCTGGAGGGCTGAGGGTTGGCGGGAGCAATGCCCAAGGTGCGGGGCGAGAGCCCCGGACAAGAGGACCGGACAGGGTACGCCTTTCCCGGGCTCTATAGGGTACCACTCCTGCTCCACCGGTATCCGCGCGAGATACCGGTACCGGCCCTAGGGCCGGTCGGTCGGACCGACCAGCGCGTCGTTAGTGTGCTGAGGCTCCGGGTGGTGCCGACCGAGGAAGCCCAGAGGGACATCCGTGCGGAACGGTCCTCGGTCGAGGCGGAACTTGCCTCGATCAAGGCGGAAGGGGACCCCCGTCTTGCCGTCCTCCGTCAGGAAGCCCAGGCGATTGCCGAACTGGAGGAATCCTTGGTCTCCCGGTCAACTCGACTGTGGAATGCGTTGGTCGGCTTTGTGGTGAATGGCCGGACCCGGACCGAATGTCGAGAACACTCGGGCCGCTTGCAAAAGGATCTCTCGTGGTTGGGGTTCCGCCTGATGGACCCGGAGTATCGCGTCGCCCCGCTCTTGGCCGCCTTGGGTCCGAACGCACCCCTTCCGGTCCCACTTACGCATCCGCAAACGGACGACAGTTTGGCGGCCCTCCTCCCGCTCTGGGAGGACCGGCTGGACGAGACGGAGGGGATATTGCTCGGTCTGCATGCCATGGAAGGAAGTCCTCTTTTCTGGCAGCGCTTCTCGCATACCAGCCACTCCTCCGCAATCTTTGGCCAGACCGGCAGCGGTAAGACTTATGCTAGCGCCCTCGGTTGGATGCGATTGCGGTATCGCTTTCCGGACCTGAGCGTCTTTGTGTTAGACCCCTTGGGGGGGCTCTGCAACGTCGTGCGCACACTGGGGGGAACCGTGTACCGGGCGGGAACTGAAGAGGTCACGATCAATCCGCTCGATCCCGCGACGACGGGCGGGGACCGGCGCACGAAGACCTCTACGGTGTTGACCCAGTTTCGAGCGCTCTTCCCCTCCATCTCGGATGAAGAGCTGGCCATCGTCGACACCACATTGACCTCCCTCTACGAAGGGCGGCCGGCCGGAGAACCTCCGTTGCTCGAGGACCTTTACGATGCCCTGGAGCAGGAGTCTCGAACCCCAGCGAGGCTGCTCCTGTTGCTCCGCCCGGCCATCGAAGGGTCGCTCCGACACCTGAACTTCCCAACCCAGGTCGACTTGAACGGCCGGTTGCTCGGATTCGACCTGTCGGACATCACCCCCGGTGAGATGCCCTTCTACCTCACCCTGCTTCTTGATTACGTCTACGGAGAGATCCGGAGACGGGACGGGCTCAAACTGCTGGTGGTCGATGAGGCCCACTACCTTTCGCGGACCCCTCGTATCGCATGCTTTCTCGACTATCTCGTCCGCCATGTCCGCCACTTTGGGGCCGGGCTGGAGCTTCTGAGCCAGAACCCGGAGGACTTCCTCGGTTCCCAGGAAAGCCGCTCGGTCCTGCTCAATCTCGATAGTATCCTGATGCTGCGACTACGGGATGGAGGAGAAGGGGTGGCCTCCCTTCTCGGTCTTACCGATGCCGAGTGCGACTGGCTCCGACGGACTTCCTTGCCATCGGACGCCGGGTTTTCGGAGGGGATCTTCCGGACAGGTTCCTTGCACTTACCGGTAGCTTTGGTGAGCACCAAGGAAGAACACAGAACGTTGCTGAGGGCCTTCTCGGAGGAGCGGAACCGGAGCGGGGCCCGGTCGACATCGGGGATGTAGCGATGGGGTTCCCACGTCTTCAACCAAGGGCGGCTCGAAGAGCACCAGCATCCAGGGAGGGTGGCCGGGAGGGCAATCCTCCCAAAACCTGCCGGAATTGGTCGGGGGTGAAGGTCTTCACCCCGGCAGCTTTCCCTTGAGCCAAGGCGGAAGGGGAGAAGCCCCTTGCAACAAGCACGGCAATCTCCGCCCCGTTCCTCTTTGCCGCCTGCTGCGCTTCACCCACGGCAGCCGAGGCTGCGGATTCTGTGAACCGGATTGTGATGGAGAATCGGAAGTCGGGTAGTGTGACGAGGAGGGTCCGCGAGGAGAGCGGGGGTATTGTTCCCCGCTCGGAGGATGTCGCGTGAGTGAACGATAGACCTGCCCCGTGGAGCGTGGATTCCAATGCCTCCCGCAATTCCACTAGTGGACCGGCAGCGGTAAGGTACGAGCCGATCTCCAAGGAACGGGCCCGGAGGATGTTCTTCATCGAAGAGACCCCTTCGAAGTAAACGGTCTCGATCGCGGACCGTTCCAGCACCCCGAGGGCTACCGCGTCGAGAACCTCGTACGTGCCCGCATTGGACTCTAGGGAACCCAGGATTCGACGTAGTTCGGGATAGGTCAACTCGTCGAACCGCAAGGCATCTGGGAACCGTTTCGGGTTCCTCGAATAGATGCCATCCACGTCTGAGAGCTTGAGGAGGCGGCTGGCACCGATGGCTTCGGCCAAGAGCGCGGCGACCGCGGTGGTCGAATGTCCGGCCTCCGTTCCCCCCATGACGACCGTCTTGCCACCCGACCGAGCCCGTACCGCCTCTTCCACGCTCTCGGGTACGTATCCGCACGCCAGGTCGCCCAACACTCCCGAGATGAGCTCGGCGTAGACCCGGGTCAATCGGACGCCGAGCCTGTCAGCGGTGTACTCTCCTAGGCCCGCGGCGCGGGCGAGTTCGCCGAACTGCGATTTTAAAGGGCCCCCACCGACGACCACATGGATCTCATCCCCTTGGGCGCGGAGGGTTTCGATCGCGGACCGGAGATCGCGGAGCATCGCGGCCGAGGGATGGTCTCCGACCACGGAACCACCGAGGGAGAGCACAAGCTTCATGGACCCAATGAAAGCGGAGGCGCACGCTTGTCTACCGTCAATCCCATCGCCCGTCACCGTCGGACCCGGGAAAGGATATATCGCTTCTGCTGAGCACCACCGAGGCCCCGTGGATTTAAAAAGCTCCACGGATAGGAGCGAGGGATGCTCTCCCCCCCTGGCCGTCGTATGCTCGCTCCTTCCCTCTTGAGCGCGGATTTCTCGGACCTCGCCTCTGCGGTCCGGGCGGCAGAAAGGGGAGGGGCCGACGCCTTTCACCTCGACGTCATGGACGGCCATTTCGTTCCGAACATCTCCTTCGGCCCCGCCCTTGTCAAGGCCGTGCGCCGGCGGACCACCCTTCCCTTGGACATTCACCTCATGATCTCCGAGCCGGGCCGGTACCTCGCGGAGTTCGCCAAGGCCGGAGGAACGACACTTGTGATGCACATCGAGAGCCAAGGGGACCACAAAGCCTTGGTGAAGGTAGCTCGGGACCTCAAGGTCCGACCGGGTATCGCGTTGTCCCCCGACACACCGCTTGAAAGCGTAGTCCCCCTCCTCTCCGAACTGGATGAACTCACGGTGATGGGGGTGTATCCCGGCTTCTCCGGGCAGCAGTATATCCCTTCCACGACCGGAAAACTCCGGCAGGCACGACGGCTGATCCAAGATTCGGGACGATCGGTCGACCTCTCTATTGACGGTGGCATCACAGTGGAAACTGCCCGGGAGGCGACCATGGCTGGGGCCAACTTCTTTGTCTGCGGAAGCTCGGTCTTCGGTGGTCCGGGTTCACCGGAAGATAACTTGAGAGCCCTCCGAGGATCTATCGCCGACGGACCACGATGAAATACCTCGAGTTCGCGGAGTCCTGCGAGCGAATCTCAGCAATCTCCAAGCGCTTGGAGATCCGGTCATTGTTGTCGGATCTGATCCGTCCATTGGTCCCGGAGGACGTACCCCCGGTCCTCTACATGCTCCAAGGTCTGCTCAGACCCGAGTATGAAGGGGTGGAGTTGGGGGCTGGCGATGCCCTAGTGCTCAAGGCTCTCGCGGTCGCGACCGGGGTGGGAGAAGACTCGCTCAAGGACCGGGTCCGTGCCCGAGGAGATATGGGAGAGGTCGCATCCGAGGTCCTGAGCGAACAGCGGGT
>JAJYXQ010000031.1 GCA_021796385.1 Thermoplasmata archaeon | reverse complement strand
TAGAGCAGTTTCGTGAAGGCTGTCCCTTCAAAGTCCGACTTGGTTAGGGCGGTGGCACCCAGTCCACGTCGGAAGAGGCTGGGATGGCTCACCAGGTCCTGCGGTCGATAGCCCTTCCCGGCGGCTAAGTCTCGTGGTCCTCCCCATGAGGGCGCCATCCGGAGCATGTTGAGCACCGTCCCCCATGCCGGAAGATACTCTGTGTGGCCCACGATACCATGCGTGCCTGGCGCCATTCCTGTCGAGAGTGAGACGAGGGCGGAACTAGTGGTCGAAGGGAAGACGGTCGTAAGGGGGCGGGCGCAGTCGGCAAGGTGTCCCATGAGCGCCCTCTCATTGGCCCGCTCCGCCAAGGCGATGGCTCGCTCGAGCATTGTCCAACCGAACGAGTCGATGAGGAACACGATCGACATCCCTGCATCTTCGGGCTGGCGATATTCCGCACGGAGCGGCGGAAGCAGGCCTTCCCTCCCCTTCCCCCCCGTTTGGACGAAGGCGCTGACCCCGACGTTGGGGAGAGACGCCCCATCATAACTGGGAATAGGGTACCGGCCGAGGCGGGGCTGGGCGAGCTTCTCCGCCATCTCCTTGGCCTCCGGTGTCAATCGTGCGGGCGATAGGCTCATGTCCCATCCGGTACGAACCGCACCATGGTCCGGGGGCTGTCAAAAAGACCTCGGGCAAAAGCGTTCACTTCCTGGATACGGAGGGACTGAGTGCGCTGGAAAAGGTCCTGCTCCAATGCGATGCTTCCCAAGGAGCGGAAATATCCAAGGCGGAAAGCCGAGAGAGTCGTCCCCGACCAGACCGTTCCCGCATTCACCCGGAATCGTTGCCGTGCCGACTCGAGCTCCGACGCAGCCACCCCGTTCTTACGTACCTTCTCCACTAGGTTCGTCATCTCGGATTCGAGCCGTTCTAGTGGGACATCCTCGGCCGCACGGGCCCGGAGGGAAAAGAGCCCCGGATAAATGGAGGGTTGCCACTCACATCCGGTGCTGATCGCTAGATCGGTGTCCACGAGCGTTCGATAGAGCAGGGAGGAAGGGTGTTCCCGGGACTGTCCCCAAGTGTACCCTGGAGTGAACAGTTCCGTCTCCCCGCCAAGGACGGCCGAGAGGAGAAGTGCACTTGCGGCATCGGTGTGCCCCACGGGAGGGGCATGCCAGGCAATGCGCACGAGCGAGGACGAGCCCGGCCCGTGCAGGGTGGCCACCCGGTCTGCACTCTGGGGAGGTTCCTCCGGGAGGACCGGGACCGGGGATGGGGTGTCCTCAATCGGGGAAAACAGTGTCTCGATCCGGTGACGGATGGCCGTCGGATCGAAACCACCAGCAACGACGAGCGTGGCTCGGGATGGCCGATAATAGGTCTGATAGAACTCCACGAGCTTTGTCCGGTCCATGCCGCGGATGTCCGCAGCATAACCCAGGGTGTTCCATCGATAGGGGTGGACCCGGTAGGCAAGGGAATAGAGTTCCTCCTCTATCCGGAACTCCGGGGTGTTCTCGTTCATCTCCCGCTCGGATAGAACCACGTTCCGCTCTTTGTCGAGCTCCTCCACCGGTATCGTGGCACCCGTAATCCGGTCCGCCTCGATCGTCAGAGGCAGGTCGACCGCATCCTTCGGCACCACCGAGATGTATGCCGTGAAGTCGAGATCGGTGAAGGCGTTGAGGTTTCCCCCCACCCCGACGATGGTGCGGTCCACCTCACCGACACCAAAACGACGGGACCCCTTGAAGAGCATGTGTTCAAGCCAATGGGCCGCGCCCGTGATCCCCGGATGCTCGTGGACCGATCCCGTCCGGTACCACATCCAACTCGACACGATCGGGGAATCTGGGATGGGCGCGAGGATCACCTCTAGACCGTTGGGGAGAGTGAACATCGTGGAGAACGGGGGCGAGATGAGACCCGGGGTGGTCGGACCCCTCCGAGCAGGTCTTTTGGTTCCGAGACCGGTCTTCCTCATGGGACGCTTCAGCGCCTCGCACTTCCTCCTAACCACCGCTACAGATAACGGCAAGGCTAGCGGAGCGGGGCGGTCGGCCGCTAATCGTCTTCCGTGACGCCCTCGCAAGAAAAGAGCGAGAAGCGGTCGAGGATCTCGAATGTGGACAACGCCGCAGCCAAGGGGGTCACACCGGGAGGGATACCACCACGATTGGTCACGTAGCCCTGGAGCTTCTGGAAGTTGCCAAAGAGATTTTCACCCTGAGCAACCCGGGCCTGCAACTCGTTGTCCTTGATGAGGCGGCGGCCCTCTGTGACCACGGCCTCCCCATCTTTTTGGTTCCCTCCCAACGAGGTGCGGAAGAAGCCGCACCAGAAGGATGTGGCGGATTGCTTCGCCAGCGTCTCGAGATTCTTCTGCACGAAATCCTCTACCATCCGGCTGTTCTGTTCGAACGAATCCCCACTTCTCGCCCGGATCCTTCCGCGCATGCCGTGGAGTAGACCGGATTTGAGATCATCGAATGTGGGAATAGGGTGCCCTCGCAACTCGGCGTAGGCCTCCGTGCGGTACGCGATGTCGATCATGGTCCGATTGCTCCCGACCTCGCCCACGTCCGGGTTGTCATCGGCCATCTTAAGCCGCCAAAGCTCGATCATGCGCACTCCCGTGTCCAGCAACGGGGCGGGTTGGAAGAAAGGGGTCCCCCGAGCTCGGGCGAGTTCGACGATCCGACGGTTCCGTCGGTGCTTTCGGTTGAACTCCACGTGGACGCTCGTGAGCCGGTCCGACAATGGATCATTGATGTTGTCAAGGTCCGAAAGGTTCGATGTGCAGATCGCGACGAACCGGGAAGGAAAGCTCTCCCGGGACTTGGCGGGGGTCACGGTACCCTCCTGCAGTGCCTGGAGAAGCACGTTCTGAGTACCCAAGGGGAGTTTTCCGATCTCATCGACCAGGAGGAATCCCCGGTTCGCTTGCAAGAGCTTGCCGGGTTCAAGTACGAGGGGGTTCATGGGGTCCCCTAACTCTTCCAACTTCACGAGATTGATGTTACCCGTGAGATGGTCGGGGAAGACCTCGGAGGAGCCCTGGATCCTTGCAAAGCCAAACCCCTCGCGCAGATGAGCGATCCGGACGGGCACCTTCTCAGCGGAGACCGACTTCGGATCGAACGCGTCCACCGTCCCGTCGGGAGAGAACCGACGGATACAGATCGGGCACGGGGGATTCCGATCAGCCGTCGCTTCGTCCAACAGGCTGGCCGGATGGTCCTGAAGGGGGCATCCATCCACTACCCAGCTGTCTTTCGGAAAGAGATCCCAGAGGTCCTTCGCCAGATTGGTCTTTCCACTACCCGAAGGCCCGAAGAGAATGAGGTGGGCCCGGGAGAAGAGCGTGGTCAGGACATCCTCGTACGTGTCCCCCGGAAGGATGGTACCGGGGAAGAGCGCCGCCATGGCGTCCTCCCGGCTCAGCCCCTTTCCCCGAAGCCCCTCCAAGAGCGCGTTGAGGTGGTTCTGGAATTGGATTCCCGGTGGCACGTACTGCCGTGCGTCCTTCGGCATCTTGGAAGCGGTCGTTTTCACTTCGGTCACGGTCCTGTGTGAGAAGGAGGGAAAGATAACGCCTTCCGTTATCCTTGGCTCGCAGCCGGCGCAGGGGGAAGGTAACCGTCTTAGCATGGACGGACCCCGGTCGGTGGGAAGTGTTCTCGCCGGACGACGTGCTTCCGTTCGGGCCTCTCGGGATGAGAGGGGCCACCAGCCCCATCAAGAACGCCATGCGATGTTCGAACCTAAACCTTATCTACGCAAAGGAAATCGCACGCCGCACAGAAATGGCCAAGGAGAAGGAAGGCGGAGAGAAGAAGGCCCAGAAGGGGCGCACGATCAAGGACAAGTGGAAGCTCAAGGAGTGGTACAAGATCAAGGCCCCATCGATGTTCCAGTACGCCGACATCGGGGAAACTCCCGCGGAAGAATCCGAGAAGCTCATCGGCCGGGTCACCGAGGCAACCTTGAGCGAGGTTTCGGGCAGTGGCGATGCCAACACATCGCACATCAAGCTCCGACTGAAGATCGTCGGTATCGGGGAAAATCACGTGGCCAACACGAAGTTCGTCGGCCACGAGTTCACGAGCGATTATATCCGAAGGCTCGCCCGGAGGAAGCGGTCGAAGATCGACCTCTCATTCGATGTGACCTCTAAGGACGGTGTGGTCTTCACCATGAAGACCGTGGCGGTGAGCGAACACCGGTTGCAGACCCGTCTCAAGGCGATGTTGCGCCATAAGATACAAGATACGCTCACGGAGGAAGCGGCGAAACGGGCCGGTGCAGATCTGGTGCGGGATATGCTCAATGGAGAGCTATCACGGCTAGCGGCAAAGAGCCTGGCGCCCCTCTATCCGCTCAAGAAGATCGATATCCGGGCGAGCAACGTCGTGGGAGAGATCCCTGAACTTCCCTCTGCCCAACCGGAAATACCAATGGAGCCAGTTTCGTCCGACGCTCCGGAAAGCGAGCCGTTGCCCACACAGCCCAGTTCCTGAAGTCGGGGTGGCTCAGACTGGTTAGAGCACGGGACTCATAGGGGTCCGAACTCGCCGACAGCGGGTTCGGAACCGGAGAAATCCCGGGGCCGGGGGTTCAAATCCCCCTCCCGACATTGGAAACGGGGTGCTCGGGCGCCGGTATCCCCGGTCAGACCACCCATGGGTTGGACCTCGGGTCTCAGACCAACGTGAAACCTATTTCTCTCAAGTATTCGTACGTCGGGTCGTAGTAGGCCGGGTTCCGTGTGGGGTCCTTAGGGTTCCCGGGAGGCACCACGATCACCATGCCTTGGCGCGCTCTCGTCAGGAGCACCCGGTAAGCGTTCGTATGGTAGGTCTGCCGCTCGGGCTGCGCTATCCTCTTCCATCGGTCCCTTGAGAATGCCCAATGCTCCCAAATCTTCCCGTTGAAGCGCAGGTCCGCATCCCACGTCACGCACGTCCAGTCCAGTTCGAGCCCTTGGACTTGGAACTCGGTGGCCGGGTCCTCCAAGAACATAGAGGATCGCACGTCCCGCTTCCCTTCCAAGAACCAATGGACCGGGTCGATAGGTGCCCGAACATAGAGAGCGTCGGGTTTCAGCCGGTCCGCCTTCGAAGAGGCCACGATACCGTAACGTTCGGTGCCTCGTGCGTGCTCCTGCAACCATTGCTTGGCTCGCGGCAGGCTCCGGGTGAGCGCGATCTCAAATCGCGGGGCCGCCTCATGGGTGATCCGGGCTCCCTCCGGGTCGAGATCAAGGACTTGCTTGACCAAGTGGGAGACCTTCTCGGATCGGAAGGAGCGGATCGCCGTGGAAAGGTGTAGCTCGTCGCACCATTGCGTTCGGTTCGTCGACCGAAGGGCTTCTAGTGTCTCTCTCCCTCCGAACTCGGGGTCGGCGAGCCGTCGTGATGCATAGATCTTCCACCGGGGAAACGAGCGGTTCAGGGAGGCGATCCATTCGGCCATCCCAGCTTCCCCGGCGTTGATCTCTTGCCCTCCGCCCACAAGACATATGACGGTCGCCCAATCCTTGTGTCGATCCAGGCAATGGATCAGGAACTCCGGCTCGGATTGGGTGAAACCTGGCCGACCCTTCTTCCGACTCATGAAAAGTCGCGTCTGGTCCAAGTCCCAGGCTCTCTGGGCTTCATCAAATATCGCGACATGTTCGGGCGGAGGCTCCCCGTCCCGTTGCAAGCAGTCATCC
>JAJYXQ010000042.1:5275-5743 GCA_021796385.1 Thermoplasmata archaeon | reverse complement strand
CGCCTATATTCCATACCCGGGTCACGTAGTTCTTCTTTTGCGGACCCGCATCGGTGTAGATAGCATGCTGAATGCACGTTGGAACAGGGCGAAGAGCCATACCGGAACGATCCCCAGTCGCACGACACCACACCCCCGCTTCAAACGCAGAATCCGCGGTGTCTCAGACATCATTGGCACCATCCTCATCCTCGCCATCACCGTCACCCTCTTCTCCTCCATCTTCTTCTTCGTCAACTCCCTCCCCGGACCCACCGCCCAGTCCACTTCTCAGTTCACCGCCTCCACCTCCGTCTCCTCTTCCGGAAACTACCTCTTCCTCAACGTCTCCTACACCGCCGGCCCTGTCCTCTCCGCCGGCGCCCTCGCCTTCTACGTCGTCTCCCAGGCCAACCCCACCGCCCTCTCCTGTCACAACCCCTTCGCCCTCTCCGACGGCCTCCCCGCCGCCTCCTCCTGGTCCGCCGG
>JAJYXQ010000042.1:0-5265 GCA_021796385.1 Thermoplasmata archaeon | reverse complement strand
ATCTGGTCCCTCCCCTTCTCCCCCGCCAACCTCTGCACTGGCCTCACCTCCCTCTCCGCCAACAACAACAACCTCACCCTCACCATCGTCAACGTCGCCAAAAACGTCGTCCTATTCTCCGTCACCCTCCCCGGCACCCAGGTACCCATCCCCCCCATCTTCACCTCCCAAGGCACCCTTCCCTCCCCCGTCTCCGGTGCCGGCCCCTTCTCCCTCTGGGCTCAGATCCGTGACCCCCATCTCCTCCCCACCTCCACCGTCATCGCCAACCTCGCCTCCCTTCCCGGCCCCGTCACGGGCACCGGTCTCCCCGCCGCCTGCAATGCCAACCCCCCCACGGGCTGCACCGCCCCCCTCACCTACCAGCCTTCCACGGGCACCTGGACCTCCACCGCCCTCTCCTCCACCGCCTCCGCCATCGGCTCCTCCTTCCCCATCCTCATCACCGCCAAGGACTCCCTCGGCCTCTCCAATACCGTCACCCTCTACGCCCAGTTCGTCAACCCCCAAGGGGCGGACCTTCAGATCGCCATCAGCCTCAACCCCGGCACTCCCACGGTCGGACAGAACGCGACCATCACAGCGCTCATCACCAACAAAGGTCCCGGGGGGGGTGTCGCCCTTGTCAACTTCTCGGCTTCGTATGGGAAGATCACGGGTGCGACACAGAACGTCCCCATCTCGCCCTTCGCTAGCAATGTCCCAGTGAACGCCTACTGGGTCGCCGCGGGCCCAAACAAGGGCCCAGGTAGGGCCGTCATCACGGTAAATGCTACCCTTTCCGGCAGCTTTGCCTCCGCTTCGGACACCCTGACGGTTTTCCCGCGAACGCTCCTCGTGGATGGGACAGGAATCCCACAGGGTTCCTTGAACCCTGTCGACACCTTCACGTTCCTCACCACGGACTTCAGTTCCGCGGCGATCCCGTACAAGGTGCTCGTGGCCCCGCCCAATTCCACGACCGTGACCTTCGCAGGCAAAGGCGCCGCGGCGCTCGACAACTACGATGTCATCGTGTGGGACTTGGGCAACTCCTCGAACACGTGTCTGAGTCCCCAGGATGCCCAGAACCTCTCCCTTGCCATCAGTGCCATGCGGTCCGTGTGGATCCTAGGGGCCGATGCCTTCTCCTGCGGAACTGCGGCTGCCTACAAGAACGCCTTTGGGGTCACCGGTGCCACTGCGCTGACGCCCCCCGTCAACCCGACCCCGCTCTTCCTGAAGAGCACCATCGTGCCCGTGGCGGGAATCACCCCCCCGAACCTCTACTTGGGGGCAAGCACCTCCCTGACCTCGATCACCCTCAAGGCCGGCGCTTCAGATTACCTCTGTCTCACCGGTAGCGCTTGTCCTACTGTCGTTGCATCGGCCTACAATAACTCACGGACCCAAGGGAATGCCTTTGCCATGCCCTTTGACCTTGCCACCGTCTCTGAAGCCGTACCCTTCAGTGGCGCCGTCACCGTTTCCACCGGACAGCAAGCGTCCATCGTCTATGATGTCTTTGATTGGCTTGCGAACTTCACCACCGCGGGAACGCCCCCGACCAACTCCCGTTTCTCCGACGACTGGGCCGTGAGCCAGGTTGTCGTGACCCCAACCTCCGTCTCGTACCAGACCCCCACCGACGTGAACCTGACCCTTCGGAACAACGGACCGTACAGTACCTCGCTCACCGCCACGCTCCTCGTCAATGGTATCCCCTATCCCCAGGGACAACCGGAGACTATCCAACTGACACCGTCACCCTTGGGTGGATCCGTCAGTGGTACCATCACTTGGCTCCCGGCCGTTATCGGGTATGCGACCGTGGGCGTGGAGATATCACCCCCGGCGAACGATTCGGACCCCGGGAACAACATCCTCTATAGTTCGCTCTTCAACGTCGGGATCTATGTGCATTATAGCGTGCTCCTCGTAGACAACACCCTAAACGTTGACAAGAGCCTTGGTTTGCCCGACGACACACCCACCGTGCTGAACGCGCTTCTGGCGGCGGGTTTCCCGAACTCCACCATCACCCAGACCGTTCTGGGAACGTCCACCACTGCCTGTGGCGTGGTCAACGCTACCTTGAGTGAGTTCAACCTCATCGTGTGGAACGATGGGGAGAACGTGAACACCTCGGGCGTCGCCGGTTGCCCCCTTGACAACGCCAATGCGAACGCCCTCGAGACGTTCCTCGGGAACGGAGGGGCCCGGAGCGCCCTCCTCTTCCTCGGCCCCGGCATCCTCACCGACACCGCCAACACCGTGGTCGGGACGTTCGCCCAGAACTACCTCGGTTTCACCGTCCCTGCCACCGTGACCCAAATCACCACAACCGCCCGGCTCTACGGGGCGACGGGCGACATGGTCGGTGATGGGTTGGTGCTTCCCTACGTGGCGGGAGGTACGAACGACACGTACTGCCAGCTCACCGGTATAAGCTCCAACGTCGTCTCCTCCCCCACGCTATACTTCAATGCCCAGGACTTCTGGAACCCACCGAAGTCCTGCGGCATCGCTGCCTCCGACACCTACTCGACAACGGCTGCCTGGCACAGTGCCTATTGGGCCTTCGATGCCGCCACGGCGTCCAACGCCCAACCGAGCCTCCTCAACTACTCGCTACTTACCCTCCGGTCTGCGACTTTCTTCGGCCGGCTACTCCCCGGTACCGATGCCGTGATCGGACCGCCGGACGTTACCTTCGCCACGACCGTGGCCCCCTGGACCAACTTCGACGGGATGAACCCTGAGATCGACCAGCAGTACCTCATCCGGGCGAACGTGACCAACCTTGGCGGGGGGACGGCCGCAGACGTGGGGGTCAGCGTCTACGATGGTGTACACATCCTCGGTTCGCAGACCCTCACGATCGGAGGGTCCTCGAGCGGTCCCCAGGGCAACACCTCCCTCGCTCAGGGCCAGATCTCCATCCCCTGGACCCCGCTCTACGCCGGCCTCAACCCGATCACCGTGGAACTCACTTCGGGGGTCTCGGGCAACATCATCCCCGGGGCCGCGACCACCGCTACCTGGAACGTCAATGTGTACTTCTTCTACGACCCGACCACGAGCAACGCCCACCAATGGACCCACGATGACCTCGCCCTTTGGCAGGACCCCGAGAATCCGATGGACCTCAACTGCATGATGAACAATTACACTGGCATCGAGGGTGAATGCACCTCGGCCGCCGCCCCGTTCAATGGCGGATACTGTATGACCACGTCCATCAGCCCCTCCGTTTCCTACTATACCGACGACCAGTCCCTGTCCCAGATGTGGCCCCAGGCGGTCTCAGCCGTAAAGAACCAAGGCACCTGTTCTTACACCTCGACCGATGGCAAGGACAAGTGGGGCATGGTCTCGGCATACCCGCCCAGCTCAAACGCGTGTTATGAGTACAACCAGTACTGCGCTTCGCTCGGGATCAAGGATGATGAGGCGAACCAGAACTCCGTGAAATGGGCGTACTCGTCCACCGTGACCACCCCGGCCACGGCAAGCTCCGCGATCGCCAGTTGGTACCAGCAGTACGATCTTTCCCTCTCACTCACGGGCGGTATCCTTTGCGTTGTCCCGGCCACCAGCACATGTCCAAACACCCTCACGGGTAGCAGTATCCCGACCCCGGATCCCGGGTACCCCGGCACCATCGTCTACAATTCTTGCACGAATGTCATCCCCGCGTTCACAGGGGTCTCGAACGGCTGGCAGCAAGAACAACTCAACATCTCCCTGAGCCCGTCGATGAAGACCGGAAATTTCTACGAGTTCCGGATCGGATTCGGATACGTCGAAGGGGACGGAAACGGTTGCAGCAGCGGTTCTCCCATCGGAACCGGGTGGCAGATCGACCAGTTGAAGGTCCGGGTCTCCAGCCCCAACACCGTCCAACCTGCCCTCCCCCTCCACATGGGATGCACCAATCTCGGCTATGGGATACAGATACCGAATTCCTGCGCTGGCCAGACCCCCGGCAATGACACCTCCCCGGACTATTGGCATATCGAGAATGCTGCAACGCTCGCAAGCCAAGGGATCTCCGGAACCCCGTTCCCGGGGGCATGGGTGGATGCCGGCACCTATACGAGCCCCTACTGCCCCAACGGAGGCACCTGCCTGAGCTTTGGGCCCAACATGTGGGACTCCCTTTATTCGCCTCCCATCGACCTCGTCAATGCCATCAGTGCTTCCCTGGTGTTCAACTACGTGTTCTCCCGACAGGTGGGTGCGATGGACCCGAGCATGGCGTTCGTGGTCCAGATATCACCAGACCTCTCCTCGGGCCAGCGGGTCTGGTCCCAGGTATTCAGCGCTGAACAACAGAACGATGTGACGAGCTGGGACCTTGGTTGGTGGCACAATGTCACGATATCCCTGAACAGCTTCGTGGGACAGGTCGTTGTGATCCGGTTCCTCACTATCACTTCCGGTGGGTCCGACTGCGGTTGCGATACGCCCGCGGCGTTCCCGACAGAGGACCAGAACTACGGCATCAACCCCACGAGTAACTGCGTGGGTAGCTGCTACGGGGAGTCGGCTGCCGTACTCTCGGGTGTCTTCGTTGCAGGGAACACGTCCATCTCCTCCACCGGTGCCGTCATCAACCCCCACAGCGCCTACCCAAGACACTCCCTAGACACGCTGACGTCGACCATCGGCACGAGGGAAAGCCCGGAAGACTCGCAATACATCATCCAAACCTTCAAGCATCAGGTCTTCATCCGACAGGCGCTCCTACAGAGCGCATCCCTTGTCGGGCAGACCTCCTGCCTCGGGCCTTCGCCCGACACCTTGCGCGAGGGACTCTCCTCACTGGATTATGACCCCTTGGGATGTTTTTCCACGATCACTGGACAGTCTACCTCACTCCCTGATCCCTCGGGAGGACAAGCCGCGGCGCCCGCACCACAGACCACACTGTCCGACCCGCGACCGACTCGGTCCTTGAACTGAAGGAAGGTGGACCCGGATGATCTTGGACCATCCGGAGCCCATTGGCTCGGGATTCGCCTACACCATCCTCCCTCTTGGCGGAAGTCGGGCCCACACTCTGGGACATCTTCTCGGCTGGACCCCCACAGCCCCACTTCACTGTCCTTTCTCGCGCCCCCTAAATAGTTGAGTGATTATATCATACAGTGATTCGCGGGTCACGTAGTTCTTCTTTTGCGGACCCGCATCGGTGTAGATAGCATGCTGAATGCACGTTGGAACAGGGCGAAGAGCCATACCGGAACGATCCCCAGTCGCACGACACCACACCCCCGCTTC
>JAJYXQ010000062.1 GCA_021796385.1 Thermoplasmata archaeon | reverse complement strand
GCAACCTTCCCCGTCCGGCGGACCGCGCGGATCGCGGTCTCCATGTTTCGAGGATCATTGAGCGCGTCGAAGATCCGGAAAATGTCGATCCCTTCCGCGGCTGCCCGGGCACAGAACCGCTCCACAATGTCGTCCGGGTAGTGCCGGTACCCCACGAGGTTCTGCCCTCGCAGGAGCATCTGGAGGGGCGTGTTCGGAGCTCCCTTTTTCAATATCCGGAGGCGCTCCCAGGGGTCCTCGTTCAAAAAGCGATAGCAGACATCGAACGTCGCCCCTCCCCAGACCTCGAGTGAGCGGTATCCGGCCGCATCCAGCATCTCGAGTGCCGGGACCATGTGTCGTGTCCGCATCCGAGTGGCCAAGATTGACTGGTGCCCATCTCGAAGTACCGTCTCCGTGATGCCGACCATGCCGCAGATCTCCCCCCCCCTTAGAGGGGAATGTTACCGTGCTTCCGGGGAGGGCGTTCCTCCCGCTTCGTAGAAAGGATCGTGAGCGCCCCCACCAAGCGGTCCCGGGTCTCTGACGGGAGGATCACATCATCCAAGTAGCCCCGTTCTGCCGCCATGTAGGGAGAGAGATACTCGCTCGAGTACTTGGCCATCAGCTCCTTCCGGAGTTGGGCCTGACGTTCGGGGGGGGCCTCCGAAATCTCCTTCCGGAAAAGGATGTTGACCACCCCCTCCGCCCCCATCACGGCGATCTCCGCCTGGGGCCACGCCACGTTGTAGTCCCCTCCGATGTGCTTTGAGCACATGACATCGTACGCTCCGCCATAGGCCTTCCGGAGGATCACGGTCAACTTCGGCACGGTCGCCTCAGAGAAGCTGTAGAGGAGCTTCGCTCCATGACGGATGATCCCACCGTATTCCTGATGGGTCCCCGGGAGGAAGCCCGGCACATCTACAAACGTGAGGAGCGGGACATTGAAGGCATCACAGGTGCGCACGAAACGGGCGCCCTTTTCCGAGGCGGCGATGTCCAAGGTCCCCGCCAGAACGTTCGGTTGGTTCGCGACCACGCCCACGGCTCGTCCCTTCAGCCGGGCAAAGGCGGTGATCAGATTGCCAGCCCAGTGGGGAAAGATCTCCATGAGACTGTCGGGGTCCAGGACCCGGCGTATCACCTCGCGCATATCGTACGGGGCATTCGATTCCCCCGGGACGATCCCCGCAAGCTCCGCGGCGGCGTTAGGTCCCGGGTCCACCGGGTCCGCGATCGGAGGGTCCTCCACATTGTTCGCCGGAAGGTAGGAGAGCAACGAACGGACGAGTGAGAACGCCTCCGCTTCGGAGGTGGCCGTTAGATGTGCCACACCGCTCTGAGTTGAGTGCGAGGTCGCTCCCCCCAGGGCTTCGAACGAGACCTCCTCCCCGGTGACCGCCCGGATCACATCCGGCCCGGTGATGAACATCTGGCTCTGGCCAGAGACCATCAGGATGAAGTCCGTCATAGCCGGGGAATAGACGGCCCCTCCGGCGCACGGACCGAGGATGACGGAAAGTTGGGGGACGACCCCGGAGTAGCGAACGTTGCGGTGGAAGACTTCTCCATACCCCCCCAGTGCCGCCACCCCCTCCTGGATGCGGGCCCCCCCGGAATCGTTGAGGCCGATGATGGGGATGCCAGCCTTTCCCGCAATGTCCATCAGTTTCGAGATCTTGCCGGCGTGGGCCTCCCCCAAGGCACCCCCAAAGACCGTGGCATCCTGGGCGAAGGCCACGGCACGCCGACCCTCGATGAGCCCCCACCCCGTGACCACCCCGTCTCCCGGGATGTGCCGGTCGGCCATTCCGAACTGGTCCACGCGGTGGGTCACGAACGGGTCGATCTCCTGGAAGGACTGTGGGTCGAAGAGCGCCTCGAGCCGCTCGCGTGCGGTCAGCTTACCTTCCTTGCGAAGTCTCGCCAGCCGCTCTGGACCCCCGCCTTCGCGTGCCTTCCTGCGACGCGCATCGAGGTTCTGGACCGGATCTGACATCACCGAATGGATCCTCGGTCCCACTCACTTGCGCCGGAGGGCGAGTTCCCCAGTCCAAAACGACTCTTGACCCGTAGAAGTCTTGAGTATCGCCTCTCCCGAAGCTCCAACCCCGGCCAGTTCTCCGGCGATCCCCTCGATGGAGACAGGGCGTCCCAGGCCCCACAGGATCCGGTTGAGCTCGGCGGCGATGTCCGCCCGCTCGTCCGCCGAGGAGATCCGCTGCGACGCCCGGAGCACGGCCTCGATGATGGGCTCTTCCAGAGCGTCGGGGGCCACGGGCTTCTCTGTGAGGTCTTCCAAGAACGCCACGCGGGAAGCGAGCTCGGGAGGAAAATGTACGCGCCGGACGTTGACTCCGACCCCGAGGACGGCAACGGGAAGCACTCCGTTCGGGTTCACTACGTCCGTGAGGACTCCCGCCAGCTTCTGGAAGCCCGGGGCTTCCTCCGCATCGATCACGATGTCATTCGGCCACTTGAGCTTGAGGTCCGATCTCGTCACGTTCGAGAGTTCGGAGAGGATCTCGAGGCCGGCGGTGAGGGACAGGAGATGCAGTCCCATCGGGTCCGGATGTAGCACGATCGAGAGGTAGAGCCCGCCGGCGGGAGAGTACCAGGGCTGCCCGTTACGCCCATGTCCGTCCGTCTGCGCCGCGCTCACGACACAGATCCCTTCCCGTGCTCCTTCCTTCGCCAGGGCTATGGCCACCTTCTGGGTCGAGTCCACTTCAGAGTAATGCAGGCGATACGACACCGGTGTCCCCTGCGGCCCGTATGGATTATGGGATATAAATCGTGCCAGTGCGCTCTGTCTGCCCCGCCTATCCGGCGTAGTAGGATGCGTCGTAAGGCTCAGGCTTCAGTCCCCGCCGCTGCCGTACCTCGGACACCACCTGCGTCTGGAGCTCTCCCGGAATCCGAGCATAACCCATGCTCTCCGTCGACCAGAGCACCTTGCCCGCCGTCGCCGAGCGCAGGTCACTTGCGAATCCGAAGAGTTCGGCTACGGGCACCTTCGCGATCACCGTGTTGAGGTCTCCGACCTGCGTCATGTCCAGGATCTCACCCCGGCGGCGTTGCAGTTCGCGGGTCGCACTGGAAAGCACTTCCTGAGGGACGTTCACCGTGACCTTGGAGAGCGGTTCGAGGAGCGTGCGCCCCGCAAGGCACATGGCCCCGTAGATGGCGGAACGGACGGCGGGAATCGTCTGGCCTGGACCTCGGTGGATCGAGTCTTCATGGAGCTTCGCATCGACGAGCCGGACCTTGACCCCGTAGCACTTCTCACCGGCGAGAGGACCCTTCGACATCGCCTCCTTGAACGCGTCGATGCAAAGGTCCATCGTTTCGAAAAGGTACTGGATCCCCTTCGTCGCATCGAACAAGATGTTCGTGCCCTCGACCGCGGTGATGCCCTTAGCCTCATCCCGGTCGATACCGACCTCGACCAGCTTGGCCACCACGGTCTTGATGTCCTTGAAGGATTTCCCCTGTTTGATCTCCCCGTCCTTGATCGCCTGGATGACGGACGCCGGGAGGGGCTCGCACTCGATGTAAAAACGATTGTGCTTGTTGGGGGACTTCCCTTCGAAGGCCTGGGAGCTCTTCCCGGCGACAGTCTCCCGGTAGACCACGATCGGCTTCGAGGAGGTGATGTCCACATGGTAATCGTTGGTGATTCGATATTGGGTGATTTCCAGATGGAGTTCCCCCATTCCGGAGAGCAGGTGTTCTCCGGTCTCGTTGTTGATCTCGACCTTGAGGGATGCGTCCTCCTTTCCGACCTTCCGCATCACCTCTATGAGCTTCGGGAGGTCCCCCATCTTCTTCGGTTCGATGGCCACCGTGACCACTGGCTCGGAGACGTGCCGGATCTCCTCGAACTCGACCATGTCGGGTGTGGTGGAGATCGTCGTTCCCACCTGGGCGTCGGAAAGGCCGATGATGGCCGCGATGTTCCCCGCGGGTACCTCCTCGACCATGAGCCGCTCCGGCCCCATGAAGAGACTGACGTGCTGCACCTTGTTCTTCGTCTTCGTTCCGGCGAGATTGACCTCCATCCCCTTCGAAACTTTCCCCGAGAACACCCTGCCCGTGGCGATCTCGCCGGCATTCGGGTCCACCGTAATGTCGGTGATCATGAAGGCGAGCGGTCCGGATTCGTTCGTGCTGACCATCGCCTTGCCGACCTCGGAATCCAAAGAACCCTTCCAGATGTGGGGAATCCGATACCGCTGGGCCTCGATCGGGTTCGGTAGGTGGCGCACTACCATGTCGAATACGACGTCGTTGATCCGGGCCTTCTTTGCCAGCTCCTTGGACTCTCCCTTCGAGACCCGTTCGTTGATCTCCTTGAACGTGGTCCCCGTCTTCTGCATGTACGGGAAGCTGATCGCCCAGTTCTCGTAACCGCTGCCGAAGGCCACGGAACCATTCTCTACCTTGACCTGCCAGGCCTCGACGAACTCCTCCGGTGCCATCTTTCGGATAAGCTCATTGACCTCTGAAATGATCGTCAGGAACCGCTTCTGCATGCTCTCGGGGGTGAGCTTGAGCTCCTTGATGGCCCGGTCGACCTTGTTAATGAAGAGGATGGGTTTGACCTTCTCTCGCAGCGCTTGGCGCAGCACGGTCTCCGTTTGGGCCATGACCCCTTCGACCGCACAAACGACCACGACCGCCCCATCAACGACTCGCATCGCCCGGGTGACGTCCCCACCGAAGTCCACGTGACCAGGCGTGTCGATGAGGTTGATGAGGTACTGCTGACCCTCATAATCGTGGACGATGGAGACGTCAGCGTTGTTGATCGTCAAAAGGCGCGCCTGCTCCTGTTCGTCAAAGTTGAGGTACAATTGCTTGCCCGCCAGTTCGTTCGAGATCATCCCGGCGGCCGCGAGGAGGTTGTCAGAGAGCGTGGTCTTGCCGTGATGGATATGGGCCACGATCCCGATGTTTCGGATGTTCTCTCGTTTGTGCATCATCGCCGGGATGGCCTCGGCCAGTTCGCTTCGAACGTGTCCCATGGTCAGTACCTCTGAAACTCACCCATCAACGGGCGGATTGCGCAATGCGCTCGACCTCATCCTTCTTCGCGACAGCGTAGGAGCCCATGTCGGCCCGAGACGCCAGATCGATCTCCTTCGCCAAGGCGGAGCCAAGCGTCATCCCGGGCTTCTTCGCCGCCTCGAGCGACCCCTGGGCGAGGTTCCGTATGGCAACCCCAAGCCGCCGTGAAGGGGAAGTGTCCACGGCACGTGGAACCGAGATGCCTCCGAACTGAAGCCGGGTCACCATTTCGCGCGGTGCCGCGTTCTCCACCGCATTCACCAGAGTTTGCAAAGGATTCGCCGAGGGATTGGACTTGGCGAGGATCGCAAAAGCCTCCCGCACCGCATTGAGCGCGCGGGCCTTCTTGCCCGTGTGGCGCCCACCCCGCATGAGGTTGTTCGCAAGGCGTTCCACGAGGTGCATGCGGGCCCGGGAGAAGGGATGGTTGACGAGCCGCCCCTCGGAATGGGGAACATACACTGGTTGAGCGAAAATGTAGGACTTGAGGGAAACATCGTGGACCTCTACCCCCTCGAATGGATACTTGTCGAACAACGGTGGGAAGTTAAGGGCGGGCGCCGGGGCCGGCGGCTCCGTTGGTGCCTGGGGCGTCGCGGCTTCTTCGTCAGCGCTCATCGTTGCGGTTTCTCCTTTCGGCCGTGCACAAGCTCGTTGAGCGATATGTTGTTGACCTTGATGACCTTGTACCGGACACCTGGAACGTCACCGTACGAACGGCCCATACGCCCCCCGATCCCCTCCACGAGGACTTCGTCGTGCTCATCGATGAAGTTGATGGCGCCATCTCCGACGGCGAACGCCGTGACTTGTCGCCCATTCTTGATTAACTGGACCTTGACGCACTTGCGAATGGCGGAATTGGGCTGCTTCGCTTCGATCCCAATCTTCTGGATAACGATGCCACGGGCCTGAGGGGCACCCTCCAGCGGGTCGGACTTCTCCTTGAGGTGGAGGGTCCGCCGTTTGAAGTAGCGGTCGGACCAACGGCGGTCCTTCCGGCTGCGCTGTAGGTGACTTGCGGTGTAAAGTCCCGGTGGGCTCATGAGCGCTGGGGCAACTTGGGCT
>JAJYXQ010000016.1 GCA_021796385.1 Thermoplasmata archaeon | reverse complement strand
CTCCGCCGTCATACGCCACGCCCCCAGGCTGGGACCCGACCGGGATGGTGGCGATCACCTTGTTCGTCGCGTCCGAAATCACGCTCACATTGTTCGAGCCGGAGTTGGCCACGAATACCTCCCCCTTCCCCCCATCATACGCCAGTCCCGTAGGCACGGACCCGACAGGGATAGTGGCGATCACCTTGTTCGTCGCGTCCGAGATCACGCTCACATTGGTCGAGTTAGCCACGAACACCTCCCCCTTCCCGCTGTCATACGCCACACCCCCGGGGTACGTCCCGCTACAATCTGTGGGGAGGACATTACCAGAATAGAGGTGGTTGGTGCAAAGGTCGAGGGTGTAGGCCACCGAAGGGGCTACGGAGGGGATTTGTGATGGTGCCTCGGGAGAGGACATGGCCCGAACGTCTCTCGTGACTCCACGAGAGTCCGGGGGAAGGACCGGGTGTGCCCCGAGTGTGGACCCAACCGGCAGGGTAAGAACCAGCATGATGACTGCGATGAATATCGGCAGTATGAGGCTCCGGAGAACTCCTCCTTCCTGACTACCACTACGCAAAAGCATGTCTTCCCTTACTCGGTCCGTCTATTTCTATGTGACGGTACCACCGGAGCTTACCCCTTGGAACACCTCAGCGGAACAACGCACCCCCTCCCGGCGGCGGAAACCCTGAGCCTTATGATCGATAGGGTGCTTCCTGGAGGGGGGATTCGAGGAAGATGCGTCGGCGATCAAAATTTGGGGACGTGGGAGGTTTTTGACCACCCCCTGAGGGTCAACGGGAAGAGGGCATGCGTTGTGCGCATGGAACAACGTCACCGTTGCAGTCGCTTTCATAGCAGGCGAAACTCGAAGACCCCCGGTCCGGTGAAGAACGGACTCTCGCAGGGGTTATCCCGTGCGGAGGCTTTCCTTCACCGGAGCACGATTCGTGAATGGTAACATGTCTCATAGCACCAGTATCACCCCCGCCATGAGCTACCTCAAGGTTCTGGCACTAGTTGGGGCACTCCTCCTATGCGGACTGTCTTTCATCTTCCTGTTCACTGTCTTGAGTATAGTGAGCTTACCCCAGATACCAGACCTGGACCTCATCATACTTGTGTTGGTAGGCGCCTTGCCGGTAGCGACGTACGGTGTCAGGGTTACAATGAAACGCACGGACAAGATGCACCCATAGCGGGCAATACCCACACTATATGGTCGGTCATGAACCCAAGGTTTCGACATGGCACCAGGGTAGGTCTAGGACGAACGTCTGTTCATCCCGACAGGGTCCTCCAACTGACAGGAGGGCTCGCGCTGCTTCTCCTGCGAAGTGGTGCTTAACTCCCTTATCTACCAAGGAAGCCTCAACCAAGGATAAGAATGTCAAGAGAGAATGCCCACAGGAACACAAATTTCGATCTCACCGGCCTTGAAACCTTCTGGAAGGTTCTTGAGACCTTTGAGGGAGGTTCCAAGCCGTCCCGTTCCGATTGGCGGCGTCTCTTCTCGACCCCGGGGTACAAAGCGCTTTTCCAGAATGACCCTTTTTTCAGAGCGCCTTACCTCAAGAAGATGTTCACCTTGGCGTACGACCCATCCAAAGCAAAGGAAAGGGGAACCTGTGCGGAAAACGAGAGGGACCAGTATCTGCTCTCTCACTATATGCACGTCAAAGAAAGGAAGGATGAAATACGCTCTCTTGTCGAGGGGCTATTCGACAGAGATGTCAACGGGGAGGCCAGAAAGGCCGCGTTCCGTTACCTTCCTCTCAGAAAGGTGTCGAACCTGGACGACCCCCCGGTCTCGTTCATCATATTCAAGAGCGATGCGAGGGGGTTTTCCACCAGGGTCGTGATGGATGCCTTGGCAGGAGTGGAATGGGACGACCCGTTCCTGCTTCTGGCACACGAGTACCACCACTATTACAGGCGACAGATTTGCACCTGGGATCGGGACAAAGGAGTGGACGAGGGTGACAAGCAGGTGGAGATCGTTCTGGAGAGCGTAGAGTCGGAGGGGATTGCTGACCTCATCAACCGCACCCCTCTCTTCGACAAAGCTCGACCAAGGAGCTCACGAGGAGAGCGATACATTAGATTAGTCGAGGAAGCTCCTCAGTTTATCAAAGCCATGGATGGAATCCTTGCGGTGTGTTCCACCATGCCCGATGCCAGGAAGGACCTCGCACGGGGTCTTCTGGAAATCCTCCCCGATGGGGGGCACCAAGTCGGTTTCTTCATGGCAAGAGCAATAGAAAAGGGCCTAGGAAGGAAGTCAGTAGTCGATTGCGTCGGAGATCCCTTCCGTTTTTTCGCCACCTACTCGAAGGTAGTGTCAAACCCCGGCTCGACCCTACCCGCCTTCTCGGAACGAACAACTTCGTTCGTCGAGAGTCTTCGAGGCACATTCATGCTGAAGAGCCCGGACTGATTGACTCCCACCTCTTCCCGGCGGCGGAAACCCTGGCCGTTATGATCAGGAGGGGGCTCTCTGGACGGGGGATTCGGGGAAGATGCGTCGACAATCAAAATTCGGGGACGTGGTAGGTTTTTGACCACCCCCAGAGGGTCAACGGGAAGAGGGCATAGGTTGTGCGCATGGAACAACGTCAGGGTTGTGATCGATCCTACGGTGGAGGCGGTGGTCTTTTTGGCGGGGATTGCTGCAATGTCTGGGGCTGGGAAGGGGCGGACGGCTGCGCCCCCTTCCGCTTGCGTATCAGCATCACTGCCACCACTGCGGCGACCACCGCCACGATGACCCCGATCACGATGTAACCCTCGGAGCCGGGCAGCCCTAGGAACCCAAGTGAGGGGCCAGAGGTCGATTGGGTGGTGTGCGGCACGATGATGGAGACGGCCCCAGAATATGAATCATCGACGTAGATATCTCCGGTTGTCGGGTCATAGGCCATTCCTTCGGGAAAGGCTCCGACCTGAATGGTCTCGACCACCGCGTTCGTGACTGCTGAAATCACATCGACCATATTGGAGTTTGGGAGGGCACCATAAATGTTTCCATCAGACCCATCATAGATGATTCCTATGGGAGCCTCCGCGATTGACGTTGTCGTAACCACCGAATTGTTTGCACTTGAGAGTACAGTCACGCTGGGCAGTACGCTCGTGTTTCCCGAGCTGATGACATAGAGATCTTGATTCACAGGGTCGTACGTGCTCGCAACTGGGAAGGGCCCGACCGAAACCGTTGTCACGAGGCTGTTCGTGGCGGCCGAGATGACTCTCACTCCCGTAGGAGTACCCTCGGTGTAGACATCTCCATTGGCCGGGTCGAACGTCGCCGGACCAAGACCACCAGAAGAACCTGCAGGGAAAGTAGTCACTATGGAATCTGTCGCTCCTGAGATCACAGTGATGTTAGGGCCATCGGAGTTGGGAACGTAGAGATTCCCGTTGGTTGAATCGAGGGCTGCACCGGAAGAGGTATGACCGATGGATATGGTCGCCGCAACCGAATTGGTCTTCCCAGAAATCACGCTAACGTTCTTCGTGGCCACGTTCGTATAGTAGATATTACCGTTGGCCGGATCGAAAACCGGGGGGCTCCCGGCGAGAGTTGTTAATAGCGGGATGGTTTCCACGACTTTGTCACTAGTCCCATTGACGACACTCACATTTGCGAAGGCCCCGTTGGCCACGTACAGGTCCCCATTGGTGGTATCAAGTGTTATCCCGTCGAGATAGGTGCCCACCGGAATGTTTGAGACGATCTGGTTGGTCGCTGTCGAGATTGCACTCACCATGTTCGAGCCATCTTCGGCGACGTAAACCTCCCCGTTTGAGGGGTCGAAGGCCGCCTCAACCGGATTCCCTCTCGTTGGAATAGTCGAAACGACACGCCCAGTGCTCCCCGATATCACGCTGACATTTTGAGACCCAAAGTTGGGCATGTAGACATCCCCATCGGCAGCGTCAAATGCTCCCACCCTTGGGTCGTTTCCTATCGAGAGGTTCCGCACAACAGTGTTCGTTGCGGTCGAGATGACGGCGATCTTGTCAAGGCCGGCCTCACCTGCGCATCCCAGCCAAGATGTGCACCCCCCAGTCACGTACACGTCTCCAAGATTGGAATCGAGCAGGGCTCCATTGGGCGCAAATTGTAAAGCGATGGTGGATACGATTTTGTTCGAGGTCGTCGAGATGACGTGGACATTGGCCGAGAATCCATTCGTCACGTAGATAGTCCCATCCATTGAATCGACAGCAAGGCCATCTGCCGAACCTCCGACTGGAATAGTGGCAACGATAGTGTTTGTCGCTCCCGAGATGGCAATCACACCAGACGGTTCGCTTGAAACGTACACCATCCCGTTAGCACTGTCAAATGCCACCCCGTCAGGGTTGAGTCCAGCCGGGATGCTTGCCACGACAGTGTTCGCCGCCCCCGAGATTACGCTCACGTTACCAGACCCCCAGTTAGCAACGTAGAGGTCACCGTTCGTTAGGTCGAACGCGACCCCAACTGGGTCTCGGCCCACCGGGATGGTCGACACGAGAGAGTTTGTGTCGCACGAAATCACGCTCACGTTGTTCGAGAGGGCGTTAGTTACGTAAAGGTCGCCATCGTTCGAATCCAGTGCAATACCGACCGGCCAAAGCCCATTCCTACAGGCCGCGGCGTCATTTCCGGGCCAGAGCGTGTTGCTGAGCAAGCACAAGGTCTCATTCACTCGGCCCGCATTAGAAGACGCAGCGCTATCCCCGCCTAGCAAGCCCGAGCCGGCAACACTAACACCTAGAACGGGAACAAAATGGGCAGACACGGCACCCCCTAACCACTGAGAAGTGACCAACACCATCAAACTCACTGCCCACGTTGCACGAGCGATGGACATGGAACTCACCGAACACCTTCCCATATGGTTCCCTCATGAAAAGAGTTACGACTGTGGCTCGAACTCGCACCGTACTCATTCCCAGACCTGGAGATGAACTGTTGGGCTGCAGTTAGCCCTCCGGTCACCGATTACAAGGAAACTCGGAGATGCAGAGAGTCATCGCAGAGTGCGGAACGGCAGTCCTGAAGCAAGATCCGAACGATACCAATGACCGGAACGACTCTTGCCGTCCTGTCCGACTGGGTAAGTGGGAAGAGACCGGACGAAAACGTATTGCTGGGCCAGATGAGGAAGACCGAAGGGATGCCACTATGAGCACGCCTGCGACTGCCTGATTCAACGGGCCGCTACCCGGTCCGGGCTCGCCAAGAAAGTCTCTGGCCACGACCTGCGGAGAACCTTCGGGCGAGTGGCGTAGCGTGCTGGTATGGACCCGATCGACCTCAAGAGCATCTACGGGCACAAGAGTGTCGAAATGTCCACCTACTATATCGGGGTCGAGTAAGACTCTCGGCGCAGCGGCTTGGACAAGTTCGAGAGAGCTGTCAGTTCGCAGCCCACGAGCATCGAACCTGACCTAGACACTTCCTGAATTTTCACGGAGAGAAGTTGTTGTCACTGTACGCTTTGATAAGCTCCCGCGGGCCGGGGAATCACTCCTCCGGTCTTTACACCGTGGGTCATTCGCCGTAGACTCCTTCGGCAGTTCGGCGGATCCTCCGCTGAATCTGTTGAGACAGTGGTCACAATGGAGATAACCTCGCTTGGCAGATTCGGAGAATCTTACAGTGGCAACACAAATCTCGAGGTGAAACCCGAAGATCTGTCTAGGTCAGGTCGAAGAGAGACGCTAAGATGAAAAAAACGGGCAAAACTCAGGGTGAAAGGGATGCTGACAGCTTTCCACGCTTCCCGTAGGCTCGCGCACTTCAGTACCACGTGGAACGCCAGCAGGCTTAACTGCCGGGTTCGGAATGAGACCGGGTGTTTCCCTGCCGCTATGGCCGTCAGCGTTCCCACCCCACATAGGGTGCCTATTTCAATGTTGCGCCTTTGCTTCCCAACCAGCGGCCCTCACCTTCGGCGAGGACTTTCCCTACGCGTGGGGAATCTTCCCAGAATCAGTTCCGACCCTGTATATGGATCGACCTCTCCCTCCTGAACCCGTTCGACAAGCTCCCGGACCTTGGAATCTTCCGACATCATCGACGAGAGTCTTACCTCGAACTTTCGCGACACCAACTCCCGCAGTTCCTTCGCCAGCCTCTCCTTCGACTCCGCCCGGGCATCTTCGTCCTGTCGGACAAAGGCCTCGTGACGTTCGATCTTCGACCAGAGCTCATCCAACCCCGTGCCATTAAGCGCGGAACACTCAACCACGTCAGGTTTCCAGTTGGCGCGGGAGCTCATGATGGAGGCCATCTCCCGAAGATGACGTACCGCATCCGAGGATCCTGGAAGGTCCGACTTATTGACCGCAAATATATCCGCGATCTCGAAGAGCCCAGCCTTGAGTGACTGTACATCGTCGCCGAGATGAGGCACAAGCACGACGACTCGGGAGGTGGCCACATCTCGGATGTTGACATCCGTTTGGCCACTTCCGACGGTCTCCACAATCACCACGTCCATCCCGAACGCCTCCATGAGCCGTACCGTGTCCCGGGTTCCCTGGGAGAGTCCTCCCGACTGACCCCGTGTGGCCATCGATCGCACGAAGACCCCCTTGTCTCCCGGGTGTAGGTCCAGTCGAACGCGATCTCCCAAAACCGCCCCACCGCTGAAGGGGCTCGAAGGGTCTACGGCCACGATCCCCACCTTAAGGTCCTTCTTTCGTAGAAAAGTCACCAATCGGCTGATCAGTGAGCTCTTGCCAACCCCCAGTGGGCCAGCAAAGCCGACGACGATGGCGCGACCGGTGTGCGGATAGATCACGCGCAGCGCATCTGAAGCGAGCGGCGCCCCGCTCTCCACTTGGGTGATCAGTTTCGCCAGGGCCATCCGGTCCCCGGCTAGCAGGCCCTTAACCAGCGGATCAGCTGGCATGCCTTGGGCTTGCGCTCCGCACCTGCTGTATGATCGCCTCGAGGGTTGTGCCCGGTCCAAAGATCCCCCGGACCCCGAGCTTCCGCAAACGAGCGGCGTCCTCATCAGGGATGATCCCTCCGGCCACCACGCTCACCCCGCGTACCTTCTTCGATTTGAGCAGCTTCAAGACCCGAGGAATGAGCGACATGTGGGCCCCCGAAAGCAGTGAGAGCCCAATGACGTCGGCATCCTCTTCGATCGCCGCATCAACGATAGATTCTGGGGTCTGACGCAACCCCAGGTAGATGACCTCCATCCCGGCGTCGCGCAGCGCCCGAGCAACCACCTTCGCCCCGCGGTCATGCCCGTCCAATCCAGGCTTCGCAATGATCACTCGGATCGGACGTTCATCCGTTATGTTTCCGGAGACCTTCGCACGGGCCGGCATCGTTCGGGTAAAAGTGGGCTCAGCTTAAAAGCTTCCCCCGCTACGGAACGACCGATGAAAGATGTACATGCCATGGCACCCGCTGGGGCCCTCCAAGCCCTCGGACGCGTAGGCATATCCGGTGTCCGGAAACCCGTGAGCATCCACCGGGCCGACGGGTTGCACTCCCTAGCCGCCTCTTTCTCCATCTATGTGGATCTTCCCGCAAGCCGGAAAGGTTCGGACCTTTCTCGGAACGCCCAGGTCCTGGCGGAGATCGTCGACCAGACGATCGTGAAGCCTTCGGCGAGCCTCGAGGCCGTGTGTACGGCCATCGCAAAGGAACTCTTGCACCGACACACTTACGCAAACGAAGCTTTGGTCCAAGCCGAGGCCGAGTACTTCATGCCCATCGGGCTGACAGATGAAAAGACCTCGTTCGAGAACTTCTTGCTCCTCGCCGAGGTAACGGCGAACCGAACACCGACCGGGGTGGAGGTCTGCAGGACGGTCGGTGCGGAGTCGGTCGGGATGACGGCCTGCCCGTGCGCGATGGAAACCTGCCGTGCCCAGCTCGAGGTAGAGTATCCCTTGTTGAAAGACCCATCGATGGCAACGATGCCCATCATCACCCATAATCAGCGCAATCGCACCCGCCTTTCCTTCCGGCTGCCTGAAGGGGTGGAGATCGAGGCGGAAGCCATCCTTGAGGTGATCTCCAAAGCCCAGAGTTCCCAAACCTATGCGATATTGAAGCGTGGGGACGAAGGGACCGTAGTACTGAATGCCCATCGTAACCCGAAGTTCGTGGAAGACGTGGTGCGAGATGCTCTCGGCTATGCCGCCCAGAACTTTCGGAACCTTCCCGACTCGGCGGAGGTCATCGTCGAGACCGAGAGCGAAGAGTCCATACACAAATACAATGTGCGAGCCTGGCACCGATCGACCTTGGGAGAGCTCCGGACGACTCATCGTAACCACGTCTCCCCCCCATCTCCCAATTCAAGGGCCCCGAGTTCGTAGGGTGGATTCGGTTTCGCAAAGGACCCGCAATTCCGAGGACCTCTCCCCGGTCTTGCAAGCTTCTGGTGTGGGTCGGACCAGTCAATTATGAGTGTCGGAAGTCCACAGCTATCGACTCAGACCCGCTCGAGAAGAGCTGCTGCGCCCTGCCCACCCGCTGCGCACACAGAGACCATCCCATAGGAACCTTTGGGGTGGACCGAGAGCTCCGTCACGGCTTGGCTGAGGATTCTAGCTCCCGTGGCTCCGAAGGGGTGCCCGATGGCGATGGAACCCCCATGGGGGTTCACACGGTCCCAGGAGAACTCTCCCAGATCGAAGTCCACCCCGGCCCGCTCTCGGCGATACTTCGGGTCCATCACTGCGCGGATGTTCGCGATAACTTGGGCGGCGAAAGCTTCGTGAAGCTCCCAGAGGACAATTTCATCGGCCCGAAGCCGATGTCGGGCAAGTAGGCGTGGGATTGTCCGGGCAGGCGCCATCAACATGCCTTCTTTGCGGTAATCGACGGCAGCCATCTCCCAATCCACGAGGCGAACCGTCGGTTCAACACTGAGCCGACGGAATCCCTCTTGGTCTCCAACCCAAAGGCCTCCCGCGCCGTCTGTGAGGGGTGAGGCGTTTCCAGCGGTAAGTGTTCCTTTCCCTGACCGGTCGAACACGGGAGATAGCTTCCCGAGCTTTTCCATTGTCGTGTCACGACGGGGAAGACTGTCCCTTTCGACTCCGCCAAATGGCAAGATGAGGTCGTTGAAGAAACCAGAGTCCTGCCCGGCCACTGCCCGCCGATGACTCAATAGGGCCACCTGGTCCTGTTCCTCCCGACTGATACCCATCTCCTGAGCCGTGATCTCCATAAAGTCCCCCATTGATTGCCCGGGTGCTCGGCTAGACCAACCCCTTGTCGGAAGGTCGAAATCCTCTCGGGTGAGCCGGGAGAAGCTGTCGTATCCCTTCGCTGGGTCTGCAGCAAACTCTCCAAGCAACCGTTCCGTTACCCTGTACTTCACAGAGAAGGCAACGTGGCTCATGCTTTCGACCCCACCGACCAGGACGAGGTGGTTTCCTCCCCGCCCAAGCATACCGGAAGCTTGGATCGCCATGACAAAACTGGATGCGCATGCCATAACGGAAGAGTACGCGGGGATGCTCCCATCGAGGTCGGCGGCAAAGAGGGCGTCTCGGGCCAAGTTCGAAATGGTCGGATCCGGGATCACCTGGCCCCAAAGGAGAAGATCCGGGCGGGCCTTTCGAATCATCGCTTGGAGAACTGGGGTCGATAGTTCGATCGACGAGTAGTGTGCAAAGTCTCCGCGGGATTTCATGAACGGAGTTCGAACTCCAGGGGCAAGGTACACATCGACCCCGTGATCCTTCTCCAGGCGTGCGTCCATCCTCTTTCCACCCTGAGGTCTCACACAAAGAAGTCGCCGGCACGTAAAGCTTCCGATAGTGGGAGTCGATGGGTATGGGAGATTGAGGCCGAAGAATCGATACCCGATTCCGGTCCGTAACTGTCCGAACTCCCCTGTTCGGAATGACAGCGATCTATCTTCCTAAAAGCCACTCCAAGTGTGCTGAGGAAAGCCCCATCTAGCACGGGATTCCGAATACCCAGCGTGTAAAGACCCCCTAAGAGCCAACGCTCCGCACTGGACCACCTGACTCTGGCAGCAGTGCAAAGCATCCGTCTTCTTAGAGCCAAAGTGCCATCTGGATCAAGTCAGCTGGCTTTCCATCCAAGATGATGTCATTCCGAAGCCGTCCTTCCTCACTGAACCCAAAGCGCTGATACAGGCGTATTGCACGCTCGTTTGTTGAAAAGACTCCCAGCTTCACTTTCCGAACTTGGTTTTCTCTGGCCCAATCGAGCAGAACTTTCAGGATGGCGGTTCCCAGTCCGGCTCCTCGAAACTGCTTTTCAACCGACATGCCCAAGCTGGCCGTGTGAGCGTTCTTCTTGAACTGACCTCTCTGAATATCCGCGGCAGCCACGAGGGAACCGTCAATTTCCGCCACGAGCCAGAGTGCGGAAGACGAATCAGATCCCAGGAACTGCCTCTGAAGTTCTTCCAACTTCCGAGTGAAGTGCTCCGTCATGAGGTAGACCCCCTCGGACCCAACACGATTCACATGATCGACCCAAGCCTTAGCGTCGTCCGGTTTTGCACTTCTTAGTGAAGATGATCGCCCATCTCGCAATTTCAAAGTCTGAGGCAGGACCATTGAGGGTCAACAGTCTCGGAGGATTCAAAGGGCTTTGGGTCATCGCTGGAACAAGAAGGATAACGTCTCCTCGCAGAACACTTACCTCTTGATGTCCATTCAATTGGGAGGTGCCGATGGGGAGATTTACAGGGCCCTGCCGTTCAAATCACGAGCTAAAAGCTCACAAGAACGGCTAGGTGTGGGGGTCTCAACGGAAGGTCTAGGGAGGGAGGCTGGGAAGTCTCTGTGAAGGCAGTATGCCAAGGAAGTACAGCGGCAGATCCGCGCCCCTTCCCGTGACGGGGAAAGACCCCGTGTTCTCCTTCCGCCGTGAGAGAAGACACGGGGGAGCCTAGAGCGCCTGGTGAAGCTGGTAAAGAAGAAGGAGGCCTTGGAGCCGCGCCTATCGGAATGGATGGCTTCGGTGAGCCAACCCCAATGGAGACCTGAGAAGCCGCCTGACGGCTTTTGGAAATCCGAGTCTCTTGACGATGAAGCCCTTATAATCCCTTAAGACCTAAAAATCTAAGTATGCAAGAAGTGCGGTCCCAATCGAATCATAGTCTCTCCGCACGGGTCGCTCAGCCATCGAATTTGCTAGATGGGGGATTCATCTCTTTCCAAAGTGTCACCAAGAGATTCTGGAACATTGTTGCATTAGATAGTATCAGTTTCGAATTGCGGAGGGGTGAGATCTTCGCATATATCGGTCCGAACGGCGCTGGGAAGTCGACGACGATCAAGATTCTTGTGGGCCTGATCACTGACTACGAGGGATTGGTGACTGTGGGTGGGAGATCTATCCGGGGTTCTTCGGGAGATCTGCACAAGTTGCTCGGATATCTCCCTCAGAAGGCGGCCTTCCAAGATTGGAGGACCGTTGACCAAGCTCTGATGACCTTCGGGAAGCTTTCAGGTCTCTCTTCCTCCAACCTTCGAATACGGATTCCCGAGGTCCTTCGTCTACTAGGAATCGCCGAAACTAGAGATCGCAAGATCGCCCAGCTTTCGGGTGGGACCATCCAGAAGGTGGGGATGGCCCAAGCTATCCTCCATAATCCACCCCTCTTGGTTCTCGATGAACCCGTGGCAGGTCTGGACCCTGCCAGCCGATACGAGTTTAAGGAACTGTTTAGAAGCCTGCGCAACGAGGGCACGACCATCTTTTTCTCTTCGCACATTCTCAGCGATGTCCAAGATGTCGCAGATCGCATTGGCATCCTGAATCACGGACAAGTCCTCCACGTTGGGACTTTCGACGAATTGCGGCGCAAACTTACTGTCCCAAAGGACATAGAAGTCCTCCTTGCGAAGGAATCCGGCCAAGTTCTTCCTGAGGAAGTTCTCGCGTTGTTAACCGGAATCGACGTCGTCGGACCTGGGCGCTTGATCGTGCACGTACGCCCCGAGGAAGATCTGGACGCGACAATCAACGCTCTGATTGACGGATTCCGCAGGGGGGGTAGCCAGCTCCGGGGAATCCGGCCTATCGAGCCGAACCTCGAGGAGCTTTACATGCGATTCGTGGGAGGTGTCGGATAATGAATCTTCCGCTCCTATTCCGAGATGAACTCAACGGCTTCTATCGGTCGAAAGTCATGCTCGTACTCTGGATTGGGTTGCCGGCCTTGAGCATGATTCTCTACGTAGCCGAGCCCAAGACCGGGATTCCCGCGGCGGTATTCACATCGCTCTTGGTGGGAAGCATCGGGGGAACGATTGCCTCCGCTATGCTGGCGATCTCTATCATCAGCGAGCGCGAACGACACGTCTATGACCTCTTCGTAATCCGACCGGTTAGGAGACGCGACATCCTGCTATCGAAGTTCTTCGCAGTGTACCTTTGCGTCGTCATGGCGGGAATCCTCGCCTTGGGGCTAGGTCTCCTTGCGGACTACGAATTCACTGGGCTCGCCAAAGGAATCTCATACCAGAACCTCGAATCCGCCATGATCCTTCTCCTCTCAAGTCTCGCCATATCGTGTTCGGCAGGGATACTCATCGGCGTCTACTCGCCTTCGGTCTTGGTTGGAGTGATTCTGGTTCTTTACGGGGGAAACCAGGCCTCGGCAGTGGCTATCCTACCCGCTCTCATCTATGAGTCGTACTACTGGTTTCCCCTCGTTCCCGGGGTTGCCGTGTCCGCACTGCTCCTTGTGGGAGCGATCCTCATCTTTAATGCCCGCCAACTGTAGTCGAACCCCTGACCAACGACGGTAGTATTCGAACAGCTCGACCCCACTGGCTCAGTCCCTGTACGCTCGGGCCTGGTCGTCCGGATGCAGATTACGGGGCTCATCCAAAAAAGTGAACGGCGGTAGGAGCCAGCCGAACCGCCATCATTCGAAAGGGACTGCATCCTGCACGTCGATCCTAACAATAGGGTCATTTGAGTGTACGCGTGTAAGAGGTCATCGTTCTTTCCGATGGAACCTCGGCACGCCAGGGAGGAGGGTTACCGACTCCTGCTTGAATGAATACTCCCACTCCGCGATGCCCATCTAAGTGGGAGGCGCTGAGGGGGAGATGCAGGCAGCCCGGCAGTTCAAATAATGTGCTACAATCTCACGGAGGCGGCTCGGCGTGAAAGTCGGTGAGAGTTCCGCTTACCGCGAGACCCTTCGAGCCACCTGGTTGGTGCCGGGGTGAAGCGTGGGTGTTCTTTGCCCCTGGCGGATCTTGGAGTTACAAGGGTGAGGGATCTAGGATGTAACACTACACATCAAGGGTAGGGTCTAACCGCAAAGCAGAATACCTCATTCACAGTACCCCCCTCATGCCGTCATCAGAGAATCCCCCAGTGCAATGGCATGCCCCTCAGGTAAACAAGCATCAGGTCTGGCAGGGGTATGTGGATTCATACGACAGCCACGCGTTCGGTATTCTCCAAGAGAACTGCCAGAACAGTTTCGATGCCTACTCAGAAGGGGCCAATCCAGCCGATGCAAAGGTTATCATTAGATACGACGTGGACACCCGAGTCCTTTCCCATCGAGATTTCCGCACGCTTGGCATGCCACATTGCCGTTACTGTGAATGGGGTATCGTAGATGGGGGAAAGGAGTGTACAGACACCGGTTGCCCTTGGGGATGCTTCCACAATATGGGATACAGCGGCAAAGCTGGGGAAGCGCTAGGTTCTCGTGGGATGGGTAAGGCTCTGCAACTCCTTGCCGGGTCGAAGACTGTTGTCAGAACAACGCTACCGGATGGGAGATTCCATGCTTCCGTTTGGGAACGGGAGGATGGCAACAAGGACTGGCACTGGCGAGCAGCGCCAGAGGAAGCAAGGAAGTTTTCGGAACCCGGAACTGAACTGGTTACAAGTGGAGTCATCGACAAAGTTCATTCACAACTCCTCGATGTTCCCATGGTCTTAGCAGAGTTACAAGAGCGCTGGTTCAGGATGATTGAGGCAGGGGCCACGATTGAATATCTGCTCGTAAAGGGGGGGAAGGTTGAAAGACATTTCGCCCGTGGTCTTACAAACCCACCATTGGATACGTCTGAAGGTAGAGAGAAGGCAGAGAGGTTGGACCCTGAAGTAGTCATAACCTACCAAGGGTCAAGACTCGGAGTTCTTCGGAATCTGCATCTCTTCATGGCCAAGTCACCGTTTCCTGAGGGAGACAGCAGATGGGGAATCGCAATCGTCAAGAATGGGAAGCAGACAGTCCAAAGATTCCGGGACTTCCCGGAGGAGATGCCCGAGAGCGTGCGGAAGCGAATCTTTGGTTATTGCGATGCGATTTGCACCCAGTCGGAACCCTTCTTGAAGGATGCCGAGAACGCGCAACACACTGGTTATCAGTACAGTCATCCAACCTACAAGGCCGTACGACGGAACCTTAGAGAGATTGCGAAACAGTTCGGCTCTCCCTTCTTGAGGAGCGGCGGTGAACGTGTGACCGAAGCTGAGCAGATGGAAGCTAGGGAAATCTTGGATGTTCTGAACAAGGCACTCGCTGATGTGACCGAGTTTGGGGTCTTTGGGAAAGATGGGGTCTCACTCAGGAGGAAGGTGACTACGACTCCCAAGACCCGCGTCTACCTAAGCAGACTGGAGTTTGAGAACAAGACCTACAAGCGCGGAGAGAAGTTGACTGTAAGTGCAGTAGTCAAGAATCCTACTGCCAGCGAAGTCTTAGTAAGAACCGTTTTCCAACACTTCGACCCTACTCCAGTCGTAGTGCAACTGACTCAAGAATCTGTGCTCTTGCGCTCCGGAACATCGGATACACCTGAGACAGCGGCTACTTCCTTCCAAGTCTATTTTGACCCCTCCCAAGCGACAGGCATTCACTGGGTTCAGGTGGCCCTTCAAGACCTTCACGGAGATCCCCTCCTCGATGAAGAGGGACAGCCAATTGTTGCTAGACGAGGCATCTACTGCGAGTTTGAGCCACGCAAGATTCAGCGGTCAAGGTCTGGCACTGGTTCGCTTTCTCCCGGTCAGGGCACTGGGGGAGGAGAAGGGTCATTCGGGTTATCTGGCCTAATGTGGTTCAAGAAGGCGGATGCAAAGGACACACTCGAAGGGTACATTGACCAGTCGCAGGCAGTTGCCTTCATTAATCTCAAGGGGAGACGTTTTGAGTTTGCAAAGGAAGGGTCAAAGTCGAAGAAGGCGTGCTGGCCCATCGTCGGGGAAATAGTTGCAGAGGAACTTGTCAAGGTGAAAGCCCAACTCGATGCTGAGGAACGTGAACAATGGACTGCTGAGGAAGTCAAGAACAAGATTATCGAGCTTGAGAACCTCAAGGGAAGGCTAGTCAGGCGTATGACCGAGCTCCTAACAAGTTAGGACACGAAGGATGGAAGGTGCACGTCGCAAGAGAACCATCCCGGCCGAACTGCGAGGCCCTAGTTTTACCAGGGAACGGTTCTATGAATGGGCCAGGACTGAACTCAATGGTCAAGTGGCGGCACAGATAGACAAGCGGACCCTTGAGGGTATCCGCCAAGGGGCTGTCACAGAAGTCTGGCTGCAGACCAGGAAGCATGGATTCTTCGCTCCCAACGGGGAGTTCATCGAGGCGTTCGAACACCGTCCATCCTTCGGGGATGACCTTGACAAGTCGGAAAAGGAGTGGGAACTCGAAGAGAAGAACAACGCGTGGGCCGACGAGGAGAACGCTCGGTTCAACAAGAAGACAGTGGTTAAAGAACGAGGAATTGGGAGAGCCCTCTGGGAACATGGAAAGCGGATTGAAGAACACGCATCCTCAAGCAGAACCTCTGCTGCTAATCTCATTCGGATTTTGGATCGACGCAAGACAGCCGATGCATATGCACGACATACCCACCAGACTTGCCTTGACTTCTTCCGGTGGAAACAGAAACTTGATGAGGGAAGTCCAGTCGCTGACTGGACATGGGAACGAATAGATGCGGTGCTACGCTTCTCAAATCGAAACGACGTGAGGGATGTTGTCGAAGTGTTTCTCCTCACTTCCTTAGTGCGTCGCTTATCGGACAAACAGGTGACCACGATGCTGGGGATCAAGACTCGCAGCAAGGGACCAAACATTGAAACTGGAAGGGATGACCCATTAGCGGACTTGCGTACCTGCTTAAAGGAGCAGCGCCTTCCCGAGACGTCATTGGTATCTCGGGTTCTTACGATAGTAGTCCCCTCGTCCTGAGGATTAGGGGAGATGTGGACTAGGAGTCGCTCACCACTCGAACAGCTTCGGTCAACCTCCTTGGAAAAAGCTGCCCAAGTCGATTCTCGAGTGAGAGGCCTTACCCACACATTCTACAAATATCCTGCACGATTCTCGCCAGATTTCGCAAGAGCAGCAATCCTGACCCAGACGCGCCCTGGCGAGATTGTCTTGGACCCTTTCATGGGAGGAGGAACATCCGCTGTTGAGTCCCTCGCTCTGGGTCGCCGATTCGTTGGAGTAGACATCAACCCAATTTCTCACTTTGTTTCCACGGTGAAGACAACTCCTCTTACTATGCACGATGCGTCCTTGCTCGGCGATTGGGCAGAGCGCTCGTACGCCATTCCAGTGCGGCGTATTGCCCTGGTAGAGCACAATGAATGGTTAGTCTACCATAACCACGTGCCTTGGTGGCTAGGCCGGCGTATCCAGCACCTGCTTGATACTTCGAAGAGCCTTCCCACGGGAAGGCTGCAAAGATTTGCACGTTGTACCATTCTCAAGACTGCCCAATGGGCCCTGGATGGGAAGCCCTTGATAGTGCCCGACCATGAGTTTTGTGAAGCCCACCAGAAGACTCTCTTCGAGATGATTGGAGCAGCTGTGAGTCTCCAAGCTCTTCCGTACTTTGCTGAGGGCGGTTTGAGAAAGAAGAGGCTCCTCTTGAACCGCCCGGCCCACGGCCTCGACACAGAGAAGAAATTGACTACGGAGTGGAAGCCACCCAAGCTGGTCCTGACCTCTCCTCCCTATCCAGGAGTTCACATCCTGTACCATCGCTGGCAGGTTCGGGGCCGGAGGGAAACGGGCGCTCCTTTCTGGATAACCGGCCATGAAGACGGACATCCTCCAACTTTCTACACCATGGGTACACGCTTCCCCAGGGGGTTTGATGCTTACCTCAATGAACTGGCAGGAGCTTTGCATTCGATAGTCCGACTAATGGATCCGGATTCCATTATGGTACAACTCGTAGGCTTCTCTGAGCCTTCAATGCAATTGGGGCCGTACCTGGCCACGCTCGAATCCGTGGGCCTTGCTGAAGTGCAATCCGAGTTATTGTCTCACAAACTCAAGAGAGTTTGGCGCACTGTTCCTAATCGCAGATGGTACAATCGCTCCGCACAGAGAAGGCTCCCCAGTAAAGAGGTGCTGTTAGTCCACCGATTGAAAAGGTAGCTGCAGAGTAGGAGGGGCCCCTCCATATCGCAGGGTCCCAGATAGCGAGACCGGTCCCCTCGGGCCCGCCTGGCTTTGCTATGGGATTCCGATATTCCGCCAGAGGGTCAGCCTCTCGGGGTGAGAAGGCAATCCTGAGGGGCCAAAGGCTCGTCCCTATGCCCCTGTGAGCCTTTGGGACGAACCGGTTGGGACAGATACCCCCCCGCTTTCCCTGAAAGGGCTGTATCAGTCTCTAATCGATTCGCCCGACACAGAGGTGGTGCGGGGCTAAAGGGATCCACCCTGAGCACCCCTCACGCCCAGCACACATTCGCCCCCACCCTCCTCCCTGCGCCTACGATCAGTTTCGCTTCCGGTACCTGAGAGTTTAGACTGCCGTTCGTGCTTCTTCGGCGAAGTGAAGGGTCTCCCGTCATGATGTGACTGAGTGGATACTGTCTAAGTCCCCTCGAAAGTCCGATTTGTAAAACTCGGACTGAGCATTGTTACATCGGATGGCGGAGTTATTTACATCTCAGCCACCGATGAAAGTCCGAGTTGTATATATTTGTATACAACTAAGACACAACAAGATAGATTGACGATAGCTCTTAAGTACGTGCTGTGCCATTATACTTGACAATACATGAAAATCGTTGAGCCTAAGGCCAGAGGGATACTGGTGTCAATTGACCTTCGATTGACGAAAGGTGAGGTGGGGCAAATGCTCCCGCCGGGGCACCCGGGCCGCGAGGCGCTCCTCGCCCAACCCGACGAGCTGGATGTCGCCACCTTCGATGGACTCTTTCCCACCCTGGTTCGGCTCCTACGACTGAGGTCGGAGGGTTGAATGATGCTTCCCGCTAGATGCCCGGCTACGGAGAGAAATGATCGACTCACACTTTGACACTCCCCGTAGCCGGGGGGCGGTGGAGGGGTCGGAAGGCCCCTCCCTCGTTACCCCCGACGAGACCGCCGTACCACCGTCCGCATCCCCTACTGGCCCCACCCCCACCGAGTTGCGAGGAGGGGGTTACACCCTGGTGCCTCTCCCGCCCCGAGCAAAGTACCCGCCGCCGAGGGGATGGCAAAGTCACACAGATGCCTATCCCATCCCCGATGCCGGCAATGTCGCCATCGGGACCAGGGGCGAGCTTGCCATACTGATCACAAACGACGAGCCGTCTACGGCTTGGGCCATGACCAGCTTTGGACCCCCGCATGTCCGGTCGGTGAGGGGAGCCCATTGGTACTTTCGGGCGCGGCCTGACCAGGCGAATGAGGCGAATAAGCCGACCTCCGTGGGGATGATCGAACTTCACGCCAAGAACAAGTATGCCTTGATTCCGCCGAGCATCCACCCCAGCGGAACCCCCTATCGGTGGGAACGGGCCCTTCCCACCCTGAAAGACCTGCCCGAGGCCCCCGACCTCCGGGATCTGTTCCACCCCGGAGGAACCCACCACGCACAGTTGCTTTCCATGAGTTCCGCCAGTGCTCACGCCGGAAAGAATGCAGAGGCCATCTTTCAGGAACTGGTGGCATACCGTGACGCACATCTAACCGACACACTTGCGCATCCCGATGGGGAACTCCGGAAGCTCGGGGAGAGTGCCTACGAGAAGTTCCACAAGGAGGGAACAACCACCCAGGCTGTGGCGGGTGCAGGCGGCACTCGTGGCGAAGATGGAAAAAGGGGGTCTTCGGCTGACCGCCTCATCGAGATAGGCACCACTGAAGCCCGGCTCTTCCATGACTCATCGAACGAAGCGTACGCTGTCGTGACGGTAGGGAATCGCGAGGAGACGTACCGGCTCCGTTCCACCTCATTCAGGCGTTGGCTCATTAAGAGGTTCTACGCGAAGGAGAACACAGCGCCTGGAGGCGAGGCCCTCAAGTGCGCTCTCGAAACCCTTGGCGCAAAGGCAGAGTTTGATGGCCCCACTGAGGAGGTCTATCTCAGGGTCGCCGATCATGGAGGAGACCTCTGGATCGACTTGGGCACGACAGACTGGAGCGCCGTTCGAGTCACGAGGTCGGGGTGGACGGTAGAATCCAGGGCCCCAGTTCATTTCGTCCGGGGGAAGACTTGCCTGTCATTCCCGGTCCCTAAGGGAGGGGGGTCATTGCGAACGCTCTTGCCTTATCTGAACGCGGCGAGTGTTGAAGACCCCCACTTTGTTCTGGCGGTTGCCTGGATCGTGGGGAGCTTCCATCCCAGGGGGCCGTACCCCATCCTAGTCCTCAACGGGGATCACGGGACAGGGAAATCCATGGCCTCAAGATTCATTCGAAAGTTCACCGACCCCTCCGACCATCCACTACGCTCTACCCCCAAGGAGGAACGGGACTTGGCGGTGGCCGCTCAAGGAAACCGGGTGGTTGTGTTCGACAACTTGAGTTCCTTGCCGGACTGGCTCTCGGATGCCTTATGCCGCCTCTCCACTGGCGGCGGATTCGGCACCAGACAACTCTACACGGACGATGAGGAGGTGGTTTTTGGTGGGACCCGCCCGATCCTCATCAACGGCATCCCGATGGTAGGAGATGCCGCGGACTTCAGGGACAGGGCGCTTCCATGTGCGTGGCCGCTTCTCTCTTCGAAGCAGAGAGAACGGGATCTCGTCAAGAATTTTGACAGGGAATCTCCCGCCATCTTTGGGGCGGTCCTTGACGCTCTGGTGTCGGCCCTCGCTCACGTGGACGCCTCTCCCCCGAGCACCGAGTTTCGGATGGCGGACTTCGCGGCATGGGTTATGGGCGCAGAGCCCGCTCTTCCCTGGTCACTGGGAACTTTCGAGAAGGTCTACACCACCGTCCAACAGGGAACCACAGAGGAGGCGATAGCGGATAGCCCAGTGGCCCAGGCCATAAAGAAGCTGGTTGCTGAAAAGGGTCAATGGGAGGGAAGTGCAACCGACTTGATGTCACTGCTTGCCTCGTTCGCCAGTCCTGCAGTAGACCCGCAGAAGCCGCCCTCTTGGTGGCCCAAGTCCCCGAAGGCACTGAGTCAGACTTTGAGACGACTCTCTCCTGACCTTCGACGGGTAGGGATAGGGGCCACAAAACCGGAGCGGCGGATTTGGACCATTGGACCGTACACGCCCCCCCCACCCCGCAAAGGGGCGGGAACTTGCGACACATGCGACCATGCGACCGGTTCACCCCGAGAAACAGGTGGTCGCATGGAGTGTCGCAAGCCGTTTGGAGGTTTCTCGGATGCGACCGAACTTACCCCTTCGGTCGCATCCTGCCCTCTTCAGGTCGCATCTACACCCCCTCAAGTGTCACTTGCGACCACGCCGGTGGATGTCGCATCGGTCGCAACGGTCGCAACATCCCGCCCACTTACGGCCTCTGCCTCCCCCGGCCCGGTCGCTGAGGAGTCCCACTTGAGCGACCGACCGACCCTGGCGGACCAAGCTCTGGCGAACGCAAAGCGGGAAGGGAGCTTGGCCCCGGAGCCCCCTTCATCCAACCCCTACTACTATCCCCCCGGGGGCTACAAACCAGGGGAGGCTCCGGCCACAGAAATCGCAGTGGAGGGGGAGCCCGGGGTCATGATCAGGGCCGGGGAGGTCTTCTACAACCCAACGGCTCCTTCCGGCCCTCCATCCGACCCACCACCCCCCTCCACAGAAGAGAGGGAGCGTTGGAGGGCGGAGTGGGAGCGCGATGATGGCGATCCCTCTGCCCTCTATCCTGGTGGAGTCCTCGCCCGACGCTTTGCCGATCCTTCCGATAACGTCCTCTATCGCCCACCAGAGGGGGTATGGGTCGTCCACGAGGCATCCTGGGAGACCGCGGGGAGCGGTGCTACGATCATCTACTCGGACGGTGCGGTCGTCAGGCGCTCAAGCGGTGAGGTCCTCGGGAGATTCCGGGTGGCGGGGGGCTCGCCATGAGCCGGGGGGGAATAGGGCACACTACCCCACTCCTCACGCCGGAGGCCGTAGGACACACTCAGGCCCAAGATGGGGAAGTGTGTCCTGTTCCTCTCCCCGAGCGCTCCTCCCAGTTTGTCCTATGCCGACACGGTCCCTACTGGCGGCTCTGCGACCGCTCCTACCTGAACGGCAAACGACAACACATCGTCCGGGAGTCCTACGGTCGGGAGAAGCCCGCTCTCTCCCCCCCGGAGGTCCGGTCGGGAATCACCGAGCATATCCTCCCGACCCTCCCCGCCGGGTCCTTCGACCTCGTCTACTTTGACCCTCCCTACGGCCTCACGGATGGGGATTGGGACAAGGCCCCGGACTGGTCCTGGCTCGGGAGGGAGACGGTCCGGCTCCTCAAACCCACAGGCCAAGTCGTCCTCCACGGTCAGGGGGCGATGGCGGCGCGGGCGGTCGCCGCCTTCGAGGAGTTCTTGGCCTATCGGTTTGAGATCGTGTGGGTGAAGGCGTTTGGTCCCTCTTCCCCTCTACACACTGGAATGCTGCAGGGAGTTGGGACGGGGCCTCTCCACGGCCACGAACTTATCCATGTCTTCCGGGGGAAGGACGCACAGGTCGGGGATCTGACCTACAATGATGTGGCGATGCATCGGCGTGGCGAACCGCGAGGGCGCTACAAGAGGGGAGCTCGTCTTGCGCAGTGGAATAGTTTGGTCGGTTCCTACGAGGGGAACGACACGGGCTGGCGCTATCCTGCGGACGTGGTCTTCTCCACTCCGAATCGCTCCGGCCAGCTATACGCGGCGAAACCCATCGACCTGGTCCGCTATCTCATCCTGCTCTTGACCCGCCCCGGCGATCTCATCCTCGAGCCCTATGCCGGGTCCGGGACCACGCTCCTTGCCGCCTACCTTCTCGGGAGGAAGAGCCTCGGGATAGAGGCCTCCCCGAAGTCCTGGGCCATCCTCCAGCGTAACCTGGGCGGCCTGCTCGCACCTGGAAGACGGAGAGGGAAGTGATGGAGGGAGCGGCCAGGGTCGCCCTGTACGTCCGCGTCTCGACGGAAGACCAAGACCTGGAGGGCCAGGAACGGGACCTCCGGGCCTACGCCACCTCACGGGCATGGGTGGTGGTCGAAGTCTACCGAGAGAAGCTTTCGGCGACTGGGAAGGTAGATCGACCCGCCTATGAGCGCCTCCTCCGGGATGCCTCCAACCCAGAAAGGTCATGGGGGCACGTCCTTGTTTGGAGTCTGGACCGATGGTCCCGGTCCACCCGCTTCACTGATGCTGTCCGGTCCATCGAAGATGTAGAGGCTCGGGGAGTGAAGTTCCATTCCTACCGGGAACCGATGATCGACTCGTCCGAGGACGGGTCCCCGAACATGGGCCGGGATCTCCTACGGGCCATCCTCCCCGTCATCGCCACTTTCGAGAGCAGGAGGAGGGCCGAGAGGGTCAGCTTGGCCATGCGGGAACTCAAGGAGGGGCGGAGGACTACCCGGTCAGGGAAGCCTTGGCATCGCCCCATCCGGGTGACCCCGGAGAAGCTGGAGGCCCTGCTCAAGCTCCGCGCTCAGGGAAAGCCGTGGGCTACTGTCGCCCAGGCGGTAGGGCTTCCCGCGAATACCTGCAAGAGTGCTGCGTGGAAGGCGCGGAAGCAGAAAGAAGGAGTCAAAACTTTCCAAGCAGTAGGGGCGGGAGAAGTGGAGGAAGAAAGAAAAATTGACTTGAAGGATTTCCCGTGAAAGGGGGGGTCCATTGGACCGCGTAGGGTTGAAGAAGCGCGTTACACCGAAGCCCACAGTCTCTTCCCCAAGCACGAAACACTTCAGAAAGACATATTCTGCAGATTGGCCTTTCTTCCATAAGCATGCTCCCAGTGAAATCGATTGAAAGCAATCCCTCTGGCTCTTGGAGCAAGAGCTCCCAGAGGACGAACAAGAGCGAGGGCCGGATGTTGAAGGTTCTCCGCAAGCTAGGGGTACGCATTGTTTCGCAGGTCCAGATAGGACCCTACTCAGTTGACTTTCTTTTGCCCGACTACCGGGTCCTGATTGAGTTAGATGGACCTCAATTCCACTCGCTTCCCGATGCGAACCGCAGGGATAGAGGACAAGATGCCGAGTTCCAGCGCCGTGGCTTTCTGGTGATTCACGTCTGGACAACTGACCTTTACAAGGGAGGAGGTGAGACAAAAATCCTCAAACATATCGTGACCCGTATGTTCCGGGAACGGGGAATCGTGCTCCCGATCCTGAAGAAGTCGAAGACGTACTCAAGGCTCTATCGGGACTTGGGAGTTCCCGATTAAGAACGGGCTGTAGTGGGGAAGAGGGAGGCACAGGTCCTTGTCCCCCACCCGGTTCGTCCCAAAGGCTCACAGGGGCATAGGGACGAGCCTTTGGCCCCTCAGGATTGCCTGCGGGACAGTTCTTGTCAGAGTACAGCTACTCCTCTGGCCCGACAGAGAAGAGATGTCTCTGGACCATGCTGAGGATCACTCCTGCCACCGTTCCGATAAGGAACAGCAGGGCATCACCGCTTACTTTCCCTTCGTAGGTTAGCCACGCAACGAGTACAATGATTCCGCCGAGAAACCCCATCAAGACACCTAACACGCGGATTGTGTGGCGCTGAGACCGCTCATCCGCTTCATATCCCCTTTTCTCGTACGCTTCCCACTTGTCTGCGAGGAACTTCAAGACGGGTTCTCCCATTTGGATGAGTTGAGCCCAGTCATCGATAGTAAACTGCTTTCGTGGTGGCGGTTTTGATTTTTCCTCCTCGTGGTCCTTGTTGGGGGGTGGATTCTCTCCGGTTTGCGAAGGAGGCGGGAGTGGCAAGAAATCATTCGTGGCGGCTTCTGCCTCTTGAGTAGTTGGAGGTGGAGCACTCATGGATTTAGGCAAGGACGGCGAGTTCATAAATAGAAACGGGATGCAAAGACCTACTCATGGAAGTGCGGCCTTTAGCACCGCCATTTTCCCGTTGAGGGGGGCGATGAACTCCCACCCTTCCTCCAGTAGCTTGGGAACCTCCTCGACCGGGACGGCTTTTTGCGTCTTCTTCTCCGTCCCTGTCGAGGCCCCAACGGTCTTAATGAGGGCTACGATCTCCTCATCGCTCATGGACCCGATGTCGTGCTTGTCGAGCACTTCCTTTGAGACCCCACGCGCTTCGAGGAGGAGTCGGATGACGCGGGTTGCGTTCTCGTTCCCCTCCTCAGCTTTCACAGTCGTGAGCAGGTAGGGCTCGGCTCGCTTGTACTGGGCCCGGGCTTCCTTGAGGACCTCCGGGCCCCAGGGCTTGCCCACATTGTAGCGCCCCGACACTCCGGTGTCGTGGCCCAAGATGGCTTCCCGGAGGTCGCGGGTCATCTTCCCCGCTCCCTCCGCCATCATCAAACGGGTCGAGCAGTAGGAGCGGAGGACATAGGGCCTCCATGTGACTCCCTCCGGGAGAGAGGAGGTCAGGGCCCGGTGAATCTCCCGCATGAGGACGGAAGTGGACAGAAAACCGTTAGCGAAGCTCGCATTCTCCCGCCTCATCCGGGCCGCCCCTCGGGTAGGCTGTGCTGCCACCACCGGAGAATCGGGACCCAGCTTCTCCCCGGAGTCCCTGCGCTCACTCAGGTAGGCAAGGAGGGCGGTGGCCTGCTGGGAGGTCCCGAAGGTCGTGTAAGCGGTCCTCGTCTTACTCAAGTTTGCGGGAACCCGGACGACGAACGGGGTCTCGCTAAAGGATAGGGTCTTCCCCCCAAGCTGGAGGTCCGGCAAGTCTCTCAGGCGCAACCCACTCTCCCCTTGATAGGAACCGACGACCTGGGGACGGACCCCGCTGTGGGCCATGAAGAGGGCAACAACCCGTCCCCGTAGGGAGAGTTTGTCAAGGACCGTACCCAGCTCCTCCTGGGTAGGAACTCGCTCGTTCTGGATCGTCTCCCCGGTCGTGGAGGAGAGAGGGGGAAAGACATCGGTGCTGACGTGGCGATACTTGAGGTAGGCCTTGACCATCAGGAACCCCTTGGCGACGGAAGTGTCGAGCCATCCATCCTTCTTCAAGGCCGAGGCGCACTCCGCAAAGCGGACCCGTAGCTTGTCCGGGCTCTTCTTGGCGGTGGTCACGATCTCCTCAGGGGTCATGCCCACGCGCTCCGAGATGAGGCACAGCATCCGAGTGTAGGTGTCCGCACTCAGGCGGGACTTGAGCGACTTCTCTGCGTGCCATTCCCGCACTCTGGGGTCATTGGCAAGCAACTCATGGACCCGTCCGTGGCCCCTTTCCGGCGACCCTTCCCGGGTCTTCTTCGCCATGCAGATGGATACATGGTCGGGGCCGTATTTAAAGTAAACGAACAGCCGGGGGAAGCGCTGAGGGGGAGATTTGAACTCCCGAGGCTTGCGCCACTGGCTTTCAAGGCCAGCGCCTTACCGGACTAGGCTACCTCAGCGCCGACCAGCATGCGGTCGAACGGATAACGCTTCAGCCCGTGGGACGCCTACGCCGGCACCGATACCGAGACCTTATTCAACAGCAGTTGCGGATCCACCATGTGCCGGGGGAGTCCCAACGTCTTCGGGTCCAGCCCAAGAGCGATCCCGATCAGTTGGGGAAAGTGGAGGACGGGCATGTTGAGATCCTCCCCAACGGCCTTCCCGGCTTCCTTCTGGTAGGTGTCGAGGGAAATGTGGCACAACGGGCAAGGCGTGGCCATGGCATCGGCACCACCCTGCTTTGCCTCACGGATCTGGTTCCCCGCGATCCGCTGTGCGGTCTCGGGCTTGACGAACTGGATCGGGAACCCACAGCACTGAACTCGGCCTCGATAGTAGACGGGCTCCGCTCCCAAGACCTTGATGATGTCTTCGAAGGTGTGGGGCTCTTCGGGGTCGTCGAACTTCATCACATCATGGGGCCGTAGGATGTGGCAACCATAGAACGCCGCGACCTTTGTGCCGGTCAAGGGTCGTCGCACGAGGGGGCGCAGCATTTCGGCACCTCCAAGGTCTTCCGAAATGATCTGGAGAAGATGCTTTGGAACCGCCGTTCCCTGATACTGGAAACCGATCTTGCCTAGCGTCTGGTCGACCCTTGCCTTGACCACGGCGTCATGCTTCATCGTGTGGCGGGCATGAGTCAGCATCCCTTGGCATGTGCTGCATATGGTCATCACCGTGTTTAACCCTGCCCGCTCCGCCAGAGCAAGGTTCCTGGCGTTGAGCGCGATGTTGAGCGTCATGTTGGCTTCGTCGATGAAGCCGCTCCCACAGCAGGAGAAGGTGGGGAAGTCCACGAGCTCTATCCCGAGGGCCGCAGCCACCGCCCTAGTCGCCATGTCAAGTTCCCTTCCCGACTCTTGCGCCACGCACCCTGGGTAGTATGCTACTTTCACTGTCATTCTCCTTTGACCCCCTTCCCGACCGGTCGTTCACGCCCTTTGATATCCTCCGGCTTGTTGAGATCGGCATAGATCGCTTGGACCTCGGAGAGCCCTTGGATGGGTGGATGCTTCTTGAGGGACTTTCCATGACGCATCATCTGGAACCCTTTCCCCACTTGGCCAAGCATCCCGAATAATCCCAGGGAATCGCGCGCGAGCTTGGTCTCGTTGAGAAGGCCCCCTTGCTCGATATTGTTGAGGAATCCGATCGAGTGCTTGCTTCCCCGTTCCCGCTTGCCAATTTCTTGATTGGCGAGGCGTTTCAGGTCCACGATTCGCTCCGCGGGTCGAACATCCTTGGGGCAGGCCTCAACACAAAGGTTGCACCGAAGGCAAAGCCAGAGCTTCTGGTTCTGGATCCCTTCCAATCGTTCGTGGTACGCGGCATCCCGGGGATCGACCGTGAACCGGTAGAGCTTAGCAAGGGCCATGGGCCCAAGGAAGTCGGGGTCGGATCCCACCGCAGGGCATGCCGAGTAGCACGAGGCACAGGCGATGCACCGCGGGGTTTCCCGGAACTGGTCCACCTGTTCCGGGGTCATGCGGGACTCCTTGCCCTGGGGCAAGGGGTTTGCCGGATCCAAGATGAGGTGAGGACGGATGTGCCGGTATCGGTCCCAGAACGGGGTCTGATCGACCACGAGATCGCGCAAAACAGGCTGGTTGGCCATCGGCTCGATCCGGATCGTGTTGTTATGGGTTTTGGTCTCAGTACCCACGAGCCGCGAACACACGAGCCGGCTCTTTCCATTGACCCGCATGGCACAGGAGCCGCAGATCTCCTGCCGACACGAATAACGGACGGCCAAGGTAGGGTCCTGTTCATTGCGGATCTTGATGAGCCCCGTGAGGATCGCCTCCGTCTCCCCAATCTCGACAACGAAGTTCTGGAAGTGCGGAACCCCCCCCTTCCCATCGTTTCGGAGGATTTGGTACGTGACTTGCGTCATCTCAGTACGCCCGCTCCTTCGGCTGATATTCGGTGATCGTCACAGGAAGATAAGTGAGGCTCGGTCCCTCCTTCGTGATCTGGGCGAGGGTATGCTTGAGCCATTTTGCATCATCCCTCTTGGGATAGTCCGTGCGGACATGTGCCCCACGCGACTCGGTGCGGGCGAGCGCTCCCGTCACGATCACCTCGGCGAGATCAAGCAGGTGACCGAGCTCGATGGCCTCCACCAAGTTGAGGTTGAAGATCGAGGACTTGTCGGCCACATGAACGTTTTGATAGCGTTCCTTGAGCTGCGCGACCCGGGTCACCGCATTGATAAGGTCGTCCGGGTGGCGATAGACCCCCACGAGTTCATCCATTGTGGACTGCAATTCTGCCCGAAGCTTCGCCGGGAGCTCTCCCTCCTTTCGTTCGACCAATTGATGTATCCGCCCCGTAGTGGCATCCACATCCGTCTGGCCCAAGGTACTGGCCGCGGCGGTCTTGGCGTATTCGGCGGCATTCTGCCCAGCGATCTTACCATAGACGAGGGTCTCAAGCAACGAGTTGGCCCCGAGCCGGTTCGCACCGTGGACCGAGACACAAGCCGCTTCGCCCGCCGCGTAAAGCCCGGGAATGTTCGTTTCACCCTTGGGATTCGTGGAGATCCCTCCCATCATGTAGTGCTGGGCCGGGTAGACCGGGATACCTTCGACTACCGGGTCGATACCGGCGAAGGTTCGCGCATAGGCCACGATCTCTTGGAGCTTCGTCTCGACCTTTTCCTTGCCGAGGTGCATGAGTTCGAGGTGAACGGTCCCATCGGGAAAACCACGCCCCTCTTTCACCTCCGTGACGATCGCACGCGATACGACATCCCGAGAGGCCAGGTCCTTGAAGTGCGGGGCATATCGCTCCATGAAACGTTCCCCTTTAGCGTTCCGTAGGATGCCGCCTTCGCCCCGGGCTCCTTCCGTGATGAGGATCGATGTGTGTGGGAGGCAGGTGGGGTGGAACTGGACGAACTCCATGTCCTTCAGGTACGCTCCCGCCCGGTAGGCGAGCGCGCAGCCATCCCCAGTCGATTCATGGGAGTTCGTGGTCTTTCCATAGACCCGACCTGCGGGGCCAGTGGCTATCACGACCGCCTTGGCACCGAAGCCCTCGATCTTCCCGCTCTTGCGTTCCATGGCGACCACGCCCTGGACCCGTCCATCCCGGACCACGAGATCGACCGCGTCCCACTCCTCGTAGATATGGATCTTGGGGTCGCGTCCTACCTCTTCGTAGAGTCCTTGCAGTAGCGCCAGTCCCGTCCGGTCCGCTGAGTATATCGTCCGGTTATAGGAAGCGCCACCGAACGCCCGCCGGTCGAGCGAACCGTCCGGGGCACGATTGAAGATCGTGCCCATGTGTTCCATCTCGATGACAGTCGGACCGGCCTCCTTGCAAAGGACCTCGACCGCATCCTGATCGGCCAGGTAATCCGACCCTTTCACGGTGTCATAGATGTGGTCATGGACGGAATCCTTTGGGTCCAGAGCGGCGTTGATGCCTCCCTGTGCGGCGCCGGAGTGCGAACGTAGCGGGTGAAGCTTCGAGATCACACCGACATCGACCCCGGCTCGGAAGGCTTGCAGCGCGGCGCGTTGTCCGGCCAAGCCGGCTCCTACCACCAGTACATCGTGAGAAAGGGTCATTTCACGAAGCCCCACGCCCGAATCAGTATAAAATTGGCGCTCTCGATTCTTTCGGGGGAATACAGGATGCGACCGGTGGAGGTCAGTCGCGGGTCCCCTTCCTACGATCGGGCAAACTGCTCCTCCACCTCGCGGACAAGGTTCCTATTGCCAATGTAACACGGTGCGGTCTCGGCCAAGGTGGTCGGAGTGATATCCAGCATCGAGCCCCGCCCGGTGGTTGAAGCCCCTCCGGCAAGCTCGGTCAGGTAGCTTACCGGCGCACTCTCGTAGAGTATCCTCAGTTTTCCGTTGGGTCGCCCCTTCAGTTCGGGATAGGCGAAAATGCCCCCCCGTCGAAGGACCTGGTTGTAGTCTCCAATGAAAGTACCCCCGTAACGTAGCTTGAGCCCCCGCTCTTCGAGGGAGCGGACGAATGCCTCGACCCGGGGCGTCCATTTGTTCCTCTCCCCTCCGAACCCGTACACCTCCGGGGGATCGGGAAGTCGCATGCCTTCGGATGCCAGGACGAATTCGCCGGCCTGCGGTCCTATCCGCATCTTCACGAACTGACAGACCCGGTTCCCGTGACTGAAGCAGAGCGTCAACTGAGGCCCGTACGTGACGAACATGGCCGAGACCAGGCGGCGCCCGCTCTGAGGCAGACGTCCGCGCCAGATGCCGAAGATGGATCCGAGGGGACTGTTGGTTACGATGTTCGAAGAGCCGTCCAAGGGGTCCATGGCCACGGCGAGGGACTCCTCGGCTGGAGCGTTCGAACGGCGGGGCTCCTCCATCTCTTCCGAGGCCACTTCTCCTACTACACCCGTCTCCAGCAGCGCGTCGGCGAAGAGGTCATTCGAAAAGACGTCCAGTTTGGCCTGCGATTCTCCCGATGGATTGACCCCCCCTGCCATCCCCGTATGCAAGGGAAGCTCGTCGGCCAGCCGGGAAGCGGCCCGGGCGATAGCAAGGTAAACCTTTGCCGTCGTCGGGTCCCCTTCTGAGAGAAAGGCCGGCAAAGTCTTCGGGAAGTTCGAAGTTCGCGTCTCGGACATGTTAGTGGGCCTCCCCACGGTTCTTCAAGAAGGCTTTCAAGTCCCCGGGTCGGACCATACCTCCCGGTGTGATGAAGGCGGTCACCAAGCGCGCCGGCGTCACATCGAACGCCGGGTTCCAAGCCGGAGAATCGGCGGGCGCGGACGGGACCCCACCGAAGGTCGTGACCTCCTCCCGGGCCCTCTCCTCGATGGGGATCGCACTTCCCGATTCGATCGTGGGGTCAAATGTGCTCCAGGGCGCCGCCACGTAGAATGGGACACCGTGTTCGTGCGCGAGCACTGCCTTTTCATAGGTGCCGATCTTATTGGCGAAGTCCCCGGAGGTCGTAATCCGGTCAGCGCCGACGATGACCAAGTCGACCTTCTTTCGTTGCAATAGGAAACCCGCCGCATTATCGGCAAGGATGGTGTGTGGGATGCCTTCCTCCCGGAGCTCCCACGCGGTGAGGCGCGAACCCTGGAGCAACGGCCGGGTCTCGTCCACCCAGACGTGCGGAAGCCGACCCTCCCGCCAGGCGACCCGTATGGGTGCCAAAGCCGTTCCCCACTCTACCGTGGCTAGAGCCCCGGCATTGCAATGCGTCAGCACATTGGCGTCCCGGGGGAAAAGCGGTGCCCCATGGATCCCGATCGCATGGCATTGTTCGACAATGGAATTCCGGTAGTCGGTCGCCACCTTGACGACGTCTCGACCATCCTCCCAGGCTTTGCGCACGATGTCGACCCCCACGAAGAGGTCGTGTGCCGTCGGTCGGGTGGACCGCAAGATCTCGGCGGCCTGCTCTGCGGTGTATCCTCCCTGCGCATGCGCGAGCACCATGGCATAGGCCGCCGCCACGCCGATCGTGGGGGCCCCCCGGACCGTCATGTTGCGGATCGCTTCCGCCGCTTCGCTGAGTTGGGTGAGCTCGAGCACGACCCGGTCCAAGGGGAGACGACGTTGGTCGATGACGCAAAGCTTGCCGTCGGCGAACCAGAGCGCTTGGACCGAAGGCATACGGTATCTACACCTCGATGTAGCCTCGGGGGGCGTCCGAGAGGATCCGGTACCCGTTCTTCGTCACGAGGACATCGTCCTCGATCCGCACCCCGCCGACGCCGGGCACGTAGATGCCCGGTTCTACCGTGACCACCATGCCTTCCCTCAGCTTCTCCTTCGACCGCGGGCTCAGGCCGACACCGGGATCGTGGACGGCAAGACCTACCGAGTGACCCAGTCCGTGGATGAACCGCCCCTTCCACTTCGACGCATCGATCACCTTCGCCGCCGCAGCATGGACGTCGCATCCCCGGACACCGGGCTGGATGAGGTCGAAGGCGGCCTGTTGGGCGGCTTCGACCGTCTCATGTATCTCACGCATGACCTTGGGGGGTTTCCCGAACGCGAACGACCGGGTGACATCGGAGCAGTACCGCTGGTAGAGCGCACCGAAATCGACCACCATCGTGGTCGAGGCCTTCAGCTTCGTGCTTGTCGGATCGAAGTGGGGTTCCGCACCGTGCGGTCCGAAGGCCACGATCGTATTGAACGACCGGCCTGATGCCCCGTGCTTTCCCATCGAGTGCTCGACCTCCGCGGCAAGCTCGAGTTCCGTCATGCCGCTCCGGAGGAGAGAGGGGATCTCCTTCGCCGTGGTCGCAGCGATCGCCGCCGCCTTGGCGATCCGCTGGACCTCCGTCTTATCCTTCACCGAGCGGGCTTGGGCCACCGCCGCGGAAACGTCGACCATCTTCCGCCCCTTCGCATACTTCTTGAGAGCGCGGTACATTTCGTGGGTCACTTCCCGGTAGTTCATGCCCACGCGCTTCGCATCTCCCACGATGTCCCGGATCTGCTTGCGCAACTCGTCGCGGGTCGACGCCACTTCCACGGTGAGATCGGGGGCCTTGCGAGCGCTCTCTTCCTCGAGGGGGGAACTGAGGAGGGTGCAGCGGCCATCGGGGTAGATCGCAGCGACCGAGCCCTCAAAGAGACCGCTCGGCACGCCGGTGACGTAAAAGAATCCCAGGTCGAGGTGCGGCTCCGAGGAGTTTGCGAAGAGGATGACGTTCGGCGGGTCCTTCATTGCGGCAAAGATGGCTTTGATACGGTCGCGCATGGCCGAGCCAAGGCGTGATTTTATATAGAGTTGAGGGGATGGTAAATTTCCGCGAAACACAAATTCCGCGGACTGATGCACTCAGTAAGGGGGGGCCCTTGCTGGGGAAGTGGGGAGGATCCCGCCGAGAGGGGCAGGGTCCGATGTCCCAATCACACGCAGTTCCTGGACGTTGGCGAGTGAGTCAAAGACAGCTGTTACTATGTCACTTGGGGGATGGCCAGGCTCGAGCGCCGATGAAGGTCGTGCCAAGCTGCGATATGCCGGGGGTAGACGCACGGAATCTAAGATCCCCGGATGACCTAATCGGAATTCCGGACCGCGCAAGTGGTCAATCCTTACGGATAGGGAACCCCCTGAATTAAAGCATTCTAGTAGGGGGAGGAAAAGAAATCAATCGAGATGCCGCCAGTAAAGGCGATCGAAAACGGCATAGGACAAACCGAAATCCCCCGGGAAACCGGGGGATGATGTGGGGTTGCGGACCTCCGCACCCCCTCGCTGCTAAAGCCGAACGTGGCTGGAATGCCAGACGAAAACGGGTGATAGTCCCATAGGCGCAAAGCAGCAGGGAGATTGGAGGTATCCAGAGTACCACGCGTTGGAAATCGCGTGGGGAGCCGGGAGGTACAGACTTCCGATCCTAAATACGTCTCGAGACCGATAGCGTACTAGTAGCGTGAGCGAAAGGTGAAAAGTGCCCTAAAAAGGGAGGTGAAAAGATGCCTGAAACCAGGTGACGATAAGCCGCACGTGGCTCCAAAGGAACGAAGCCGGGGCGACCCGGTGGACACAGAGTCCGTGCGTCCGTTTTGAATAACGGGCCAGGGAGTTCCAATCCATGGCGAGGTTAGGCCGTTCAAACGGCAAAGCCGAAGGGAAACCGACTGCCTGCAACCCCGCAAGGGGCGAGAGGCGGGATGCGATCGTCCGTAGTCATGGGTGGGATGCCCGAAGCCAATCGATCTAAGCGTGGGCAAGACGAAGCCTGCCGAAAGGTAGGTGGAGGTCTGAACCGGTGCTGATGTGCAAATCGTTCGGATGACCTGCGCTTAGGGGTGAAAGGCCAATCTAGAC
>JAJYXQ010000017.1 GCA_021796385.1 Thermoplasmata archaeon | reverse complement strand
TGATGGAGGGGGCCAAGCTCTTCCTTTTGCGCCTTGCCGACACGATCGATGCAGTCAAGATCCTCATCTTAGTGACGACCGGCAAGGCCAACGTCCCCATGGTCCAGGGAGGCAACGTCCGTCGAGAGCTCGAAATGCTTCCGCGCACCTTCGCCGCAGTCAATCTAAGCGCCATCGTCATTGACGTGACGACCCATGGGTCCCCCTACTTGCGGGAGTTCGCAACGCTGTCCGGGGCGCACTACTATCACCCGAGCACGGTGCGCTATCACAAAGTTACGCTCGCGAACGAGATGCTGAACGCGTTCGAGTCCGGGGAGCGGGACCGCTCGGCCCAGGTGGGCAAGGCCTTCTTGGACCGGTTGCGGACCACGCAAGGCTCTTGAAGGACCCGGCACGAACCGCTCCTTCGGGAGTCATGGGGATCCCCCTCGATATCTCCCTCCTCCAAGGACTCTCGTTCCAATGCCGCCCGGACTGCGGTCTTTGCTGCTACGCCACCCCCGCCGTGACGCCCGCGGAGCGCCAAACGCTCGTACGCATAGCGCCTGCCACGCCCTTCCTACCGGGGGCTGGGGGGTACGCGCTCGTGGCGTGCCGCCCCCAAGGAGGGGCCTGCCACTTCCTGAAGGACAACCGGTGTCGTTGCTACGGTGCTCGCCCCTTCCCATGCATCGAATATCCCATCACGGTACACGTCGGTTCCCGAGCCCAGGCCAGTGTCTGTCTGAGTTGCCCTGGGGTGATCTTCGACGGGTTCGATCGTGCCACCCAGTCTCGAGGGGTCTCCGACCCTCGGGGCCTCGAAGAGGAACTAGCGCATGTACGCACCGAGTTCGAAAAGGCACCGATCGCCGGGTGGATCGCAAACCATCGCCGGCGGGAGAACGCGCTGATTCGGACCATGGAACGGGAAGGTCGATGGGAAGATCCGGAACATCTCCGGCAGCGGCTTCTGGACGCGCCTCCGTTCCCCGATCCCGACGACTTCCCCGTCACCCTCCCGCCATCGGAGGAGGAGGGGGTCGAGAACCTGCCACTGTTCTTCGAGGAGGGGATCGGCGTCGTCGCCCTCGCGGGTCGTGAGGAGGGCTATGATGCCCTGCTCCTGCAGGAGTCCGGAGGGGTCCGCTCCCGGTTGGGGACGTTCTCCCCCCCGGACAAACGGCCCGAACTTGACGGGGATGGCCACCGGCTCCTTGAAGGATACCTTCGGCTTGTGATCCGCCGCGACCAACTCATCTGGGCCGCCTACGCCGAACTCCGAAATGTTCCCGAGGCAACGCTCGGCGAGCTTGCAGAGGAGATCGTGCGAGAGGCGGCCTCCCAGGTCCTCTCGCGGGCGGTGGTCCGGGCCCGACTGAAAGGGATGACGGGGGACCGGCTGACACGAGAGGACGTCGCCCGGGGAGTCCGGGCGACCGACTCCGACCTTCTGGACCTGCCGACCCTAGGCCGAGTTCTCTGACCCCTTGGGCCCCCGGAAATCCAACGGATGTGGCGGGCCATCGACCGTGACGCCCAGAATACCAGTAGCTTCATAGCTCAATCCAGTATGGGGAGGGGCATGGCAACCATAGCCAGCCTGAAGACCAACAGCAGCGCCACCATCGAAGGCACGATCACGGCAATCTCCCCCCCTCGCCGGGTCACGACTCAGCGGGGAGAGACCGAGGTCGCCGATGCCACGCTGCAGGACGAATCGGGCACCGTGCAATGGACCCTGTGGGGCGAGGAGATCAAACAGTACCACGTGGGCCAGAAGATCAAGATCTCCGACGGTTGGGTCAAGGAGTTCCGCGGCAAGCTCCAAGTCTCCAAGGGTCGCGGCGGCACCGTGACCGTTCAGTCCAAGTAAATCGGCCCGGAGGGCCTTCCGGCCGGTTCACAGCCCGACCCATAGGGCCAGGAATGTGATACCGATCGTGATCAGGGTCAGGGGGATTCCGTAACGGGCGAATTGCCCGAAGCCGATCTTGAGGCCCGCCCGTTCGGCTTGGTTCACCACGATGAGGTTGCTCGCGGCCCCGAGCAGGGTGAGGTTCCCGGCAAGGGTCGCCCCGGCGCCGAGCGCCAGCCAGACCTTGGCTTGGGCTCCCCCATACCCTAGGTTGTGCAGGAAGGGGATGGAAAGAGCGGTCCAGGGCACATTCGACAGTACCTGGCTCCCACCAAGGCTCGAGAGCATGAGCACTCCGATGACCTGGGGGGAGGTTGCTCCCCCGCTCGCGGACGGAAGGGGAAGCACCTGGTCCATGGCGCCGAATATCCCCGCGGCTGCGACTCCTCCCATGACGACAAACAATCCCACGAAAAGAAGGAGGGTGTTCCAGTCGATCCCCTCGATCAATGTGCGGCTCACTGGATGGAGGAGCAAGAGCAACAAGGTACCCGCCAAGACGATGGCCCAGATCGGGAGTGCAACCATGCCAAAGAACTCCGAACCGATGTCGTTGATAAGAAGGAAGGCAATCGTACCCGGGAAGATCAACACCGAGGGCCGGTGTCGGACCCAGGCCAGCCATCCCTCAGGAGGGGTCCGTGGAAAGAACGGGATGACCTCCGACGGGGAAGGTGGAGGGGTGCTGTCGGCGGAGGTTCGCAGGGTCGGTCCGAACCACCGGCTCACCAACCAGCCCCCGATGATGAGGTTGAGGAACGTGGGAATGGCCAGATACTCCACGAAGGTCGTGATCGGGGCTGAGATCCCGCTCGAAAGGGATATGAGGGCGTTCTGGGGATTCCCGAGCGGAGTCATCGCACTGCCCACCGTTACGGCGTACGCCACGGTGAGGAGGAGCGGAACCGGGGAGGCCTTCAGCCTCCGTGCGAGCCCCATCAACAAGGGGACCGCCAGCAGTACGATCGCATCGTTGACGAGGATCGTGGATAGGAGACCGAATCCCACGAAGAGATAGAAGGGTAGGTTCTCTGCCCGGCGGCCGACGTAGAGAAGCCAGCTCGCAAGGTGGGTGAGGACTCCGGCTTTGTCCAGGGCGAGCGCAAAGACGAACATCGAAAACAGGAAGACCAGGACGGAAAAGTTGAGGGAACGGAGCGCCGTCTCGGGCGAGAGAACGCCGAACGCGATCATCGCCCCCCCGGCCACGAGGAAGAGCACGCTCAAAGGGGGGCCTCGCGTCAGTACCTGACGTAGGACCACCGTGGTGTAAAGCCCCAGGAGGATTGCCAGGGCAATCGCAAAATCGGTCGTCACGCGCGGGAAGGCCCCCGGAACCTCCCCCGACCCTAGCTCGGGGCGGGGCGCTCCCGGATCCCGAGCGAAGTGTCGGTGAGCCCCATCGAGCGGCCCGCGTCTGTCTCGAGGGAGAACATCGCCCGGATCGCATCGATGTTCTCCGGTACCACGATTGACTCCTGGTGGATAGCCTGGAAGAAGTAGAGGTCCTTGCCCTGCAGCCGGATCCCCTCCTCCCAGAGGACGTTCTCCATCACATCTCCCCGACCCTCTCCGCGGTCCCGGGCCCACTCCATGACCTGCGGGGTACCTTCGACGCCGGCCGAGCCCGGGAAGATCACAAATCGCGGTTGGGATGCAAAGAGAGACCGGAGGGTAGCTATGTCCGCGGGAGGGCGCTCCAGGCGCACGTGGTTGAAGTGGACATGCATGAGGGTTGTCGGAACGACCATCGCGGCTGTCGTGATCGGGAGCCCCGGCAGGACCGTCTGAACATCGGGGCCGTGATGAGAGGGCAGCTTGAGGGTGGGGAGAATGCCATTGATCGGCCCCTTCTTCGATTCTCGGGGGTCGGCCGCACGGCGTACCAAGGTGCAGTCCCACTCAGCCACCCCGAAATTCCGATGGAGAAGGGCTGCGGCACGGGCGAGGCCCGTAGTGTTGCAGGACACCACCCGGATGCGTCGGGCGCCGACGCACTCCGCATAGTTGGCGAGGGCATTGAACGAATGTTCCGCCACGGTCGCCTTCTCTCCCCCTTGCCATATGGCCCGAACTCCAAGGCGATCGTAGAGCTCCCGGTTGGCGGTCCCGACTTTCTCAGGGGTACAGTCCACGACCACGTCTGCGGCACGAATCAAATCCTCCAAAGTGCCCGAGACCGAGATGCCCTGAGATTCGAACTCGGAACGCGAGCCCTGGCCGGCGACGTACAACGCGTACCTTCTATCTACCGCTTGTCGCGCTTCGAAAGTGGGCCGAGTCTTTGCCACTCCGACAAGCTGCATGTCCTTCTGCCGAACCACCGCGTCCGCCACCCGCTTGCCGATCGTGCCGTATCCATTGATGGCCACCTTGATCGTCAACACTGTCACCCGACCAGTTCACGCCCCGGGGCGAATAAGCATTTGCCACTTTGTGAGGCTAAGCCCATGGTGCAATTCGGTCACCAACAGCCAGTAACGCACAGCGGTACACTTTTGGTAACACAAGACCCAAGTCCATCGATGAACCTCGCTAAAGCGTCGCGGAGGCACGGAAGCTTACCCGAAGTATGAAACACCAAGGGTGTCATGGAGAATCTGTTGTGCCTTGCTCAATGGAAACGAAGTAAGAAGTCAAACCGAAGATGATTGGTTACATATGTCGCTCACCGATCCCTCCACTAGTGCTGGGTGGTAACGGACGGAATCTTCAGTGGTTTAGGGGATCCGTTCTGACACTAGAAGGAAACCACCGGAATAATTTTCTTACGTGCTCATGCACTTGCCTGGGGTGGTTTGGATCCACAGACCCTAATCTAACAACGTGCTTTATACATCGGGATGGATTTGGCCGTCACCCTCGGGCATAGGGCAAAGCTTGTAGTCTGCGAATCTCTTGGCGGGGAATCGATGGCGGGCAATCCCGAGGAGATTCTTGCCAAGGTGCTTCACCCCGGGGAGCGAGTAATCCTTCGTATCCAGGGGAATCTCCACCGGGCATTTTCCTTCCGTTTCAAGGATCTCCTCTTTCTCACGAACGAGCGCGTCTTGACAGTGATATGCCAAGCGAATGCCTTTCACCTCGCAAACACTTTGGCCCTTGAGGACCTACCCCAAACCACATGGTATCAACCAAACACGTTGATTATTGCTGGAGCAAAGTTTCAGGTATGGAGAAGTGAGGTAGGCTCCATAGCCAACACTATCGAGAATCAGAGGGTAAGACGACTGCAGAGTATATCCGCCCGACGAACCGCACCTGGTGTTGCACCCAACATTCCTGTAATTCGAGAGAAGGAAATTATCCGAGAAGTTGTCAAGATTCCATGCCGATATTGTGGTCGACTGAACTTAATGACGGACAAAAAGTGTTCTGGTTGCGGGGTCGGCATCAGTTGATTTTCCATAAGGATTGTGGGCATTGTTTTCTGGATAGAGATGGCCTTTAACTCGGGTTTTTTTTTCAATTCTTCGCAAACGACGCATGTAGTTTCCCAGAAGAAAGCGTTAGTTCAATTGGGAGCCAAAGATCTGCAAAAATTTGTCATAAGAATACTGAAAAGGACATCGTGAGGACCCTAAGGCCAAGCAAACAAATCGTTGCATCTAAACTCTCCCCGAGCAACAGGTTCCGTACGGGTGACCTCCTTTCAAGACGGGTTTACCGTCGAGGTCAGGTCGATGCCCGGTAGGCGGTTCTTATGGCTTGTGCACACCGTCATGTCTGCGACTACTCCCTCTCATCAACCTTTCTTATTGCAGAATCCACTCGAACCACCGGAACGAGAAACCTCAAGTCCGAGGGTGCCTCGCCCAATCGATGAAGGGTGCGCTCTATCTCACCGACGCCTACCGCAAGGATTTCGACTCCACCGTGACGGTTTCGTTCGCGGATGGCATCGTACTTGAAGAAACCGTGTTTTACCCGGCGGGAGGGGGACAACCATCGGACCAAGGGGAGATCGTATCCGAACTTGGGGACCGGTGGAAGGTCATCTCCGTTGAAAAGGCCGGGAACGAAATCCTTCACAAGGTGGAAGGCGTCCCACCTACCGTAGGCACGAAGGTTCACGGCACCCTGGACTGGAACCTGCGGTACGCCCACATGCGCTATCATACGTGCCTTCACCTCCTGAGCGGAGTGGTCTTCCACAAGTATGGGAGCGCCATTACCGGGAATCAAATCTATGCGGACCGGGCTCGAATGGACCTCACGCTGAATGAATTCACCCCGACCTTTGCCCAAGACATCATCCGCGAGGTC
>JAJYXQ010000027.1 GCA_021796385.1 Thermoplasmata archaeon | reverse complement strand
AGGCATACCCGGGCATGCCGGAAACGATGCCCAAGAGCACACCCGCACCGACGGTCGCCCCGATGCACTGAGCCACGATATACCCCACGGCATCCTTTCCGGAGATCTTGCCACTCGCCAACATCGATATTGTGATGGCGGGATTGATGTGGCATCCCGAAATGGGCCCGATTGCATAGACCATGACCAGCACCGCGATCCCGAAGGCGAACGCAATACCTAGGAATCCGATTCCATAGCCTGTGAAGTACTCGCTTCCAACGACCGCACCGCATCCGAAGAAGACGAGCGCGAAGGTTCCCAGTAGCTCAGCGGCGTACATCTGACCGGAGGTGTACTCCGACGGTGCGGCCATAGGCCGGGCGGAACGGCACTTCCTAATAATCTCTCGCCCCTGGGCACAGTCGGAAACTAGCGCCCCATCCTCCCGTTCTCAGGGGAAACCGGTTCGGAACGGATCCCAAGTAGCTTCAGGTCATTGAGAAACCCTGGGTAAGACTTCGCGGCGGCGCCCGCGGGGCCAAGGATTGACGGGCTAGGGAGCCCCGCCGCGGCGACCGCCGCCGACATGAACATCCGATGATCGCTCAGGTCGTCCAACCGAAGGGAGTTCGCCTCAGGGGGACCTTCAATTTCGAAACGAGAAGGCGACTCGGTAAGTTGCCCTCCCAGGGCGCGGACCAATGTGGCCATCCCTCTCCGCCGATCCGACTCCTTCGAGACCAAGTGCCCACCTCCCGTAAGGTGGCTGGTCCCGTTGGCAAAGGTTGCCAGCACCGCTAAGAGCGGTCCCAGGTCCGGATTATCGTCGAGGTCCCAGTCGAAGGGTTTGATCCGCGTCAGGTCGGCTCCCGACATGCGGAGACCGCCCTCCTTACCCTGAATGCAGGGAGTGGCGACTTCGGAGAGCACCCCCAGAATGGCCAGATCGGCCTGGGGCCATTGTGCGTCGATCCCCGTGAGGGTGACGTCACCCCGGGTAGTGACCGCCAATGTTAGCAGATAGGCGGCGGAAGAGGCGTCGCCCGGAACCTCAAGACCCAACCCGGCAAATTGCTGCCGACCGGGGATCACGTAGCCCACGTCGCTCGTTCTTACCTCGATCCTCTCATGCTTGAGATAGGCCAGTGTCGCTTCGATGTATGGGCGCGAGACCACAGGTCCGGTCACCCTTACTTCACTGGGTTCGCGAAGCGTCGGCAACGTCATCAGGAGTCCGGTGAGGTACTGACTCGTTTCTGAGGTTTCGATGTTCACGCACCCACTCTGGATGGGACCGCGGATTGTGAACGGGAGCGAGCGTCCTGAAGGAGGAGCGTGGACCTTTGCCCCAAGATCCTGAAGCGCCCGGAGCAACCCCACCATCGGTCGGCGGGCCAAGGAATCGCTCCCACGGAACGTGACCTCAGACTTCCCGAGAGCCGCCGCACACGTGAACAACCGGATCGAAGTGCCGGACTCGCCCGCATCAAGCTCGCACGGTCGTTCGGCCACGACCGGAGGAGGCTCCACACGCCATGCGGTACGACCGGGGAGTTCGACCGTGTCGACCTTCCCACCCAGTCCTTCTACCATCTTGCGACTGACACGGGTGTCTTCGCTATCGAGCGGGTTCTGGATCATGACTGGCCGGGGGGAGAGCAGGGCCCCGAGGAGGGCCCGGTGGGTGTAGGACTTAGATGATGGTACACGCAGGCTTCCCCGGGCCACGCCCGGATGCAATCGTATCAGGTCCACTCCTTGGCCCGCTTCTGCGCCAGGGCTCATAGGGAAGCACCCCTTTCGACAAAATCAGTGACCATTGTCTCCCCGCTCCGGCCTTTCAGCGCCTTGCGCAGCCCTTCGGTCAGTGGTCGCGGAATGATGTAAGCCAGCGCCGGCCCGTTGCCCGACACACCGGAGGCAAGGGCACCCACCAGATGCCCGACCTCGTGCAGTTCCTGGTAGTCGTACCCCAACGCTTCTTCTACGAGGGCCGTGTTGAGTGCCATGGCTGGGAACAGACTCCCTTCCCGGGCCAATCTTGCGGCTTCCCTCGCCCGTTCTCCAGAACCTCGGAAACATTGACGGATCTCCGATGGGGAGGGGTGCGTCCCGCTCGGTAGCCACAGGACGGCCTGCAGCCCCTTGGGAAGTCCCGTCTCGAGCAATACTTGAAATGCCTTCGCGTCGGCGACCGTGACCCCTCCGGACGCGGAAGTGATCGCATCGTCGAACGCACCGGTGACGCTGATGCCGGAGTCCCGCGCGCATTGGGCACTGATCTGGGCCAGATCGACAGGAGCGAGCGCGATTCCGAACGCATCTGCGATAGCTCGGGCGAGCGACACCGATACTGCCGAGGAACTCTTGAGCCCCTTTCCCAGCGGAATGGTGGACTCCAAGTGAACCGAGAGCGACCAGTTCGTCCCCTCATCAAGCCGTCGAAGCGTCATCCCCGCCACCATTTGCAGGAATTCCGATGTAAGTTCTCCATTCACGGCAACTTCCAGGGTCCTGCCGTCGGGCTTCTTTCTTATCTCCACTCGGGACCGACTGTTCAACGAGATTGCCGCGCTCGCCCCGACCCCCATGGGAATGGCATTGACGAATGAGATCGCTCCCCACGCCATACCGTTGCCCTCCCGGTCCCCGGAACCGTGGCTCATGGAACCACCGCGAGGAGCAGGGTCTCCACCAATGAAGTCGACGGGGTCCGCCCGGTAAAACGTCGGAAGCTCTCGGCCGCTTGGTAGACAAGGACCTTTTCTCCAGAAATATACGTGGTCCCCACCCGCAGCGCCATGTCCCGGAGTTCTGTTCCACTGTGGGCGTATACCAAGTCGAGGAGGGTACCTCCCTTCACGAGCGCCGGCATGATGGGAATCTCGAGGGGTCCGGCTCCCACTTGTCCCGCTGGTGTGGCGTGAATGATCAAGGGGAACGGTCGAAGTGATGTCGGAGGAAGAGAGTGCACGGCCTCCGGAGGGAAATTGGATACCACGCGAGCGACGTTCTCCATGTTCCGGCCGGTCACATAGACTTGCGCCCCATGTTCGACCCCGGCGGCTATGGCGGCCCGTGCCGTACCGCCCGAGCCCACCACGAGCAGTGTCGCGCCGTCCCAACCGGTCTTTTCCACCTCCGTCAAGAGCTGGGCAAGCGCCAATACATCCGTGTTCGCGGCGTCTAAGGTAGCGGGGGGGCCCTTTCTGAGAGTCAACGTGTTTGCCGAACCGGAGACCACCACCTCTTCTTCCCGATGCTCGCAGAGCGCGGGGGCGAGTTCCTTGTAGGGCGCAGTGATGTTTAGACCGGCCAAGCCCTCGGACAGAAGGCGGGGAAGGGCCGTTCGAAACTCCTCCTCCGTTGTGATGTCCAGTATGAGGTACAACCATGGGAGCTTTACCTCCTCGAGGAATCGGTGATGGAGGAGCGGCGAACGGGAGTGGGCGATCGGGTGACCCACGACTGCGAGCCATGGGGTGTCTTCCCCAGCATCGAAAAAGGAACGCATCCGATCCAGCGGCAATTGCGTAGGCTCTACCGGAGCGCGCAGACCCCCAGGCAATGCCGTGTAAACGAACCGCATCCCCAAGCGGTACGCAAGTGCCCGGAGTATGGGTCCCGACGGTCCCGTCGTATGTAGGACGTAGGGTCGCCCCTTCCACTTTCGAGCGATGGGGATCAACTCGGATACGGCTCGGTCCACGCTGGCCGGAAGGACAACCTTGCCGAGGTCCCCAATTGTGAGGGCATCCTCCAGGATGCGTTCGATCGACGCTCCGGGGGTGTCCGGGGGCAGATGTGCCGAGAACAACTGTCGGAGTGCTCGACCATAGGACGATCTGAGTTCACGGGCGATCCGCAGGTCACGCACGATCTCCAAGTCTACATAGGTGAAGGGAAGGGCGTCCAGGGCCCGCAGCAAAACGGTCAACCGGTCTGATTCCCGGTCCGAACCCTCTCCCCCCTCCGCCCGCGAACGGTAGGTGGCTATCGCCGGGACCCACTCGAATTCGATGGGGATCTGGTGGATGGTCTCGAGCTTCGCGATCTCTTCGGAAGGCATCCGGTCGAGACGGACTTCGACCAGGTCCGCCCCCAGCTCCGAGGCCCTCCGGAAATCTGTCTTGACCTCGGCCGCCGTACGCCCCGGGAGGGTGGCCACGAGCGAGGGTTTCGGGGAGGGAGCCGCAGGGACCGTCGGCTTCATCGTTCGACGATGGTCTCCGCAACCGCCTTGCCAAAGTGACGGGCCTTGGGTAGAGACACTCCCCAGAGCTTCATGCCCACCCGCAGGTCCGTAACGGGGACTGGGCCCTGCTCACCCGTTAAGCGAACGGTCTCCGCTTCCTGGACAAAGACGGTGTAGCGCGTACCTTCCACTGTGACCTCGAGCAATGTCATCGGTCGACGCTCGATCTTGAGCCTACCGACCCTTGCCGAACGGGTCGTTCCCCGGGGCGTGGCGATCACGACGGCATCCCCCGGTTCGAGTTCTGAAAGGTAACGGGTCTCCCCTGAGGCCAAAAGTGTGTACGAATGAAGGGCTCCGGCATTCACTCGGAACGGGCGAGGGCGGGTGTATCGCGAGCCTTGGGTCTCCCCCACGACGTGGAAAAGGAACGCACCTTGGCTTCCCGCGAGCAAGCCCTCGCTCTCTCCGAGCAAGGAGGTGGAGTCCACGATGACCCGTTCGCCCATGCCTCCCGGGCCCAAGCGATCGATCACAGCCTGCCTCCATGTGAGCTCCGGGACCTTGCCTTCAATGAGACCCTCGAGCCGCGTCAGGTCGTCGACGGAGCCGACGGGGCAAACGACCGCATCCGACCCGGCTTCGAGTGCACCGAGGGCGGAAGGGACCCTTTCGAGGTCCATCGTCCGAACCCAGAGAGTCCCCTTCCGGCCCGCATGGGCTATGAGATTCTCCAGTGGGATGATGCTCTCTCCCTCGAAATCAACCAATACGAGGTCCCCCCGGGTTAGTCGTTGGCCCGCAGCCTCCAGGTCTTTCGGGTCCCTCACTTGGCGGGTAGAGCCGAGATCCTTTCCGGAAGCCGAGCGCAAAGTCGTCCCCACTTGGATCGTGGCCTCTGCATCCATGGGAAGTCCCGCAGGGATCGAGCCTCCTGAGAACAAAAACCGGCGGAAGCCACGCCGCAGCGCATATTCGATCATCGCGGACGAGTTCTCCGTGGCCCGGGGCTCAAGTATCACGCGGGAGAGGGACATGGAACAGCGCTCCTCTCACTTCGGAGCCGGGACCAAAGTCGCGGGGTGCAGAAGGGCACCGACCTGTTGGCAAACGGCGGTGACATCCGGGTTCTGGAACAGGTTTCGGCCGATGCAGATCCCTCGAGCTCCGCACTCGATCGAATCCCGGACAAGTTGGAGCAGGTCCGCGCGGCTCTCAAGTTTTTGACCTCCCCCCACCAAGACCGGGACGTCGACGGATGACACCACTCTTGAGAACGTCTCGCGACCCGTAAATGATGTTTTCACAATATCCGCTCCGAGGTCGGCCGAGGCCCGACACGCGTGGGCCACAGCCTCGGCGTCATACTCCCTGCCCTTGGCCTTGACATAGGCCATCACCAGCAAAGGCATCCCAAGGGCATTGGCCTCCTCGGATAGGTTGCCGAGATCGGCGAGCATGCTCCCCTCCGACGATACGCCGAAGTTGACCTGCGTACTGATGAAATCCGCCCCGAGGCGGACCGCCTCGGCCACAGTGCCGGCGCGATGTTTGTGGGAAGCGTCCCCCGAAAGAGTCGTAGAAGCGGCGAGGTGGATGCCAAGGAGGGTTTGGGGCCACAGGGTAGATTCGATGGTGCGTACGGCTCCCTTGTGCACGATCAGGGCGGAGACTCCCCCTTCCTGGAGCCGGGCTGCCAATGGACCCAGTCGCTCAAGCCCCGCGATCGGGCCCATGGTCAGACTGTGGTCCAAGGGCACCGCGAAGAGTCGGTGGTCCGTGGTGGGAAACAGCTTGCGTAGTCGTAAGGCCTTACCGCTCATGGTACGCTCCGCAAGAAGAGCCCAGGGGATGGAAGTATAACTCTTTCACCCTTTCTAGGCCCGTCGTTGGGAAGCACCGAGGGACCCAAGGCGCATGGGACCGCGTGCAAACGATCCGAGCTCACACGGGGAAAAAAACGACGATGGCTTCGATCCATATCACATGGGTGAGAATGGATGCGCCGACCCCGGCCCGGTCCGCTACAAGACCCGTCACGAGCCCGACCACAAAGGCCGCCCCCACTAGGACGGGATTGAGCGTGGAGATATGCACTCCGGTATAGTAGGCCG
>JAJYXQ010000057.1 GCA_021796385.1 Thermoplasmata archaeon | reverse complement strand
GACCCGCCCCGGTCGTACGTATGGGTCACATTGCCCGATGCGGAGCGGGTCCCGTCACCAAATTGCCAGGTTGATGTGTACGGGGGGGTCCCTCCTTTCACCGAACTCGTGAAGTCCACTGTGAATGGGACGGTACCCGAGGAAGGCGATGCGTTCGATACGACCGAGAGTGGGGGAGCTGACACCACATGGATGGTGGCGAAGGGGCTTGTCCGGGTGATGCCGTTCAACGATGCGTGAACGGAGACGGACACATTGCCCGGATTGGGGCCGGCCAGGAACCGTTCCGCTCCGTTCGCTTCGGGAGTCAGCGTGCTCGCGGGGTCGGAAGAGGTCCATGTCAAGTTGACGGCGGAAGGGCAAGCCCCCGATGGGGTCGTACAACGCACGACCGCGGTAAGGTTCAATGCGTGGAGGATCAACACGGTCGCTATAGACGGTTGAACGGACACCGAGGCAGGAGCGATCGGTGGGGATACGGTCAGCACGAGCGTTGCGTTGGTCGATCTCCCCAAGCTATCGTTGACGAAGATCCGCACGGTGAAATTCCCGCTGGTGGAAGGATTACAGGGAAGGGCGGCGAGGTTCTGGGTTGTGCACCCGGAAGGCAATCCGAGGTAAGTGAACTGAAGGGATCCATTTCCGCCGGAGATTGAGACATTGATCCATGTCGTAGACCCCTGGGCCACCGGGTTTGGATCTGCGATGAAAGTTCGGATACTTGGGGGCAAGGTAGTCGCCGGATGGAGTTCGGATAGTGCATAGGCGAGGTCACCCTGGAACGTCAGATTGAACGGAGCGGTGTTTGCCCCCGAGATGGTCCACGGTGCCATTTGGAAGAACCAATCGCTTCCTTCGGCGTTGTAGATCCCGTACCAGGCCCGAGTGAGGTTTCCCTGCGGCGTGTTTGCCGACAGGTTCTGCTCGAACGGAGTGAGATTCTCGATCTCCTTCAATCCCCAGGCCTGCTGGAATCCGAGGACCTGGTTCCGGACCTGGTCTAGGGCCTGCCACATCCAATCCTGCGCAGGGTATCCGGACCACTGGGTCAGCGAAGGGTTCGACTGTTCTGGCGCGGAGGTTCCGCTTCCCTGGTTCCAGGTGCCCGTCGCCACGCTACCTAAGGTGGGTAAGAGCCAAGGCTGCCCACGTAGAGAGTCCATGAACTGGGATGGTGTGACCGTGTGGAGGTAGGTCCGGTTCTGGACCAAAGCGGAATAGAGGTCTTGGAGGAAGGGGATCCCATCGTCGGCAAAGGGGGACATGAACTGCCAGTTCTCTCCGTCGAGCATGAGAGTGACCAGGGTCCGGGGGTGGTCTCCGACGGGGATCGCACCGTCGACCGCCTTGAGATAGTTCAGGATGTCGGCCACCGCGGTCGCAGTCGGGAGGTTGCCATCATTGAAGGCCCAAGCGTTGGAGAGCGGGGCATCCCGGAACAGCATGATCGTCGACGAGGCGTTCGCCCCCGATACGATATAGGGGGTGTAAAGGTTTTCGAGGTCGGATACAGGGTGAGAGGGATCCCCCCATGCCGAGGCGGGCACCCCAGACTGTTGTAGCGTCCATTCGTCGGTAGCCGTCCATTGGGCGCCGGAGGCCGAAACCATTGGGACCATGGCCTCGGAAACGGCGGCCTCGGAGGCGTAGAGTCCCCGAGGATACTGACCGAAAATGCGGTCGAACTGATCGCGGCTCAAGTTCATCTGGGCGAGCACGTCGGAGGCATAGACACCCTTCGAGATCGAGCCGGAAGGTCCCGAGATCGAGGGGGTGAGGAGAAGAGGGGTCAAGGGGTGATAGAAGGGACTGGTGAAGAGTTCGGTGTTGTCGGTCCCAGTGGTGTTACCCCACATGACCGACCGGAACGCCGGGATCACTTGGCCTGTGAGCCAGCGGGAGTACTGCAGGATCGTGACGAGATCGGCTTGGGAGAAGACGGTCTGGTTGTGGAGCGCCCAAAGTGCGGGGGAGGTCCAAGAGGGACCGAGACGGCCTTCCACGAGGTCGGTGCTCACTTCGAACAGGAACCAGAGCACTTTGGCATCCTCGTACTGGGAGGCATTGAGCGCGGTCCCGGAAGACCACAGCTTGTCGAGTTGCAGGTACAAGCGGGAGGCCGGCTCGGGGAAATCGTAAACGTACCCCGGGACACTGAAATAATCGTCGGTGAGATTGGAAAGGAGGGAGCGGTTTTGCGATGTGTTCAACGAGGAATACGGAAGGAACGCCCCTTGGATGAACGAATCGTTGAATCCCGGGTCGCCCGAGATGTTCTCCAGTTGCCATAGGAGTGAACCGGAGAGTTCGTACGTTACGTTCACCTGAGGGAACTCCCGGAGAAGCAAGGGTTGTTCGATGTACTCCGCGGTGGCGTGGGCCTCGGTCCAGGGAAGGTTGTAGACGGATTGGCCGGCGATCTCGTAGACCGGTTGATGATCGTTGAAGACGATGGCCACATTGATAGGGGCTGGAGAGACGATCCGTAGGCCGGAGACGAGGAACCGCAGGGTATCGTTGACGAGGAAGGTCGCCTGGGAACCGCCGGCATTGTACGCCCCCACCTGCGGGTACGGGATACCGCTGCCCACCCAAGACCCGGAACCACCAACGACGAAGGCGCTCACGGAAAGGTTCTCCTTCGTGCTCGGGTTGACGGGATAGAGGGCGGAAAGCGGGATACCGATCTCGACGGAATCGTTCGCTCCCTGGAAGTATGACTGAGAAGCGATGGCTCGGTCGCTGGGGGTCGAGTTGCTATCCGAAGGGGGGGTGAGGATCTGGTAGACGTCAAAGCCTGAGGTGTTAGTGTTCCGGCCCCCGAAGTAGACTGCGGCGAAGTCGCTCACAGGGGAATCGAAGGAGATTGCCCGACCCCAAGCGTTCAGGCCCGAGAGGTTGTCCGTACCAATCCCCCCCACGGCGCCGTTGCCGAGGAAGACCATCAGACTGTTCCCGGTGATCACCTCTTCGACACCGATGAAGAGGTCGGTCGAATTTTGTGCGAGGTAAAGGGCGAGGATCGTATTCCCGGAACCCCAGGCCGAAGCGTTGGAGTTGACGTAAACCGGCCCTCCGGGGAAATCCTGAGTGAGGTTGCCAGTGAAGGTGACGTTCCCAAAGGTGAACCCACCAAGGGGAGCAGAACGGGAGGGTCCTTGAGGGAGCCAATCCGGCGAGGTGCCGGCGGCTGGGACGATCCGTGGGGGGCTGGGCGAGACAAGAGCGAAGCAAAGAAGGAGGGCCCCCAGGGTCGCGGCCGGGGAGAACGAGGCGCGGCTGTGAAGGCTCATCCGATTGCGCACAAGTTTGAAGAGGTATTTATCGGGGCTCCGGCCGGGCGGTGTCAAGACCCCCCGGTGGGCGGAGGGCTTCCGGACTCGGGCGGGGGCCCTTCCCCGGGAGGGGCATCATGGAACGGAGGGGGGGACGCCGTTTCCTCCGATGTCATCTTCCGATGGCGACGCCGACGGACGATGAGCGCCAGCGCGATGACCGCAACGATAGCTAGAGAGACAAGGGCGAGGGAAAGTGGGGAGAACAACGGTGAACTCCCCCGGTTGGAATGTAGGTACGCGGGTTCGATCGTCAGTTGGACGGTGCTGAGAGAATGGTCACCCAAGGGATCAGATACGGTTACCGTGATGGTGAAGTTTCCGGCCGAGGTCGGCGTGCATGGTAACGATGCGGTGGATGAACCCGAGCAACCGGGCGGAAGGTTGGTATAGACGTACGACAGCGGCGCCTCTCCACCGGTGGTGGCAACTGTCAGGATCGTCTGTTCCCCGGTAGTAATAGTGTTTGGAGAGGCCGAGAAGGCGGTTATGGTGATGGGGGCGATGACGGTGAGGGTGACAACGCTGCTTCCCAACCGATCCAAAGCATCCTTCACGAGGGCGATGACATGGAAGGTGCCCGCTCGGGTTGGAGAGCAGGAGAGCACCGGCCGGTTCGCGCTGGTGCACCCAGGCGGGAGTTGCCGGTAGGAATAGTTGTAGGGAGCGGTTCCGCTCGCCACGTCCACTGTTAAGGATGTGGTCTGTCCGACGCGTAGGACCGACGGGGTGGCGACAAAGGAGGAGACCGTGAGCCCTTCCTGGACGGTCAAATCAACTGAGGCCAGGGCCGCCCGACCCTGGGAGTCGTTCACGACGATTGTCACATTGAACGTACCGGACTGGAAAGGGGTGCAGTTCAGGGTACGCACATCCTGCGAGGAGCACCCTTGGGGAAGCCCGGCGTAAGCGTAGGTGTACGGGCCGAGCCCCCCGGTGAACGTCACGGAGAATGTCGTATTGTTACCGATCATAACGACGGCCGGGGCCACCGTGAAGGCGGTGATAATGACGGGTCGTGGCGTCACGGCGATCGATGTGGTCGCCGTCTGTGTCTGACCGTAGCTGTCGTTGACCTGAACGGCGACGGTGTAGAAGCCAATCTGGTTCGGCGCACAGGAAAGGGAGGCGGAGTTGGACGAGAGGCACCCTGGAGGCAGGTGGGAGTAGGAGAAGGAGTAGGGGGGGAGACCTCCCGAAGGCACCACAAGGAAGGTGGTAGAGTTGTTCACCATGAGAGAGGAAGGGGAGGCGGCAAAGGACGAGACGACGAGCGGGGTGGGCCGTACGGTGAGGGAAGCAGTGGACGTGGCCGTTCGTCCCTGGGCATCGGTGACGGTGACGGTCACGGAATAGACGGCCACTGTATTCGGAGTACAGGGAAGCGGGTTTGCATTGGCGGAGGAACACCCGGTCGGTAGTCCTGCATAGGAGTACGTGTACGGGGTTGTCCCGCCACTCGCCGACACACGGAACGTGGTCGTGTTGCCCACGACCACGGGGTTCGGCGAGACGGAGAGTGGAGTCGATATGGTCAGACCTTGGTTCACTGTGAAGGAACATCCGGCCCCGGTTGTGTAGCTGGCGCCAGAGGAGTCCGTGACGGTCATGGTGGGGTCGATCGTGCCGGTCTTGGTGTAGACATGGCTGACCGACCCACCGCTTCCCGCGGTACCATCCCCAAAGCTCCAAGCGTACGAGTAACCACCGGAACCACCGGAAGCTGAGGCACTGAACTGGATGGTGTCTCCCGTGAGGAAGGAGCCCCCGCAATACAGGTTGGCATTGGTTGTCGCGTCATGCATGGAATAGGTTGCTGTGAGCGGCGCCCCACCAAAGATGTACCCGGACTGGAGCTGGGAAAGAGTTCCGGCGAAGTAGTCCATGTCGACGTTGCCGCTGATGCCGCTCACCGATCCACTGCTGGTGTACTGCCAGTAGTTCCAAAAGCCGAAGATCCCCGTACTGGGGGAACCACATCCGCAGTAATCTGCGATCCAAAGGTGCCAATTGCCAATGGAGGAGGTGATGCAGTTGCTGGCGTAGTTCGAGTTCATGTAGATGATGGGGATGACCCCGGGGTATCCGTCACCGGCGAGGTCCTTTTGCAGCTCAGTTGCCCATGCATTCACCCAGGAGGTGATCTGGGCGGCGTCCATGCTGCCGCCCGAGGCAGAGCAATCCTCTTCCAGATCAAGGGCGGGGTACATGTAGCCGGCCGCCACGTAGGGTTTGATGACCCCATTGAAATAATCGGCATCTCCGGTGGCGGACTCGTACGCGGGGTAAACGAAGTCGTAGGCCCCCATGTAGACGCCCGCGGCCTTCCCGTTCTGCATGTCGTATCCGAAGTCCGGGTCGTTGGTCCCGTAGTAGGCGACCGCGCGGGCGAAGGAAAAAACGATGCCGCTCCCGGAGTGGACGCTACCCCAGCTAGGTTGACCCTGATATTGCGAAACATCGATCCCGTTCAAGACGGTAGAGGAGGCAGTCGGAGCACTATAGGGAGCAGCCCCGCGGGCCGTTGGGGTTAAGCTCCCCGGGGAGGCCCTTGGGGCCGTCGTAGTCCCAGCGATGGTGGTTGGGGAAGCGAAACCAGAGGGCGCAGTGCTCATGAGCAGGACCGACAGGCAGAGGCTCAAGGAGAGGGTGAAAACGGAAGGAACCGTCCCCGGGGTTCCTGAGCCATGATAGCTCATGACAGCGAAAGGGATTGAGGGGATATAACGTTGGCCAGAGGGTGACCGACAAGAGAAGTACCGGACGATAAACAAAAGGCAAGGGACGTTCGAAAAGTGTCGGCAGAAGAGGGATGGGTCTCACCATACTCCTATGCAATGGTCATATCCTTGACGAGTTCTCGAACCTTGGAGATGGAGTCGCCCGTGGTGAGTCGCTCTTGGATTCGACGGGGATGAGACCCCAGGGAGATCAACCGATGGATGAACAACTATCGACCTTACCCCCGGGAACACATATCGTCGTTCACAGAAAGGACGGGGGACGATGGGAAGGTTGGCTGCTCCCACGCGATCCATATTCACCCCCGGAGTCTTTCCGCCTCAAACTCTCGTCAGGATACAACATCGGCCTCTCGCTCCGGGAGGTGGCCTCCATCGAAACCATCGGGGGGGCACCCTGGGGAGAGGTGGCTGGCCACAACGCGCCCCCGAACGAGGTGGGTGATGCCCATGCTTCGCCCG
>JAJYXQ010000074.1 GCA_021796385.1 Thermoplasmata archaeon | reverse complement strand
AGTTCCACGACCGTGACGACAAACCTTACCGTCACCGTGGCCGCCCTGCCCTCCGAGGGGCCTATTGTGGCCACACCCCCCTCCTCGGATGCCGGGCAGGCTTCCGTGGTGTTCCGGGCTGCCCCACGGAATGGGACCCCTCCCTATACCTTTTCATGGATCGCCCCCGCGACCCTCGGATGTTCTCCCAGCCTGTCGAACCTACTCGACTGCACCCCGAACGCCACCGGCAACTTCTCTGTGAGCGTCGGGTTCACCGATTCCGACGGCCTTTCCAGCGGGAACGTGACCTCGGTGTACTCCGTTTGGTCGCTCCCCAAGGTCACCCTGATCGAGTCCGCTACGGCCATCGACCTGGGACAATCCTTCAATCTCACCGCCTCGGCATCACTCGGGGCTCCGGGAGGGTACAACTTTACGTACTCCGGTCTTCCTACTGGCTGCGCATCGGCAAACCGCTCCTTCATCACATGCGCCCCAACCGCCACGGGGAACTATACCGGTATCCAAGTCACCGTTATGGATGCGAATGGCGGGTCGGCTCGATCCAACCCATTGAATCTCACGGTCAACCCTTCCCTCAGGATCCTATTCTTCACGGCGGCTCCTGCAAATGTGTCGGTAGGGAAGAGCACACTTTTGGCAATCTCTCCCACAGGTGGCCAGATACCATACTCGTACTCCTATTTGGGGCTGCCCCCGGGGTGCACTTCACAGGACACGGCCCTCCTCAATTGCACACCTGCTTCCACAGGCACATTCAACATTTCGGTGGTACTTCGGGATTCCGTGGGGGGGTCCACCTCAGATTACACCCACCTCTCCGTTTATTCCGCTCCCACCATCACTGCGTTCACCGCGAGCCCGAACCCCATCTCGGTGGGGAATCCCGTCTCGCTCTCAACGAAGGTGATCGGCGGAACGCGCCCGTATACGTTCAGCTATGGGGGACTTCCGCTGGGGTGCACCTCGGTCGATAACGCGAATCTGACATGCACTCCCCAGTCGGCCGGGAATTTTTCCATCACGGTGCTGGTGACGGACGCACTGGGCTTGGGGGCAAACCGGCAGCTTTCCCTTTCTGTCACTCCAGAGATTGGCGGGCCGCTGGTCACGCATTTCACGGTCTCACCAAACCCTGTGAACGAAGGCAATGCGGTCACCTTCAACACCACCGTCTCGGGGGGCAAAGCCCCGCTCGCATTCCTTTACAATGGGCTGCCCCCGGGATGTCCCTTCGCCAATACGAGTAGTCTCATTTGCACTCCGACCTCGCCAGGAAACTTCACCGTGAGCGTGCAAGTCACCGACGCCCTGGGGCGGGTCGCAACCAGCACGACGCCACTCGAGGTGGTCCCGATCGGCAAGGTCCTCCCGCCTACCGTGACCCTCACAGCGAGCAATGTATCGATCTATAGCGGGAACGTTGTCACCTTTATCGCTTCGGTCCACGGCGGCTTCGGTCCCTTCCACTACGTTTGGTCGCTTAACGGAACGAATGTGAGCGGGGACCCTAACGCCTCGGACCTGACAACAAGGCTGGCCCACCCGGGCACCTACACCTTCCGTGTCTGGGTGACCGATGCTCGGGGAGCTATCGCCGGTAGCAATGCGGTCAACGTTGCTGTCACACTCCCGTCATCTTCCTCATCTTCTTCGGTCCCCTCTGCTTTCAACATTTGGCTACTCATCATTGTCGCCGCCCTCGGAGTGATTGCCCTCATCCTGTTCCTTTGGACTCGCTCCCGAAGAGGATCCGGGACCGAAAGGACGACCGTTCGCTCGGGAGACTCCCTGACCTCCGCTCCGTTGGTTGTAAATCCTGCGACAAGCCCATTAGCGACGACCGCTTCGCCACAGACATCCACTGGGACGTCAGAAGAGGCACCTACGATGGATGCGGCCGGTGCCGTCTCAGCTCCTTCCGCCGCCCCGCTTCCCGCGGTGGACCCGGCCGAAGAGGAGCGTCGGAAGCGGAGATCGGCCATCGGACTCACGGAGTGTCCTTTGTGCCGTGTATCTCTCAAGGCAGACATGACCTGCCCGCAATGTGGGATGGACTGGAGCCCGAAGGACGCCTCTCCCACCGTAGTGGGGTCGAGTCCTCCCACAGTTCCCCAAACCACGGAGAGGACCCCGGAAGATATCGAGGACGAACTGCGTCGCGCTGATCTAAGGCTCAAGAACGGAAAGGCGAAGGAGTAGGGTCTCATAGAGTACCGGGTGCGTCCCTCTTGCCTCGGGCTTAGGAAGAGCTTCATACCCACCTGCTCCCAGCAATCTTCCTCGGTGGCCTTGTCCGGTGGAGAATCTGGAAGAGATCTGCAGGGCCTGCCCCGGATGAGGTTGAGGACGTTCGGACCTACGATCCCCTCCCGGGGACCAAGGGTCCGTAAAAGATCGAGGTGAGCATCAGGCACGTGAAGGGCGGGACCACTTCCAAAGTCTTATGTTGGAGGTACGTCTGAGGCTCCAATGGTATAGGCCCATGGACTGGAAAACGCTCATCGACGGAGAATGGACGGAAGCTAGCTCGGGGGCCAAGATGACGTTGCTCGACCCTTCCAACGCAGAACCTATCGGGACAGTCCCCCGGTGTGGCAGGGAAGAAACACTCAAGGCCATCGATGCCGCCCGGCGGGCATTTGATCGCGGGAAGTGGCCTCGGATGAAGCCCAAGGAGCGCGCAGAGGTCCTACAAAAAGCGGCCAAGATCCTCTCGGACCGGCAGGCCGAGCTCGCCCTGCTCGAGACCCGGAATGCCGGCAAACCCATCCGGCAGAGCACATACTTCGACATGGCCCTTGCTGCCGACCACCTCGGCTACTTTGGCGAGCTGGCAAGGGGCCTCAAGGCGAAAAGGATCCGGCAACCCGACCTAGAAGGAAGCCACGGCGTCGTCTTGCGTGAGCCGATGGGCGTTGTCGCCGGTATCTGCCCGTGGAACCTTCCTCTGCTCATGGCGGTGTGGAAGGCGGGTCCGGCCTTGGCTGCCGGCAATACCGTGATCTTGAAGCCCGCCTCGATCACTCCGCTCACTACGTTGGAGCTCGCCAAGGCCTTGTTGGAGGCGGGGCTGCCGACGGATGCCCTGCAGGTCCTGACCGGGCCTGGTGAAGAGATCGGTACGTTGCTATCCTCCCATCCGGGGGTGGACAAGGTGAGCTTCACGGGGTCCACGGAGGTGGGACGGGACGTCCTATTGAAGGCCGCACCGACCATCAAGCGAACGACCATGGAGCTTGGCGGGAAGAGCGCGAACATCCTCTTGGAGGACGCGGACCTCGACCGAGCCATCGATGGGGCGCTCTTCGGGATCTTTCTCAACTCGGGGCAATTGTGTGAGTCCGGAAGCCGGCTCCTCGTTCCCCGGAAGCGGGAGGCCGAGGTGCTCGAGCGGCTCACGGCGCGGGCGCGCGAGATCCGCCTCGGGCTGCCCACTTCCTTTGACACCGACATGGGTCCTCTCGTGAGCCGAGGGCAACGGGACCGGGTCGAGGAGTACATCCGCTCTGGCGTCGAGCAAGGGGCGAAGATCTCGACGGGAGGGAAGCGCCCGACGAACCCCGAGCTCGAGAAGGGGTTCTACGAGGAGCCCACGATCTTCACCGGGGTAAGTCCGGATATGCGGATCGCCCAGGAGGAGATCTTCGGGCCGGTCCTCGCCGTGGTGCCGTACGAGTCCACGCAGGAAGCGATCGACATTGCAAACCGGACCGTCTTCGGACTCGCCGGAGCCGTCTGGAGCCGCGACCCTCGCAAGGCCACGAAGGTGGCCCGAGAGCTCAAGGCGGGCACGATCTGGATCAACGACTACCACATGCTTTCATGCCATGCACCGCGCGGGGGGTACAAGCAGTCCGGCATCGGGCGGGAGCTCGGTGAGGAGGCGCTACTCGAATTCACTGAGACGAAGCACCTGTACTATGACGAGGCCGGGATCCTCACCCCCCTCTCCCGCGGCTTGGTCCTCCCCCCCAAAGAAGGCTGACGACTTCGCGCTGAAAGGAAACGTCTAAATAGCCCCAATTCTGTGTTCTCGGGTGATGCCCAAGTCGGTGAAGAAGGGGGCCAAGTCCAAACCGAAGTCTCGCAAGGCCGTCCCCAAGGCGACCAAGCCGGTGAAGACTGCGAAGAAGGCCACCCCCAAAGCGGAACCCCCTACCGAAACCGTGGAAGCGGTGTCGCCGGTCCCTCCGACCTTCCCAGAACATCTCCTCACCTTGTCCTTCCTTCGGGACGACGGGGAGTTCTGCGTACGGCTGGAGAAAAACACCGGCACAATGACCGAGCTCAAGAACCGTTCTCCGGACCTTCTGCTAAGGATGGTTGCTGGGGAGCTCGAAGACCTCCTCGGCTGAACCGGCGGTCCCTGCGGGGCAACACCCCGTCGAGCAGTCCTTCGACCACAACAAGCCGCACCGGTCGGTTCCGGCGACCGGTCCGCACCTCGACAAGCTCGCTCTGTTCTCGAAGGAGGAACCCCGGCGGATAATTGTCGAGCACGGCGTAGCCCGCCCCTTCCTGGATCGTGAGTTCGACGATGTTTCGACCCGGAGCGAGCCACCGCAGCCGCCGCCCGGGCAGCGCCCGCAGGAACCGGGGGGTCCGATAAAGCGTCAGGAGATACCCGATGACGAGGATCAGCGGGAGAAGTGCCACCAGGAACAGAAGGTCCCCAACCTCGATGCTGAAGTAGGGCTGTGTGCTCGAATAGAGGATGAACCCTGCGACCAGCAGGAGCGGGGCCAAGAGATACCCATAGAGGAACAGCCGCATGGACCAGAGAAAGGCGGAGGTGTTGTCGAGACGGATCCAACCCTCCGAAGCGTCGGTTGCCATGCACCCCAAGGAGCGATCCGAAGTGAAAAACCTATTGTACCCATCCCGGCTCGCGCTGTGGAGCTCTGGATGCATTCCACCACCACCCCTCGGATTTCCCCGTTCACCGTTCTTCCCATGGCCTCCGGTGCCCGCGGCCCCCTCGCCAGCGGCTGCGAGCAATGCGAGGTGGGCCAGAAGATGGTCCTCTTTGTCTCAGGGTTGTGCCCTTTCCGCTGTTTCTACTGCCCGGTATCCGAGCGGCGGAACCAAAAGGATGGGGTCTTTGCCAATGAACGCCCCGTCGCTTGCGATGAGGATGTGCTGGCGGAAGCCCGGGCGATGGGCGCCTCGGGTACCGGCATCACCGGGGGAGATCCCCTGTTCTCCTTTCCCCGCACCTTACATTACGTCAAGCTCCTCAAACGCGAACTCGGACCCGACCACCATATCCACCTCTACACTCGAGAGCCCAACCCGAAGAAGCTCCAGGCTCTAGCCGAGGCGGGTCTCGACGAAGTCCGCCTCCACATCCCGCATTACCTCTGGGGTGCCATGGAAAGCCGGGGCCAGGCGTTCCGTCAGGTGTTCAACCTCGCGCCCGCCTGGGGGTTGCGACGTGGGGTGGAGATCCCCCTTATCCCCGACAAGGAGGCGGATCTCGGGCGGCTTTTGCGATCGCTTGCCAAGATCGGGGTCGACTTCGTCAACTTGAACGAGTTCGAGTTCTCTGAGACGAACGAACGGAACCTGATTTCTCGCGGATACCATGGGAACCCCGGAGGCGGTTGGGGGGTCCAGGGGAGCCGCATCGTCGCCCGGCGCATCCTAAAACAAGATTGGGGAGTCCCCGTCCATTTTTGCTCCTCTGGGTTCAAGGACTCCGTCCAACTGCGGCAACGCCTGCTGCGCAGGGGCGCTAAGACCGCGCGGCCCTTCGATGTCCTGACCGCCGACGGAACCGTGGTCAAGGGCATCATTGAACCGCTGGGGCAAGGACGTTCCCTCGTACCGATCGTCCGGGATGTGCGGACGGTCCTCAGGCTTGCGCCGGAGATGTACTACGTAAACGCCGAGCGCCGACGTATCGAGGTTTCGCCCTACCTCTTGCGCCGCGGTGCCAAAGGCCTGCGATGGCCCGCCTTCGAAGTGGAGGAGTACCCGACCGCAGACTCGATCGAAGTGGAGCGGGCCCCGCTCAACCGGGCCGCCCGGGTCGCACTCGCCCTTCCGAGCCGGATCGGCACAGGCGGGGTATAGTTCTCGTCACATTCGTGCCCACCGAACGTGATGAACCGCACGTCTCCGCGTTGATGCTTGATGGAACACGGCCCCCAGCCCTTGTTCTCCTCCCCATACCACATCGGGCAGTCCCGGCAGTGGAGCACTTCTTCCCCCTTCGCTGGGTCGCGAACCTGCTTCATGGGGCCTCCGATAGGCCCAGGGTAAGTTCCCAACCCATGACGGTGCTCCGAAGGAGTTCGGATACGGTCACCGGCCCCACTCCCCCTGGTACCGGGGTGAGGGCTGCAGCCCACCCTTCGAGTCCCACCGTGTCCCCGGCCATCCGGGTCCCTCCGGGGGCCGATGCGTCGGGTACCGTGGACAGCCCCACGTCAATCACCGTGGTCCCGGCCGCCACATTCTTCCGGTGGAGGAGCCCGGGAACCCCCGCACACGAGATGAGGACTTTCCCACGGGAGATAATCCCGTCGAGGTCCTTCGATCGGGAATGAGCCACGGTGACGGTCGCATCCCCTGGCTCCCCTTTCATCAAGAGAAGGAGCGCGGTCGGAAGCCCTACGGTCTCCGACCGGCCGACGACAACGACCGGCTCGCCCGATATCTGGACCCGGTAGCTCCGAAGGATGTCTCGGGCGGCAAGGGCCACCGCGGGTACGTGCATCGGCCGTCGAGATAGGAGTCGGCCGAGGTTCACCGCTCCCACCCCGTCGATATCCTTCGCAGGTTCTACCATC
>JAJYXQ010000048.1 GCA_021796385.1 Thermoplasmata archaeon | reverse complement strand
GGTACAAGGTCCAGACCCTTTTCACACGGTCGGCCGTGGGGGGCCAGGGTGTCGAGATGACCGCAAACGAGGCCCTGAAAGTCTCCCTGCGTCTCGGGGAGAGCGCCATCGTCCTCGGTGAGGTCCGAGGGGAGGAAGCTCGGACGCTCTACGAGGCCATGCGGGCCGGAACCGCAGGAAGCTCGGTCCTCGGGACCATTCACGGAAACACCGCCAAGGCCGTCTTCGAGCGGGTCGTACACGACATCGGGATCCCTGCGGTGAGCTTTCAGGCCACCGACATCGTCGTCGTCGCAGGGCTCACATCGCCGGGGGGCTCCGTCCGGAACCAGCAACGACGGATCATGGAGGTCAGCGAACTATCGAAGAACGCGCGCGAGCCCGGGACGTTCCGCCAGCTCCTCGTCTATGATGAGAAGACGGACACACTCAAGGCGACCGCCGCCTATCTGGAAGGTTCGGAGCGCATCAAACACATCGCGGATTCTTGGGGTATCCGCTACGAGGAGGCGCTCGAGCAGATCCAGCTTCGGGCCACCTATCGGGAGCGGCTCGTCGAGCTGTCCCGGAGGGCCAAACGCCCCGAGCTCCTGAGTGCGGAATGGGTCGGCAAGTCGAATGCGGCCTTCTGGGACATCATGGAGAAGTCCTCCGAAGGAGGGACAAAGCACGGCGTCTATGCGAGCGTACTGACCCAGTGGGAGTCCTGGCTCAAGGAGACGCTCAAGGGGTGGGCCACCGGGCATGGCGGCTGAGCAAGGCGCAGCCGGGGACTTCAAAGCGGTCCACGAGGGAAAGTCCGGCGACTGGTTCGAGCACTACACGCGATTCCTCGGCGGGATATTCATGTCCCTTGGGGACCCAGCCAAGCGTCAGACGAAGCTCGAGGCGCAGCGGGAGAAGGTGCGCCTCAAGCTTCGCCAGCAGGAGGAGGACTACAACCGCCGTGTCCTCATCGAGATGCCTTCCGCCGCCGTCCGGGACCGAGAGGAACGCAAGCTCGAGCGCCTCCAGAAACGCCTAGACAACCTCGAGGAGCTCATCTCCCGGCGTAGATACCAGCGCGAGATATACTTCGCCGGGCTCGAGGTCACGCCGACCGAGATCCATTACGCCGCGGTCGGGACGTTCGCCCTCGTCATGATCGCTATGGCGGCCATTGTCATGGGTTTGCTCCTCGCCACCCCGGTGCTCCTTTCCGCCTTCTTCCTCCTCCTGCTCCTTTCGGTGGTCTTTGTCCCTGTGTTGCTCTACCTTTACATCTACAACTACCCGGGCATGCTCGCCAAGCGCTTGCGGATCCAGACCCTGGGGCGTGCCCCCGAGGCCATCCACTACATGGCCATGTCTCTCCGCCTCAACCCCAGCCTCCACCAGGCCGTCAAGTTCTCCTCGGAGAACGTGGGGGGCAATCTGGGCGAAGCCCTTGGCAAGATCCACTGGGACACCGTGACACGCAAGCAGCCGACGCTCGAACGGTCCTACATGGCCTTCGCCAACGAATGGGGGAACTGGAACGAGGACTTCATGCGCTCGCTCCAAGCGCTCAAGATGGGTGTCTCGGAGAAGTCCCCTGAGGGACGGGCCCGTCACCTCGAAAAGGCGCACGACATCATCCTTTCCGGCACGCGCCGGAAGATCGACGAGTTCGCGGCCTCTCTCTCGGGCCCGACCACGATCTTCTTCGGCCTCGGGGTCCTCCTTCCCATGGTCATCGGGGCGATGATGCCGATGATATTCCTCGCCAATCTCGGCGGCACCATCTCCCTGTCGGGGAGCGCCACCCAGTCGAACGGGGGCGTCTCTTCGAGCGCCTACCTGGCGACCAATGTCGGTTTCATCGTGGTCATGACCGTGGTCTTCCCGCTCATCGCGTACATCTACGCGGTGCAGATACTGAACCGTCGTCCCGGGACCCTAGATCCCGCCCGGGTGACATCGGGCACGAATCGGGACGCGTACGCCTGGTCGTTGCCGAAGGCGGCTTTGGTCGGCGCGGCCATCGGGGGTGGGATCTCCCTCATCGGGATCTTTGCCGCGCTCGGGTACCTCAATCCCTATGCGGGGAACATCCTCCAGGAGACATGGACCGCCTTCTTGGTGCTGGGGCTGAGCGTGGCCGTCTCCGTGGTGGCCTTCCTGCGGATCCATTACCTCGAGAAGCACCACCGACAGCTCTACCATCTCGAGCAGGAGTTCCCCGACACGTTCTTCCAGGTGGCGAGCCAGATGGGAGAGGGGGTGGCCCTCAACAATGCCATCCGTCAGGCAGCGGAGGGCGCGAAAGGGACCGAGTCGGGGAAGTTCTTCAACCACATCCTCTATGTGATGCAGCTCTCGGGTCAGACCCCGGAGCAGGTGCTCTTCGGATCCACCCGGGGGCCCGGGGTCATGGACCAGTACCCCTCGCGGCCCATGAAGGTCGCCATGCGCGCGCTCCTCGAAGCTTCGAAGAAGGGGCCGGAGGCGATCGCCGAGACAGTCCTTCCGATGGCGGAGTTCCTCAAAGAGCTCCGGAACACCGACCAGAACATCCGCACCTCCCTCAAGGGAACCACCGGGATGATGCGGGGGTCGGTGATGTTCTTCACCCCCGTGGTCATCGGTATCACCGGCGCCCTCTACCTCCTCCTGTCGTCGGTCCTGGCGAATGGGGCGCTCATCGTTCCCTCGCCCGTGTTCTTCTTGGTCATGGGCGTCTACCTCATCGAGATCACGTTCATCGTGCTCTACTTCGCCACCGGTGTCGAGTGGAGCGGGGACCGCGTGCGCTATCTTGGTGCCCTCTGGACCACGCTCTGGATATCCAGCCTCATCTACGTGATGGCGGCGATCTTCGGAGTCGCCCTCCTCGCCACCAACGGGGCGTGATGGGATGCGACGACGGTTCGCGGGGCAACAGCGGGGAGCCCTCGAGGGGATGGGTCTCGAGATCATCGTTTCCCTCGTGATCGTCGGGGGATTCGCCGCCGGCATCTACACCTACCTTTCCTATGCGCAGAGCGCGAACTTGGGCGGGGTGGATGCGTACGTGGGGAACACGGGGGCGAACAATCCGTGTTTCTTCTACCTTGGGACCTCGCACGCGGTCACCGTCCTCGCGCTTGACCAGAAGGGGCACTACCTCTCAGGCGTCGCCGTGCTCCTCTCGGGTCTGGGCGTTTCGCTCTCCGGCCTCACGGCATCGAACGGGACGTACCGGTTCGCCTCGGTCGCCCCGGTGCTGCCCCCGGATGCGGACTCCGGCACCCTGAACGTGCTCGCACAGTACACAGCCACCAGCTTCGGTGGCTCTCCCTCGGCCGAACAGGCAACGACTACTTGCACGGTGATCAAATGAGGAAGACCCGGTCGCTACAACGGTCCCAGCGCGGGGTGATCGAGATGCCCCTCGAACTCACGATCATCGTCCTGATCCTCGCCATCATGCTGCCGATCATCTACGCGGCCGCACTCTACTATGACTCCGAGCAGCAGCAGGTCCAAGCCCGCACCACGCTCGACAAGGTATCGAGCAGCGTCACCCAGGCCTTTGCCGGCGATGTCGGGACGCGCATCGTCCTGAGCGTTTCCGGCCAAGCCACGGGATACCTTCTGCTCGGGGGGCCCCTCTTCGCCGGTTGTACCGTGACGGGGATCGATGGGGAGGCCTACTTCGTGAACGCCCTCGCCGGCGGGGTGACCTACAACGCCACGGTGGACAGCGGCACCGGACCCATTCCCATATCGAACCTTTCCTCGGGCGGTTCCTGCCCCCACTGGCAGGGCCGGTGGGTGGGCTACACCCTCACGAGCTCGAGCACGCTCTCGTTCACAAAGTGTTGGGCGCTCGCCGGGTCCGGGTCCTCCGCGGGCGAGTACAGCTGCTCCGCCCTCCCCCCCTCCCCTGCGCCTTCGGGTACATCCCTTGTTTACTTCGTGGAGGTCGCCTCATTCTAATGCTGCTCGACTGGGTGATGTCCATCTTTGTGGCGAGCATCGCGGCGGTAGCCATGGTGAGCACAGTGACGGCGGTGATGGACGTCGATGCCTCCAGCTACAGCGTGAGCTTGGCGATGCAATCGGTCGTGGACACCATCACGAGCCACGTGAACCGGGTGCAGGGCCTTTCCGGGAACTTCACTGAGAACTTCACGTTCAACGGGACCGGGGCCGTCTCCTTGCCATCGAATGCCGGAGCCACACCCTTCCCCTACCGGACCATCGCCTACACGCTCGCCTTCACGAGGGATGTGGTCCTCGCCGCCTCCAACATCTCCGCAGGATACGTGAGCAGCTGGGCGGCTTTTTCTAACCCGGTCTATCTCGTCACTTGGGCGAATTTCCTGAAGATCTCAGGGTCGCCGTACCTCACCTACTCCCAGCTCCAGTACATGGACGAAGCATGCCTCTACATCACGGCCGGCATTCCTTTCACCCTCGCGCTCAAGGAGGTCTGGGTCGATGGTCAGGGAGAGTACCTACCCCTTATCTATCTGCCCGGTTATGTGTATGCGTGGCCCAGTTGCCCGTGAGGCTTGACCTGCCGTGATGCCACCGTCCGCCTACCCGGAGGAAGCCCCCCGGTCCCTCAGCGCCGGCGAAGAAAAGGAAGAATTCCTGCGCAAAGGGCGGCTCGTGCGATGGATCGCGCTCGCCTTCATGATCCTGTTCGCGGTGCTCCTCGGATTCCTCGTGAACTCGGGCGCCTCCAGCTTTCCCGGATGGAGCGTGATCGTCTGGATGGAGTTCGTGGTCTGGACGATCGGGCTCCTCATCAATCTCTTCCTCGTGCTTTCGGTCGTCCCCAACTTCCTGCGGCGGATGTCCGACGACGCAGGCCCGTCGCAACTCTTCCTCCATCACCTGCACCAGCAATCCCTCATCGCGATCCTATTGGGCGGCGTGGTGCCCGGTTTCCTGTTCTTCCTCATTTGGCGACAGGTGGCGAATGCCAAGCCGTCGGAAGCGATCGCAGGATCGGACGGCGCATCTGTCCCGGGCACTCCCATGGGCCCGCCGGCGGGGACGTGGCCGCCATCGCCTGCGCCATACCCCAATCCACAAGCTCCTCCCTCGCCTGTTCCTCAAGGAACCGGAGTTCCGGTAGGCGCTCCGTCCCCTACAGCCCCCCCGGGGTACCCTCCGCCCCAGAACAGCCCGCTCCCCTCCCCTCTGCAAAACGCTCCTTCGGCACAGGTACCCCCCCCATCGCAGTACGCTCCGCCACCCGTCTCCCCGCCGCCGCCGGTCTTTACGTCTCCCGTCGTCCAGTCCCCCCAGCCGCCTCCCTCACTTCCGACCTCGGGGAGCCCTGCCCCGGGCGGATTCGCCCCTCCCCGTCGGATATGCCCGAGCTGTGGCAACCCGGTCGAAGCCCAACAGCGGGTTTGCCTGGCGTGCGGGCGCTCCTTGGTCTGATCGCTCTCCCTTCCCTGGTCACGCAGGGGGTGGAGAAGCCGGTTTCTCGGTCTTGCCTCGGGACCGGTTGCGTGACGTAGCCTTCGGGTTTTCCGCAGCCAACCTTCGTCGGTACCGGATGTAGCCCCAAAGCAGGACCAAGGCGACGGCCCCTACGAGACCTGCGGCGAAAATGATGAGCGGGGTCAGCTTCGCCGCGGGGGAGGTGGTGCCCGTCTTTGCCGGCATGGCCGTGAGGGTGATGTTCTCATAGAAGGAGGCGAATCCCGGAGGCCCCTGGGAATCCACCAACGCGGTCCAGGTCCCCCCCGAAGTGGGAGGGGTCCAGTCAAACTGCGCACTGCCGCTCCCATTCGTGACCACGTTCGATGGGGTGAGCGAGCCGGATCCCACAGGCAGGCTGAGGGTCACCGTCACGTTGGCGACCGGGGAGCCGTTCGTCAGGGTGGCCTCGACAAGGAGCGCGACGGTGGCGCCGCCATAGGCCTTTCCGGAGGGAACCACCGCCAATGCGTAGTCCGCGACCGTGATGTTCACGTTCCGGATGACCTTGCCATCCGCATAGCCGAACGTATGCGCGGTGAGCGTGATCGTAGTGGCATTCGACTGCGGGAGGGCCGGGAATGTGAGGACCGCCAATGTTCCCCCCGCAGGTCCCGGGGCTTGCGAGGAGAGGATGCTCACATTCTGGAGCGAGGGGAGGGAGAGCGTAGCCGTCCAGGCCACAGGGAGCGGTCGACCGTTCGTGGCGTTGGCCCAAAGGACCACATCGACCGAACCTCCGGCGGGAACATGGCCAGGGAGCCCCTCCACCGTGGCGACTATGGGGCCGGGAGAAAGGATTAGGTTCAGTTGGGACTGCAAGAGATAGAAGCCCGGGGCCGTAACTTGGAGGAGGATGGTGTCGTTCGCCGAACGGGAGACAAGCGGGGGAGAGTACACAGTGGAATACTCCCCCCCTCCAAGGGGAAGGACCGTCCCAAAGACTCCGCCGTCTGTCGCCGACGCGGAGATCATGGCGTTGTCCACCGGTTGGGATGGTGTGGTGGATGCGTTGACCCAGAACTCCAAGGTCGAGTTCACCGTGTCGAGGATCGTCGATCCCGCCGAAGGTGCAGCACCCACCGTGATGTTCCCGGGCACGAGTTCGAGCGGAAAACCCGTGGTGACGGGGTAAGTTCCCGGGGCACCAGCGGCGACGTTCACGCCCAGGGCTAGGGTCGCATTCTGGGCGGGAGCGTTCATCGTCACCGTGTAGGCCCCCGTGCCGACCATCTTCACCGGTCCGAAGAGATAGGAGGGAGTGAGAGCGAACTCGACTGGGCTCTGTGGGGTCGAACCGGCCCCCGAACTTGCGTTAACGTACATCGAGACCGTCACGATCTCCAGCGAGGAGAGCGAAGAGGGCGCCCCTCGGAGGGTGAGCGAGAGGACAGGCGCCGTGGCCGTTGCATTCCACAAATCGGTTCCTGCCGGGAGCACTACAGTGCAGACCCCCAAGTCCACGGCTCCCGGCGCGATCAGCCAGTTTTGGGCATTTCCAGAGGCGCAGACCGTGGCTCCGGTAGCG
>JAJYXQ010000076.1 GCA_021796385.1 Thermoplasmata archaeon | reverse complement strand
TCGAGGACCGCCACGGCCGGAGCCCCCCGCTTCCCACTGCGTATCCACGTTGGTTTTCGGGGCGCCACTTCCTTCACGAGGTCCTCATTCCCGTACTGAGGGGCACGGGAAAGCAGTCGACCTAGCTCTTCCTTCGATGGCAGCGTCCGGCCGACGGCCACCAACCCACGTTGTACTCCTCCCGAACGCAGGATCCCCGTCAGGCGGCGGGTATCGATGCCGGAGACCCCCGGGACCCCCTGCTCTTTCAGCCACTCGTCCAGGGAGAATGCGGAACGCCAGTGGCTCGGCTGGGTCAGTGAGCGAACGAGCACGGCTCGGGGTTGGACCTCCCGGGACTCTAACCCGATGGGCAATCCATACGGGTCCCGGGAACGAGGCGACGGGATCCCGTAGTTCCCGATCAGGGGGTACGTGAAGAGCAGGGTCTGACCGCGGTACGACGGATCCGTGAGGGACTCAGGGTATCCCGCCATTCCGGTAGTAAAGACCACCTCGCCCGGGGCTGAGGTCGAGGCGCCAAACCCTTTGCCGATAAAGCACGAGCCATCCTCGAGAAAAAGGATGCCCCGCCTATCGTCGTTGGCGAGTGTTGGGGATGGACCTCGGTTTTGGGACACTCAAGGTTAAACCTGTTCCTTCAGTTGCCTATAACATTTGCTTTCAGGGAATCGCCACAAGAACGTGGACCGAGGTATCCGCCCCGGAACCGTCCTCGTCGAGCAGCGGACGGAAACGAAGCCGGGGATACCCGAGGCTTCCCACGGAGAAGGCCGAGCGCGGTCTGTAGGGTGACGTTCCGCGCTAGCGATACGGCAGGAACTCTTTTCCTAGGAGCTCACGGGCCATGATGAGTCGCATCACGTTGAGTCCCCCCTCGGCGCCGACAAGGTAGCTCGTGACCCCGCGCAGCCCCATCTCGAGGCCGACGTCCTTGGTGTATCCCGACGCTCCGTGCCACATCATCACCTTCTTGAAAGTGTCGAAGGCGAGTTCAGGCGCCATGAGCTTGACGGCCGCCACGGCCAGATCGACCTCGGAGTCGTGAGAGGACTTCCCGGAAAAGAGGCGTTGGTCCACGAGCCAAGCTGCCTTGCGGCATTGCCACTTTACTGCCTCTATTTCGGCGTGAAGGTCTGCCAGTTCGAACTGGATGCCCTCGTACTTCCCGAGTGGCTTTCCGAACACTTGTCGCACTTTCACGTACTCCTTGCCGATCTCGAGGGCCCGTTCCGCAGCCCCCACGCACGCGGCGGCGACAAAGGTCCGTGCGACGGTGAACCCCTCCAGGGACATCGGCAGCCCGCGGCCTTCGGTCCCGATCAGATATCGCGCGGGCACCCGGGCCTCATCGTACGTGAGCGACCCGGTGGAGATCCCCATTCGGCCCATGTTCTTGAACCGACCGACCGTCACCCCTTGGGTCCGCGTGGGGACGTAGAGGAGGTTCATCCCCTTCCCGTCCCGTTGTCTCGTGATGGTCAGATGCCCGCCACCCCAGTCCCGGGCCTCGATCACTCCCGAGATGAACGCCTTTTCTCCTTGGAGGACGAAGTCATCCCCGTCCCGCCAAGAGAGTGTCTGTTCACCGGCGATATCGCTTCCCCCGCCCGGCTCGGTGCTGGCGATCCCGAGGAAATGTTCCCCCCGGGTGACGGGAGGGAGCACCTCCTTCCTCGCCGCTTCCGTGCCATACTTGGAAAGCAGATAGCCCCAGCCTGCCTCAAGGAGGAAGAAGACCGCGGTGGCCATGGAGGTGTCGGCCCGTCCGATCTCCTCGGCCACGAGTTCGGTCTGAGCAGCGGACGCCCCCATGCCTCCATAGGCTTCCGGTACGGGCATGGCGAGGATCCCGATGCGCCCCATCTCAGAGGCCACGTCCCTGGGTATCTGATCGCCCTCGTCGATCATCCGTTCCCGAGGGCGGAGGAACTCATTCCCGAATCGGCGGACGGAGGCCTGGATGCTCGCTTCTTCGTCCGAAAAACCGAAGTCCATGCTCAACCTCCGTAGAACCAACCGGTCGAACGCATGAATAGGGGTTCCGCCGAGCGCCGGACCTCGGCGTTAACCACCTCGCCGATGACCACGCTGTGGTCGCCGCGTTTCAAGATCTCGATGACCTTACACTCGAACGAGGCCGGGGTCTCCGTCAGGAGGGGGGACCCCGTGGACCCCTCGGCGTATGGCTGCCCGTTGAGCCTTCCCTCTGCGACCTGTGTGGGGGCGAAGAAGTCGTTGGCGATGGACTTCTGGTCGCTCCCCAGCACATTGATGGCGAAGTGGCGGGACTTTTCTAGGAGAGCATGGAGATTGCTCTCCGCCTTGACACCCACCATGACTAGGGGGGGTTTGAAGGAGCACTGGGAAACCCAGTTCACCGTACCGGCTGCAAGGTCCTTTCCGTGGCCCACGGTCATCACGTAGAGCCCATAATTGATCATCCGGAGTGCCTGCTTCTTCTGGAGCTCGTCCATGTCCGGCTCGAGGGGGTGGAGGATAAAGGGGTTTCTGAAAGGACAAGTCTATGCCTGGTCAACCGCCTAGGACCCCCCCTTACCACCACGGAGCCGGGGCCCACGCAGCGAACAGGACGACCGCAAGTCCTCCGATCAGGTAGAGGTTCAGGTAGTGGAACAGGGGCTTCGCCCTGAAGTCGGGGTCCCGTAGGAATCCGGCGAGGAGGGTGATGAGCGCCGCCCCGAGGACCGCGAGGAGGAAGAGGGGCACCCACGCCCATCGGGCCAAGTATAGTATGATCCCCGAATCGAGGATGAGCGCTCCGGTGAAGACGGCGGTGGCCGATCCCCAGACCGGTCTTTCCGTGACGACCGGGAGCATGGGGACTCCAGCCCGAGCGTAGTCCTCACGATACTCCGCGGCGATGGCCCAGATGTGGGGTGGGGTCCAGAGGTAGACGAAGGCGAAGAGCGCAAGTCCGAGCACCCAACCGGCCGGGTTTGCCGCCAATGCGCCGAACAGGATGGGGACCGCTCCTGAGAATCCTCCCCAGAGAATGCTCTGTGAGCTCCGACGTTTGAGCCAATAGCTGTAGATAAGGATGTTGTCGAGGATCCCGAACGCCATGAGCCCGACGAAGAGGAGCCCCAGAAAGGCGCTCAACGCCAGCGCAACCCCAAGAAGCATTGCGCCTAGGGCGAGAGCCGAAGTACCCTGCACTTCTCCGGTGGGGAGCGGGCGGGAGAATGTGCGTGCCATCACAGAATCCAAGGGAAGGTCGATGTAATTGGTCACAGATTCGCACCCCGCGGTCCCGGCGGCGAGGGCCACGGTCATCAGGACGAACTCGGTCGCGGAGAACTGGCCCGCCAGGAGCGCCGCGATGAGGTAACCGAGGATCGCGGTGACCACGAGCACGCCCCAAACCACGGGTTTGGACATCCGGAAGTACGCCCAGAGGAGGCTCGGGGAGTACTGTCGACCCAAGACTCCCTTCCAGTTCATTGTCGTAGCGTCCATCGGTTTCCTCCTTCAGCCGTGGGTCCCGGAACTGGTGAGAAGCTTTCCTTTGGTCCGAAGACGGTGGAGGAGGGATTTTCTGATGAGAGCGACGGCGCGGAGGAATTCCCTGTCCTCGATCCTATAGAGGATGACGTTCCCGTGGCGCTTGCCCGATACCACGTCCTGTTCCCGAAGCACCTTCAGGTTCTTCGAGACTGTGGGCATGGAGAGTCCGAGCGCCTTCGCTAGGGATCCTACCGAGCGCGGGGTTTGGGCAAGGACCGTGAGTATTTGCAGACGGACCGGATTGGCCGCCGCTTTGCAGAACTCCGCATGCATCCGATCAATGCGCAGGTCCATGTCCGTCCCACCCTGCCGAACTGCCCTCATCTCCCCTCTTATCCCTTGATTTATTCCGCACCTAGGTATAATGCTTCGAAGTTGTTTCCTACTTTTGGAAATTGGCAAGTGGATTAAATACATGAGTCAGAATATTCCCGCCGGGGGAATAGAAGATGACAGAAAAAATGGCCATCGTGCTTTTTTCGGGGACCGTCGACAAGATCCTGGCTGCGGGGATAATCACTTCGGGGGCGATCGCGATGGATATGGATGTGGACATTTTCCTATCGTTCTGGGGCCTGGCGGCCTTCCACAAGGACATGGCCGGAAAGGACATGCGGATGAGCAAGGATTTCGAGGACATGGCCCCGATGTTCCTGAAGGCGATGCAGAAGAAGAACATCCCCAGTTGGTATGACACCCTGAAGAAGGCCAAGGGCATGGGGAACGTGAAGATCCACGCCTGCTCCATGACGATGGACGTCATGGAATGGAAGAAGGGGGACTTCGTCGACCTCGTGGACGATGTCATCGGGGTCGGATCCTTCATCGGTATGGCTTCGGACGCCAAGATGACGCTCTTCATCTAAAGGCGGAGGCAAGGGAACATGCAGGAATCCGAGCTGCGGGAGATCAAGGCCCTCAAGGTGGTCGATGCCCGTGGGACGTCATGCCCCGGACCGCTCCTCGAGACGAAGAAGGCGATGACCGCCGTGCCGGTCGGAGGGGTGCTGGAGACGCTCTCGTCCGACGAGGGCAGTCGGCAGGACATACCGGCCTGGGCCAAGAAGGTCGGCCAAGAGTTCCTTGGCTTCGTTACGGAGAGCGGGTACGACCGGCTCTTCGTCAAGCGGGTGAAATAGGGACTACGATGTCCCGCGGTGTTTCGAATCGTCGAGTTTGAGCCTGGGATCCTTCACGGAGGAAAGCACATGCCCGCATCGTCCGACTTCGAGCCCAAGATCCTCGTGATCTCGACGAATCTCATCTCGGACCCCGGTATCGATTACGCGGGATCAGCCCATGTCCACTACCCTTCCTCCACACGCATGCTCCGCTTTCCCTGTTCTTCGATGGTGCGTCCGGAGTTCATTCTGCATGCCCTGACCCATGGGTTCAGCGGAGTGTTCGTGGCGGCGGATGGGGGGGACTGCCCCTTTCTGCGGGACTGCTCGGACCGGACGGCCCGCCGGATGCAGCGAGCCTATGCGTTGCTGAAAGAACATGGGATCGAGGAAGGGCGACTTCGCATGGCAGGCATCTGCTCCGTGTGCTCGGACGCCTTCGCGAAGAATGTGAAGACGCTGTATGACGCGGCGAAGCGGATGGGCCCGGTCCGTGGGAACGGGAGAGGGGCGACAACATGACGGATGGGACGCCGGGCAGCTCCCCTCCGGAACGCTATGATGTCATGGTTGTTGGGGCCGGGATCGCTGGCATGGAGGCCTCGATCACACTCGGGGATGCCGGGTTCAAGACCTTGCTCGTGGAGCGGGAGCCGACGATCGGCGGGAAGGTCCTGCTCCTGAGCAAGGTGTTCCCGACGCTCGATTGCGCCAGTTGCATTTCAGGGACCAAGACCTCGCGCGTGTCCCATCATCCGAACATCGACATGCGCACCTACACCGAGGTGGAGGCTATCCGTCGTGAACCGGACGGAAGCTTCCTTGTCCGGTTACGGGAGAAACCCCGGTATGTGGACATGGCCACCTGCACCGGCTGCGGGGATTGCGAGAAGGCCTGCCCCATCATCGTGCCCAAGGAGAACGACTTCGGACTCCGCGGGAGGAAGTCCATCTACATCCCTTTCGACACCGGGGTCCCCAAGAAGGCCGTCCTCGACATGAAGAACTGCATCTACTGCATGGCGTGCGAGCGGGCATGTCCGGCGGATGCGATCGATTTTCTGCAAGTGGAGAAGGTCCGGGAGGTCCGCGTAGGGGCCGTCCTCTTATCAACCGGGTTCAACCTATTTCCAGCGGAGAAGAAGGCGGCCTACCACTACGGAGAGTACCCGAACGTCGTGACGGCGATGCAGATGGATCGCCTGGTCGGGCCCACTCGCCCATACAACTCCGTCATGCGCCTTTCGGATGGAAAGGAGCCAGCGAACATCGCGTACGCGCTCTGTACGGGTTCGCGCGACCTGACCGTCGGAAACCCCCGGTGCTCTCAGGTCTGTTGCATGTACTCGATGAAACAGGCCCAGCTTCTGATGGGGATACTCCCCACGGCGGACATCACGCTCTATTACATGGACATCCGCGCCTACGGAAAGGGGTTCGAGGAGTTCTATCAGCAGACGAAGGCGATGGGGGTCAAGTTCGTCCGGGGTCGGGTCGCCAAGATCGAGGAGACGTCTGGGAACGACCTCCGAGTCTACCACGAGGACACCGAAGGGCGTGGGGTGCTCGTCAAGAGCGACCACGATCTCGTGGTACTGTCGATCGGCCTCCTCCCCAACCCCGGCATCGCCACGATATTCACGAACGAAACGCTGGAGCTCGACGAGATGGGCTGGATCAAGATGCGAAACGAGACCCAGAGCCCCAGCATGACCAGCATCGACGGAGTCTTCGTGGCTGGCTGTGCGTCGGGTCCCAAGGATATCCCTGACTCGATTGCCGAGGCCTCCTCGGCGGTCTCCCAGTGCATCGCATACCTGACGCAAATGCGCGGGCTCGCGCCCTCGGGAGTCGTACCGGAGCAGACACGACAGGAGGCGAACGGTGAAGCCTCCAGTCTCCACCGGGAAGTGCCTGTGGAGGCGAAGTGAGATGGCCGAGATCGTTCTGGACAAGCCGGGTGAGAAACCCCGGATCGGGGTCTACGTCTGTCATTGCGGCGGAAACATTTCCGACACCGTCGATGTGGCGAAGGTGGCAGAAGCCCTGAAGGGAGAGGCCGATGTCGTGGTCTCCAAGCACATCCTTTTCGACTGTTCGGACGCCTCCCAGAACGAGATGATCGAGGACATCAAAAATCTGAAGCTGAATCGTCTCGTCACCTGTGCCTGCTCGCCGAAGCTCCACGAAGCCACCTTCCGTGGGGTCGCCCAACGGGCCGGTCTCAACCAGTACTTGAGCTTTCATGCCAACATCCGCGAGCAGTCCTCCTGGCCCCACGGTGATGATCCCGCCGGTGCGACGGCGAAAGCCCTTGCCCAGGCCCGGTCGGCCATCGCGTACATGCGCGACGCCACCCCCATGGAGGCCCTCACCTCCGGCTCGACCCAGA
>JAJYXQ010000003.1:2253-7102 GCA_021796385.1 Thermoplasmata archaeon | reverse complement strand
ATCCTCCCCTGATCGTCGGGACGGTCCGGGATGTCCTGAGCGATGGCCGGGTGGTCGTCAAGAGCTCCACCGGTCCAGACTTCGTCGTGAACTCGGCGGAGAACGTCGAGTCCGTCAAGCTGACTCTAGGTTCACGCGTGGCGCTGAACAAGCAGACGCTTGCCGTCATGGGCGTACTTCCGCCGTCCGTGGACCCGCTCGTGACCGCCAGTGAGATCATCACCCGCCCGGGCGTCACCTACGAGGACATCGGGGGTCTTGAAGAGCAGCTACGCGAGGTCCGGGAGGCGGTCGAGTATCCCTTGCTCCGCGGCGAACTCTACCGTAAGGTCGGAGTGGTCCCACCCAAGGGAGTGCTCCTTATCGGCCCTCCGGGCACCGGGAAGACCCTGATTGCGAAGGCGGTGGCGCACCACACGAACGCGACCTTCATCCGGTTGGTCGGCAGTGAGCTCGTGCAGAAATACATCGGGGAAGGGGCCCGGCTCGTACGGGAGCTCTTCGAGATGGCGAAGGAGAAGGCTCCTAGCATCATCTTCATCGACGAAGTGGACGCCATTGGTGCCAAACGTTTGGATGTGGCCACGAGCGGGGACCGTGAGGTCCAGCGTACGCTCATGCAACTCCTCGCCGAAATGGATGGGTTCGAGCCTCCGACGAACGTCAAGATCATCGCGGCCACCAACCGCCCTGACATCTTGGACGATGCCCTGCTCCGACCGGGCCGTTTCGACCGCATTGTCGAGATCCCGGTCCCGTCGTACCCTGCCCGGGTCGAGATCCTCAAGATCCACGTGCGACCGATGAACATCAAGGGGGAGCTCGATATCGAGCTGATCGGTCAGCGTGCCGAGGGCGCCACCGGGGCGGACATCAAGTCGATATGCACCGAGGCCGGGATGAACGCCATCCGGGAAGAGCGTGAGTTTGTCACTCAAGGCGACTTCGAGCGGGCCATCGAGAAGGTCCTCGGGGACGAGGACGTGAAGCGCGAGGCCGTCGGGATGTTCGCCTAGAGGGCGACCGTCCCCGGGGAGTATCGCTCCGTCTGAGGGGGCCGGTACCAGGCCGTCCGGGTGGACGCCTCGCGAAGGAGGCTGTGGCCCAGCCGGCGCTCTCGTTCCCGGTTTTCCTTCAGCGCCAGCGTGTCACGGTAAGGCTGCTCCCGTCAGGACCTCGCCCGGTGCCCGCGATGGATAACCGCTAGGGCTTCCTTCCAGAAACCCGTCGCGATACAACTGGCCCGGAGGGTCAGGAGGGTCATCGAGCTTTCCGACTGGCAACCTTCTTCGCGCTACGCCGCCCCGGACTTTCGCCCCCACTGAAGACGATTTTGGTGTACAAGGGGACGCCTAACCCCCCGGCAAAGCCTGGCAGGAAGCTCAACCGCGGACTCCTATATAAGTGTGCTACGGGCCCGTCCGAAGCCTTACCGGATGTGGGTCAGGGAGAACGAGCCCAACTGGAACCGGCTGCGCGTGAACGTGTATTGGATCCACCCTCGGGAACGCACCTCGTCGGCAATCCCTTGCGCCGAAAGGAAGAACTTCTCTCCCTCCTTCTTCAGGTTCAAGGACCCCGACATCATGTGTTCTAGGAGCTCGATCTCCCCAGGCTGGGATATCCCGGGGTCGACCACATAGTAGGACACGGCCCCTTCTCGGTGCCTTCGGCCCGTGAAGGGAAGGAGGAACTTCAGGATGGCCTGGGAGTCGAGGGACGCCGTGAGAGTGCTGATGGACTGGAAGACGAGATGGAAATGGGTCCCACTCTTGGCGAAGTCGGCGGCGATTTCCCCCACCACGTGCTCCAGTTTCTCCAAGGCATCGGACTCCGTGACCGAGATATGCCAGACATTCTCGTGCAGTTCCGCGGAGCCGATCCGGGTGGAGTACAGGTCTACGTATTTCACGAGCCCCTTTCGCTCGTACTCCCGATAATTGTCAAGGATCGCGGTCATACCCTCCTGGATGGAATCCATGTCCTGATCCGTCAGGACCCAGACCATCGGGATGGACCGGCGGAGACCTTCTGCCGCAAGGAATCGACCGAGGACATCGGGGCCAGAATGCCGGGGGCCTATCACCATGACGTTCGACCCGATCGGGATTCCGCCACCGAGAAGGTCGTCCAAACGGGATACCCCTGTGCCATCATGCGCCGACAAGGTCCTGGGAGGGGTACCCTCGTCCCCCTCGGCTCCAGGCTCTTGCTTGACCGAGGATGTCGGGCCTTGGGACGTGACCTCTGATCGAGGTTTCGGCGAAGAAGGGGACAGGTTGGCGAGCTTCACATCCAGCTTCCGGAGCTCGGCCAGGATCTTCTCGTCCGAGATTTCGCCACGTCGACGCTCATACGATTCGAGGTGCGCTCGCAACGCCTCCTCTCGCTGGGCGAGGGCCCGTTCTGCCTCCTGAATGCTCTTCTCCCGGCGGTCCATTTCCGCCCAGCGAGTCCCGTTGGGGACGGGTCGGGGGATGGACTGCTGCTCTGCGAGCGCGGCTTCCAGCCGCTCGTGGAGCCGTCTCCGCTCCTCGATGTCCGCCATGATGGTCCGTAGGGCGCGGTCGCTGGGGGAGGGGATCTCCTCCCGGTTGCTCGCGGCCACGTTCGATATCCGAAGCCGACGAAGTTGCTTGCGCAGCGTTCCCTTCACCACTGTCGAACCCCTACCGGATGTGATCGAGGGAGAAGGATCCCATCTCGAACGTTGTCTTGGAGAAGGAGTAGTTGATCCAAGCCCGGGATTGGACCGAGTCTAGGATACCCTTGACGGACAAGAATGTCTTCATCTGCTCCACTTTGAGTTCGATTGAACCATCCATGAGATGTCCGAGGAAGTCGATGTCCCCCTCCTCGTGCATCCCCGTCTCGACGAGGAAGTAGCAGACGGCCTTCTCCCTCCGGCGCTTCCCGGCGTACGGTTGGAGGAAGCGCATCATGGCTGGGATCTCGAGATGGGCGGTCACCGTGCTGATCGTCATGAAGACCAGCCGGTAGTACTTGGCCTTCTCGAGGAACTTCTTCGCCACAGCGTCGGTCACATCGGCGAGCTTGTCCAGGGCCCCCTCCTCCCGAAGGGAAATGAGGTCCGTGAACTCATCCGCGGTGGTGTTCCCGAGGCTGCTCGAATAGAGGTCCACGTACCGGATGAGTCCCCGCCGTTCGTACTCCGGATACGTGGGCAGGATCGCCGTCATCGACGAACGGACGGACTCGGGGTCGGTGTCGGTGAGGACCCAGAGGGCCGGGACCATCCGCCGGAGCCCCTCGGCCACCAGGTACATGGACAGAATCTCCTTCCCTGTGTGCTTCGTACCATTGACAAGGACGTTGCTCCCGATCGGGAGCCCACCGATGAGGAGGTCGTCGAGGCGACGCACCCCAGTCTTGGCCCGCTCGACCTTCATCTCCCGGTTGAAATCCTCGCCTTGCTTTTCCACTTCGAGGTCCACGATCTCGCGCTGCTTTCCCTGCAGTTCATCCAGCCGCTGGGCCAGGTAGTTCTCCTTGGCCTTGACCTCGGCCTCCTTCCGGGAGATCTCGGCCTCAAGGTCCTCGATCTTACGGAGCTTTTCTAAGGTCTGCGGGTCCTGGGTAGCCTTCCGGTCGGCCTCCAACTTTCGCATCTGGGCCTTCAACTGTTCGTCCTTGATCCGGAGGTCCTGCTCCCACTTGGCGATCTCTTGTTCTCGGAGCAAGAGCGGGTTCTTGAGCTTCTGGGCCTCCGCGAGACGAAGCTTGAGCTCCTCTTCCCGAGCCTGGAGTTCCTCCTCCCGGGCCACCAGCACCTTCTCCCGCGCCCGTACTCCTTCCATCATCGCGGCGATAGAGGATGGCGCGGGGCGGGTCTTCCCATCCTTTCCCCCCTCCGCCGATGCAACCCCCTTGCCGGAGGCGACCTGCTCGCGGAGCGATGCGATCTCCGCATCCTTCGCAGCGAGCGCTTCCTCCTTGATACGTATCTCCCGAGTGCGGACGAACTTGATCTGCGCGACCGCCCCTTTGCGCACCTCGGTCAGGGTGTCACTTAGCTTGGCCACGCTCTCCCGAAGGAGTCGGATCTCCGCGGAAAACCGGTCCGCCTGAGAGCGGAAGGCTTCCAAATCCACCTTTCCTGCCGAGATCGCCTCGAGGCTCGATTGGACCCACGCTCCGAATTCCTCGTCCTTGAGCCCCGATGGGGCAAGAGGGGGGGAAGCGGCCGGTATGGGGGGTGGCGGCGCACCCTCCGTGGCGGATTTCTCGGGTGAGGGTTCCGTGGAATGGTTTTCCTCCGAAGGGGTCGGAGCCACGGGAGGGGCGGCGACCGGTTCGGGGGCGGTCTCTTTCGATGGGGCCGGCGGTTCCGGAGGGCGGTCCGGTTCCGTCGGTTTCAGCCAGGAAGCAAAGGCGCTGTCGTCCCCCGCGACCCACCGGCGGAAGGTGTCGTCCGAACCGTCGGGAACGGACGATGCCAACGCGGTCTTCGCTCCCTTCTTCCGGCTGGAACGGGCCCGGTTCTCGAGCCACTTCTCGAGCATGTCATCGCTAACCCCACTTTCCATAGGGGTCCCTTGGCGCGTGTTCGCGATGTCCTGGTCCGAGAGACCCGCCTCTCGGAGGATGCCATCCGGCGCCTTGCGCACATCTTCGGGCGTCTTCAATCCCAGTTCGTACAGCCGTTCTCCCTGTTGGGGAGATACCCCGAGGGTCTGAACGACCCGGGAGATCGCTACTTCCCTTGAAAAACTACTGGAGACACTACTCACTGCATCTCCATGCGCGGAAGCGTCGGCCATGGTGGGTGTAACCTATAATCACCGGGTAGGGTATAAAACTTGACCACCTTCCCTGACCGGTTTTCCCG
>JAJYXQ010000003.1:0-2243 GCA_021796385.1 Thermoplasmata archaeon | reverse complement strand
CGACGGCGACGACACCAACGTCCGTGAAGCCTCCCTTCATCCCGGTCATCACAGGCTCCGATGTCACATCGGTCAGTCCTACGCATCCTTTCACATGAGGCGGTCGGGAACCTCCCGTGTACAGTACCCCAAGGGTGACATCCCTCCGGTGCAGCTCCTGCCGACCCGCCTGAAGGAATCGTGCTAGAAGGTCCGTAGATTCCATTCCTTCCGCAGTTCCCAGGGAAAGCCCAGCAAAGGCCGCCTGGCCCCGGAAATTCGCCGGGTACGGCCTGCGGAACGCCGCCTCGGCCTCCTGGACGAACTGGGCGGCCAGTGCCTCGGGCGGGCCGTCTCGGTGGACCCAAAGGAGGCGAGGGGTGTGCTTGGCGTGACCCGCTTCGTCCCCCGCCACCCCTCGGGTCTGACTCGATGCCATCTTATCGTCAGGCCCCGAGGGGAGCGTACCTGGCAACGAGTGCAGCGGGTTCGGTCGAATCCCCGCCTCGTCCAGACACTCGCGTGCCCGTTCCCAGACCTCCGCGGTCAGTCGGGTAGCCGGTCCCCCTCCGGTCAAGGCGGCTCCACCATTGTGAACGACGAGAGCTTCGGTCTTGGCGCCGCGTGTGGCTTGGGCAAGCCGTCCCCCTTGCGATCTCGAGAGGGCCGCCATCACCTCATTCAATGCCCCCTCCCTCCGGACCGTGCTTCGGACCTGCTCAAAGATGTGGAGGAAGCTCTCCCGGGCCATTTTCGGCTGCGGCGTGGCGAGCATCCCAAGGGCTCCGGGCGATATCAGGGGAATGAAAAGGTCACCCTTTCCAAGACCCGAGGCAAGTTCGAGGGCCTCTTCGGCCGCTGCTGCCCCCGCTGAGCTCGGAAGGGATGTATCAACAACCTGCCTCACTTGGAACGGGAGACCCGTGGCCTCCCGTTCCGGGCAGATCACCAACCCCTGCGTGACGAGGTCTCCCAAGGCTGCCACCAAGGCAGAGGCCATCGGGACAGCGGCGATCCCCACGGACACGAACGCGATCTCCTTCACCCGGGAGGTATGTGTGAAGAGGTTACCTACCCGGAGATCATTCCCTTCTTTGTTCACGGCCGAACGTACGGCTGCGTAGGCATCCGCCCCGGCGATCGCGCTCGAGAACACTTTGAGCAGTGCGCGGCGACCCTCCAAATCACTGCCGGTATCGGTCAAGACCTCGGGCGCATCGAAAAGGGAGGTCATGCAGTATCGGTTTGGGTGGCTGGGAAGGGGGGCCCGGAAAGCACGACCAAGGGATCCGACCAGGAACCCAGCCGGGTACGCACGGCTTCCTGGAGCTCCCGCGGAGAGACTTCTTTGAGCCTCTCGGGCCAGTGCAACAGATGGTCGAGCGGGAGTTCATAGATAGTCACCTCTTGGGCGAGGGTATGGGCCGACTGGGGTGTGTCCAGAAGGAGCGGAAGACTGCCGATGTAACTGTTTCGGATGGTGTCGAGCTCATTGGGAGGTACTTCTGAACTCCCCAGCTCCCGCACTTCCCTGAGGAGGAGGTCGCGAACTTGACCCACGGATGAGAGGGCCGTTCCGGCGGTCGCAAGCCAGTATCCCCCGCGTTTCATCATGTGCAGACTGCTGTCGGCGTAGTAGGCGAGCCCGTTCTGTTCCCGGACCACTTGGAACAATCGGGAGAGTACCGGTCGGGAGCCCAGTACCTCATGGGCGAGCTCTAAGGCTGGCCGCGACGGGTCGCCGATCGCGGGAGCAAGTCCTCCCACGATCACGCTTACTTGTTGGGAACCTTTCACGGGAAACACCCGTGGGGGCCCCCCGTTACGCTCCCGCACGCTGGGAGGGCTTACCGTCGGGACCGGTCGGTCGCTCAGTTCGTAGGTCCGAAGAGACCGTCGCAACGTGCCGAGAACCTCTTTCGCGTCTCGGCTCGAAGTCACCGCGAACTTTGACCCGGGCGCCGTGTAGTGTTTGCGATGGAATTCGCGAAGGTCGGCCCGAGTGATCCGGCCCACAGACCGCACTTCCCCCATGGGGCTGTAATGGTAGGGATGCCCCGGGGGGAACAGTGCCTCCATGAAGCGTCGCTCGGACAAGGATGTGGGCTGCGTCAGGTCGCGCCGCAATCGTTCGATGGTCATGCGTCGGGCGCGGTCCACTTCGTCCGAGGGGAACACCGGATCGTACACCACTTCGAGCAGGAGTTCGATCAGTCGGTCCTCGAGAACGGTGGGGCCACGAATCTCCACGGTGGTCGCGTCGG